>NZ_CP018171.1:4060500-4682500 GCF_001889605.1 Aquibium oceanicum | reverse complement strand
TTAGACCCGAAACCGAGTGATCTAGCCATGAGCAGGCTGAAGGTACGGTAACACGTACTGGAGGGCCGAACCCATATCTGTTGCAATAGATCGGGATGACTTGTGGCTAGGGGTGAAAGGCCAATCAAACTCGGAAATAGCTGGTTCTCCGCGAAATCTATTTAGGTAGAGCGTCGACCGAATACCCCGGGGGTAGAGCACTGGATGGGCTAGGGGGACTCACCGTCTTACCAAACCTAACCAAACTCCGAATACCCGGGAGTACTAGTCGGCAGACACACGGCGGGTGCTAACGTCCGTCGTGAAGAGGGAAACAACCCTGACCGACAGCTAAGGTCCCCAAGTCATGGCTAAGTGGGAAAGGATGTGAGGATCCCAAAACAACCAGGATGTTGGCTTAGAAGCAGCCATCATTTAAAGAAAGCGTAACAGCTCACTGGTCTAAATAAGGGTCTTTGCGCCGAAAATGTAACGGGGCTAAAGCCATGCACCGAAGCTTCGGGTTTGCAGCAATGCAAGCGGTAGCGGAGCGTTCCGTAGGCCGATGAAGCGGCACCTGTGAGGGGCCGTGGAGGTATCGGAAGTGCGAATGCTGACATGAGTAACGATAAAGCGGGTGAGAGACCCGCTCGCCGAAAGTCCAAGGGTTCCTGCTTAAAGTTAATCTGAGCAGGGTTAGCCGGCCCCTAAGGCGAGGCCGAAAGGCGTAGTCGATGGGAACCACGTCAATATTCGTGGGCCTGGAGGTAGTGACGGATTGCGTGTGTCGTTCGACCTTATCGGATTGGTCGGGCGTCGAAGCGGTCCCGGGAAATAGCTCCTCCGTATAGACCGTACCCGAAACCGACACAGGTGGACTGGTAGAGCATACCAAGGCGCTTGAGAGAACTCTGCTGAAGGAACTCGGCAAATTGCACGCGTAACTTCGGAAGAAGCGTGACCCCTTTGCACGCAAGTGTATGGGGTGGCACAGACCAGGGGGTAGCGACTGTTTATCAAAAACACAGGGCTCTGCGAAGTCGCAAGACGACGTATAGGGTCTGACGCCTGCCCGGTGCTGGAAGGTTAAGAGGAGAGGTGCAAGCTTTGAATCGAAGCCCAGTAAACGGCGGCCGTAACTATAACGGTCCTAAGGTAGCGAAATTCCTTGTCGGGTAAGTTCCGACCTGCACGAATGGCGTAACGACTTCCCCGCTGTCTCCAGCAGAGACTCAGTGAAATTGAATTCCCCGTGAAGATGCGGGGTTCCTGCGGTTAGACGGAAAGACCCCGTGCACCTTTACTATAGCTTTACACTGGCATTCGTCTTCGCATGTGTAGGATAGGTGGTAGACTTTGAAGCGCGGGCGCCAGCCTGCGTGGAGTCACCCTTGAAATACCACCCTTGTGGATATGGATGTCTAACCGCGGCCCGTCATCCGGGTCCGGGACAGTGTATGGTGGGTAGTTTGACTGGGGCGGTCGCCTCCTAAAGAGTAACGGAGGCGCGCGATGGTGGGCTCAGACCGGTCGGAAATCGGTCGTCGAGTGCAATGGCATAAGCCTGCCTGACTGCGAGACAGACAAGTCGAGCAGAGACGAAAGTCGGTCATAGTGATCCGGTGGTCCCGCGTGGAAGGGCCATCGCTCAACGGATAAAAGGTACGCCGGGATAACAGGCTGATGACCCCAAGAGTCCATATCGACGGGGTTGTTTGGCACCTCGATGTCGACTCATCGCATCCTGGGGCTGGAGCAGGTCCCAAGGGTATGGCTGTTCGCCATTTAAAGCGGTACGTGAGTTGGGTTCAGAACGTCGTGAGACAGTTCGGTCCCTATCTGCCGTGGGTGTAGGAATATTGAGAGGATCTGTCCCTAGTACGAGAGGACCGGGATGGACGTATCTCTGGTGGACCTGTTGTGGCGCCAGCCGCATAGCAGGGTAGCTATATACGGAACGGATAACCGCTGAAGGCATCTAAGCGGGAAACCGGCCTCAAAACGAGTATTCCCTATCAGAGCCGTGGAAGACCACCACGTCGATAGGCCGGGTGTGGAAGCGCAGCAATGTGTGAAGCTTACCGGTACTAATAGCTCGATCGGCTTGATCATTCTCATTACTTGTGCCCATCGCCGAAGGCGATGGTCGGTTTGTCCTCACGGATGAGCGCGGCTTCGCCGCCATCCTCCGGACGGGGCGGCGCATCGGCGCCGACGGCCAGTCGGCCTTGCGGGCTTCGCCCGGAAGGCCAGGGCTGCGCAAACCAGGCGGAAAAGACGAGGAACACGGACAAAGCGGCCGGGGCAGGGGCATTCCCTACTCCCCATTCGCTACTCCCTGCTCCCTCACCCCAGCTTCTCGAAAACTTTAGTGTGCGCTTTGTCGACCTGGTGGTCATGGCGGGGCGGCTGCACCCGTTCCCATTCCGAACACGGCCGTGAAACGCCCCAGCGCTGATGGTACTTCGTCTCAAGACGCGGGAGAGTAGGTCGCTGCCAGGTCTACAAATCGCACACCAAAAGCTTCTCACTTCACGATCACGCCGCACAAGCGGCCAAAAAGGCCGCCGCAAGCGGCCTTTCGTCATTCGCAAGACAGCCGATACCCGGCGATCGCAACCACGCGAACGCCACCCGCCCCGGACGCCGCCCCTCGAAGGAACGCACCGGCGCAGGCACCAGAAAAAGTCCGGGCTGTCCCCCGGCCGGCAAAACGCCGATATCCTTGACGCGGGGTGGAGCAGCCCGGTAGCTCGTCAGGCTCATAACCTGAAGGTCGTAGGTTCAAATCCTACCCCCGCAACCAAATCAACGCCGCCAATCAAACAAGATTGGCGGCGTTTCGATTCAAGGGGGTGACGGGGGGAAACGGCACAGAGGGCGGTAGTTGTCTGGAGCCGGCCAGCGGATTGATGAGACCTTCTGCCGCCGGCTTGCTCGTCGCACGACCGTCTCCCCTGGGTGCTCCGCCGCGAAGCCCTCAGTGATCAGTTCTCGGGTCCGCCGCGATCCGGAAACTCCACCACGAACCTCGCGCCTCCGTCTGCCGGCCGCTCGTGGCGGACTGTGCCGCCGTGGTGGCCGGCGATCTGGCGGACCAGGGAGAGGCCGAGGCCCCAGCCGCCGGCCGTCTCGCCGCGGCCCGAAGGCCGGTAGAACGGCTCGAAGACGCGCCGCCCTTCGCCTTCGGGAATGCCCTCACCGTGGTCGCGCACGCTGAAGAGGATCTTGCCGCCGGCGCGCGCCAGTTCGGCCGTCACAGGCGGCGCACCGTGGCGGAGCGCGTTCTGCATCAGGTTGCGCACCAGCCGCATCAGCAGGCGCGGATCGCCGTCGACGATAGCCGGCGTGCCCGACACCTCGATGCCGTTGCGCGCGCCTTCCTCCGAGGCCAGCGCCAGGAGGTCGACGGGCTCGACGTGATCGAGCCGGTCGGCATGGTCGAGGCGGCTTGCGAGCAGGATCTCCTCGACCAGGTCGTCGAGTTCGCCGAGGTTGCGCACGATCTCGGCCTTGCGCGCCTCGTCATGCGACTGTTCGTAGAGGTCGATCGCCATGCGCAGCCGGGCGAGCGGCGAGCGCAGCTCGTGGCTGGCATTGGCAAGCAGGGCCCGGTGCGCAGTGATCATGCGCTCGATATGGTCGGCAGCCCGGTTGAAGCTCTGCGCCACCGCTGCCACCTCGTCGGAGCCGCGTGCCGGCACGCGCGTCACCAGCGCGCCTTCGCCCCAGGCGTCGACGCCCTTGCGCAGCGCTTCCAGCCGACGCGTCAGGTGGCGCACCACCGGATAGGCGGCGAGCCCGATCACGCCGGCGATCATGACGAGATAGGCGAGCGGATTGCGGTTGCCCGGCCCGAGCGGACTCTCCATGCGGGCCGCCACGATGCGCCCGTCCGAGAGCCTCATGGTCATGCCATGATCGTCTTCGTCCGCGTCGTCCTCGTGATGCCTGTGCCCGCGCCATTCGCGGATCCTGTCAGGGAACGGATCGCCCGCCGATGCGACCAGCCGGCCTCGGCGGTCGTAGATCGCGAGGTCGGCGTCCAGGGCGCCGCCGAGGCGCATGAGCAGGGCGTCGAGTTCGGCCGGGCTCGCCTCCGGGGGCAGCATGGCGGCGATGAACTGGTCGCGGCGGCCGCGCCAGCCCCGGTCGTCCTCGTCGTGGCCGATCCATACGAAGGCCGCGCTGGCTATCGCCACCACTGCGAGGCTGGCGAGCAGTGTCAGGTAGATCTTGATGAAGAGGCTGTTGCGCCAGGAGAATGGGTTCAGCTTCACTGACCGTCGTCCTGGTAGCGCGCGAAGACGTAGCCGGAGCCGCGCACCGTCACGATGCGGCGCGGGTGTTTCGGGTCGTCCTCGATCGCGGCGCGGATGCGCGAGACGTGGACGTCGATCGAGCGGTCGAAGGCCTCCAGCTCCTCGCCGCGCACCATGTCCATCAGCTGCTCGCGCGACAGCGTCCGGCCGGCATGGCCGGCCAGCGCCACGAGGAGGTCGAACTGGTAGCTGGTCATGGCGCAGTCGCGCCCGTCGATGCGGGCCGAGCGCGAGGCCGGGTCGATTTCGAGGCGTCCGAAGCGCATGACGCGCGAGCCATTCGCGGCCGATCCGTTGCGCCGGCGCAGGATCGCCTTCAGCCGCGCCAAGAGTTCGCGGGGGTTGAACGGCTTGGGCAGGTAATCGTCGGCGCCGAGTTCCAGCCCCACGATGCGATCCGTCTCCTCGCCCTTGGCGGTAAGCATCAGGATTGGCACGTCGGATAGCTGGCGGATGCGCCGGCAGGTCTCGAAGCCGTCATGGTCGGGCAGCATGACGTCGAGGATGACGAGGTCCGGGGGACGGCGGGCGATGTCCGCCATGCCCTCGGTCGCCGTCGCGGCGGTGGAGACGCGGTAGCCATTGCCGGCCAGATATTCCGCCAGCATGGCGGAAAGGCGCGTGTCGTCGTCGACAATCAGAACCTGTTCCGCCATGCCCGTCTCTTCCTTCCGCCCATTCGCGACGTGCCTACCAGCGACCACGCCCGGAGCGGCGTTCCCCGACGTGCTCGGCGAGTTCGGCACGCTGTTCCGGCGTCAGGACTTCGGCCGCGTCGAGCAGCGCCTTCGTCATCTTCCGGGAGGCCTCGTCGAGTGCGGCGATGCGTTCGCTGCGCAGCTTCTCGGCCGCCTCGCGGTCGATCTCGGAAGCGCTCAGGAGTTCGAGCACCTCGCCGCGCGTGTTGCGGAAGTCGATCGCGGTCGAGCGGATGTCGCCGCGGACGCCATCGAAGATCTCCCAGATCTTCTTCTCCTGTTCGGCCGTCGCGTCGATCTCGTCCAGCATGTTGCCCATTCCACCGTGCATGAACCCCATGCCTCCCATCCGTCCGTGCATGCCGGAGCCATGGCGCGGGCCCCAGCCGTCGTCGCCCCAGCCGCCGTCCGCCTGCGCGTTCACCAGTCCCGCGCCCGCGATGACGGCCACTGCGAGCCCGCCGACGGCAAGGCCGCGCCGCCATCCCGACGACATGCCCGAGCCTTCCTGCGTGTCGTTCCTGTCGATCTCGTTTTCCATCTCACAATCCTTTTTCGGGACGACGACCGTCGCCGTCCATGGTCGGAGACTAGCCGCGCAACGTTTCCGCGATTGCGGGCGAATGTAAAGTTGTGTGAAGCTCGGCTCGCCTGCGGGAGCGTCAGAAAAAAGGCCGGATCCGCGAAGGACCCGGCCAGGTTGGAGTGCCAAGAAGGGCAAAACCTCCAGAGGGGAACACCCGCCGGACAACGGGAGGAGATGCGCCCGGCGAGTGGTTTGAAAATGGTCATTGGACATTCGTTTAACAAGTGTACAAAGCCTGCAAACGAATGGTCCAGCCGCCGCAAGGGACACGATGCTGATGCCGCCATGGTTCGCGAAACGCCAGCTGACGCCCGGTCTGACGCTCTTCACCGAGCCGGCGGTGCACGATTACTTCCGCGCCAACGTCTACTTTCTCGAAGGCAGGGATTGCGACGTCCTGGTCGACAGCGGCATGGGGCTCGCTCCGCTCGTCGCGCGGGTTCCGATCACCTGCGGCAAGCCGGTGATCGCGCTCGCCACCCACATCCATCTCGATCACGTCGGCGGCATGCACGAGTTTGAGGACAGGTGGGGCCCGGCGGCCTCGGCAGACGCCTTCGCCACCATGCCGGACGCGTCGACCTATGCCGACATGTTCCGCGGCTTTGCCGGCGGGGTCGAGCACCCGCCGCAGGAAGGGTGGGACCAGTCGGCTTATTCGTTGCGCCCGGCGCCCCTGACGCGACGCCTGGCCGAGGGCGACCAGGTCGATCTCGGCGACCGGCGCTTCGCGGTGCTGTCGCTGCCTGGCCATTCGCCGGATTCGATCGGGCTCCTGGACGAAACGGACGGTCTCTTCTTCAGCGGCGATGCCATCTATCCGGGCGGGCTGATCGACGACCTGCCGGATTCCGACCCGGACACGTATCGCGAGACCATGCGCCGCATTCTCGACCTGCCGGTGCGGATCGCGCATGGCGGGCATGGCGAGAGCATGTCGCCGGCAGAGATGGCGGCGATCGCGCGAGGGTATCTCGACGGCGGGAACTGAGACGCGAAGCCACGTTGCCGACATGTCAGGAGCGGGGAACCGGCCGATTGCCGTCCCCGCCGGGGCGGATTAGGCTCGCGCCATGTCCGATCTTTTTCCCGGCAGCCGCGAAATCCGCACAGAGGCCGATGGAGCGTCGCTTTTCGCGCGCGTAGGCGGCGAGGGGCCGCCGCTGCTCCTGCTGCACGGCTTTCCGCAGACGCACGTGATGTGGCACCCCGTCTATCAGGCTCTGTCGGAGCGGTTCACCTGCGTGATGATGGACCTGCGCGGCTATGGCCGTTCGTCCTGCCCGCCCAACGATGCCGGCAACCAGGCCTATTCCAAGCGCATGATGGCGAAGGATGCGGTTGCGGTGATGGCCTCGCTCGGCTTCGACCGCTTCGCTGTCGCCGGCCACGACCGCGGCGGACGCGTCGCCTACCGCCTCGCGCTCGACCATCCGAAATCGACGACGGCGCTGGTGGTGCTCGACATCGTCCCGACCGCGGTCATGTGGCGAGCTATGAGCGTAGCCTTCGCCATGAACGCCTACCACTGGTTCATGCTCGCCCAGCCCGAGCCGCTGCCCGAAAGGCTGATCTGCGGCGATCCGGAGGGCTTTCTCGACTACACGATCGCGAGCTGGACGCGTTCGAAGGATCTTTCGGCCTTCCATCCGGATGCGCTCGCCGACTACCGTGCGTGCTTCGCAGATGCGGCCCACGTCCACGGCGCCTGCAACGACTACCGCGCCGGCGCGACCATCGACCGCGAGATCGACGAGGCAGACATAGCGGCCGGGAGCAGCATCGCCTGCCCGACGCTAGCGCTCTGGGGTGACGAGGGGTTTCCGGCGCAAGCCTCGACGCCGCTCGATGCCTGGCGCGACTGGTGCGTCTCGGTTGAAGGAAAGGGTGTCCAGGCCGGGCATTTCATCGTGGAGGAAAATCCCCGCGAGACCCTCGACGCGATGCTGCCGTTCCTGGAAAAGCACGCGAAGGGCTGACCCGGTCGTCCGGGCGACCGACGACCGAAGTAGGTGTTCTTTTCCGCTGGACAGCCTTGCGCGGCTGTGGATTGCTTTCGGCTTCACCGGAGCGTTCGCCGATGTCCTTCGAAACCTGGCTCGCCTTCGTCGCCGCGTCCGCGGTGCTGCTCGTCATTCCCGGGCCGACGATCCTGCTCGTCGTCTCCTACGCGCTGGGGCAGGGGTGGCGCACCGCCCTGCCGATGGCAGCCGGCGTGGCGCTCGGCGACTTCACCGCGATGACGCTTTCCATGCTCGGCATCGGGGCACTGCTGATGGCGTCGGCCACCGTCTTCACGGTGCTCAAGTGGATCGGCGCCGCCTATCTGGTCTGGCTCGGCATCAAGCTCTTCCGGGCCGGCGGCAGGCTCGACGCCAGCCCGCGCACCGACAGCGTCTCGTCCGTGCGCATGCTCTCGCATGCCTGGCTGGTCACGGCGCTGAACCCCAAGAGCATCACCTTCTTCGTGGCCTTCCTGCCGCAGTTCATCGACCGGCACGGCGATTTCCTCGCGCAGATGGTCATCTTCGAGACGACCTTCCTCTGCCTCGCTTTCGCCAACGCCTTCGGCTACGCCTTGGTGGCGTCGCGGGCGCGCAACGCGATCCGCAATCCGAAGATCGTCTCCGCCTTCAACCGGACCGGTGGAGCGCTGCTGATCGGGGCGGGCGTGGCGACGGTTGCCGTCCGGACGGGAAACTGAGGGTTTCATGACCATGCACGACCGGTTGGGATTTGCCCTCTCGGGGGCCGACACGGCGAGCGCGGAACGCTACGAGGCCGGGCTGTCCGGACTTCAGCGTTTCGTGGGCGACCCGGTCGCCCATGCCGACGCGGCGATCGCGCAGAGCCCGGGCTTCGTCATGGCGCATGTGCTGAAGGGCTGGCTCTTCGGGCTCGCCACCGATCCGGCCGCCACCGCGGCGGCGCGCGACATCCATGCGGCGGTGGCAGCGCTGCCTGCCAATGCACGCGAACAAGGCCATGTCGCCGCGCTCGGCGCCCTGGTTGACGGGCACTGGCACCGGGCGTCCGAGATTTTGGAAGACCTGACGCTCGAGCATCCGCGCGACGCGCTTGCCCTGCAGGCCGGCCACCAGATCGATTTCTTCACCGGCAATGCCCGCATGCTGCGCGACCGCATCGCACGCGCGGTGCCGGAATGGGACGAGGCCATGCCGGGCTACCACGCCATCCTGTCGGCCTATGCCTTCGGGCTGGAGGAGACCGGGGATTATGCCCGCGCCGAGGCAGTCGGGCGCCGCGCGGTGGAACTCGAGCCGCGCGACGGCTGGGGCCAGCACGCGGTGGCACACGTCATGGAGATGCAGAGCCGCCAGCAAGACGGCATCGCCTGGATGCGCAACGACCCGGACCGCTGGTCGACGGACAGCCTAATGAAGGTCCACAACTGGTGGCACCTGTCGCTCTTCCATTACGATCTCGGTGACCACGACGAGATGCTGGCGCTCTACGATGGTCCGGTCGAGGGCGGTCAGTCGAGTTTCGTGCTCAACATGGTCGACGCCTCCGCGCTGCTGTGGCGGCTTTACCTGCGCGGCGTCGATGCCGGCAGGCGCTGGGCGCGGCTGGCGGACCTCTGGGCGCCCTTCGCCACCGCGGGCAACTATGCCTTCAACGACGCACACGCGATGATGGCCTTTGTGGGCGCGGGGCGCTCCGATCTCGCCGATACCCTCCTGCGGGCGCAGGAGGAGGCGGTTTCGCGCGGCGACGACAACGCGTCCTTCACGCGCGACGTGGGTCTGCCGGCGGCGCGGGCGATCAAGGCCTTCGGCGACGGCGATTTCGCCACCACCGTTCGCCTGCTGAAGCCGCTGCGCGGCCTGGCGCACCGCTTCGGCGGCAGCCATGCCCAGCGCGACGTGCTCGACCTGACGCTGATCGAGGCTGCGTTGCGGTCGGGCAACCGTCCGCTCGCCGTGGCGCTCGCCTCTGAGCGGAAGGAACTGCGGCCCGACAGTCCGCTGTCGCAGCTCTTCGCCAGCCGGGCCGAGGACATGGCCACTCCCGCGCTGTCGCGCTGAATTATTCCGACGGACGAAAAAAATCTTCGCGGTTGGCCGGAATCCCGGTTTTCAGCGGGGCGTTTTTTGCTATGAGTAACGTGCCGGCTCACTCTGGTCCGACCAGATCCACGGGCCGGCGAGGGAGATGCGGCGCGTCGGCAAGAAGCGCGCCGGGAGGAGAAACGCATGTATCTCGGGCTCGACCTCGGAACGTCGGGGGTCAAGGCGCTCCTCATCGACGCCGATCAGCGCATCCTCGCCTCAGCGACCGGCGCGCTCGACGTATCGCGGCCGCATTCGGGCTGGTCCGAGCAGGACGCTGCCGCCTGGATCCGCGCTACCCAGGAAGCGGTCGGCGCGCTCAAGGCCTCGCACGGGCGCGACCTCGCTGCCGTCAGGGGCATCGGCCTGTCTGGCCAGATGCATGGCGCGACGCTGCTCGATGCCGCCGACCAGCCGTTGCGCCCCTGCATCCTATGGAACGACACGCGCAGCCACGAACAGGCGGCGCGGCTCGACGCCGACCCGCGCTTTCGCGAGATCACCGGCAACATCGTCTTCCCCGGCTTCACCGCGCCGAAGCTCGTCTGGGTGAAGGACAACGAGCCGGACATTTTTGGCAAGGTCGCAAAGGTGCTGTTGCCGAAGGACTATCTGCGCCTCTGGCTCACCGGCGAGCACATTTCCGAGATGTCGGACTCGGCCGGCACCGCCTGGCTCGATGTCGCGCAGCGCAGATGGTCTGGCGAACTCCTCGCCGCGACCGGGCTCGACGAGAGCCACATGCCCGGGCTCGTCGAAGGCACTGCACCCGGCGGCACGCTGCGCGGCAAACTCGCCTCCGAATGGGGCATGGGCGGCGGCGTGGTCGTGGCGGGAGGCGCCGGCGACAACGCGGCTTCGGCCTGCGGCATGGGCACGGTCGGGCACGGCCATGCGTTCGTGTCGCTCGGCACCTCGGGCGTGCTCTTCGCGGCCACCGATGCCTACCTGCCCAACCCGGCAAGCGCGGTCCACACTTTCTGCCACGCGCTGCCGGACACCTGGCACCAGATGGGCGTGATCCTGTCGGCGACGGATTCGCTCAATTGGCTTTCGGGCGTCACCGGGAAAAGTGCCGGCGACCTGACGCAGCAACTCGGCGACGACCTCAAGGCGCCGACGGGCGTCACCTTCCTTCCCTACCTCTCGGGCGAGCGGACGCCGCACAACGACGCTGCGATCCGCGGCGCCTTCGTCGGTCTCGGGCACCAGTCCGGTCAGAAGGAGCTGACCCAGGCGGTGGTCGAGGGCGTCACATTCGCGCTGCGCGACAATCTCGAGGCGCTGAAAGCCGCCGGGACCACGCTCGATCGCGTCACCGCCATCGGCGGCGGATCGCGCTCGCGCTACTGGCTGAAATCGATCGCCACGGCGCTCGGCGTTCCGGTGGACTTGCCGGCCGACGGTGATTTCGGCGCCGCTTTCGGGGCGGCACGACTCGGGCTGATCGCGGCCACCGGCGCCGATCCGGTCGCCGTCTGCACCGCGCCGGACACGGCCGAGACCATCGAGCCCGACGGCGGCCTCGCCGACGCCTATGCGGAAGCCTACGGGCGCTTCCGCGCGCTTTATCCTGCCATCAAGGGAGTTACGCCATGAGCACCGGTTTCTTCGGCGACGTCGCCAAAATCGAATTCGAGGGGCCGGACAGCACCAATCCGCTCGCCTACCGCTTCTACGACAAGGACGAAGTGGTGATGGGCAAGCGCATGGAAGACCATTTGCGCTTCTCCGTCGCCTACTGGCACTCCTTCGCCTGGCCCGGCGGCGACCCCTTCGGCGGCCAGACGTTCGAGCGGCCGTGGTTTCCGCAGGCCGGCGGCACGGACACGATGGACCTCGCGCGGCTCAAGGCCGACGTCGCCTTCGAGATGTTCTCCGCGCTCGGTACCCCATTCTTCTGCTTCCACGACGCCGACGTGCGGCCGGAGGGCGAGACGTTGAAGGAGAGCATCGCGCGGCTCGACGAGATCGCCGACTATTTCGGCGGCAAAATGGAGGAGACCGGCGTCAAGCTGCTCTGGGGCACGGCCAACCTCTTCTCGCACCGCCGCTACATGGCGGGTGCCGCGACCAATCCCGATCCGGACGTCTTCGCCTACGCCGCCGCGACGGTGAAGAGCTGCATCGACGTCACCAAGCGCCTCGACGGCCAGAACTATGTGCTGTGGGGCGGCCGCGAAGGCTACGAGACGCTGCTCAACACCGACCTGAAGCGCGAGATGGAGCAGGCCGGCCGCTTCCTGGCGATGGTCGTCGACTACAAGCACAAGATCGGCTTCGAGGGCACGATCCTCATCGAGCCGAAGCCGCAGGAGCCGACCAAGCACCAGTACGACTACGACGTGGCGACAGTCTATGGATTCCTGCGCAAGTTCGGGCTGGAGAACGAGGTCAAGGTCAACATCGAGCAGGGCCACGCGATCCTGGCCGGGCACTCGTTCGAGCACGAGCTGGCGATGGCCAATGCGCTCGGCATCTTCGGCTCCATCGACATGAACCGCAACGACTACCAGTCGGGCTGGGACACTGACCAGTTCCCCAACAACGTGCCGGAGATGGCGCTCGCCTTCTACCAGATCCTGGAAGGCGGCGGCTTCACGACAGGCGGTACCAATTTCGACGCCAAGCTGCGCCGCCAGTCGCTCGACCCGCAGGACCTGCTGCACGCCCATATCGGCGGCATGGACTGCTGCGCTCGCGGCCTCAAGGCCGCCGCCAGGATGATCGAGGACAAGGCACTGTCGGGTCCGCTCGAGGAGCGCTACGCCGGCTGGAAGTCCGGCGAGGCGAAGGCGATGCTGTCGGGCAACGGCACGCTGGAGCAGATTTCCGAGCACGTTCTGTCGAACGGCATCGAGCCGCAGCCGAAGTCGGGCCGGCAGGAGTATCTGGAGAACATCGTCAACCGCTACGTCTGACGCTTCCGCGCCCCTTTCCAGGCGCCCGCGGTCCGCTGCCGGATCGCGGGCGTTTGCAATAATTCCGTCATTGCCGCGACATATGGGTGACGACGCGATCGCAGAGAAACCGGGGCGGAGTGACGGGATGAACAGGGAAAACGGAGCGGCCGACGGCCTCGACTGGCTGGAGGCGGAACTCGCCGACACGATCGACGAGGATTACGAGTTCGAACTCTCCGAGCCGGCGCTTTCGATGGAGATCCGCAAGATCTACCGCAAGGCGCATCCCGACACGATCGAGCGCCAGACCTATTTCCGCGAGCTGATCCGGCTCCAGTCGGAACTGATCAAGCTGCAGGACTGGGTCGCCCATACCAAGGAGAAGATCGTCGTCCTTTTCGAGGGCCGCGATTCGGCCGGCAAGGGCGGTGTCATCAAGCGCATAACCCAGAGGCTCAATCCGCGCATCGCCCGCGTCGTTGCGCTGCCCGCGCCGTCGGACCGCGAGAAGACGCAGTGGTATTTCCAGCGGTACGTGCCGCATCTGCCGGCCGGCGGCGAGATCGTGCTGTTCGACCGCTCCTGGTACAACCGCGCCGGCGTGGAACGCGTCATGGGCTTCGCCACGCCCGACGAGGTGGAACAGTTCTTCGACGACGTTCCCGAATTCGAGCGCATGCTGGTGCGGTCGGGCATCCGACTGGTCAAATATTGGTTCTCTATCACCGATGAGGAGCAGCAGATGCGGTTCCTGATGCGCATCCACGACCCGATGAAGCAGTGGAAGCTGTCGCCGATGGACCTCCAGTCGCGCGTGCGCTGGGAGGCCTACACCAAGGCCAAGGAGGAAATGTTCGCGCGCACGAACATTCCCGAGGCGCCGTGGTACATCGTGGAGGGCAACGACAAGAAGCGGGCGCGGCTGAACTGCATGGACCATTTGCTCGGCCTCGTTCCCTACGAGCCGGTCCCGCACGAGGAGATCACGCTGCCGGACCGGGTGTTCAACCCGAACTACGAGCGCGCCACCCTGCCGCCGGAGCTCTACGTGCCTAAGAAGTACTGACGCCGCGCGCTTACATATCCACGCCGGAAGACGGGCCGGAATCGCCGTCCCCATTGCACTTGCCGGGCAAAAACCCGATACATGCTTGCGCTTGCGGGGAGGTTCGATGCGGCAGACGTGGCGGTGGTTCGGTCCTAGGGACAAGGTGACGCTCTCCGATGCGCGCCAGGCGGGCGTCGAGGGCATCGTCACCGCGCTTCATCATGTCCCGACCGGCGAGATCTGGCGGCCCGAGGAGATCGAGAAGCGGCAGCGCGAGGTGGCGTTTGCCGGCGACGGCTCGATGAACCACCTGAAGTGGGAGGTTGTGGAAAGCCTACCCGTCTCCGAGGCGATCAAGACCCAGACCGGCGACTGGCGCGCCCATATCGTGCACTACCGCCGCAGCCTCGAAAACCTGGCGCGAGCAGGTATCGAGGTGATCTGCTACAACTTCATGCCGGTGCTTGACTGGACGCGCACCGACCTCGCCTGGCCGGTGGCGCATGGCGGAAAGGCGATGCGCTTCGACCTTTTCGACTTCGCCGCCTTCGACATCCACATCCTCAAGCGCTCCGGCGCGGCGGAAGATTTTTTGCCGGAAGTGGCGGCGGAAGGCGAAAAGCGCTTCCGCGCCATGAGCGAGGACCGCAGAAAAGAACTCGCCGCCAACGTCACTGCGGGTCTGCCCGGCGCGGTCGAAAGCTGGTCGCTGCCCGAACTCCAGGAGCATCTTTCGACCTATGACGGCATCAGCCCCGACAGGCTGCGCAAGAACCTGATCGACTTCCTGGCTGAGGTCGCGCCGGACGCGGAGCGGCTGGGGCTCAGGCTCTGCTGCCATCCCGACGACCCGCCATTCCCGCTGCTCGGCCTGCCGCGCATCATGTCGCGAGAGGCGGACTATGTCGCCGTGCTCGACGCCGTCGACATCTCCGCCAACGGCGTCACCTTCTGCACCGGCTCGCTCGGCGCGCGTCCCGACAACGACCTGCCGGCGATGGTGCGGCGGCTGGCGCCGCGCATTCACTTCGTGCACCTGCGCAACGTGCGCCGCGACACGGAAGAGACGCCGTGCTCCTTCTTCGAGGACGAGCACCTTTCCGGCCAGACCGACATGGTCGCGGTGGTGGCCGCCCTCCTCGACGAGGAGAAGCGGCGGCGCGGCGAGGGCAGGGCGGACGCCGAAATCCCCATGCGGCCCGACCACGGCCAGGACATCCTCGACGATCTCCACCGCGGCGCCCAGCCCGGCTATCCCGCGATCGGCCGGCTGAAAGGCCTGGCGGAACTGCGCGGGGTGATGGCGGGGCTGAATTTTGGGCGGTGAAACTCTCATGACTCTTGCCGGCATCGCAAAGCACCCCCTCACCGACCCTTCGGGCCACCTCTCCCCCTGCCCGGGGGAGAGGAAAAGCGCCGCCCCAATCTCGCTCGTGCGCAAAGGCATTGGCGCGATGCCGAAGCTGCGTATCCTCTCCCCCGAGCAGGGGGAGAGGTGGCTCGCGAAGCGAGGCGGTGAGGGGGTGCTTTCTGCAGCCCACGAGTCATGCGAGATTCGTCCGCCGTTCGCGCAGGAAATGTCTGAACCCGACAGCCTTTTGAGACGTTGGGACAACCGGACTGCAAACCTGCACATGCGTTCCGCCCGATGACCACCCGCCTCTCCGTCGCATCGGACCTGCCCTCCACCGTCGCCACCCCCGCCTACGACCGCGCCGCCCTCAAATCCGGCATCGTCCATATCGGCACCGGCGCGTTCCACAAGGCGCATCAGGCGGTGTGCACGGACGATGCGCTCGGTGCCTCTGGCGGCGACTGGATGATCACCGGCGTCAGCCTGCGCTCCGGCGACGTCGCCGACGCCATGAACCCGCAGAACGGGCTATACACGCTTCTGGTGCGCGGTCCTGAAGGCGTCTCGGCGCGGGTGATCGGCTCCATCGCCAAAGTGCTGGTGGCGCCGCGGGAATCGGACGCGGTGCTGGCCGCGATGGCCGCACCCGAAACGCGGATCGTCAGCCTCACCATCACGGAGAAGGGTTACGGGCTCGACGGGCGCACCGGCGGTCTCGACCGGGGGCATCCGGCGATCGCCGCCGACCTGAGAGACCCTGAACACCCTGTCGGCGCGGTCGGCTACATCGTGGAGGCGCTGCGGCTGCGCAAGGAAAGCGGCCGGCCGGGCTTCTCGGTGCTGTGCTGCGACAACCTCCCCAGCAACGGCAAGGTCGTGAAGCGGCTGGTGCTGGAGTTCGCGCGCGAGCGCGACGTCGGTCTCGCCGCGTTCATCGAGGCCAATGTCAGCTTCCCATCCACGATGGTCGACCGCATCACGCCGGCCGGCACCGATACCACGCTCGCCGACGCGGCCCGCCTGACCGGCCAGGAGGATCGCGCGGCGGTGGAGACCGAGCCCTTCACGCAGTGGATCATCGAGGACGACTTCGTCGCCGGGCGCCCGGATTGGGAGGCCGGCGGCGCGCTGTTCGTGACGGACGTCGCGCCCTACGAGAAGATGAAGCTCCGGATGCTCAACGGCGCGCATTCCACGCTGGCCTATGCGGGTTACCTCGCCGGGCACAGCTACGTGCGCGACTGCATGAAGGATGCCGACCTCGTCACGGTCATTGAACGCCACATGGACGCGGCGGCGAAGACGCTCGATCCGGTGCCCGGCATCGACCTCGCGGACTATGCGCGGGACCTGAGGGAGCGCTTCGCCAACCCCGCCATCGCGCACCAGACCTATCAGATCGCCATGGACGGGACGCAGAAGCTGCCGCAGCGGCTGCTCGAGCCGGCCCTGGTGGCACAGGAACGCGGCCAGCCGATCGATGCCTATGCCTTCTCGGTCGCCGCCTGGATGCGCTATGCGACCGGCGTCAACGAGCGCGGGGAGACCTACCTCCTGCGCGACCCTCGCGAGGGCGAAATCTCCGGACGGATCGCCAGCGCGGGAGGGGACGCCGCGGCATTGGTCCGAGAACTGCTCGCGCTTCCCGGCCTGTTTCCCGAGAAGCTCGCCGCCTCTGGCGACTGGCGGGAAGCCCTCACCGGAAGGCTGGACCGAATGCTTTCCGAGGGCATGCGCGCCGCGATCTCAGCGGAAGCGGCTGCCATTCGTGGCTAGCGCCACGGCTTCCGCCGAACGTCTCGTAGGCTCTGGCCTTCATGGTCCTGTCATGAAAAGATGATCGTTCGAACCGCTCGCTTGGCGGAGCGGGGCGCCTGTTGCCCTGTCCTCGGGAGCGTTCGATTGACTCTTGTATAAGACACAAGATACGAATTTCGCAGCACCGAGACAGTCGGCCACACCGCCGAATGCGCCGATGCACCCCAGGGAGGAAGACATGAAAACCAGCCACCTGCTCTCCGGAATTGCTTTCGCAGCCATGTTCGCGGCCGTGCCCGTTTCGGCAGCCGAGCTGCGCTTCGCCTGCTATCAGGACGGCGTCGAATGCGACGCCTGGTCGGAAGCGTTCAAGACTTTCGAGAGCGAGAATCCCGGCACCACCGTCGCCGTAGACGTCGTGCCCTACAAGTCGATCGTGGAAGGCCTGCCGCTGCAACTCGCCTCAGGCGAAGGGCCGGACCTCGCCCGCGTCACCGATCTCGGGGGTCTCGCGCAGTACATGCTCGACGTGACGCCTTACGTCTCCGATGCCGCCAAGATCGAGGAGCAGTACGGCAAGACGCTGGCCTGGACCCGCGTCAACGGCCCGGACGACAAGGGCATCTACGCCATCATGGACCAGCAGACGGCGACCGGGCCTTTCGTGAACAAGACGTTGTTCGACCAGGCCGGCGTGGAAATGCCTGGCAAAGGCGCGACCTACGAGGACTGGGCCAAGGCCGCCAAGGAAGTCGCCGAAAAGACCCAGACGCCCTATCCGATGGCCATGGACCGCTCCGGCCACCGTTACATGGGTCCGGCCATCTCCTACGGTGCCAAGGTGTTCGACGACCAGGGCAACCCGATCACCGTCGACGACGGTTTCCGCGGCTGGTCGGAGCAGTTCGTCGAGTGGAACAACGATGGCACGGTGGCCAAGGAAGTCTGGGCCGGCGCCGGCGGATCGTCCTATCAGGACGCGGCCAAGGAATTCACCAACGGCTCGCTGGTGATGTACGTCTCCGGCTCCTGGCAGATCGGCCGCTTCGGCCGCGATATCGGCGACGCCTTCGACTGGGTGGCCGTGCCGGCACCCTGCGGTCCCGGCGGCTGCACCGGCATCCCCGGCGGTGCGGCGATCGCGGCTTTCAAGCACACCAAGTCGCCCGAGGAACTCGGCAAGCTGATCGAGTTCATCTCGCGCGAGGACGTGCAGGCCGAAGTGCTGGCCAAGACCAAGAACATCCCGGCCAACCAGTCGCTGCAGGTCAAGGGCATCGACTACGAGAACGCGTCGGAAGACGAGAAGGCGGCGCTGACGACCTTCGCCAGCGCGCTTTCCGAGTTCTCGCCCGTGGCCTTCCAGTTCCAGGGCTACAAGAACAACCGTGCGATCATGAACGCCATCGCCACGCGCGTCACGCAGGCGATCGTCGGCGAATCCACGCTGGACGAGGCGCTGGAGCGCGTTGACACGGACGTCAAGGAAGCGGTCGCGGCGGCGAAGTAACCGCCCAACCAAGCCATCGAAGCCTCCTTCTCCCCGCCAGCGGGGGGAAGGTCCCGCCGAGGAGACCGCCAGGCGATGGGACGGCCATGTTCGCACCGGTGACGGCAGGAGCCTCCTGGCTCTATCGCGGCGCCTTCGAGCTGTTCGAGCGGCCGATGCTGGCGCTCCAGAAGATGACCGGCGCGCAGAGGATCGCCTGGGTCTTCCTGTTCCCCAACCTGCTGATCTTCGGCCTCTTCACCTTCCTGCCAATCTTCCTGAACTTTTTCTACGCCACGACGGGCAGCGACCGTATCCTTCTTCCCGACCGTCCCTATGTGGGGCTCGAAAACTTCCAGTCGCTGCTCGCCTGCGAGAGCTATCTCGACCCCAACAGTTGCGCCCGCGACATCTTCTGGCGTGCGGTCCACAACACCGGCTGGTTCGTGATCCTGCAGGTGGGATTCATGATCCTGTTCTCGCTGGTCACCGCGATGGTGCTCAATCGCGACATCCCGCTGCGCGGGTTCTTCCGCTCCGTCTTCTTCTATCCGGTGCTGCTCTCGCCGGTCGTCGTGGCGCTGATCTGGAAATGGATCTTGCAGCGCTACGGCGTGCTCAACGCCGGCCTGGAAGCCTGGGAGCTTCCGGTGACCAACTGGCTGGTGGAGGCCGACTGGGCCTTCTTCTGGATCGTCTTCGTGTCGATCTGGGCGCACATGGGCTTCTACACGCTGATCCTGCTCGCCGGATTGCAGGCAATCCCCTCCGACGTCTACGAGGCGGCGGAGATGGATGGTGCCTCGAAGTGGCGGGTGTTTTCGAAGATCACCATGCCGCTCCTGATGCCGACCATGGTGGTGGTCATCGTGCTTTCGCTCATCCGCGCCGTGCAGGCTTTCGACGAGATATTCGTGCTGACCGGCGGCGGCCCCGGCTCGGCCACGACGCTGCTCTTGCAGTACATCTACGAGACCGGCTTCGCCTACCGCCCGCAACTCTTCGGCCTCGCCGCCGCTGCCTCGCTTTTGATGGCCGCCGTGCTTCTGGTGCTTACCCTGCTCCAACTCGCCGCGACGCGGCGGCAGGCGGAGGGATAGAATGAGCAACGTCCTCTCCTTCCTCACCCGCACGCGCGGACGCGGACGGTTCGACCTGACGGACTGGCTGACCTGGGGCTATCTGGCGCTGGCGGTGGTCCTGATGTTCGGGCCGGTGTTCTGGGTGGCGCTGTCGTCGTTCAAGACCGAATCCGCGCTCCAGGAATACCCGCCGAGCCTGCTGCCGCTGGCGCCCGTCAGCGTCACCGTCGAAGGCTACGAGGAGCCGCTGCAGCTCTTCAGGGTCACAGGCGGCGAGCGCGCGGGCGAGGTGCTGGCGCAGATCCGCCGCATCGGGCTCAATTCGCAGATGGTCGATCCGGAAAATCCGGGCGAGCGGATCAACGTCAACATCAACGACCGGGTGCCGGTGCGGGAGTTCGCGCTGGCGGCCGAGAACTACACGGTGCTGTTCGAGCGCTTCAACTTCGCGCTCTATTTCTGGAATTCGGTCTTCATCACCGTGGTGGCGACGATCATCACGGTGCTGTTCAACTCGATGGCCGCCTTCGCGCTCTCGAAATACCGCTTCCGGGGCCGCACCGCCGTCTTCATTCTCATCATCGCGACGCTGATGATCCCGCCCACGATCAACCTCGTACCGATCTTCCTCGTCGTGTCGGAGCTGGGGCTGGTGAACTCGCCCTGGGGCGTGATCTGGCCGGCCGTGGCGACGCCCACCGGCGTCTTCCTTCTGCGGCAATACATGCTCACCATCCCCGACGACCTGCTCGACGCGGCGCGGATGGACCACGCATCGGAATGGCGGGTCTACTGGCGCATCGTGCTGCCGCTCGCCGCCCCCGCGCTCGCCGTGCTCGTCATCTTCTCGGTCATGTGGCGCTGGAACGAGTTCCTGTGGCCGCTGATCGTGCTCAACCGGTCGGAGGAGTTCACGCTGCAACTCGCGCTGAACTCCTTCCAGGGCGATCTCCAGACCAGCTGGGCGCCGCTGCTCGCCATGACGGTGCTGACGCTCCTGCCGATCACGCTGGTCTTCGCCGTGCTGCAGAAATACATCACTGCGGGCATCGCGCAGTCGGGAGTGAAGTGATGGCCGTCGTCGAGCTCGACAATCTCGTCAAGGACTATGGCCAGGTGCGTGCCATCCACGGGGTCGACCTGAAAGTCGAGGACGGCGAGTTCTGCGTCTTCGTCGGGCCGTCGGGCTGCGGCAAGTCCACGTTGCTCAGGATGATCGCCGGGCTGGAGGACATCACCGGCGGCGAACTGAGGATCGACGGCCAGCGCGTCAACGAGCAGCGGGCCTCGGAGCGTGGGCTCGCCATGGTGTTCCAGACCTACGCGCTCTACCCGCACATGACGGTGCGCCAGAACCTCGCCTTCGGGCTCGAAAACATCCGCACGCCGAAGCCCGAGATCGAGACACGGGTGGCGGAGGCCGCGCGCATGCTGCAGATCGAGGCCTATCTCGACCGGCGGCCGAAGCAGCTTTCCGGTGGCCAGCGCCAGCGCGTGGCGATCGGGCGGGCGGTGGTGCGCGAGCCGCGCGTGTTCCTGTTCGACGAGCCGCTGTCGAACCTCGACGCGGAACTGCGCGTCACCATGCGCGGCGAGATCTCCGGCCTGCACCGGCGCCTCGGCAACACCATGATCTACGTCACGCACGACCAGGTCGAGGCCATGACCATGGCCGACAAGATCGTGGTGCTGCGCGACGGCCGCATCGAACAGGCGGGGTCTCCGCTCGACCTCTACAACACGCCGGCCAACGCCTTCGTCGCCGGCTTCATCGGCTCGCCGCGCATGAACTTCATCGACGTCACCGTGACCGACATAGACGCCGAGGGCGTCGGGCTGAAGGACGCCGCGGGCAACGCTTATCGCGCCGCGGTCTCGGGCGAGGTGCTGAAGACGGGCGAAGCCGTGCAGCTCGGCATCCGGCCCGACCATCTGGAGATCGGCGGCGGGGAGGGCAATCCCGTCACTGTTCATTCGGTGGAGCAGCTCGGCGGCGAGTCCTATCTCTACTGCGAGGCGGCCGACGGCACGAAGCTCACGGCGCACATTCCCGGCCAGACCGCGATCCGCCGCGGCGGCACAACCCACTTCGTCCTACGGCCAGAATTCACGCATCTCTTCCGGCAGTCGGACGGCGTCGCGCAGAAGCGGCTGGTGATCGGGGAGGCGGTGTAGCCCTCAATGTCTTTCATCTCTCTCGCAAAACCTCTCACGGTCGGGGCAGGCGGCCTCTCTGCCCCGCTCTCCTCCGGATTCACGCTGCGCATCGACGCGCTCGCCGGCTGGCTGCTGCGCATCGCGGTCGTGCCGGAAGGCGGGTTCGCCGTCGACCGCACCTGGATGATCGCGCCGGAAGGCGACGTGCCATGGTCCGGTCGCGACCGGCTTTCGACCGAGGGTTTCGAACCGCTCGCGGCGAGCGGCGAGGACCCGCACACGTTTCAGTTCGACGAGGATTGGCAGATCTCCATACAACCGTCCCCGCTGGCGCTGACCGTGCGCCGCCGCGAGGGTGACGAGTGGCGTACGGTGGTGGCAGATCGTCCCACTGGCGCCTACCAGTGGTTCGAGAAACGCGGCGTCTTCCGCCATTTCCACGCCCGCACGCTGGACGACCGGCACTACGGGCTCGGCGACAAGGCCGGGCCGCTCGACCACACTGGCAAGCGGCTCAGGTGCCTGCAGACTGATGCACTCGGCTACGATGCCGAGACCCAGGACCCGCTCTACAAGCACGCGCCCTTCGTCATCGCCGAAAGCGAGGCCGGCGGCGCGGCCGGGCTCCTCTACGACACGCTGTCGGAGATCACCTTCGACCTCGGCGCCGAGCACTCCAATTACCACCCGCACTACCGGCACGTGGACGTGCAGGAGAAGGGACTGGTCCTCTACGTCATCGCCGGGCCGAAGGTGCGCGACGTCGTGCCGAGGCTGATGCATCTCACCGGCCGGCCGCATTTCGCGCCGCGCTGGTCGATGGGCTTTTCCTTCACCACCATGCACCACGCCGACGCTCCCAATGCGCAGGAGGTGATCGCCGGCTTCGCCGAGCGTTGCCGCGCCGACGCGATCCCGATCAGCGCCATCCATTCCGGCTCGGGATACACCACGAAGGCCGATGGGCGCCGCTACGTCTTCACCTGGAACGAGGAGAAGTTTCCCGACCGCGCCGGCTTCTTTGGTCGCCTCGGCGAGCTCGGGTTCAACACCTGTGCCAACGTCAAGCCGGTGCTCCTGACCGAACATCCCGCCTATCCGCGGGCCGCGGCCGAGGGCTGGTTCATCCGCCGTGCCGATGGCCAGCCGGCGGTGGAGATGTTCTGGGGCGGCAAGGGCTCAAGCCTCGACTTCACCAACGAGACGACCATCGCCTGGTGGAAGGAAGGCATCACGGCGCAGGTGCTCGATGCCGGCTTCACGGCCGCGTGGAACGACAACAACGAATGCGAGCTGTGGGACGAGACGGCCACCGTCGACGGCTTCGGCGCTCCGCTTCCGGCGATCGAGGTCAGGCCGCTGCACGCGCTTTTGATGAGCCGCGCCACCTTCGAGGTCACGCTGGAGCGCGCGCCGGACAGGCGGCCCTACACCATCTCTCGCGCCGGGCCGATCGGCATCGCGCGCTATGGCGAGACGTGGTCTGGCGATAATCGCACGAGCTGGCACACGCTGAAATGGAACCTGCGCCAGGGCCTGTCGATGAGCCTGTCGGGCATGCCCTTCACCGGCCACGACATCGGCGGCTTCGACGGGCCGAAGGCCGGTCCGGAACTCCTTGTGCGCTGGGTCGAGATGATGTCGCTGCATCCGCGCGCGGTGATGAATTCGTGGAAGCCGCAGCTTACCGATCCGACCAATACGCCGTGGATGCACCCCGACGTCACGGACCGGGTGCGCGCCGCGCTGGCGCTGCGCTACCGGATGATGCCGCTTCTCTATTCGCTTGCGTTCCAAGCGCACCGCGACGGCACACCGGTGATCGCGCCCGCCTTCTACCATTTCGACGACGTCGAATGCCGGGCGGACGCGACCTGCTTCATGCTCGGACCGGACGTGCTGGTCGCGCCGGTGGTCGAGCAGGGCACCTATCACGCCCGCGTCTTCCTGCCGCGCACGCCGGGCGGCTGGCACGATTTCCATTCCGGCGAAGTGTTCGAAGGCGGCCAGGTGGCGCAGGTCGCCGCCCCGCTCGGCCAGTTGCCCGTGATGGTGCGCTCCGGCGCGATCCTGCCGCTCGCCACCCGATGGCCGGACACGGCCCCGCACGACGCCACGGCCGTCGACCTGACGCTGTTTGCCGGGGCGGAGGCGGGCACGAACGACACCGAGATCTTCTTCGACGACGGCCTCGGCTGGGGCTTTCGCGACCGGGACGCCTCTCTGGTCGCCTGCCGCGCGGAGTGGGACGCGCAGACAGCGCGGCTTTCGGCGGAAGAACGCTGGACCGGCAGAGGCCGCCCGGAGATAGCGCTCGCGGCAAGGGGGTTGGGAGAGCGGGAGCTGATAACCCTCCCCCTTGCGGGGAAGGTCGGACCGTAGGTCCGGGGTGAGTTGAACCGCGAAACGCGATCGCTCGGAAACGAGCTCCAGGTTCCGCATCCGCCCTAATCTCTTCTCCCAGCGATGTGCGCCATCTGTTCGCGGAATCCTCCCTGCAGTTGGGAGGGTGCGCGGGCGCGTTTCATCATCGCCACGCCCGCCTGAAGCGTCTGGCCATTGAAAAACCCTCCGCAGAAGGAAACGGTGCGCGCGCTGGCGGACGGTCCGACAGCGCTGTTTTTCTAGAACGATGCCCGTCAGACGCGCACCGCCGACGCTGCTGCCCCCCTCTGACTCACCCTGTGCTCGAAAGCCGTAGGTCGCCAGCGCAGGAGGGGCCGGGACCGTGGGGCCTTACCGAGGCAATCCCCGACCCCGCCAACCGGACGAGGCCAATCCCGCACGCCGCCTTCCCCCCCGGTCGGCCCGGCAGCCACCCGAAGCCCGGTGGAAAGACAGGGGGAGTATGCGGCACTGGAGATGCACGTGGACAGAATCGACGATGGCTGCTGCCTATTTTGTCTGTTCGAGTGCAGGGGTCGCGGGGGAGCGCATCGCGGGCAACGCGCGTGTTAAGGGACGGAAGAGGCGTCTTTCTCTGCACCGCCTCCCATCCACCTCACTGCACCACGAAGAAATCCTCGATCTGCCGCGCCGCGTCGCGCAGGGCGGGCAGGACGTCGGCGGTCATGGTCTGAGCCGACAGCCTCGCCGACTGGGTGGAGACGTTGATGGCGGCGACGGCGCGGCCGGTGCGATCGCGCACGGGCACGGCGATGGAGCGCAGGCCGGGTTCCAGTTCCTCGTCGACCAGCGCGTAGCCTCCGGCCGCCGCCGAGAGGATCGCGGCGCGCAGGTCCGCCCGGTCGGTCAGCGTCCTGGCGGTCAGAGGCCTCAGTTCCGCGCGGGCGAGGAAGCGGTCGAGGTCGCCCCGCGGGAGATCGGACAGGAGCACGCGGCCCATCGAGGTGCAGAAAGCGGGCAGGCGCGTGCCCACGTGCAGCGCGACCGAGAGGATGTGCCGGCCGGGCACGCGGGCGACGTAGACGACGTCCTCGCCCGACAGCACGGCGGCCGAACAGGCCTCGCCGAAACGGGTCGAAACCTCGCGCATGAAGGGTTCGGCGAAGGCCCAGAGGGAGGCGCCTCCGAGCCAGGCGCGGGCGACCGAGATCAACCGCGAGGACAGGCGGAAGGTGCGTCCGTCCTGCACGGCATAGCCCGAAGCGACGAGGGTGAGCAGGAAGCGGCGGGCGCCGGCGCGTGTGAGGCCGGCTTTCTCCGCCGTCTCGGTCAGCGTCAGTCCCTGCGGATGCGCGGCGAGTATTTCCATGACGCCGAGCCCGCGCGTCAGCGATCCGACCAGGTCGCGCATGCGAGTCTCGTCCGCATCGCGTCCGGCCGGGACCTCCCGCATTGACTTCGGATCGTCGCTCACATAGAAAGTATCGCATAGGAAACATGAGTTCGCAATGCGAACTTTCTTGGGCGGCCTTGAGCCGTCCGGCAGCGGCGGGACCGACCGACGATGAACAAGATCTATCCAGGCATCGAAGATGCGCTCGAAGCGGTCGAGGACGGCATGTCGGTGATGATCGGCGGCTTCGGCGGCGCCGGCGCGCCGATCGAGCTGATCCACGCGCTGGTCGAGCGGTACAAGACGACCGGCGCGCCGGGGAACCTCACCGTCATCAACAACAATGCCGGCAACGGCGCGGTGGGCATCGCGGCGATGATCTACGCCGGCATGGTGGCCAAGATGGTGTGCTCCTTCCCGCGCTCGTCGGACCCGAAGGCGTTCACCGACAAGTATCTGGCGGGCGAAATCGAGCTCGAACTCGTGCCGCAGGGCACGCTGGCGGAGCGGATCCGTGCCGGCGGGGCGGGTATCCCGGCGTTCTATACGCCCACCAGCTACGGCACGCAGCTCGCCGAGGGCAAGCCGGTCGAAGAGTTCGACGGGCGTCCCTATGTTCGGGAGCGGTGGCTGAAGGCGGACGTGGCGCTGATCAAGGCCGAACTCGCCGACCGCAAGGGCAACCTGACGTACCGCAAGGCGGCCCGCAATTTCTCGCCGCTGATGGCCATGGCCGCCGCCACGACCATCGTGCAGGCGAGCCGGGTGGTCGAGCCGGGCGGGATCGATCCGGAGGCCGTCATCACGCCGGGCATCTTCGTCGACCGCGTGGTCGAAGTCCCTGATCCGGCACAGGAAGAGGCGCTGCTGCGCGAGGGAGCCAAGTGATGGTCTCGAAGCTTTCCAACGCGCAGATCGCCTGGCGCGCGGCGCAGGACCTGCCCGACGGTTCCTACGTCAATCTCGGCATCGGCTTTCCCGAGATGATCGCTACCTTCAAGCCGAAGGGGCGGGAGGTGGTCTACCACACCGAAAACGGCATCCTGGATTTCGGCGAGGCCCCGCCGGCGGGCGATGAGGACTGGGACCTGATCAACGCCGGCAAGAAGGCCGTGACGCTGAACCCGGGTGCGGCCTTCTTCCACCACGCCGACAGCTTCGCCATGGTGCGCGGCGGCCATCTCGACGTCGCGGTGCTCGGTGCCTACGAGGTGGCCGAGACCGGTGACCTCGCCAACTGGAGCACCGGCCCCAAGTCGGTGCCCGCCGTCGGCGGCGCGATGGACCTCGTGCATGGGGCGAAGCAGGTCTGGGTGGTCACCGACCACGTCACCAAGAAGGGCGAGCCCAAGCTGCTCGAAAAATGCCGGCTGCCGCTGACCGGCGTTGGATGCGTGACGACGGTGTTCACCAGCCTCGCCGTCATCGACATCGTCGACAAGCGCTTCGTGCTGCGCGAAAAGCTGGCCTCGATCAGCCTCGAGGACCTGCAGGCCGTGACCGGCGCAACGCTCGTCGTCGGCGACACGGTCGGCGAACTCAACGTACCGGAGCTCTGAGATGTCCGAAGCCTATATCTGCGACTACGTCCGCACCCCGATCGGCCGCTTCGGCGGGTCGCTCTCCTCCGTCCGGGCCGACGACCTCGGCGCGATTCCGATCAAGGCGCTGATGGAGCGCAACGGCAAGGTCGACTGGGAAGCGATCGACGACGTCGTCTATGGCTGCGCCAACCAGGCCGGCGAGGACAACCGCAACGTGGCGCGCATGGCGGCACTCCTGGCCGGGCTGCCGACGGCGGTGCCGGGCTCGACCGTCAATCGCCTGTGCGGCTCCGGCATGGATGCCGTCACCATCGCCGCGCGCGCCATCAAGGCCGGCGAGGTGGAGATCATGATCGCGGGCGGCGTCGAATCGATGAGCCGCGCGCCCTTCGTCATGCCCAAGGCCGACACGGCCTTCTCGCGCAATGCCGAGATCTACGACACCACGATCGGCTGGCGCTTCGTCAACCCGCTGATGAAGAAGCAGTACGGTGTCGATTCGATGCCCGAGACGGGCGAGAACGTGGCTGCGGATTTCAAGGTCAGCCGCGCCGACCAGGATGCCTTCGCGGTGCGCAGCCAGGAGAAGGCGGTCGCCGCGCAGGAGAACGGGCGCCTGGCCAAGGAGATCGTCCCGGTCACCATTCCGCAGCGCAAGGGCGACCCGGTCGTCGTGTCGAAGGACGAGCACCCGCGCGCCGGCACCACGGTCGAGACGCTCGCCAAGCTCGGCACGCCCTTCAAGAAAGAGGGCGGCACGGTGACGGCCGGCAACGCATCGGGGGTCAATGACGGCGCGGCCGCGCTGATCGTCGCCTCGGAAGCGGCAGTGAAGAAATACGGACTGACCCCGATCGCGCGCGTGCTTGGCGGTGCCGTGGCCGGCGTGCCACCGCGCATCATGGGGATGGGGCCGGCGCCAGCCTCGAAGAAGCTCTGCGCGCGGCTCGGCATGAAGCCGTCGGACTTCGACGTGATCGAACTCAACGAAGCCTTTGCCTCCCAAGGCATCGCCGTGCTCCGCGATCTCGGGATTGCCGAGGACGCGGGGCACGTCAACCCGAACGGCGGTGCCATAGCGCTCGGCCATCCGCTCGGCATGTCCGGCGCGCGCATTTCGGGCACGGCGGCGCTGGAACTCAGGGAGCGCGGCGCGAAGCTGGCGCTCGCCACCATGTGCATCGGCGTCGGCCAGGGCATCGCGATCGCGCTGGAGCGGGTCTAAAGCTGCTTCCGCCCGAGCCTCCGGTTCCTCCGAGCCGCCTCGTCCTTGCCGGACGGGGCGGCTCTTGCGTTTCGGGAACGCGGTGGCGGGGAATGGAAAACTCTTGGGGCGCTGAATATGGGATGACGTTCCCTGGATAATCGATGATGCCCGATCCATATATCGATCATGACCGATACTAAGATCGACATCGATCGGGACGCGATCCTCAAGGCACTGGCGAGCCCGGTGCGGCGGGACATGCTCGCCTGGCTGAAGGAGCCGGAGAAGCACTTTTCCGGTGAGCATCACCCGCTCGAGATGGGCATCTGCGCGCGCCAGTTCGAGCGCTGCGGGCTCTCCCAGTCGACGGTCTCATCCCACCTCACCGCGCTCGTCGCCAGCGGACTGGTGACCCAGCGGCGCGTCGGACAGTGGGCCTTCTACACCCGCAACGAGCCGGCGATCGCGGCCTTCCGCGCCTCGCTCGACGATCTCTGATCTTCCTCCAGTATCCTTCCGAAAGGACTTCCCATGACCACGCTTTTCGATCCGACCACGGTCGGCGACATCCGGCTTTCCAACCGCATCGCCATGGCGCCGCTGACGCGCAACCGTTCGCCGGGCGCGGTGCCCGGCCCCTTTGCCACCGAATACTATTCGCAGCGCGCGACCGCCGGGCTGGTGATCACCGAGGCGACTGCCATCAGCCACCAGGGCCAGGGCTATGCCGACGTGCCCGGCCTCTACGGCGCCGACCAGCTTGCCGGCTGGCGCAAGGTCACCGATGCCGTGCACGCGGCGGGCGGGAAGATCGTCACCCAGCTCTGGCATGTCGGCCGCATCTCGCATGTCAGCCTGCAGCCGGACGGCGGCAAGCCGGTGGCGCCTTCTGCCATCACCGCGAAGTCGAAGACCTACGTCCTCGGCGAGGACGGCTCCGGCGCGTTCGTGGAAACCTCCGAGCCGAGGGCGCTGGATGCTTCGGAAATCCCCGGCATCCTCGACGACTACAGGAAGGCCGCGAAGGCCGCGGTGAGCGAGGCCGGCTTCGACGGCGTCGAAATCCACGGCGCGAACGGCTACCTCGTCGACCAGTTCCTGCGTTCGGGCAGCAACCGGCGCACCGATGACTACGGCGGCTCGATCGAGAACCGGGCCCGCTTCCTGTTCGAGGTGGTGGACGCCGTCATCGAGGGCGCCGGCGCTGCGCGAACCGGCATCCGGCTCTCGCCGGTGACGCCTGCCAACGACGCCTCCGACCCCGATCCGCAGCCGCTTTTCGAGCACGTCGTTCGCGGGCTCGCCAAGCGTGGCCTGGCCTATATTCATCTGGTCGAGGGCGCCACGGGCGGCGCGCGAGACTTCAACCAGGGCGAGGCGCCGTTCGACTGGGCGGCGCTGAAGGCGGCCTATCGCGAGGCCTGCGGCAAGGGTGCCTGGATCGTCAACAATGGCTACGACAAGGCCCTGGCCGAGGAGGCCGTGTCGAGCGGCCGGGCCGACCTCGTCGCCTTCGGCCGTCCATTCATCGCCAATCCGGACCTGGTCGAGCGCTTGCGCCGCGACCTGCCCCTGAATGAAGGCGACCGGGCGACATTTTACGGCGGCGGCGCCAAGGGCTACATCGACTATCCCGTCGCCACCGACAAGGCCGCCTGAGGAACCCCATGGAGGCGGCGGGCAGCCGCCGCCTCTACGACGTCCGCACCGCCATCGTCACGTGCATCTTCCTGCGCAGGGTGAAGCCGAGGCTCTCGTAGAGCCGGATGGCCGCCGCATTGCTGGCCCAGGCGTGCAGATAGGGCCGTTCGCCACTGGCGGCGATGCGTCCGGCGACGAACAGCGACAGGAGGCGGGCGTAGCCATTGCCGCGCGCTTCCGGGTGGGTGCAGACACCACTAATCTCGGTGAAGCCCGGCTGTTTCATCCGCTCGCCCGCCATGGCGACGAGACGGCCATCGCGGCGGATGCCCCAGAACCCGCCGAGGCGCAGCGCCTTCAGCGTGAAGGGTCCCGGTTTCGTCAGCGTGGCGAGTTCCAGCATGTCGGAAGCGTCGGCCTCGCCGAGTTGAACGATGCGCGGGTCCTCGATCGCGGGCAGGTCGTCCATGGCGATCATCTGCACTCCGTCCGCTTCCAGCGTCGCGGTGAGGTTCGCCGGTAGGGCGACCGGATCGGCCTGCAGGAACAGCATCGACTCGCCGGGCGCCGGCAGCGCCGCCAGCGCGGCAAGGCACTCGGGGCTGTCGTCGAGCGTCGCGGCGAAAGGGACGATCGAGGGATCGTACCGCCGCGCCAGGTCTCCGCCTTCGGCGAGGTGGGCATGAAGGGTGGTGAGGGCAGTCCAGGCGGGTCGGTCGAGCATCGAGGCGACGTCCGGATCGGCAGGGGGGCTGGAGAGCATTTCGGTCATGTTTCCTTCCCTATGCCCCCATGGCAATGCGCATCGCGACCGGCCTGTGCCTTCGTCTACGCGCCCGTGCCGCTCGCAAATCTAGACGACCGACCAGTCCTCGACCATAAGCTCCGGCACATGGCGAAATGCCGTGTCGGCGGAGACCAATGTGGCGCCCGCTTCGAGTGCGTGCGCAGCTATGAACATGTCGAGGGGCGTGAGCGACTTGCCGTCCCGCTCCATCGTAGAACGCAGATCCGAGTAGAGGTCGGCGGTCGATGTCGTCCAGGGCAAGATGATCGACTCAGCGAAGAGCGCCCTGGTTGCAGTTTCCAGTCTCGTGGCACCCGGGCGACGCACCAATCCATATCTGACTTCCGCGTATGAGATGACGGAGATCAGTATGTCTCCGGCCTGTCGGGACGTGATCCGGCGTATAGCCTCGGGCGATCGGCCAGAAGCGGCGTAGCTGATCATGTTGGTGTCCAGCAGATAGGGGCCGTTCATTCGAACGGGTCGCGATCATGTTGCCGCGTATCCCTCCATGGGAAACCATCCGGCACGTCTTCCGGCCGAACTTTGCTCACCGCGTCAAGGAAGCGATCCCAGCTGCCGGTACGCTCGAGAATCGGCGACAGAACAACCTCCCCGGTCGCCGGATCCCGCCGGATTTCCACCTCGGTGCCCTCGAAACGGAATTCAGCAGGCAGGCGGACGGCCTGGCTGCGGCCGTTCATGAAGAGTTTTGCCGTCTTGCGGGGCTGCTCGTTCATCGTGCTTTCCTCCGCTGGTCTAGACCCTCGATATATACCACCAGGACGGGGCGTGGAAGGCGTCACCCCCGCCGCATCCTCACCGGCGCCTTGCCGAAGGCGCGGGAGAAGGCGCGGCTGAAGGCGGCGGAGGAGGAGAAGCCGGTGCGCGCGGCGATGTCGGCCATGGGCTCGGAAGTGTCGAGCACGAGGCGGCGGGCGGCGTTGAGGCGCAGGCGCAGATAGTAGGCGCCGGGGGTCTCGCCGATCGCCGCGGCGAAGATCTTTTCCAGTGTCCGCGCCGTGACGCCGGCGCGCAGCGCGATGGCCGAGACCGGCAGCGGCCGGTCAACATGGCTTTCCATCAGGCGGATCGCCTGGGCCAGCCGCGGGTCATAGCCGTCGAGACGGCCGAGCGAGACCAGCGGCTGCGCGTCGGTCGCGGCGCGCGCCTGGTCGTAGATGAAGACCGATGCGACATCGAGCGCCACCGCCATGCCGAGCCGAGACCGGATCAAGTGCAGCATCAGGTCGAAGGTCGGCGAGGCGCCACCGGTGGTGAAGACCGGGCCGTCGATGACGTAGCGGTCGGGCCGGACGTCGACGTCGGGAAAGGCGGCCGAGAAATCCTCCAGATCCTCCCAGTGCGTGGTCGCGGCGCGGCCGTCAAGAAGACCGGCGCGGGCGAGCAGCCAGCCGCCGGCTTCCACGCCGCCGACCGCGCGCGCCGAGCGCGCCGCGCGCCGAAAGGCGGTCGGCAGCGTTCCGGACGAGCCAGCGCGAGTGCCGAAACCGCCGACGGCCACCAGTACGTCTGCGCGGGCCGTCGGATCGAACTTTCCCGCCACCGCGACCGGCAAGCCTGAGGTGGTGACCGGCGGCTTGCCGTCGGCGGACACGATCGACCAGTCGAACAGCGTCTTTCCCGCCACCCGGTTGGCCGCGCGCAGAGGGTCGATCGCCGAGGCGACGCACATGATGGAGGCGCCGGAGAAAACGAGGAAGGTCAGGCGGAGCGGCGCAGGGTCCGGGAGGAAGATGGATCGCGTTTCGCTTTTTGACATGATGAATTCGTAAAATGTGAAGCATGGAGATGCAAGGAGGCGGAAGTTGCATGGACATCGACCGGCTTCCCCCTGTCCGTCTCGGGCTTCGCCCGTGCCACCTCTCCATCACTTCGCGAGGGGGAGAGGATGGGTATCAAGGCTTCCGGCTGCGTCTCCTCTCCCCCGGGAGAGGTGGCTGCCGAAGGCAAACGGAGAGGGGTTGCTTCGGCGCATCTGGAGGAAATCGTTCCATGCCGCTCACCATGAACCGCGAGGTCTTCATCACCTGCGCCGTCACCGGCTCTGGTGCCACGCAGGACCGCAGCCCGCACGTGCCGCGCTCGCCCAAGCAGATCGCGGAGTCCGCGATCGATGCGGCGCGGGCGGGGGCGGCGATCGTGCATTGCCACGTGCGCGATCCCGAGACGGGCGCGCCGCGCCGCGACGTGGCGCTCTACCGCGAGGTGACCGAGCGCATCCGCGAGGCGGAGGTCGACGTGGTGCTGAACCTCACGGCCGGCATGGGCGGCGACATGGTGTTCGGTCCGACCGAGAAGCCGCTGCCGCTGAACCCCAAGGGCACCGACATGGCGGGCGCGGCCGAACGCGTGAAGCACGTGGCCGAATGCCTGCCGGAGATCTGCACGCTCGACTGCGGCACGATGAACTTCGCCGAGGCCGACTACGTGATGACCAACACGCCCGGGATGCTGCGCGCCATGGGCGGCATGATGACCGAACTCGGCGTGAAGCCGGAGATCGAGGCCTTCGACACCGGTCATCTGTGGTTCGCCAAGGAACTGGTGAAGGAGGGCACGCTGGCGCCACAGGCGCTGGTGCAGCTCTGCATGGGGGTGCCCTGGGGCGCGCCGGACGATTTGAACACCTTCATGGCCATGGTCAACAACGTGCCGGCGGACTGGACCTGGTCGGCATTCTCGCTCGGGCGCAACCAGATGGCCTATGCCGCCGCCGCGGTGCTGGCTGGCGGCAACGTGCGCGTGGGGCTGGAAGACAATCTGTGGCTCGACAAGGGTGTGCTGGCGACCAATGCGCAGCTGGTCGAGCGCGCCGTAACGGTCGTGGAGAACATGGGCGCGCGGGTGATCGGGCCGGACGAGGTGCGCAAGAAGCTGGGGCTCACCAAGCGGGCGCCGGTATCTGCCTGACGCGCGGATTTTGCGACCACTCAGACTGAGGAGGCTCTTCGTTGAAGACGGTCAAGTTCACCGCGATGAAGGACGGCGATCGGGAGGACTACGAGTTCCTCAACGAGCATGAGATCGGCTTCGCCGCCAAGACCGGCGACAGGCTGCTCGAGGCGCTGGTGAAACTCGATGAGAGCCTGTCGGGCTACAAGATTACCCGCCTCGGGCATTCTTTGCAGACCGCGACGCGCGCCTGGCGCGATGGCGCCGATACAGACTGGATCGTCAGTGCCCTGCTGCACGACGTCGGCGACATCTACGCGCCATACAATCACGACGAATACGCCGCGGCCATCCTGAAGCCCTTCGTGCGCGAGCAGTGCACATGGGTGGTCGAAAAGCACGGCGACTTCCAGCGCAAGTATTATGCGCATCATGTCGGCGGCGATCCGCACGCGCGGGACAAGTTCGCCGGTCACCCCTATTTCGACGATTGCGACCAATTCTGCGAGCGCTGGGACCAGACGAGCTTCGATCCCGGCTACGACACACTGCCGATCGATTTCTTCCGTCCCTTTGTGACCGAGGTATTCTCGCGCAAGGCCTACGACCCGTCCGTCATGCGGCCGGGCGAACGCGTGCCCCTGAGCGATCCCGAAACTGCAAGAGAAAGAAACGGAGCATCCGCATGACCATCACCAGGGCCGCCTGCATCGGGGGAGGCGTCATCGGCGGCGGGTGGATCGCGCGGCTGGCGCTGAACGGCATTGACGTTACGGTGTTCGACCCGCACCCCGAGGCCAAGCGCAAGGTCGACGAGGTGATGAAGAACGCGCGGCGCGCCTACAAGCGCATGGCGGTGAAGGGGCTGCCGAAGGAGGGCAGGATCACCTATGCGGGCTCCATCGCCGATGCGGTTTCGGGCGCCGACTTCATCCAAGAGAGCGTGCCGGAGCGGCTTGACGTGAAGCTGAAGACGCTGGCCGAGATCGAGGCCGCGGCGCCCGCCGATGCGTTGATCGGCTCCTCGACGTCCGGCTTCAAGGCGACCGACATGGCGAAGGACATGAAGCACCCCGAGCGCTTCCTCGTCGCCCATCCGTTCAACCCGGTCTATCTGTTGCCGATCAACGAACTGGTGCCCGGAGAGAAGACGGGCAAGGAGTTCGTCGAACGCGCGCGGGAGGCCTATACCTCGATCGGCATGAAATGCGTCGTCATCAACAAGGAGATCGACGCCTTCGTCGGCAACCGCCTGCTGGAGGCGGCCTGGCGCGAGGCGCTGTGGATGATCAAGGACGGCATCTGCACGGTCGAGGAACTGGACGACATCATGCGCTACGGCTTTGGCCTGCGCTGGGCGCAGATGGGCATGTTCCAAACCTACCGCATCGCGGGCGGCGAGGCCGGCATGCGCCACTTCATGGCCCAGTTCGGCCCGGCACTGGCCTGGCCCTGGACCAAGCTGATGGACGTTCCTGAGTTCAACGACGAACTCGTCGACCTGGTCGCCACCCAGTCCGACGAGCAGTCCGGCAAATGGTCGATCCGGGAGCTGGAAAAGATCCGCGACGAGAACCTGGTCGGGATCATGGAAGCGCTGGCGAAGGCCGAGAAGGGCAAGGGCTGGGGCGCCGGCGAACTGCACAATGCCTACGTGAAGCAGCTCGGCAAGGCGGCGAAGGCGAAGGTGTCGAAGGCGGCCGAGAAGGCAAAGGCCGAGAAGGCAAAGAAGAAGGGAGCCGCGAAGGGAAAGAGGGGGTAGTCTTCGTATCCGGGAATACCGCTGGGCCCCGGGAGATCCGGGCCGTAAGATAGGGGAAGCGCATGATGCAGCCAGGGCAGACCGAAACGGGCAGAACGGAGCGGCCGAACGTCGTTCTGGTGCTCGTCGACGACATGGGGTTTTCCGATCTCGGCATCATGGGATCGGAGATCCGCACGCCAAACATCGACGCACTGGCGCACAACGGCGTGCTCCTGTCGGCGATGTACAATTGCGCGCGCTGCTGCCCCACGCGTGCCTCCCTGCTCACCGGGCTCTATCCGCACAAGGCCGGGATCGGTCACATGGGGACCAATCTCGGAACCCCGGCCTACCAGGGGTTCCTGCGCAACGATGCCGCCACGATTGCCGAACTGATGCGGCTCGGCGGCTATCGGACGCTGATGTCGGGCAAGTGGCACGTCGGCGGCGACTACACAGCGCGACTCGTCGACAGCTGGCGTGTGGGCGACGTCGAACATCCGACGCCGCGCCAGCGCGGTTTCGACCGCTTCTACGGCTTCGTCGATGGCGTGATGAACTTCTTCTCGCCGCACTACATGATGCGCGACGATTCCCGCGTCGAGGTGTCGCCGTCCGACTTCTACCTGACGGATGCAATCACCGACAACGCGATCCAGATGATCGACGAGAGCGTCAGCCTCGACCAGCCGTTTTTCCTCTATCTGGCCCACCACGCGCCGCACTGGCCGCTGCAGGCGCCGGAAGAGGACATCGCGCGCTATGACGGTGTCTATTCCGGCGGCTGGGACGCCACGCGCACGGCGCGGCACGAGGAGATGCAGGCGCGCGGGGTGCTACAACACAAATGGAACATCTCGCCGCGCGACGAGGCGGCGCCGGGCTGGGGAGACGTGAAGGTCAAGGACTGGGAGGCTGCCCGCATGGCCGCCTATGCCGCGATGATCGACCGGCTCGACCAGAACATCGGGCGCGTCACCTCCCGCCTGAAGGAACTCGGCATTCTCGACGACACGCTGATCCTCTTCCTGTCCGACAATGGCGGCTGTGCGGAGTTCATGGCGGAGGACGGCTGGGGCAAGTACTACTCCGACCGGCACAATGACGGCCGCAAGATCGAGATCGGCAACCGGCCGACGCTGAGGCCCGGCGGTCCGCTGACCTTCATGAGCTACGACCTGCCGTGGGCCAACGTCTCCAACGCGCCGTTCCGGCTATTCAAGCACTGGGTGCACGAGGGAGGCATCTCGACGCCACTCATCGTGCAATGGCCGAAGCGGTTCCGCCCGCAGACGGTGGTCCATTCACCGTGCCACGTGATCGACGTCCTACCGACCATCCTCGCCGCGACCGGCGTCGGCTATCCATCCGAACTCGGCGGCGAGGCGATCCAGGCGATGGACGGCGAAAACATCCTGCCGCTGCTGGAAGGCCGATCCTGGGAGCGGGAACGTCCGCTCTTCTTCGAGCACGAGGGCAACTGCGCGATACGCGACGGCAAGTTCAAGCTCGTCCGGAAGTTCAATCAGCCGTGGGAACTCTACGACATGGAGGAAGACCGCACGGAACTGAACGACATGATGGGCCGCAACGAGCCGCTGACCGCGCGCCTGACGCGGGACTACGAAGGCTGGGCCGAGGCGACGGGCGTCGCCGACTGGAACCGGATGCAGCCGATCCTCCTGAAGGCCTGGGACCTGGGCGACGTGCACGGATGAAGCGGGAGTTGGTGACGACATGAATTTCGGCCTGACCGAGGAACAGTCTCTCATCGTCGAGACCACGCGGGCGTTCGTGGAGAACGAGCTCTATCCGCACGAGCGCGAGGTGGAGCGCTCGGGGCGGCTGGAGATGGACCTGATCCGTGAGCTGCAGAAGAAGGCGATGGAAGCGGGGCTCTACGCGGCCAACATGCCGACAGAGGTCGGCGGCGCCGGGCTCGATACGCTGACCTGGCTGCTCTACGAGAAGGAGCTCGGTCGCGCCAACTACGCGCTGCACTGGACCTGCGTTGCGCGGCCTTCCAACATCCTTCTTGCCGGCACCGACGAGCAGAAGGAGAAGTATCTCTATCCCTGCATCCGCGGCGAGACCTGGGACTGCCTGGCGATGACCGAGCCAAGCGCCGGCTCCGACCTGCGCGGCATGAAGGCGAGCGCGGTTCAGGACGGGACCGACTGGGTGCTGAACGGCACCAAGCATTTCATCAGCCATGCCGACATCGCCGGCTTCGCCATCGTCTTCATGGCCTCGGGCGAGGAGGAGACGCCACGGGGAAAGCGCAAGAAGATCACCGCCTTCTTCGTCGACAAGGGAACGCCGGGATTTTCGGTGCGCGAGGGCTACCGCAACGTCTCGCATCGCGGCTACACCAACGCGGTGCTGGAATTCGACGACTGCCGGCTGCCGGCGAGCCAGGTGCTGGGCGAGGTTCACAAAGGGTTCGAGGTCGCCAATTCGTGGCTTGGCGCGACGCGGCTCCAGGTCGCCGCGACATGCCTGGGCCGGGCGGAGCGGGCGCTGGCGCATTCGATCGACTATGCCGCGCAGCGCCAGCAGTTCGGCCAACAGATCGGAAAGTTCCAGGGTATCTCCTTCAAACTCGCCGACATGGCGACGGAACTGAAGGCGGCGAACCTCCTGACCTTCGAGGCGGGGTGGAAGTATGACGCCGGCACGGTAACCGACGAGGACATGGCCATGGCCAAGCTGAAGGCGACCGAGATGCTCGCCTTCGTGGCCGACGAGGCGATCCAGATCCACGGCGGCATGGGCCTGATGGACGACCTGCCACTGGAGCGTATCTGGCGCGACGCGCGGGTGGAGCGCATCTGGGAGGGCACCTCGGAGATCCAGCGCCACATCATCTCGCGCGCACTGCTCAGGGCGGTGGGAGGCTAGTCCGCCCGATGGCGAAAGCGGCGATCCGCGAAGCGGACCTCTATCTGCCGGTCAAGCGCATGCTCGAAGGGCAGGGCTACGAGGTGAAGGGCGAGATCGGGGCTGCCGATCTCGTGGCCGTGCGCGACGGCGACGAGCCGGTGGTCGTGGAGCTGAAATCGGGGTTCTCGCTGTCGCTCTACCATCAGGCGATCGATCGGCAGGCGCTGACCGACGCCGTCTACATCGCCGTGCCGCGCGGCACGGGACGGGCTTCGCTGAAGGCGCTTGCGGAGAACCGGAAGCTCTGCCGGCGGCTCGGGCTCGGGCTGCTGACGGTGAAGCTGGCAGACGGGTTCGTGGAGATCCACTGCGATCCCGAGCCCTACCGTCCGCGCCAGTCGAAGGCGCGTCGGGGGCGGCTGCTGAAGGAGTTCGCCAAGCTGGTCGGCGATCCGAACACCGGCGGGACGACACGGCGCAACCTCGTGACGGCCTACCGGCAGGAGGCGCTGCTGTGCCTCAGCCTGCTCAACGTGCTGGGGCCGACCAAGGCGGCGCTGGTCGCGCGCTATACGGGCGTCGGACACGCCCGGAGGCTTATGGCCGACAATCACTACGGCTGGTTCGAGCGCGTCGGGACCGGCGTCTATGGCCTGAGCCCGAAGGGGACGGAAGCGATCGTCGACTACGGGTCCGAACTTGGAAAGCTCTCGACCGCGCGCCCCTTCGCCGACCTGCCGCAGACCGGAGCGGGACAATGAACGCGCCGCGCGATCTTTCCCGCCTGCTGCGCCCGAAGACGATCGCGGTGATCGGCGGGGGATTCTTCGGGTCAAACGTCGTCAGGCAGTCGCTGAAGATGGGCTTCGCCGGCACGATCTGGCCGGTGCACCCGACCAAGGATGTCGTGGAGGGCCTACCGGCCTACCGTTCGATCGACAATCTTCCCGGCGTGCCGGACGCCACCTTTATCGGCGTCAACCGTCATCTGACCATCGACATGGTGCGCGAGCTCTCGGCCCGCGGCGCCGGCGGCGCGATCTGCTTCGCTTCGGGGTTCCTGGAGGCCGGCGCGGACGACGCCGACGGGGCGCGCCTGCAGGCCGACCTGATCGCCGCGGCGGGCGACATGCCGGTGATCGGGCCTAACTGCTACGGGCTGATCAACTATGCCGACGGGGCGCTGCTGTGGCCCGACCAGCACGGCGGCGAGCGGCTCGCCGAAGGCGCGCGGGGCGTGGCGATTATCACGCAGTCCTCCAACATCGCCATCAACATGACGATGCAGAAGCGCGGGCTGCCGGTCGCCTACATCATGACGGCAGGCAATCAGGCGCAGACCGGGCTGTCCCAGATGGCGCTGGGGCTGATCGAGGATTCGCGGGTGTCGGCGCTCGGCCTCCACATCGAGGGGTTCGATTCAGTCGAGGGTTTCGAGCTGCTGGCGGCGCGTGCGCGGGAACTGAAGAAGCCGATCGTGGCTATGAAGGTCGGCCGTTCGGAGCAGGCGCGCATGGCGACGGTGTCGCACACCGCCTCGCTCGCGGGATCGGACGCGGCATCAGACGCCTTCCTGAAGCGGCTCGGCATCGCGCGCGTGGCGACAATCCCGTCCTTCCTGGAGGCGCTGAAGCTGCTCGCCGTCGCCGGTCCGATCGGCGGAAACCGGCTTTCATCGATGAGCTGTTCCGGCGGCGAGGCCTCGGTGATGGCGGACAGCGTCGAGGGGCGGCGGGTGCGCTTTCCCAAGCTATCGGACGAGCACCGGGCGCGGGTGAAAGCCACGCTCGGGCCGCTGGTGGCGGTCGCCAATCCGCTCGACTACCACACCTTCATCTGGAATAACCTGCCGGCCATGACCGCCACCTTTTCGGCCATGGTCTCGGGCGGCTTCGACCTGAACATGCTCGTGCTCGACTTCCCGCGCAACGACCGCTGCACGGACGTCGACTGGTGGCCGACTGTGAACGCCTTCGAGGCGGCGCTGAAGGCCAACGGCGGCAAGGGCGCGATCGTCACTTCCATGCCGGAGAACCTGCCGGAGGAATACTGCGCCGGGCTGATCTCGCGCGGGATCGTGCCGCTCTACGGGATCGCCGAGGCAGTGGATGCGGCGGAGGCGGCGGCGGGCGTGGGGGAGGCGTGGGGTCTTCCATCCTCTCCCCCCATTGGGGGGAGAGGTGCCGAGCGTAGCGAGGCGGAGAGGGGGACTGGCGTCGAGCTCGGCGGGTTCCCCCTCTCCGTCCCGGCTTCGCCGGGCCACCTCTCCCCCCGACGGGGGGAGAGGATGCGGGTCAGCCGGACGAAGCAACCGCAAAAGCCATGCTTGCCTCGGCGGGGCTGCCGGTGCCTGAGGGCCGGCGGGTGGCGACGCCAGACGAGGCGGTGGCGGCGGCGGTGGCGCTCGGGTATCCGGTCGCGGTGAAGGCGCTGGGGATCGCCCACAAGTCGGAAGCCGGCGCGGTGAGGTTGAACCTGTGCGACGCGGAGGCGGTGGGGGCCGCGGCGCGGGCGATGGCGGGGCTGGGATCCGGCCTCTATGTCGAGCGCATGGTGACCGGCGGGGTGGCCGAACTCATCATGGGCATCACGCGCGACGCGTTGTTCGGGCCGGTGATGACGGTCGGGTCTGGCGGCGTCATGGTGGAGCTTCTGAAGGATTCCGCGACGCTGCTGTTGCCGGCATCGCGCGAGGATGTCGAGGTGGCGCTGCGCGGGTTGAAGCTCTTCCCGCTGCTGGACGGGTTTCGCGGCCGGCCGAAGGCGGACATCGATGCGGTGGTCGATGCGGTTCTGGGGATCGCGGATTTTGCCATGGCGAACGCGGGGACGCTTGAAGAGCTCGATATCAACCCTCTGATCGCATGCGAGCAAGGCGCGTGGATCGCGGACGCGCTGATGGTATTCACGACGCCGGCTTCGTCGGCGACACAGACGAGGAGCATCGAATGACCGACGTCATCACCACCCGAACCGAAAGCGCGGTTCTGGAGATCACGCTCGACCGGCCGAAGGCCAACGCCATCGACCTGGCGACCTCGCGGCTGATGGGCGAGACTTTTCGGGCCTTCCGCGACGATCCCGCGCTGCGCGTGGCCATCGTCAAGACGGCGGGCGAAAAGTTCTTCTCGGCCGGATGGGACCTGAAGGCGGCGGCGGGCGGCGATGCGGTCGACGGCGACTACGGCGTCGGCGGGTTCGCCGGCCTGCAGGAACTCATCGACATGAACAAGCCGGTCATCGCCTGCGTCAACGGCATGGCGGTCGGCGGCGGCTTCGAACTGGCACTCTCCTGCGACCTGATCTACGCCTCGGACCACTCGTCCTTCGCCCTGCCCGAAATCCGCGCCGGTACGCTGGCGGATGCCGCCACAGTCAAGCTGCCGAAGCGCATCCCCTATCACGTCGCCATGGACCTCCTGCTCACCGGGCGCTGGATGGACGTCGCCGAGGCGCACCGCTGGGGCCTCGTCAACGAGGTGGTGCCGGCGGACCGGCTGGAGGCGCGCGTATGGGAGGTCGCCCGGCTTCTGGCCGGCGGGCCGCCGCTGGTCTTCGCCGCCATCAAGGAAGTGGCGCGCGAGGCGGAGGCGATGGGGTTCCAGGACGCGATGAACTGGATCACCAAGCGCAAGTTCCGTACGGTCGACGCGCTCTACGCCTCGGAGGACAACATGGAAGGGTTTCGCGCGTTTGCAGAGAAGAGGGATCCGGTGTGGAAGGGGCGATGACAGTTCGATGACCGACTACACCAGCCTGATCGACGCCGAGACATGGGCCTTCATCGAGCGGACGAACTCGTTCTATCCGCCCGACACGGTCGACTACGGCATCGAGCGCCAGCGCGAAATCTACGACCGGATGTGCCGGGAGTTTCATGCCGGCTATCCCGACGGGATCACGGTGGAGACCACCGCGCTCGGCACCGACACGCATCGCGTCCCGATCCGCATCTACAGGCCGGAGGGGACGAAGCCTCTGGCGCTGGTGCTCTATTTCCATGGCGGCGGCTTCGTCGTCGGCGGGCTGGAGAGCCATGACGACGTCTGCGCGGAACTGTGCCTTCGCACCGGCTGTACGGTGGTTTCAGTCGACTACCGGCTGGTGCCGGAACACATCCACCCGGCCGCCTTCGAGGACGCCATGACCGCGTTCTACTGGGCTGCCGACACGCAGGGCCTACCGGTCGTGCTCGCCGGGGATTCGGCGGGCGGCAACCTCGCCGCGGCGGTGGCGCATGCCTCACGCGGACATCCGGGCGCGCCTGTCGGGCAGGTGCTGATCTATCCCGGGCTCGGCGGCGACCAGACCAAGGGCTCCTACGTCACCCATGCGGATGCGCCGATGCTTTCGCTGCGCGACATCGATTTCTACAGGGGCGTCCGTTTCGGCGGCGCGGAGCCGATGGGCGACACCCGCGCGGCGCCGCTGCACGACACCGATTTCTCCGGTCTGCCGCCGACCGTGCTCGTCACCGCCGAATGCGACCCGCTCTCCTCCGACGGCGAGGCCTATCGAGACGCAATCCTTGCGGCCGGCGGCAAGGCGGAGTGGTTCGAGGAAAAGGGCCTGGTGCACGGCTATCTGCGGGCGCGGCATACCGTGGGGCGGGCGCGCGACAGTTTTTCCCGGATCGTGGAAGCGACGACGGCGCTGGCCAGGGGCGAGTGGCCTTATTGAGCCGCCGGGTACCTACTTGGCGACAGCGAAAAGCCTTCATTAACGCCGTTTCGTGATCCTATGCCCGCCGTTCGCCGCAATCGGGCGGCAGAGGAAAAGATCTCGCTTTGCTCATCGCAAGTATCTCCATGGTGCCGTCCGTCTTCCGCAATGCCGCCCTCTTCGCGCTGCTCGTCTTGGCCGCCGCCTGCGCGGGCCGACCGATCGTGACCACGAGCATCGGAAACTCGGCAAGCGCGGAAGAGTATCTCGGCTATATCCGGCAGGTGAACGGGCTTGCGGGCGCCAGACCCGATCCGCTGCTGGAGAAAGCCGCGCAGCAGCAGGCTCGCTATATGGCCGAGACCGGCCGCATGGTTCACACGACGGGTTCCGGGCGGGACTTCGCCACGAGGATGAGCCAGAACGGCGTGCCGGGACCCGCCGCAGAAAACATCGCGCATGGCGGGATGGGACTGGCGAAGCTGTTCCAGATGTGGGCGGATTCGCCCCCGCACCGGAAGAACATGCTGGACCCCCGCTTCACGCGCTACGGCCTGGCGTCCGCCAGCGATGCGCAGGGCAAGCGCTACTGGGCACTGGTGATGGGCAAGTAGGACGGATTTTCCTACGCTCGGGCGTGGAACCGCTCACCCGGCCGCCCATTGCGCGTTCAAGGTGACGCCCATGGGGGAAGACAGCATTGGCCGCGCACAAGGGTTCCAAGAAGGTCATCTACGCCGCGCTGATCGGTAATTTCCTCATCGCCGTGACCAAGTTCCTGGCCGCCTTCTTCACCGGCAGTTCCGCCATGCTGTCGGAGGGGATTCATTCGCTCGTCGACACCGGCAATGGCGGGCTGATGCTCTACGGGCTGCGCCGCTCGGCCAAACCTCCGGACCTCGCCCATCCCTTCGGCCACGGGCGCGAGCTCTATTTCTGGAGCTTCGTGGTGGCTCTGCTGATCTTCGCGCTCGGGGCGGGGGTGTCTTTCTACGAGGGCGTGCAGCACATCCGCCATCCCGAGCCCTCCGTGAGCGTGGAATGGAACTATGCGGTGCTCGGCTTCGCGATCCTGTTCGAGGGCGGCTCCTGGTATGTGGCGCTGAAGGAGTTCCGGTCGGTCAAGGGGGACGTAGGTTATGTGGAGGCGATCCGCCGGAGCAAGGATCCGAGCGTCTTCACGGTGCTGTTCGAGGACACCGCCGCGCTGCTCGGCCTGGTGATCGCGCTCGCCGGCGTCACCGCCGCCCACTACCTGGAAATACCGATCTTCGACGGTATCGCCTCGATCGGCATTTCGCTGGTGCTCGCCTTCACCGCCATCTTCCTGGCGCGCGAGACCAAGGGCCTGCTGATCGGCGAAGCGGCGGCGCCCGCCGTCGAGGCCACCGTGCTGCGGATCGCGGCGGAGGACCCATTGGTCACGGCCGCCAACGGCGTGATGACCGTGCATGTCGGGCCGAGCCAGATCGTGGCAACCATCAGCGCCGAATTCCACGACGACGCCCGTGCCGACGATATCGAGAACACCATCGAACGCATCGAGGCGCGTCTCAGGGAGGAGGCGCCCGACATCGTGGCGGTCTACGTCAAGCCGCAGCGCGAGGCCGTGTGGGGCAAGCGACGCGCCCGGCTGGCAGACGGCTGAGCCGGGACGGTCGAGCCGGGCCGGTCAGGCCAGGAACGGCTTTGCCTTCATGGTGTCGGGGACAGGCACGCCGAGCCGCGTCAGGATGGTCGGCGCGAGTTGCAGCTGGTCGAGGAGGGTGTCCTCCTTCGGGCCTTTCCCCTCGCCGAAGTAATAGAGCGCGAAATCCTGCTGCAGGTCCTCCCGGCCACCATGATGGCCGCGATCGGTCTGGCCGTGGTCGGCCGTGACCATGACCTCGTAGCCGGCGGCGCGCCATTTCGGCAGGAAGGCGGCGAGCATGGCGTCGGCGCCGAAGCAGGCATGGTCCATCGGTGTGTTGTCGTGGCCGAAGCGGTGGCCCATGGAATCCAGCGTGCAGGTGTGGAGAATGCCGTAGTCGATGCCGTGGCGCTGGCACAGCATGGTCAAAGTGGCGAAGAGATCGACGTCTGAGGGCGTCATCTGGTTGTCGTGGCCGTAGCCGGTCATGGTGTGGAAACGGCCGTGGGTGATCGGCCCGCCCGGTTCGTCATATTCGATGTCGTTGACGAGGTCGAAGGGATGGCGGTTGAAGAACTCCGACCAGTAGGAATGGGTGACGGCGCCCGTCTTGCCGCCGGCCTTGGTCACCTCGGAAAAGAGGTCGGGCTGGGCGACGCGGAAGCGCACCTCGTTGGACAGGATGCCGTGCACCTGCGGCGTCACGCCGGTGTGGATCGAGGCGTAGCAGCAGGCCGATGTCGACGGCAGCACGGCGCGCATCTTCCACATGCGCGCCTCGCCGGACTGCACCCAGCCCTCGAGATTGCCGAACAGCCGCCGCCAGTTGCGCCAGGGCACGCCGTCGAGGATGATGAGGAGGAGTTTTGAGGAGAGGGGCATGCGTCACTTCTTTCCTAGGCGGGACGCGACGTCCATCCTTTGATGCAGGATACGCATCACCTGGATGAGCCCGTCCTCCGTTATCTTGTAAAAGATGAAATGCGAGCCGATGGCCTGCCTGTAGTAGCCCTGTCGAAACCGGTCGGCCGGCCTCCCGGTCTTTTCACCGTTCGCGAGGGCCAGGCAGGTGTCGCGGATCGCGGCGACGTAACGCTCGGCCTGGTCTTCGGACCATGTCAGTTCCGAGTAGTCCCAAATGCCATCAAGGTCGGCCTGAGCCGCCCTGGTCAGCACGTAGCCGATCATTCCGCCCGCTTGGCTTTCTTGCGGGCGATGAAATCGTCGAAATCGAAGGGCTCGGGCGGTCCGCTGTTTTCGCCTTCGATCAGAGCGGCACGCACGGCTGCGACGTATTCCTGCTCGGCTTCGAGCAGCTTCAATCCGGCTGCCACGACCTCGTCGGCCGACGCGTAGTTTCCACCATCGATCTGCTGCTCGATGAACTCGGCAGAATGCTCGTCCAGCGAAAGCGTCGTGTGCTTGGTCATGCTCAGCAAACTATCAAAGTTCGCGTTGTCCGCCAACTCGATCCGGCTCAGTTCCCCGCCGCCTCCATCCTGCGCCCGGAGATCGCCTTCTCCAGCCAGCCCAGTTCCATCTCGGGAACCGAGGAGAGCAGCAGGTCGGTGTAGTCGTCGAAGGGCGGCTCCAGCACCTGGCTCTTGGGGCCGTAGCGGACCACCGCGCCGCGGTACATGACGGCGATGGAATCGGCGATCGACTTCACGGTGGCGAGGTCATGGGTGATGAAGAGATAGGCGACGTTCTCGACCGACTGAAGGTTGAGCAGGAGCTTCAGGATGCCGTTGGCGACCAGCGGATCGAGCGCCGAGGTGACCTCGTCGCAGATGATGAGCTTGGGCTTGGCGGCCAGCGCGCGGGCGATACAGACACGCTGCTTCTGGCCGCCCGAAAGCTCCGCCGGATAGCGGTCGAGGAAGCCCTTGCCCATCTCGATCTCCTCGAGGAGCTCGGCCACGCGCTGGTCGCGTTCCTTTCCGCGCAGGCCGAAATAGAACTCCAGCGGCCGGCCGATGATGGTGCCCACCGTCTGGCGCGGGTTCATCGCCACGTCGGCCATCTGGTAGATCATCTGGAGTTCGCGCAAATCGTCCTTTGTCCGGTCGGCGAGCCTTCCGGGAAGCGTGCGGCCGTCGAAGTTGATCGATCCCTCGCGCGGGGGAAGCAGACCCGTGATGGCGCGGGCCAGCGTCGACTTGCCGGAACCGGATTCGCCCACGACGGCGAGCGTCTGGCCGGGGTAGATGTCGACCGAAACGTTCTTCAGGACGTCGACCGAGCCGCCGCCATAGGCTGCCGTCACGTTCTTCACGGAAAGGAACGGGGCTTCGCCCGGCACCTTTTCCTGGTGCTCGATGTGATGCACGGAAACGAGCTGGTTGGTGTATTCCTGGCGCGGCTCCTTGATGATCTGCCGCGTGCCGCCCCATTCGACCAGCTTGCCGTGGCGCAGCACCATGATCTCGTCCGAGACCTGGGCGACGACGGCGAGGTCGTGGGTGATGTAGAGCGCGGCCACACCGGTGTCGCGGATCGCATCCTTGATGGCGGCGAGCACGTCGATCTGGGTGGTGACGTCGAGCGCCGTCGTGGGCTCGTCGAAGACGATCAGGTCCGGCTCCGAGCAGAGCGCCATCGCCGTCATGACGCGCTGCAACTGCCCGCCGGAAACCTGGTGCGGATAGCGGTCGCCGATGGTTTCGGGATTGGGCAGGCTGAGCTTGCGGAACAGGTTGACGGCGCGCTTCTCGGCCTCGGCGCGGCTGGCGACGCCGTGCAGCAGCGTCGCCTCGACCACCTGGTCCATCAGCTTGTGCGCGGGGTTGAAGGCGGCCGCCGCCGATTGAGCGACATAGCAGACCTCCTTGCCGCGCAGCCTGCGCAGGCCGCCCAGGCCGCCCTTCAGGATGTCGCGGCCGTTTATGATGACCTCGCCGCCGGTGATGCGCACGCCGCCGCGGCCGTAGCCCATGGCGGACAGACCGATCGTGGACTTGCCGGCACCCGATTCGCCGATGAGCCCCAGCACCTTGCCCTTCTGGAGCGTCAGCGAGACGCCGTCGACGATGGTGACGTTGCGCGGGTCCTCGCCAGGCGGATAGACGGTTGCCTCGATCTTCAGGTTGCGGATGTCGAGCAGGGGTCCGCCTTCCGTCCTCGATGCCTTAACCCGGGCCATCAGCCGCGCCCTCCCTTCAGGCTGGTTGTGCGGTTGAGAATCCAGTCGGCGACCAGATTGACCGAGATGGCGAGCGCGGCGATCGCGGCGGCGGGGATCAGCGCGGCGGAGATGCCGAAGACGATGCCCTCCTTGTTCTCCTTGACCATACCGCCCCAGTCCGCCGCAGGCGGCTGGACGCCGAGGCCGAGGAAGGAGAGCGCGGACAGGAAGAGCACGGCATAGATGAAGCGCAGGCCGAGTTCGGAGATGAGCGGCGACAGCGCGTTGGGCAGGATTTCGCGGAAGATGATCCAGCCCATGCCCTCGCCGCGCAGCTTGGCCGCTTCCACGAAGTCCATGACGTTGATGTCGACAGCGACCGCCCGTGAGAGGCGGTAGACGCGGGTGGAATCGAGGATGCCCATGACCAGGATCAGCGTAACCACGGTCGAGGGAAGGACCGAGAGCACCACGAGGCCGAAGATCAGGGTGGGGATCGACATCAGGAGGTCGACGAAGCGCGACATGATTGTGTCGAACCAGCCGCCGACGACCGCCGCCGTGAAACCCAGGATCGCACCCATGCTGAAGGAGAGCGCGGTAGCCAGCACCGCGATGAAGATGGTGATGCGCGCGCCATAGATCATGCGCGACAGCAGGTCACGTCCGAGGTTGTCGGTGCCCAGCCAGTGCTGGGCGTTCATCGGTTCCCAGACGCCCCCCACGATCTGACCGCCGCCATAAGGCGCAAGCAGCGGCGCGAAGATCGCGGTGAAGAGGAAGAGCGCGGTGATGACGAGGCCGAGCAGCGCTCCGGCCGGAATGTGTCTCAAGTCCAGCATCTGCCCGCCCCTATTTCGGATGCCTGAGTCGCGGGTTGGCCAGGATGGCCGCGATGTCCGCGATGATGTTGAGGCTGATGTAGACAGCAGCGAAGATCAGGCCGACGGCCTGCACGACCGGAACGTCGCGCTTGGCGACGTGGTCCACCAGGTACTGGCCCATGCCGGGATAGACGAAGATGACCTCGACCACGACGACGCCGACGACGAGGAAGGCGAGATTGAGCATCACCACGTTGACGATCGGTGCGATCGCGTTCGGGAAGGCGTGCTTGCGGATGATGTCGAAGGCCGAGAGGCCCTTGAGTTCGGCGGTCTCGATATAGGCGGACTGCATCACGTTCAGGATCGCGGCGCGGGTCATGCGCATCATGTGCGCCAGCACGACGAGCGTCAGCACGGTTGCCGGCAGCACGATCGCCTGCAGCTTCTGCAGGAAGGGCATTCCGTCGTAGACGGTGGAGATGGACGGGAACCACTGCAGCTTCACGGCGACGAAGAAGATCAGCAGGTAGCCGACGAAGAATTCGGGCAGCGACGTCGATGCCAGTGCGAAGCCGGAGATCGCCTTGTCGATGGGGCCGTTGCGGTAGCGCACAGCGAGGAGGCCGAGGACGATCGCCAGCGGCACGGAAACGATTGCCGCCCAGAACGCCAGGAACAGGGTGTTCCACAGCCGCGGCAGCAGGGTTGTCGCTATGTCCTGGCGCGTGGTGAGCGCGGTCCCCAGGTCGCCGGTGACCACTCCGCCCAGCCAGACGAAATAGCGTACGATTGCGGGCTGGTTGAGCCCGAGTTCCTCGCGAAGGTTCGCGAGGGATTCCGGCGTCGCCGACTGGCCGAGAATCGACTGTGCGACGTCGCCTGGAAGGATCTGCGTGCCGGCGAAGATGAGCGCCGACACCGCAAACAGCAGGATGACGCCCAGCGCGATGCGCTGGGCGATCATCTTCAGGATCGGAGAGCCCCCCACGCCCCCGGCCCGCCTAGGCCGCGAGCCAGCATTCGGCCAGCGCGTAGCCGTCCATCATCTCGCCCGCCGGATGCGGGTCGTACCCGGCCGCCTTGGCGCCGGACGCATCGATGAAGTCGTTGAACATCGGCAGGATCAGGCCGCCTTCGTCGCGGACGAGCATGCCCATGTCGGCATACATCTGCTTGCGCTTGGCCTCGTCGAGCTCGCTGCGCGCGGCGAGCAGCATCTGGTCGAACTTCTCGTTGAAGAAGCGCGTGTCGTTCCAGTCGGCCTTGGAATAGTAGGCGGTGGTGTACATCTGGTCCTGCGTGGAACGTCCGCCCCAGTAGGAGGTGGAGAAGGGCTGCTTGTTCCAGACTTCCGACCAGTAGCCATCGCCCGGCTCGCGCTTGACGTCGATGGTGATGCCGGCAGCAGCGCAGGACTGCTGGTAGAGCTGCGCGGCGTCGACGGCACCGGAGAAGGCGACGTCGGAGGTGCGCAGCAGCACCGGGCCATCGTGTCCGGACTTCTTGAAGTGGAACTTCGCCTTGTCCGGATCGTAGGTGCGCTGCTCGAGTTCGGTGAACAGCGGATAGGCCTTGTTGATGGGGAAGTCGTTGCCGATCGAGCCGTAGCCGAACAGGATCTTGTCCAGCATCTCCTCGCGGTTCATGGCGTATTTCAGCGCCAGGCGAAGGTCGTTGTTGTCGAACGGCGCGGTGTTGCAATGCATGATGAAGACGTAGTGGCCGCGACCCGAGACGTTCTGAATCGTGACACCGGGAACGCGCTTGATCAGTTCGACGATCTTCGGCTCGACGCGGTTGATCATGTGCACCTGGCCGCCCTGAAGGGCCGAGGTGCGCGCGGTCGCGTCGTTGATGACGATGATCTCGACCTGATCGGCATGGCCCATATCGTCGCCACCCCAGTAGTTGGCGAACTTCTCGCCGCCCTGGCGCACGCCCGGCTCGTTGACGGTGACCTTGTATGGACCGCAGGAGATGCCCGCCGTCGGATCGTCCTTGCCGCCGTTCGGCTGGATGATCAGGTGATAGTCGGCCATCAGGTAGGGGAAGTCCGCGTCGGCGCTGCCGAGCGTGACGATCACCTCGTTGCCGCTGGCCTTGACGCCAGTGATGTTCTTCAGGATTCCGAGCGCCCCCGACTTCGAGTTCTCGTCCGCATGGCGCTCGATCGTTGCCGCCACGTCGTCCGCGGTGACCGTCTTGCCATTGTGGAACTCGACGCCCTCCTTGATCTTCATGGTCCAGGTCATGGCGTCGTCGGAAGCGCCGATTTCCTCGGCGAGCCTGTTCTGGAGGGAACCGTCGCGGTTGAGGCGGACCAGATAGTCACCCCAGCACTTGCCGAAGGAGAACGGCACCTGGCTCAGGAAGGACGCCGGATCGAGGCTGTTCGTCGCCTCGCCGCCCTGCAACCCCGCCTTCAGGGTGCCGCCCTTGACCGGCTCTTGGCCGAAGGCGGCGCTGGCCAAAAGGGAATTCGCGAAGGGAGCGGCCACGCCCAACGCGGCAGCCCGGCCGAGAAAATCGCGCCGGCTCAGCCTGCCGAGCGCGACGTTGCGGCTCAGAAATTCGAGTTCTTTCGACATGGAATGCTCCTCACTGTGATTATGTTGCCCCTGGGCCATTGGAAGGCCTCTTCGTGACAGGAATATTGGCGCCAAGGATGGCCGGTCTACAAGACCGAAAGCGACATTCCCTGGCGTAAATTGTATGGCGCATTTGGACCAAGGGTGGCGCGATCAGATATGATCACGGCTGATTTCATTAACGAATTCTCGTGTGAATACAAGCTTCTCCCCCTCGAAAGCGTCGATTCGTCCTGTCAGGAAGAATGTCACGGCATCGCTGCGCATGCTGGTGACAGTTTCGGTGCGCACCTGCCATTCGCCGCGCGACAGGGTCTCGGTCCAGTGGGTCTCTCCCCTGGCGCTCAGGGGATCGGCGGGGTCGATCGACCATTTTTCACGTGCGATGCTACCGCATGCCAGCCCGTGCTCCAGATCGCGGACTTCGCCGAAGTCGTCCTCGATCTCCAGCGTCACGAGCCCGGTGGCCGGATCGCGCCCGGCCTGACGTCGGTTGGAGGCCGGGCGGATGGTCTCGGTGCGCCACGGCTCCGCGCCTTCCGGTTCCTCGAAGGTCCATTCGTCCCCGGCGCCGCCCGACGGTCTCACCGGCAGATCCAGCGAACCCTCTTGCAGCGTGAGCGTCACCTCTTCCGGCGATGGCCAGACCATCGGCCAGTAGGTCGACGAGACCGCGACCCGCAGGCGGTGGCCGGGCTTGATCGAATAGGCGACATCGTCGAGGCGGACGGAGATCTCCATGGTCTCGCCCGGCACGACGGGGTCCGGGAATTCGCGCGAGTTGCGGTGGCACAGGTTGAAGACGCCGTAGGTGATGCGGGTGGAAGCGCCGTCGGGTTGCACGTCGCAGAGCCGCACCGCGACCATGGCCGTCGGGCGGTTCGCCGACAGTTTCAGCCGCACGACCGGACCGCCCACGATGTCGAGCGCCTCGTCCAGCGGCGCGCCATCGAAGCCGCAGGATTTGTCGTCGTCCACCCGCTGGTCGCCCGGCAGTTCGGGACCGAGCCAGATGGCGCAGTATTCGCCGCCCGCCATGCCGCAGTCCTGCGGGGAGCGGATTTCGCAATCGACCGGACCTTGCGCGCCGGCCGCCAGAGTTCCGTTCTGGCCGAGCCCGAAGGTGCGGCTCTCGATGCCGGGCGCCGGCCAGTCCGTTTCGGCGATCCAGCGGCCCGGCCGCTCCTCGTACCAGTCGCGCGGCGGGGCGGAATCCATCAGGTAGAGCCGCATCGCCGGATCGTTCTCGACGCCGGTGTCTACGCCTTTCAGCCAGCGGTCCCACCAGCGCAGCGCTTCCTGGAGGAAGCCGATGGCGGGTTTCGGCACGGCGAAATGGGGATACTTGTGGATCCACGGACCGACGATGCCCTTGGCGGGGGCTTCGCTGATGCCGGCGACGAGGCGCGCGACGGCATTCTTGTAGGCGTCGCCCCAGCCCCCGACGGTGAGCGTCGCTGCCTTGATCCGCGAAAAATCTTCGCAGACCGAGCCGCGCTTCCAGTAGGCGTCGCGGGTCTGGTGCGACAGCCAGACCGCCGGGAGGAAGGGCTCGTTCTCCAGCCGATCGAGCCACATGTCGCGCCAGCTGTCGCCGACGAGCGCCGGGTCCGGCGGGCGCGAGGAGTAGGACAGCATGGTGGCGCCCCAGCCCTGGTTCTCGTTGAGCAGCAGCCCGCCCTTGTAGTGGATGTCGTCGGCATAGCGGTCGTCGGTGGAGCAGATCGTGACGATGGCCTTGAGCGCGTCCGGCTGCTTCGCGGCCACCTGGAGGGCGTTGAAGCCGCCCCAGGAGATGCCCATCATGCCGACATTGCCATTGCACCAGGGTTGGCGCGCGGCCCAGGCGATGACATCGCAGGCGTCCTGCAACTCCTGCTCGGAATATTCGTCCTCCATCAGTCCTTCGGAATCGCCGTTGCCGCGCATGTCGACGCGCAGGCAGGCGTAGCCGTGGCCGGCGAAGTACGGATGGGTGAGATTGTCGCGAGCGATGGTGCCGTCGCGCTTGCGGTAGGGCAGATGCTCCAGGATCGCGGGCACCGGGTTCTCCGCCGCGTCCTCCGGAATCCAGGCGCGCACCGAAAGACGGCAGCCGTCGGGCATGACGATGCCGAGGTCGGGATGCTCGATGACTTTACGGGGGAAGGTGGTGACGGTTTTCATAGTGGCCAAGGGACACCCGAGCGGTCACGGAAGCAAGACCGGTATGCGACGTCGCCACTTCGCTTTAACGCAATTCCTCAAGCAGATCCGGGTGTCGGTCGAGGAGTGCCATCAGTTGTACTGTCGGCCCGCTGGGCTGAATAAGTCCGCGTTCATACTTGTCGAAAGCATTCTCGCCCACCTTGAAAACGCGGCCGGCATCGCGCTGGGAAAGCCTCAGTTTCTGCCTGATGCGCCTTATGGTGTCCGGGGTGGGAACGCCGTCCACCCGCTCCTTCAGGAGACGCAACGCCTCGTCCGCGGCCTTCATATCGTCGCCAACAAGCACGCCGTCGCCATCCGACTCGCCGTAGTAGCCAGGCAGATCGACCACGATCGTCTCGCCCTTGTAGGTCACCGGAAAGGGCCGCGTTCCGCGCCGAAGCGTTTCGCCCGTTTCCGGCGAGACCATGTGATCCGGCATGTCGGATGACGTCCGCATCGTCATTTCTCCTTGAATGACATCACCGTAAAAGTGGTGACCGTGTTGGCCTGGAATTTGATGTAGAGGACCAGATCATCCACCGGCACGTGATACACGTCCTGCCAGACCCGATGGTCGGCGTAAGTCGTCATGGACTTCACGAACATGCTCTCTTTGATCGAACCGATGACATCGACGATGGCCGCACGATCAAAACCCAGCAAAGTGGCGTCGCGAAACGCGGACAGCGTCATCGCGAGCGTCTCGGGAGAGCCAAGCGCTGCCCGGATGTCCGCGAGACGGTAGCTCGGTTTCCGCTTCTCCATCCTATGCCACCATTATGGTGTCAAATTCATCAAGCGTCAATTCAGCGGGATGTCGTTTTCCGCCTTGCTCTCTTGGTAGACGGCGGAGAGGTCGTCGTAGCTTTTCGAGACCGCCGCGATGCGGGCCTGAAGGCGCGTGCGATCCGGCTCGGCGAGGGCTTCGACCTCGCGGCGGATGGAATGGCTCTTCCAGTAGGCGTTGTCGGCGTTGTAGCCGCCGGGGTCGAGGGTGAAGACCTCCTTCAGGATCTTCAGGTCGTGCGGGATGGCGAAAGAGTCGCGCGAATCCTCGTGACTGAAGAGATAGTAGAAGTTGTCGAAGCCGGTCCAGGTGATGGCCGAGAGGCAGAGCGAGCAGGGCTCGTGCGTGGCGACGAAAACGCAGTCCTTTGTGTCGGGACGGCTATTCTTCGGCATTTCGTAGAAGCGTTTCAGCGCGTGCACCTCGCCGTGCCAGAGCGGGTTTTCCATCTCGTTGTTGGTTTCGGCGAGCACCAGCGACAGGTCGGACTTCTTCAGGATCGCGGCACCGAAGAGCTTGTTGCCTTTTTGAACGCCGGCCGCGGTCATCGGCAGGATGTCGCGCTTGATGACGTCGAGCAGCCGGTCGATCAGCGATGCGTCGGTCATGCGCGGGTCCCTTCCGAAAGGTGGATCGTCCATGGCTCCGAAAAACGATGTTCTTCGAGATTGTTGCCGTCGCCGCCGCGGTCGACGACCAGGAAATCCTGAGGTTGGCCGATCGGCGTCAGGACCGCGTGCCAGGTGTTGCGGCTGTAGTTCACGCCCTGGCCGGGTCGGGTGAGGAATGCGCGCGGCATCTCCGGTCCGTCCGGCCCGTCGGAGCAGACGACGACGAGGAACGGGGCGGGCGAGAGCGGCACGAAGGCCTGGCTGCCGAGCGGATGGCGCTCGACGAGGGTGAGTTCGAGCGGGAAGGGATAGGGCTTGCCCTTGAAGATCGAGACCAGCACGCGGGCGCCGGGGCCGGCGGTCTCGACCTTCGCCAGGTCGTGGTAGCGCTCGCACATGCCACCGTTGATGGTGAAGTGCTCGGCGCCGTCGGTGTCGATGACGTCGCCGAAGGGAGCGAAGGCCTCGCGGGTGAGGGGGGTGGCGAGGATGGTGCGGGTCACCGCCCGAACCCGCCGAGCTTTGTGTGGCGGTTGACGTCCTTGTAGAGCAGGTAGCGGAACTTTCCGGGGCCGCCAGCATAGCAGGCCTGCGGGCAAAAGGCGCGCAGCCACATGAAGTCGCCGGCCTCGACCTCGACCCAGTCCCGGTTCAGCTTGTAGACGGCCTTGCCTTCCAGCACGTAGAGGCCGTGCTCCATCACGTGCGTCTCCTCGAAGGGAATCAAACCGCCCGGCTCGAGGGTGACGATGTTCAGGTGCATGTCGTAGCGGATGTCGTCGGGGTCGAGGAAGCGCGTCGTCGCCCAGCGGCCCGCGGTGCCCGGCATGGAGAGCGGTACGATGTCCTGCTCGTTGCCGAAAACGGGCTCTGGCACGTCTATACCTTCGACGCGGTCATAGAGTTTCCGGATCCAGTGGAATGCGGCGTGGCGGCTGCCTTCATTGGCGAGCGTCCATTCGCTTCCGGGCGGCAGCCAGGCAAAGCCGCCGGGCTGGAGCCGGTGGCGCTCGCCGCCGACCGTTACGACGATCTCGCCTTCCATCACGAACAGCGCGGCCTGAGCGCCCGCCTCCGGCTCCGGCCTTTCGCTGCCGCCGCCCGGCGCGACTTCCATGATGTATTGCGAGAAGGTCTCGGAGAAGCCGGACAGGGGCCGCGCGATGATCCAGGCGCGGGTTTCGTTCCAGAACGGCAGCGCGCTGGTGACGATGTCGCGCATCACCCCCTTGGGAATGACGGCATAAGCCTCGGTGAAGATGGCGCGGCCCGTGTGCAGTTCGCTCTGCGCGGGGTGACCGCCATGTGTGACGACGTATTGCGGCCCGGCCATGATTGTAAATCCTCAGGCCGGCAGGATGTCGCGCAGCCGCAGCAGCGCTATGCGTTCGACCTGCCGGCAGGCGGTGGCGAACTCCTCGGCGCGGTCGTTGTCGATGCGTGTCTCGAAGGCGGCAAGGATGTCGCCCTTGGTCAGGCCTTTCACGGCGATGATGAAGGGGAAGCCGAATTTTTCTGTGTAGGCCTCGTTCAGTTCGCTGAAGCGGGTCCGCTCGGCATCGGTCAGCGCGTCGAGCCCGGCGGAGGCCTGCTCGGCGGAGGATTCGGCCGTCAGTCGCTTTGCCGCGGCGAGCTTGCCGGCGAGGTCGGGATGCGCCTTGAGGACGCCGAGACGCTCGTCCTCGCTGGCGGAGCGGAAGATGCGGGCAAGCGCGTTGTGAAGCCCGCCAGCCGAATCGTGCGCCGGCCCGAGTTCAAGTTCGAAGGCGCGTTCGGCGATCCACGGCGAATGTTCGAAGATGGAGCCGAACCTCTCCACGAAGGCCGCGCGGTCCATGCGCGAGGGGCGCAGGGCGGGGGGCGCGTAGGGATGATGCTCGATCCAGTGGTCGGCGATGTCGATGCGGCGGGCGATCCAGACCTTCTCGTGGCCCTGGACGTAGTCGATGAAGCGCTTCAGCGCCGCCGCGCGGCCGGGGCGGCCGATGAGCCGGCAATGCAGGCCGACGTTCATCATGCCGGCGCGTCCACTTTTGCCTTCAGCATAGAGCGTGTCGAAGGCGTCCTTCAGATAGGTGAAGAACTGGTCGCCTTCGGTGAAGCCCGCCTGGATGGCAAAGCGCATGTCGTTGGCGTCGAGCGTGTAGGGGATGACGAGTTGCGGCTTGATCGCGTTGCCGTGGCCGTCATGGTCCAGCCAGTAGGGCAGGTCGTCGTCATAGGTGTCGGAGATGTAGGCGAAGCCGCCTTCCTCGCAGGCGAGGCGGACGGAGTTGACGGAAGTGCGGCCGAGATAGAGACCGGTGGGGCGCTCGCCGACGACCTCGGCATGCAGCCGGATCGCTTCCTCGAGGTCGGCGCGCTCGGTTTCGGCGTCATGGTCGCGGTAGTCGATCCAGCGCAGGCCGTGGGAGGCGATCTCCCAGCCTGCCTCGGCCATGGCCGCCACCTGGTCGGGCGAGCGGGCGAGCGCGGAGGCGACGCCGTAGACGGTGACCGGCACGCCGGCCTGGGTGAACATGCGGTGCAGCCGCCAGAAGCCGGCGCGGGCGCCGTATTCGTAGATGGACTCCATGTTCCAGTGGCGCTTGCCCGGCCATGGCTGCGCACCGGTGATCTCCGACAGGAAGGCCTCAGAGGCGGCGTCGCCGTGGAGCACGTTGTTTTCGCCGCCCTCCTCGTAGTTCACCACGAACTGGATGCAGACATGCGCGCCGCCCGGCCATTTCGGATCGGGCGGGTTGGCGCCGTAGCCGCGCATGTCGCGGGGATAACGAGGTGGGTTCATGCTTCACTCCCGCCGGCTTCGCGCCAGCGTTCTTTCAACACTAGCAAAGGCGATCCGCGATTTTCCCGCAGAAAAATTTGAAAGTCTTTTCGCAGTGCACAGTCCGGCTTATGCTTATCCGATCGGGCCTTTTCATGCACTATCGATCGGGCAAGCGGAGAGACAGCCAGCCATGACGGGCGGAAGACTGACCACGCACGTTCTCGACACGGCCAGCGGCAAGCCGGCGGCGGGGCTTTCCATCTCCCTCTATCGCGTGAGCGGCAATTCGCACAGCAAGCTCAAGACGGTCCAGACCAATGCCGACGGCCGCTGCGACGCGCCGCTGCTTCAGGGCGAGGAATTCCGGACCGGGACCTACGAACTCGTCTTCTTCGCCGGCGAATATCTGCGGCGCAGCGGGGTGGCGCTTCTGGAGCCGGCCTTCCTCGACGAGATTCCGATCCGCTTCGGCATGGCGGAGGAGACGCACTACCACGTGCCGCTGCTCTTATCGCCGTTCGGCTATTCGACCTACAGGGGGAGTTAGACTTGGAACACAGCTTCACCACCGGACTCCCAACCCCTCTCCTCGAGGGGGAGGGGAGGGCTGCCTCCTCGCCGCTAAGCCGGCTTGGTGGCGGTGGTGCGGAAACGGTTGCGGTGGTATCCCCCTCCCCCTCGAGGGGAGGGGCTAGGGGTGGGGGTCGCTCGTCGTCACATTGGGGGCATGGCTCATGAATTTGGCCACGGATACAGGGAAAATCCGCTTCCTCCTCAACGGCGCAGAGATCGCGCTGTCCGACGTCCGTCCCGACGAGACGCTCCTGGACTATCTCAGGCTGCGCCGTTCGCTGAAGGGCACGAAGGAGGGCTGCGCGGAAGGGGATTGCGGGGCCTGCACGGTGCTCGTCGGGCGGCCGACGCCGGAGGGACTGGTCTACGAGGGGGTGAACGCCTGCATCCGGTTCCTGGCCTCGGTGCATGGCTGCCACGTCGTGACCGTCGAGCACCTGAAGGGCACGGACGGCGCGCTGCATCCCGTGCAGCAGGCGATGGTGGATTTCCACGGCTCGCAATGCGGGTTCTGCACGCCGGGATTCGTGATGTCGCTCTACGCACTGTGGATGCGCACGCCGGAGCCCTCGGTCGGCGCGATCGAGAAGGCGCTGCAAGGCAATCTCTGCCGCTGCACGGGCTACGAGGCGATCGTCAAGGCGGCGCTGGCCGTCTCGAGCTACGGCATGGCGGAAAACGATCCGCTGGCGGGCGAGCGTGAGGCGGTCTCGGCAAAGCTTGCCGAAATTCGGCGAGGCGGGCGCGTCGAGATCGGCACGGGTAACGAGCGGTTCGTCATTCCCGCGAACGTCGACGACCTCGCGGCGGTGCTGGCCGCCGAGCCGAAGGCGACGATCGTCGCGGGTTCGACCGACGTCGGACTGTGGGTGACGAAGTTCATGCGAGACATCGCGCCGGTGGTCTTCATCGCGCATCTCGACGAACTCAGTACCGTGACCGAGACGGACGGCACGATCACGATCGGCGCGTGCGTCAGTTACACCGACGCCTTCGCCGCGCTCTCCTCGCGTATTCCGGCGCTCGGAAGGCTGATCGACCGGATCGGTGGCGACCAGGTGCGCAACATGGGCACGATCGGCGGAAACGTCGCCAACGGCTCGCCGATCGGCGACATGCCGCCGCCGCTAATTGCGCTGGGGGCGAGCCTCACTCTGCGCAAGGGGTCGGAGCGGCGTACCATTCCGCTCGAAGACTTCTTCATCGCCTACGGCAAGCAGGACCGGCAGGCCGGCGAGTTCGTGGAGGCCGTGCACGTGCCGCTGCCGGCCGAAGACGCCTTCTTCGCCGCCTACAAGGTGACCAAGCGGCGCGACGAGGACATCACGGCGGCGCTCGGCGCGTTCAATGTCGTGGTCGAAAACGGCACGGTGCGGTCGGCCCGCATTGCCTATGGCGGCATGGCGGCGACGCCGAAGCGGGCTTTAGCCGTCGAGGCCGCGCTGGTCGGCAAGGCCTGGACGCTGGAGACCATAGAGGCCGCGATGGAGGCATATTCGACCGACTTCGCACCCATTTCGGACATGCGGGCTTCGGCCGAGTACAGGTTGCTGGCGGCGAGGAACCTGCTCAAGCGGTTCTTCCTCGAAACGACCGGGGCGGCGCATGTCACGGTCAGCCGGGAAAGGGCGGCGTGATGAACACACACGCCACGCCATCCCCCAAGGCCAAGGCAATCGTCGGCGGCGTCGCCACCGACCAACGTCACGATTCCGCGCACAAGCACGTCACCGGGCAGGCGGTCTACATCGACGACATGCCCGAGCCTGCGGGGCTGTTGCATGGCTGCCTCGGCCTTTCGACCTGCGCACACGGCACCATCCGCTCGGTCGACCTTTCGGCGGTTCATGCCGCGCCGGGCGTGGTGGAGGTGCTGACCGCGGCCGACATGCCCGCCTCCAACGACATCTCGCCGACGCACCGTCACGACGAGCCGGTGCTGGCCGAGGACAAGGTCGAATTCTACGGCCAAGCTATCTTCGCGGTGATCGCCGAGACGCGCGAGCAGGCGCGCCGGGCGTGCCGGCTGGCGAAGATCGACTATGACGAGGAGCCGTTCGTCACCGACGTGTGGGACATCGACCGGAAGAACGGCAAGCTGGTGACGCCGCCGCTGACCTTGAAGCGCGGCGACGCGGCGGCCGCGATCGAGGCGGCGCCACGGCGTCTCAAGGGAACGATGCGCATCGGCGGGCAGGACCATTTCTACCTGGAAGGCCACATCGCCATGGCCGTCCCGGGCGAGGACATGGACGTGACGGTCTATTCCTCGACCCAGCATCCGAGCGAGATCCAGCACATGGTGAGCCACGTGCTCGGCGTGCCCTCCCACGCCGTCACCGTCGAGGTGCGGCGCATGGGCGGCGGTTTCGGCGGCAAGGAAACGCAGGGCAACCAGTTCGCCGCGATCGCGGCGGTGGCGGCAAAGCGGCTCGGGCGGGCGGTAAAGATCCGCCCCGACCGCGACGACGACATGACGGCAACCGGCAAGCGGCACGACTTCGTGGTCGACTACGAAGTCGGCTTCGACGACGACGGCAACATTCTCGGCGTCGACTATCTCTACGCGGCGCGCTGCGGTTATTCCTCCGACCTGTCGGGGCCGGTGACGGACCGGGCGCTGTTCCACTGCGACAACGCCTACTTCTATCCGGCCGTGCATGCACAGTCGGCGCCGCTCTACACCAACACGGTGTCCAACACCGCGTTTCGCGGTTTCGGCGGGCCGCAGGGCATGGTCGGGTGCGAGCGGGTGATCGAGGAGATCGCGTTCGCGCTGGGCAAGGACCCGCTCGAGATCCGCAAGCGGAACTTCTACGGCACGAGCGACCGAAACGTGACGCCCTACCACCAGACGGTGGAGGACAACATCGTGCGCGAGATCGTCTCGGAGCTGGAACTCAGCGCCGACTACGGGCCGCGGCGCGACGAGATCAGCCACTTCAACGCGCGCTCGCAATACGTGAAGCGGGGACTTGCGCTGACGCCGGTGAAGTTCGGCATCTCCTTCACCGCGAGCCACTTCAACCAGGCCGGCGCGCTGGTGCACGTCTATGCCGACGGGTCCGTCCACCTGAACCATGGCGGCACCGAGATGGGGCAGGGGCTCTACGTCAAGATCTCACAGGTCGTGGCCGAGGAGTTCCAGATCGACATCGGCCAGGTGAAGATCACGGCGACCACGACGGGAAAGGTGCCCAACACCTCGGCGACGGCGGCCTCCTCGGGCACCGACCTGAACGGCATGGCGGCGCAGGCGGCGGCGCGCACGATCAGGCAGCGTCTGATCGATTTCGCGGCCGAGCGCTACCAGGTGCCGACCGAGCAGATCGAATTCCTGCCGAACCGGGTGCGGGTCGGAAACCAGGAGATCGCCTTCGGCGACCTGACACAGCAGGCCTACATGGCGCGCGTGCAACTGTCGGCCACCGGCTTCTACAAGACGCCGAAGGTGCGCTGGGACCGCGACAAGGGCGAGGGGCATCCATTCTACTACTTCGCCTACGGCGCCGCCTGCGCGGAGGTGTCGATCGACACGCTGACCGGCGAATACATGGTCGAGCGGGTCGACATCCTGCACGAGACGGGGCGCTCCCTGAACCGGGCGATCGACCTCGGCCAGATCGAGGGCGGCTTCATCCAGGGCATGGGCTGGCTGACGACCGAAGAGCTGGTGTGGGACGACAAGGGCCGGCTGAGGACCCACGCGCCTTCGACCTACAAGATCCCGCTCGCTTCGGACCGACCCAAGATCTTCAACGTGACGCTGGCCGACTGGCCGGAGAACACGGAGCCGACGATCCACCGCTCCAAGGCCGTGGGCGAGCCGCCCTTCATGCTGGCCATGTCGGTGCTGCACGCGCTGTCGGATGCGGTGGCGAGCGTTGCGGACCATCGCATCTGCCCGCGCCTCGACGCGCCGGCGACGCCGGAAAGGGTGCTGATGGCGGTGGAGCGGTTGCGGAAGGAGGCGGCGAAGTAGCGCTGCGGCTTCCGGGCGACTAGGTTCCGGCTATGACCGTTCCTCACTCGATCCCGTTTTGGCCTGCGAAGCTGCCCGATGTGTTTCGGGCGTTCGTGCCATTGTCCGGTATGCCTGATGGAGTCTCGCAGGAGTGTTGGGGGCCGGGCCTTGCGACCGGAACTCCCCTCCCCCTTGAGGGGAGGGGTGGGGGGTGGGGGTCTGCCCGAAGGGCCCGAAGGATCTTCGTATCCCTGTTTTTCTTGCGCTGCGCGCAGACCCCCACCCCAACCCTCCCCTCAAGGGGGAGGGGGTCGCGTCCGCCTGCGCGAGGCCTTCCCGGAGGAGACATCACCTGATGCCGGCTTCCTCGCCAAACCTCCGTGCCTTCCTTGACGCGAACCCGCTCGTCGCCCGGGTCGAAGTGACCGATGCGAAGGGATCGACGCCGCGCGAGGCGGGCACGTGGATGCTCGTGGCTCCCGCTGCGATCTTCGGAACGGTCGGTGGGGGGCAGCTCGAATTCATGGCGATCGACAAGGCGCGGGAGATGCTGGCGCCGGAATCGCCGCCTGCCTCCGCTCCCTCTCCGGAAGAGAACAAGGATCGACGCAGCGGAGCAGGGCCGGCAGCGCCCCTCATCCGCCCCTTCGGGGCACCTACTCCCCGTGAACGGGGAGAAGGGGGGGCTGGCGCCCTGCTCGACATTCCGCTCGGCCCGGAAATCGGCCAGTGCTGCGGCGGGCGCGTGGGGCTGGCGATCTCCGTCGTGGACGACGGGGTCCGGGCAGTGCTGATGGCCGAGACGGAAGCTGAGGATGCACGGCTGCCCGCCGTCTACGTCTTCGGCGGCGGGCATGTTGGGCATGCGCTCGCGCAGACGCTGGCGCTGCTGCCGGTGCGGGCGACAATCGTTGAGACGCGCGCGGACGCCATCCTGGATTTCCCCCTCGACATCGAGACGCGGCTGACGGCGGTGCCGGAAGAGATCGTGCGCGAGGCGCCGGCCGGCTCGGCCTTCGTGGTGCTCACGCACGACCATGCGCTCGATTTCCTCATCGTCGCCGAGGCGTTGCGGCGAACCGACACCGCCTATGTCGGGATGATCGGCTCGGCGACCAAGAAGGCGACATTCAAGAGCTGGTACCTGAAGAACGCCGGCGGCAGCGAAGACGCATTCGCGCGTCTGGTCTGCCCGATCGGGGGCGACGCCGTGCGCGACAAGCGGCCGGCGGTGATCGCGGCACTCGCGGCGGCGGAGATCCTGGCGGCGCTGGCGACGGCCTGAAAACTCCGCTGGCGCCGCGAATAGTCAGACCAGAATGTCCCTCACGTCGCGGCGCAGGGACATCGGCAATGGTGGAGCGTAGCCGAAGCGGACGATGAAGTCCGGCCGCTCCTCAGCGCCCAGACCAAGCCAACTTGCAAACTCGGAGCGGCTCGCTGGGACCTCCACGGGCTGGTTGACGAAGGCGTGGGCGATGCCGAGAGCGGTGGCTTTCAGGGCAAAGCGCTGGAAGCTCCGGCCCGCCTCGATCCAGTGGGCGCGGTCGTCCCTGGCGGAGATGAAGACGGCGATGCCGGAGGACGAGCGGATCTGCGCCGCATATCGGTCGTTCTCGGCGCTCGTGGTAAAGGCGAAGGGAAAGACCAGCGGGACCAGCCAGCCGGGCAGTGTCGGGTTGCCCGAGCAGGCGGAGAACAGGCCGTCGCGGGCGGCGAGCGCCTGGGCCTCGTTGAAACGCAGCCAGTGCTTCAGTTCGCTCATGAAGGCGTCGTCGTCCATCTGCGCCGTGTTCGCCGAAAGGACGTACTCCAGGACGTTTTCGATCCGAGGCTTTTCCAGCAGGAAGACGAGGCGGATTCCGTCTCCCGCCGCGGCCTGCTCGAGCAGGGCGAGGTCGGATCCCGTCACCGCCCGGCCGGAATAGTCCGAGCGGGTGCACTGCCGCTTCGGGATCGCGGCGAAGAGATCCGTTGCCTCGGGCCGGCCGGCGTCAAAGGCAATCGCGACCGCACCGTCAGCCCGCGCTTCGACTGCGCCGTGCAACCCGCACGCCCGGGCCGCGATGAGAAGATTCTCGGCGGCGCAGCCGAGGCTCGCATGGAGGTGGTGGTCGTCGGGATCGACTGCCGGCGTGCGCCGGGCCAGGTCGGGCAGGATCGCGACCTTGTTCGCGGAGAGGTCGAACCGCCAGGGCTGCGTGTTGTGGCTGTTGGCTGCGAGTGTTGCAAATCGAACGCATTCCATCAGATCCGCATCGGCGGCGAGCGGTTCGCGGATTTCCTCGGTGAGGGCTGTATAGCTTGCCATGGTGGAACTGCCTCCGCATCCGGCGACCGGCAAGGCAGCACTCGCGGCGGCACCTTTCAGCACTGAGCGTCGTGTCGGCATCGGGTCACTCCAATGCCGAGAACCTACGCGGGTGGGGCGGTTCCGTCGTTGCGCTGGGTCAACCCGGATGTCTCGGCCGGCACGGTTCGATCGAGGACGGCCGCGAAGTCCGGCTCGCCGCGCCTCTGCCTGGCGAAGGCCACCGCGACGGAGACCAGGAAGCATAGCGCGAAGGCCGGCACGGCGGAGGCAAGCGCGATCGCGCCGGCGCCGGACCCGCAGCCGGAAGCATCCGGCGAGCCACAGCGCGGATCGAAGGCATAGGCGAGGCCGAGCACGAGGAGAAACAGAACGGCGGGGACCAGGACGAAACCGGTGAGGCCGTAAAGCGCCGACTTCAGGAGAAGCCAGCCGACGCCGGTCCGCTTCGCCATGTCAGCGGCCCGCCAGGATGTCGCGGATCATGCGCTGGCAGCGGTCGGCCATGAAGTCGAGCAGCAGCCGCACCTTGGTGTCCTGGTACTGCCGGTGCGGGTAGACGGCGGCGAGTTGCACCGGCTGCGGCGGAACATCGGGCAGGATCACCTTCAGTCGCAGGTCGCGGATGAAGGGTTCGACCTCGAAACGCGGCTTGAGGACGATGCCGTGGCCGGCGATGGCCCAGCCGGTCAACACGTCGCCGTCGTCGGAATCGTAGGGGCCGCGCACGTCGAGCTTACGCGGGCCGGAGGGAGTCTGGAGCGTCCAGAAGTGTTCGCGCGCACCGGGATAGCGCAGCATCAGGCAGTCGTGCTTCAGCAGGTCCTCGGGCGTTTCCGGCTCCCCGTGTTCCTCCAGATAGCGCGGAGCGGCGACCAGCACGCGCTCGCAATCCATGACGCCGCGCATCCTGAGACTGGAATCCTCGAGCAGGCCGAGACGGAAGGCAACGTCGATGCCTTCCTTCATGATGTCGACCTCGTGGTCGGAGAGCCTGAGCCGCACCTCGATGTCGGGATAGCGGGCTCGGAATTCGGGAATGCCCGAGGCGATCATTCTCCGCCCGAGCCCGAGCGGGGCGGTGACGCGGATGGTGCCGCGCGGCTGGCCCGACAGGGCGCTGACCGCGGCTTCCGCATCGGCCACCGCCTCCAGCACCTTGCGGGCGCCGTCGTAGAAGACGCGGCCCTGCTCGGTCGGCATCAGCTGCCGCGTCGTGCGGTTGAAGAGCCGGACGCCCAGATGCTTTTCCAGCTCCTTGATGCGGTTCGACGCAACGGCCGGCGAAATGCGCATGTCGCGACCGGCCGCGGAGAGGTTTCCCAGTTCCACCACGCGTACGAAAACGGCGACGTTGTCGAGGTAGGCCATCCTGTCGGCAATCCGGTTCGGGGCGCGCGTGACTCCGTGCGTTTGCGCCAGCCTATATTGTCTAGATTTTTTTGAAAGTGTCGGGACCTCGCCCCGCTTTTCGTTTGCACTGCAAAACGTAATGTCCGAGGGTTCGACGAGGGGACACGGGCATGAACGATTTCGCGCTTTTCTGGGAGTGGCTGAGCTTCGGCATGCGCTGGCTGCACGTCGTCACGGCCATCGCGTGGATCGGCTCGTCCTTCTATTTCGTCGCGCTCGACCTGGGGCTGCACAAACGCCCCGGACTGCCCGAAGGCGCATACGGCGAGGAATGGCAGGTCCACGGCGGCGGTTTCTACCACGTGCAGAAATATCTTGTCGCACCGGCACACATGCCGGAGCATCTCACATGGTTCAAATGGGAGGCCTATACGACCTGGATGACCGGCTTCGCCATGCTGGCCATCGTCTACTATGCCGGCGCGGAGCTTTTCCTGATCGACCCGAACGTGCTCGACGTTTCCGCGCCCGTGGCGATCGGCATCTCCATCGCCTCGCTCGCCGTCGGCTGGATCGTCTACGACCTGTTGTGCCGGTCGCCGCTCGGCATGAACGACACGCGGCTAATGCTCGTGCTTTTCGTGGTGCTCGTTTTCATGTCGTGGGGCTACACACAGCTCTTCACCGGCCGTGCCGCGCTGCTGCATCTCGGCGCCTTCACGGCGACGATCATGTCGGCCAACGTCTTCATGATCATCATCCCGAACCAGAAGGTCGTCGTCGCCGACCTGATCGCGGGGCGCAAGCCCGACCCGAAATATGGCCGCATCGCCAAGACGCGCTCGCTGCACAACAACTACCTGACGCTGCCGGTGCTGTTCCTGATGCTGTCGAACCACTACCCGCTGGCTTTCGCCACCCAGTTCAACTGGGTGATCGCGGTGCTGGTGTTCCTGATGGGGGTGGTGATCCGGCACTATTTCAACACCGTGCATGCGCGCAAGGGAAACCCGACCTGGACTTGGCTCATCGCGGCGATCCTGTTCGTCGTGATCATGTGGCTCTCGACCGTGCCGAAGGTGCTGACCGGCGAGGATCGCGCTGCGGCCGGTGCCGAACCGTTCCTCGCCTCGGCGCATTTCGAAGCCGTGCGCGACACGGTGATGGGGCGCTGCTCCATGTGCCACGCCGCCGAGCCCGCCTGGGAAGGCATCCACATGGCGCCGAAGAGCGTGCGGCTCGACACGGACGAGACAATCGCCGCCCACGCGCGCGAGATCTACCTGCAGGCTGGCCGCAGCCACGCCATGCCTCCGGGAAATCTCACCGGCGTGACGCCAGACGAGCGGGCCCTGATCGTGGCGTGGTTCGAGGAGGCGCGGGGGAATTGATCGCGTGCCGTTCGCCCGGGTATCGCGAGGCAATGCCCCGATGACCTCGCTTCTCATCCGCGGACGCGCACTCTCGTTCCACCGCGAACCGGCGTCTTTCGACGACCTCGCCTCGTTCCTCTACGAGGAGGACGGGGCGGTGCTGGTGCGCGACGGCAGGATCGCGGCGGTCGGAGACTTCGCGACGGTGCGCGGCGAGCCCGGCGCGGAAGTGGAGATCGCCGACCACCGGCCGCATCTGGTCCTGCCGGGCTTCATCGACGCCCATGTCCATTTCCCGCAGATGCAGGTGATCGCCTCCTACGGCGCCGAACTGCTCGACTGGCTGAACGACTACACCTTTCCCGAGGAGTCGAAATTCGCCGACGCGCAGCACGGGCGGCGGATCGCGCGGCTGTTCCTCGACGAGGCGATCCGCCAGGGCACCACCACGGTCTCCGCCTACTGCTCGGTGCACAAAGCCTCGGCAGAAGCCTTCTTCGAGGAGAGCCACGCCCGCAACATGCTCAACATCGCCGGCAAGGTGATGATGGACCGCAACGCGCCCGAGGCGCTCACCGACACGCCGCAGAAGGGCTACGACGACACCAAGGCGCTGATCGCCGAGTGGCACGGCAGGGGCCGGCAGCTCTATGCCATCACGCCGCGCTTTGCGATCACCTCGACGCCCGAGCAAATGGAGATGGCCGGCGCGCTGGCCGCCGAGCATCCCGACTGCCACGTGCAGACGCACCTTTCGGAAAACCATGCCGAGATCCGCTGGGCGGAGGAGCTCTACCCACAGGCGAAGGACTATACCGACATCTATGCGCGATACGGGCTTTTGGGCGCCAAGAGCCTGTTCGGCCACTGCATTCATCTGTCCGAGCGCGAGGCGGACGCGATGTCGGATAGCGGCTCGGTCGCGGTGTTCTGCCCGACTTCGAACCTCTTCCTCGGCTCGGGCCTGTTCGACTATCACCGCTACCGGCGGCGCGGGAAGCCGCTCCGGGTCGCCTCGGCCACCGACGTCGGCGGCGGCACGAACTATTCCATGCTGCGCACCATGGACGAGGCCTACAAGGTGATCGCGCTGCAGGGCGAAAAGCTGAACCCGCTGCAAAGCTTCTGGCAGCTGACGCGCGGCAACGCCGAGGCTTTGTCGATCGCCGATCGGGCCGGCACGCTGGAGGTCGGGACCGACGCCGACATCGTCGTGCTCGATGCTTCCGCCACGCCGGCAATGAAGGTGCGAATGGAGACGGTGACGACGCTGGCGCAGGAGCTTTTCCTGCTGCAGACGCTGGGGGACGATCGCGCAGTGAGGGAGGTGTATGTGGCGGGGAAGGCGGGGAAGGGTCGTGACTGACATACCCGAGCCGCCGCTCTCCGCCACGATCGACGGGCTTTTCATCGGCGCGGTCGAGGAGCGCTGGCCGGGCAGGCCGGCGTCGGCGATCGGCAAGCGTGCCACGTCCGACAGGTTGGAGATCACGCCCACGGGCTTCGTCCGCGACGCGCAGGCGGACCTCGAGGTGCATGGCGGGCCCGAGAAGGCGATCCATCACTATCCGGGCGACCACTATCCGGCATGGCGGAAGGAGTTTGGGCGCGAAGATCTCGTGCCGGGCAGCTTCGGCGAGAACGTCTCCACCTCGGGCCTGACCGAGGAGAACCTCTGCATTGGCGACATCCTGTCCTTTGGCACGGCCACCGTGCAGGTCAGCCAGGGGCGGCAGCCGTGCTGGAAGCTCAGCGCCCACACGGGTGACGAGCGCATGGCCTTCCTGTTCCAGAAGACGCTCAGGACCGGCTGGTACTATCGCGTGCTGGAGCCGGGGCATGCCCGCTCCGGAGACCGGATGGTGCTGGAAGAGCGGCGCAATCCCGGCTGGACGGTGAAGCGCGTGACGCAGGCCCGGCTCACCCGCCGTATCGGCGCGGCGGATGCCGCGATCCTTGCCGCGATGCCGGAGCTTTATGCCGGGTGGCGCGAGGCGTTCGGGCGCATGGCGGGCGGGAACGATCGCGAGGATACGGCGGCCCGGCTGCAGGGGAACTGAGTCCGGCTAGGCTGGCGGTTTGACAGGCTGTCACGGCATGCTACCCGGTCGGGGAACGCCAACACCCGCTGCTTCCGCCCGAAGGATCGTCATGAGCCGAGAATCCGACATCGCCCGCATAAAGGATCAGGAGGCGGCGATCGTCTTCGAGCGTTTCGACGAGGAGGAGGCGTTCCGCCTCGGGCTCGTGCTGCGCGAGCGGGCGGTCGCGGGGAACCTGCCGATCGTGATCGATATCCGCACCTGGGACCGGCAGCTCTTCTTCTGCGCCATGCCGGGATCGACCGACGCGAACGCCGACTGGGTGCGCCGCAAGGTGAACGTGCTGCGCCGCTTCGGCAGGAGCACCTACCGTGTCGCGCTGGAGCAGAACCGCGACGATGAACTCTTCGCGCCGCGCCACGGCCTCGACCCGAAGGATTTCGTGCTGGCCGGCGGCGGCTTCCCGATCCGGCTGAAGAATGCTGGCATCGTCGGTTGCGTGACGGTATCGGGCCTCCCGCAGCGCGAGGACCATGCGCTGGTGGTGGAGGCGCTTTGCGCGCATTTGGGACTCGATCATGCGGCGCTGGCGCTGCCCGCGGCGTGAACGGCATTGCCTCGCCGGCCGATTCCGTCATGATCGTCGCCTGAGGTGCCGATGCCGAAGTTAGCCGCTAATCTGTCGACCATGTTCTGCGAGGTCCCGTTCCTCGAACGCTTCGAACGGGCGGCCTGGGCAGGCTTTTCGGCGGTCGAGTTCCAGTTTCCCTACGCGTTCGCCGCTGCGGATATCGCTGCCGAACTGAAGGGCAACCGGCTGGAGGTCGTGCTGTTCAACATGCCGCCCGGCGATCTCGCTGCCGGCGAGCGGGGCCTGGCAAGCCTTCCGGAGGCGCGGGAGCGGTTTGCCGAAAGCGTGGGGATCGCGCTCGACTACGCGCGGACGATCGGTTGCCGGCAATTGCATTGCATGGCCGGCGTGCTGTCGGGCGACGCGTCGATGGACGAGCGTGAAGAGACCCTCGTGGAAAACCTCGCTTATGCCGCGCGTGTCTTCGCGCCCCATGGCATCCGCGCGCTGATCGAGCCGCTCAACCCCTACGACACGCCGAGCTATCTTCTGACTTCGGTTGACCACGCGGCCCGGATCGTGCGGCGGGTGGGATCGGATCAGGTGCGGATCCAGTACGATCTCTACCACCAGAGCCGCACGCGCGGGGAACTGCTGGCGACCTTCGATCGCCATCGCGAGCTGATCGCGCATATCCAGATCGCCGGCAATCCCGGCCGGCACGAGCCGGACGCGGGCGAGATCGACTACCGCTTCGTGCTGGAGGCGCTGGACGCCAGGGGCTACGACGGCTTCGTCGGCTGCGAGTATGTGCCGGCCGGCACCACGGAGGAAGGGCTCGGCTGGGCACGCGAATGGCTGGAAGCGGGAGCATCATGAGCGAGATCGATCCGAGGGCATTCTTCGTCTCGCTCTATGACGCCGCCGTCGCGGCGGCCGATCCGGCGCGCGTGATCGGCAGCCATCTGCCGCCGAAGCCGGCCGGGCGTACCGTCATCGTCGGCGCCGGCAAAGGCTCCGCACAAATGGCAAGGGCGTTCGAGGATGTCTGGGACGGGCCGCTGGAGGGCCTGGTGGTCACCCGCTACGGCTATGCCGTGCCCTGCCGGTCGATCGAGGTCGTCGAGGCGGCGCATCCCGTGCCCGACGCGGCGGGGCTGGAGGGCGCGCGGCGGCTTCTGGAGACGGTCTCGGACCTGTCGGAGGACGATCTCGTCGTGGCACTCGTCTCGGGAGGAGGCTCGGCTCTCTTGCCCGCGCCGGCGGGAAGCCTGACGCTCGACGACGAGATCGCCGTCAACCAGGCGCTGCTTGCCTCCGGCGCGCCGATCTCGGCGATGAACACGATCCGCAAGCACGTCTCTGCGATCAAGGGCGGACGGCTCGCCGCCGCGGCCTGGCCGGCGAAGGTGGTGACGCTGCTCGTCTCCGACATTCCCGGCGACCGGCCGTCGTTGGTGTCTTCGGGGCCGACAGTGCCCGATGCTTCCACGAGACAGGACGCGCTGCGGCTGGTCGAGACATGGCGGATCGCGCTGCCCGAGGCGGTGATGGACCATCTGCGTTCGCCCGAGGCCGACGCACCGCATCCCGACGATGCGCGGTTCATCCGCAACGAGGCGCACATCATCGCCTCGGCCGCCGTGTCGCTGGAGGCGGCGGCCGAGGCCGCGCGGGCGCAGGGGATCGAGGCCGTCATCCTGTCGGATGCGATCGAGGGCGAGGCGCGCGAGGTCGGTTCCGTGCATGCCGCGATCGCGCGCGAGGTGGCGTTGAGGGACCGGCCGTTTCGCAAGCCGGTGGTGATCCTGTCGGGGGGCGAGACGACGGTGACGCTGCGCGGAAAGGGCAAGGGCGGGCGAAACACCGAGTTCCTGCTGTCCCTGGCGCTCGGCATCGACGGCGTCGACGGCATCCACGCCTTCGCCGCCGACACGGACGGCATTGATGGTTCCGAGGACAATGCCGGCGCCTTCGCCGATTTCGCCACGGTGTCGCGCCTACGGTCGGCAGGCCTCGACCCGCGTGCGATGCTCGGCGAGAACGACGCATGGACGGCGTTCGGGGCGATCGGCGACCTGTTCGTGCCGGGGCCGAGTGGGACAAACGTCAACGATCTTCGGGCGGTGCTGGTGCGTTAGTCGTGGCGCTTTTGGCGCGGACTCGCGCACATCCCGCCGCCCCTCATCGCCCTCTCGGGCACTTCTCCCCGCGAGCGGGGAGAAGGAGCCGCGTCGACCGTGTTTGGCCCGACTTGCAACATCGGCGGATCGTGGCGGGTTCGCGCTTTTCTCCGCGCTTGCGGGGAGAAAATGCCGACAGGTAGATGAAGGGCAGGCGCCGGGATCGGCCGGTGACCTCGCGGCTACGCCGCCATCAGTTCCCTGACCGCCCTCATGTCCGCCAAGAATCTTCCGCGCTCCGCCTCCTTGTCGGCCGGTTCCGGGATGCGCAGGATGTAGGAGGGGTGGATGGTGAGGAAGACGCGCAGGCCGTCTTCGCGTTCGACCACCTGGCCGCGCATCTTCGTGATGGGGACCGTCTTGCCGAGCAGCGACTGCGCGGCGGTTGCGCCGAGCGCCACGGCGAGGGTGGGCTTCAGGATCGCCAGTTCCTTGTCGACCCACCAGCGGCAGGCCTTCACCTCCCCGGCGTTCGGCTTGGCGTGGATTCGGCGCTTGCCGCGCGGCTCGAATTTGAAGTGTTTAACGCCATTCGTGACATAGACTTCCGAGCGGTCCACCTCGGCTTCCGCTAGCACGGCGTCCAGCATTTTCCCCGCCGGGCCGACGAAGGGCTTTCCGGCAAGGTCCTCCTGGTCGCCCGGCTGCTCGCCGACAAACACGACCTTCGCTTTTTCCGGTCCTTCGCCGAACACGGTCTGGGTGGCATCGCGCCAGAGCGGGCAGCGGCGGCAGCCTTCCGCCGCGGCGCGCAGTTCGGGGATTGTGCTGGCGTTCGCGCCTTCGTCGTCGGGACCCGGCTCGACATCCGGTTCCGGCCAGTGGCGCGCCTTCACCTTGGCATGGTGCGGGGCGGGTTCGGTCGGCAGTTTCTGGATCATGTCCCTGGCCTTGTCTTCGGCACCGCGGATCAGGTCCGGAATGAGCGAGGCTTCGGGAAGGTTCCGCCAGTACTTCTTCGGCATCTCGGCCTGCATGGCCTTCACCTTCAGCCGCGCGGGATTGAAGATCGAGGAAAAATAGGTGCGCCACAGCGCTTCGGCATCGTCCTCGGACGGCGCGTCGGCGCGGGTGGCGCCGGGGCCGATCGCCAGGCGCTCGCCGTCCCAGTCGGCCGAGGCATAGGGCGTGAGGATCGTCCAGCGCATGCCGGTGAAGCGGCGCACGAAGAAGGGCGCGTTGCGCTCGACGATGAAATGCAGCGACTCGAACCAGGCGACGTGGCGCTCGTCTGCCCCCGAGCCGATGCGCCGGAAGCGCACGAAGGCGCGCATCTTGTGGATGTCCCGGCGCACGGCCTTCGCCATCGCCTCCAGACGCCGCACGTCGGGATCGGAGGCGATCTTCAAAAGGTCCGGTTCTCGGCGCAGCCGCAGCAGAATGCGGTAGAGCAGTGAAAAACGCTCGGCATCCGAGTGGCAGATCACCGCTTCGGCCGCCTCCACGAAAGAGCGCGGCACGGTGAATGCCGTCCCGCCGTCCGGAGCCGCGTCGCGCGATGGCGCGGCGCCGTCGAAGAGATCGGCGCTCGCGGCGCCTGACACCGCCCAGCCTACCTGATCGGCGGGGATCTCGCGCATCGCCAGCGCGCGGGCAGCCTTCCGCCAGCCGTCGAAATCGGTCTGGCCGGCGAGCCGGATGGTGATGCGGGGAAGGGGTTTCGGAAGTGCGCTCATGGTCAGAACAGCGAAAGCTGGCGGGGTTCGGGAGCGACCCTGGCCTGCAGGGTGGCGGAATCGGTGAGGCCGCCGGGCGACCAGCCTTCGGCGACGATGAAGGGCCGCACCTTGGCGATCGACTGGCAGAGGCGGCCGACGTCCTCCAGCCGCAGCCGGCGATGTTTTCGCGTCTCCAGGATCCGCTTGACAACCTTGGTGCCGAGGCCGGGAACTCTCAGCAAGGCCTCGCGGTCGGCGCGGTTGATATCGAGCGGGAACATGGCGCGGTTGGCGAGCGCCCAGGAGAGCTTCGGGTCGATGGCGAGGTCGAGCATGCCGTCCGGCCGGGCAGAGAGGATCTCGCTTTCGCCGAAACCGTAGAAGCGCATCAGCCAGTCCGCTTGGTAGAGTCGGTGCTCGCGCATCAGCGGCGGCTTCATCAGCGGCAGAGCGGCGGAGGAATCCGGGATCGGGCTGAAGGCGGAATAGTAGACGCGGCGCAGGCGGTAGCTGGCGTAGAGCCGGGAACTGGTCTTCAAGATCGTCGCGTCGGGCGTGGCGTCCGCGCCGATGATCATCTGGGTCGACTGGCCGCCGGGCGCGAAGCGCTCGCGCGTCTTCGTGCGCAGGGTCGGTTCGGACTTCTCGTCGATCTTCGAGCGCAGCCTCGCCATGGAGACGCGGATGGTCTCGGGGCGCTTCTCGGGCGCGAGCTTCTTCACCCCCTCGTCGGTCGGCAGTTCGACGTTGATCGACAGGCGATCGGCATAGAGCCCGGCCTTCTCGATCAGCTCCTGCGAGCATTCGGGAATCGTCTTCAGATGGATGTAGCCGGCGAAGCGATGCTCGATGCGCAGGCGGCGCGCGATCTCGACCATCTCGCCCATCGTGTCGTCCGGCGAGCGGATGACACCGGAGGAGAGGAACAGGCCCTCGATGTAGTTGCGCTTGTAGAAGTCGAGCGTCAGCTTCACCACCTCGTCGACCGTGAAGCGGGCACGGCGCACGTTCGACGACGAACGGTTGATGCAGTAGGTGCAGTCGTAGATGCAGAAGTTGGTGAGCAGGATCTTCAGGAGCGAGATGCAGCGCCCGTCCGGCGCGTAGGAATGGCAGATGCCTGTGCTTTCGGTGGAGCCGATGCCGCCGCTCTTCAGCGAATTGCGCTTCGCCGCGCCCGAGGAGGCACAGGACGCGTCGTACTTGGCGGCGTCTGACAGGATCGCGAGTTTCTCGCGGAGGGGAAGCGTTGCCATGAGTTCATGATATGTTCCGAATTGCGGCGGCGCTATGAAATTTGACATGCCGACTGGAATTCGTGCGCGCATCGTCTTGCGGCGCGTCGGGCCGCCGCTATGGTGCGCCCATCATGAAAGCAGCCGACGACCTCAGGAAACCGCCCGCCATCGAGCCGATCACCGCGGCCTTCGAGCCCGCGGTGCTGGCGCTGAACAACGAGCATGCGGCGGAATTGTCGCTGCTGGACGCCGGGCGGCTGTCGCATCTCCTGGCGCAGTGCTTCGCGGCCTTCCGGATCGGCGACCTGGACGCGTTCATGATCGGCTTCGATCAGGACGCGCCCTACGACAGTCCGAACTTTCTCTGGTTCCGCGAGCGCTACCCGCGGTTTGCCTATGTCGACCGGATCGCGGTCGCCTCCTTCGCGCGCGGACGCGGGCATGCGCGGCAGCTCTACGAGCATTTCTTCGAAAAGGCGCAGCAAGCCGGCCACACGGTCGTGACCGCGGAGGTGAATTCCGATCCGCCGAACCCGGCCTCGGACGCCTTCCATGCCGCATTGGGCTTCGAGGTGGTCGGAGAGGCGGAGATCTACGGCGGCGAGAGGCGTGTCCGGTACTTTGCCAAGGACCTGACAGCCTGATCCGACCGTCCCTTTGTCCATCCCGGCGTCGTGACGACGCCACACAAGGGGGCGTCAGCCCGATATGTCGATGACGCCGCAATCGCCGGTTTCGGAGCCGAAGACGACGCGCCGGCCGGCGCGGTCCCAGGCCAGCGAGGTTATCGCGCCCTTGCCCTGACGGCGCAGCAGCACTTCCTTCTGGTCCGCGAAGCGGGCGGCCATCACCATGCCGTCGGCATAACCGATCGCGACGAACTCGTCGGCCGGGTGGCACGAGACGGCGGTGACCATCGTGTTGCCGCGCGTACCGAGTTCCAGCGGCGCCTTGCCCATGGGGCCGTCCTTGCCCTGGAATGGCCAGACGATCGCGGCCGGCGCGCCGGAACTTGCGAGCCAGCGCCCCTTCGCGCTCCAGGACAGGCTCTTCACCTTGCCCGGATAGCCGGTCATGCGCATGTGCTTGCCATCGGTGATCTTCCAGCCGTGCAGCGCGTTTTCCTGCATGGTGGTGACGACGAAGTTTCCGTCGGGCGAGAAGGTGATGCCGGTATGCGCGCCGGCCCATTCGAGTTCGACCGGCTTGCCGTCGGCGGCGGGAAAATGCAGCGTCGCGCCGTTGTAGCGGGCTGCGCCGATCCGCATGCCTTTCGGCGAGAAGGCGACGCCCTCGACCGTGCGCGGATGCTGCAATTCCTTGGTCTTGCCGTCAGCGAAGCGGACGAAGGCGGTGCGCCCCGAGGCGAAGGCGACGGCGCCTTGCGGGCCGGATGCGACGCTCGACACCCATTTGCGGCCGATCTCGGCCAGGACCTCGATCGCTCCGGCGGGCGATACGGCGACGACCTTGCCGTCTTCGCCGCCCGTGATCATTTTGTCGCCCTTTTCGGTGACGGTGGCGCAAAGCAGCCCATCATGCGCGGTCACCTGCTTGTGGCCGTTGTCGAGCCGGTGCACCGTGCCGTCGGCAAGCGCGAAATGCGGGATGTCTGACAGGAAGACGGCGGCGATGCAGTGGCCGTCGAGGTCGAGCGGAGCGACGGTGGGCATGGTTCAGATCACGCCTGGCATGCCTGGAACGTTCGCTCCAGCCGTTCCCGGTCCAGTTCGCGACCGATGAAGACGAGCCGGCTCTCGCGGGCCTCTCCGTCCTTCCACGGGCGCTGGTGGTCGCCTTCGATGATCATGTGCACGCCCTGCACCACGTAGCGCTCCGCGTCGTCCTTGAAGGCGATGATGCCTTTCAGGCGCAGGATGTTGGGTCCCTCCATTTGGGTGATCTTCTCGATCCAGGGGAAGAACTTCTTCGGGTCCAGTTCGCCAGCGCGCATGGAAACGGACTGCACCGTCACGTCGTGCAGCGGGGAGGGCGCCGCATGGTGGTGGTGCGCATGGTCATGATCGTGATCATGATGCTCGTGGCCGTGATCCTCGTCCTCGTGCTCGAGGAAATGCGGGTCGTTGTCGAGCGCGCGCTTAAGGTCGAAGGCGCCGCGGTCGAGCACGTTTTCCAGGTCGAGGCCGGCGCGCTGGGTGCGGTGGATTTTCGCGGAAGGATTGATCGCGCGGATGGTCGCCTCGACGGCGGCGAGTTCCTCCTCGCTGACCAGGTCGGTCTTGTTGACGACCACGACGTCGGCGAAGGCGATCTGGTCCTCGGCCTCGCGGCTGTCCTTCAGCCTCAAGGGGAGGTGCTTGGCATCGACCAGCGCCACCACGGCATCGAGCTTCGTCTTGGAGCGGACGTCGTCGTCCATGAAGAAGGTCTGGGCGACCGGCGCGGGATCGGCGAGCCCCGTGGTCTCCACCACGATGGCGTCGAAGCGGCCGGGCCGGCGCATCAGGCCCTCGACGACCCGGATCAGGTCGCCGCGCACCGTGCAGCACACGCAGCCATTGTTCATCTCGTAGATTTCCTCGTCGGATTCCACGATCAGGTCGTTGTCAATGCCGATCTCGCCGAATTCGTTGACGATGACGGCGTAGCGCCGGCCATGGTTTTCGGAGAGGATGCGGTTGAGCAGCGTGGTCTTACCGGAGCCGAGATAGCCGGTGAGTACGGTGACGGGGATCTGGGTCTGAAGGTCGGACATGTCTTGCCCTCGATCGGAGGAGGATGGGTGTTGCCGCCATATAGGACGGCCGCGGCGAGATTGCACGCGGCCAAGCGGGAGGTCGCGCCTTCATCGGGAGACCGGCGGAAAAGTGTCATCTGTCTGATACAGAGGTCTGCCAAGGGTTCGCCGACGAATTAGCCGGCTGGCCGGGAAACGGTCACCAGGCGGGCGGTCCCGGCATTGGAGTTCCGGGGACGGTCATCTATGCTCGGGCGAACGGTCCGAGAGGATGGAGGGGGCATGGCAAAGGCTGAAAAGGGCGCGGCGATCACGCGGTTGCAATCGGCCGCGCGCCTGTCGCGCACCGCGCTCGCGGCAAAGCTGCTCGACCATGGATTCTATGCCGGGCAGGACCAGATCATGCTGGCGCTGGCGCACGAGGACGGCCAGACGCCGGGCCAGCTCGCCACGCGGCTCGGCGTTCGGCCGCCGACGGTGACCAAGACTATCAACCGGCTTCAGGCGCAGGCTTTCCTGGAAAAGCGGGCTTCGGAAAACGATGCGCGCCAGTCGCACATCTTCCTGACGGAAGCGGGAAGGGATGCCATCCGCTCGATCGAGAAGTCGGTCCGCAAGACGGAGAAGCAGGCGCTGAAGGGGCTCGACAAGAAGGAGCAGAAGGCACTGGCGAAGCTGCTCGCCCGTATAGAAAGCAATCTCGCGGGCAATTCCCACTCCGAAATGCCCGAAGACGCCGACGACGAGGACTGACCCGCGGCGCCCGACGCTTGGCCGGGCGCCGGCTTTTTTTTGCTTGCTCTTCCATTTGCGATCCCTGAAACAGGATCGAGCAGGCGGACAACGGCGAATCCTTGGTGAAAATCAGCTCCGGGCATCAGGAGGCGGCGACGCCGGTGGTTGCGATCCTCCTGGTGTTCAGCGCCGGCTTGACCTTCTCCTTCCTCGATTCCAGCGCGAAGTTTCTCGCAAGCGAGGGGTTCGCTCCGCCTTTCATCGCCTGGATACGGTTCGCCGGCCACGCCGTCCTCGCCTTCCTGTTCCTGCGGCCCTGGCGGTCGCTGGGGCTATTCGCCACCGCGAGCCTGCCGCTGCAGCTGTTGCGCGGGATGTTCCTGTTTGGGTCTACCCTGTTCAATTTCCTGGCGCTCCAGACGCTGCAGCTGGCGGAGACGGTGTCGATCGCATTCTTCGCACCGATGGTGATCACCGCCCTGGCGGGGCCCCTGCTCGGGGAGTGGGCCGGGTGGCGGCGCTGGCTCGCCGTCTTCGTCGGTTTCGGCGGCGTCCTCGTCATCACGCGTCCGGGGCTGGGCGTGTTCGGGATAGGTCACCTCTACGCGCTCGGATCGATGCTGAGCTACTGCTTCTACGTCATCATGACCCGGCACATGGGCGCGCGGGAAACCGCCGAAAGCCTGATCTTCTACTCGGCCCTCGCGCCGGTCGTGCTGATGGTGCCTGCCGTGCCAATCTACGGATCCATGCCCCACGAATGGCTCCATTGGGCCATCCTGCTGTCGCTCGGCTTCTATGGCGCCTTCGGCCACTACCTTCTGATCCTGGCCTATCGCGTCGCCACGACCACCGCGCTGGCACCCTACGCCTATCTGCAGATCGTCTGGATGGTGACGCTCGGCTACGTCGTCTTCGGCGACCTGCCCGATCTCTGGACGCTTGGCGGCACGCTCATCATCGTGGCGAGCGGCCTCTACATCGTTCATCGCGAGCGGCAGTTGCGGCTCAAGGCCACCGCGGCGCCGCTGCCGCCGAAGTGATCCCGCACGAAAAGCATTGAACAGGGCAAAGTCCTTCGCCTATAGCTGACTTAAACAGTTTAAAGATTGCCACGGCTCAGGCGGGAGGGCGCTCTGGCGCAGAAGATAAAGCTTTCGACCATCGCGGACGCGCTCGGCGTCTCGACGGCCACGGTGTCGCTCGCGCTGCGCGACAGTCCGCTGGTCGCCGATACGACCCGGGAACGCATCAAGGACCACGCCCGGACCATCGGCTACATCTACAACCGCCGCGCCGCGAGCCTGCGGACCTCGCGGTCGGGGATCGTGGGCGTCGTCGTGCACGACATCATGAACCCGTTCTTCGCCGAGATTCTGAAGTCGATCGAAAGCGAACTGGATCGCAGCCGCCAGACCTTCCTGCTGTCCAACCACTACGATCAGCTCGAAAAGCAGCGCAACTTCATCGACACGCTGCTGCAACTCGGCGCCGACGGCGTCATCATGTCGCCGGCGATCGGCACGCCGCGCGAGGACATCCAGATGCTGGAAGAGAACGGGCTTCCGGCGGTGCTGGTTGCCCGCTCCGTGGAAGGGGCCGGCGTGCCGGTGTTCCGCGGCGACGATTCCTACGGGATCGGTCTCGCGACCAATCATCTGATCTCGCTCGGCCACCGGCGGATAGCCATGATCGGCGGCACCGACCAGACGTCGACGGGCCGCCACCGCTACCAGGGCTACGTGCTGGCGATGGAGAAGGCCGGACTGAAGACCCAGCCCGACTGGCGCATTCCCGGTCCGCGCACCAAGCAGGCGGGGTTCGAGGTTTCGGGTCAGTTTCTCGCGCTACCCGACAAGCCGACTGCTGCTGTATGCTGGAACGACCTTGTCGCCATCGGCCTGATGAACGGGATCGCCCGCGCCGGTCTCGTGCCGGGCGTCGACGTTTCGGTCACCGGCTATGACGATCTGGAGGAGGCGGCGATCGCCACACCTGCGTTAACCACCGTCTGGAACGGCCAGAGCGACGTCGGCCGCCGCGCGGCGCGCGCCTTGCTCGACCGTCTGAACGGGGTGGCGGTGAAAACATCTCCGGAACTGATAAAGCCGGAACTGCATGTTCGGCAGTCGACCGGCAAGCCGGTGGAGCGGAAGTAGTCACCGCCCAAAAGAGAAAGGCCCCGCGAACGGGGCCTTTCCATGCAATCTGCGTATCTGATCAGCCGCCGGTCGGGCGTTCCACGCCAACGGCGTTGCAGAGACCGGTGGTCACGGTGCCGTAGGAACCGCGCAGGTCGTAGGCGCGCTCGCACTGGGCGATGATGGAATCACGGTCTTCCTGGCCCATCGCGTCGAACGCGCTGGTGATCTCATCTTCGGAACGAAGTTCCATCATGTCCGGATCAGCGAAGAAACCCTCGTAGCGGGCGCGATTTTCGCCCTGGTACCACATCTGTTCGTCAGTGGATGCATACGGGTTGTTCTTGCTGCCGGTGGCCGACGTCGTCTGCGCGAAGGCCGAACCAGCGGTCATGGCGACGATAGCGGCTGCTGTGAGCAATTTGCGGGTCATGCGAATTCTCTCCTTTGTTGGGGTGCAGTGTGCACCTTGTCATCGTTGGAATTTGCTTTTCCACGAATGCGCATGAATGTTTTCATCTGCGCAATCATCCGACCAACGCTCGCTTCCGCCATGTGTTCCGGAAAAAATCGGGCGATGGAATGCACGGGGCAGTGGTGCTTGGCATCGCCGATCCTCATGCTAGGTTCGCCCGGCGCGGCATTCGTCGCGACGATTTCAGCAGGAGACCGATCGGTGGGTGAACTTGGAAGCAACGTGGTGCTCGTCCCCGGAAAGCTGCATCCGCATGCGGTGACGCGGCTGAAGGGCGAATTCGATCTCGTGACCATCGACCGGTCCGATTCGTCCCTCGTCGACGCGGTTCTGGCCGCGAAGGTTCGGGGGCTGGCAGTCTCGACGCGCATCGACGCAGCCTTCATCGACGCCTTTCCGGCTCTCGAAATCATTGCCAGCTTCGGCGTCGGCTACGATGCCGTCGATGCCGGGCACGCGGCGAAGCGGGGTGTGGTCGTGACCAATACTCCGGACGTGCTGACCGAGGAGGTCGCCGACACGACGATCGGCTTGCTTCTCAACACGGTGCGGGAGTTCGCGAAGGCCGAGAACTATCTTCGGGCGGGCCGCTGGGTGAAGGACGGGAATTATCCGCTCACCGAAATGACCCTGCGCGGCCGCACGGTAGGGATCTTCGGGCTGGGGCGGATCGGGCGGGCGATCGCCCGCCGCATCGAGGCGTTCGGATTGCCCGTGTCTTACCACAACCGCAACCGGGTCGACGACGTCCCGTATGCCTATCACCCGTCGCTGGTGGAACTCGCCGCGGCCGTCGATACGCTGATCTGTGTCGCGCCCGGCGGCGCGGCGACCGAAAAGGCGGTCAACGCGCAGGTGCTGGAAGCGCTCGGCCCGGATGGCGTCCTCATCAATGTCGGCCGGGGCACGACGGTCGACGAACCGGCGCTGGCGAAGGCGCTGAAGGATCGCACGATCCGCGCGGCGGGGCTCGACGTCTTCGCGGACGAGCCGAACGTTCCCGAAGACCTGCTCGAACTCGACAATGCGACGCTGCTCCCGCATGTCGGCTCCGCGTCGATCCACACGCGGGAGGCGATGGCGGATCTCGTGGTCGACAATCTCATCTCTTGGTTCTCGAATGACAAGGCGTTGACGCCGGTGCCGGAGACGGCCGGCATCACGCGCGCCCGGCGTTAACCATCCGTTAACCTGCGAAGCCGATCTTCCTCATACGTTTTTCGCCGCAAGAGGTGCGTCATGAGGACCCTCGTAGGGATCGGGCTGGTGGTTGCCGGGTTGGCCGGCACGCAGCTCTCCGCGCCTGAAAGCCCGGCCGCGGCGCCCGAAACAGCAGCGGTTGCCGATCCGGATCGCTTCGAGCTGCAACTCGTCGGTGTCGACGGGGAATGCCGCATCGAAAGAGGCGCGGTGGAGGCGAGCGGCTCGCACGACCTTCTGCTCGATCCGCGCTGCGCCGCCCTCTATCCGGCGCTGGCGCAGGCCAGCACCTGGCACGACCGGGCGGACGGCGGCGTCTCGCTGGCGTCGGCGAGCGGCGAGCCGGTGGTGGTGTTCGCGGTGGCGGACGGCCTCGATTTCGAATCGATCGAACCGGCGAGCCCGATCATCACGCTCAAATCAGCGGACTGAGACGGATATCACTCGGCCGCCTGGGGCAGGCCGGTGCGGGCGCTCGCATGCCCGCGAACGGCGCCGCCGAAGGCCTTGAAGATACGCGCTGAAGCGTCGTCCGTTCGCACCCAGTACTCGGGATGCCACTGGACGCCGACCGCAAAAGCCTTGGCGCCGCGCACCGACACTGCTTCCACCGTTCCGTCCTCGGCCACCGCCTCGACGTCGAGGCGGTCGCCCAGCCGGTCGATCGCCTGCCGATGCACCGAGTTCACCCGGATGTCGCCGGCGCCGAAAATGCCCGCGAGGCACGTGCCGGGGGCAATGCGGACGTTCTGGCGAATCGAGAACCGGACGTCGTGATCCTCGCCGGCCGGCGCACGATGATCCATGATGCCTTCCTTCTCCTGGATCTCGGTGGCCAGCGTTCCGCCCAGCGCCACGTTGAGTTCCTGGATGCCGCGGCAGATCGCCAGCAGCGGCACGCCGCGCTCGATCGCCTTGCGGATCAGGGGAAGCGTCGTCGCATCGCGCGCGTCATCGTAGGGACCGTTCGCTTCGGTAGCTTCGCCGCCATAAAGGTCCGGATGCACGTTCGTCTTCGATCCGGTGATCATGACGCCGTCGACAGACGACAATAGCCCGTCGAAATCGATCCGTTCGCCCAAGCAGGGCAAGAGCATCGGCAGCACACCAGCGCCCGTGATCGCCGCCTCGACATATTGGCGGGGGGCGGCGTGCCAGGTGTAGGCGTCGAAGCTGCGCACGTCCGAGGAGACGGCGACGAGGGGCTGGATCATGACACGTTCTGTTCCGGCTGTTCATGCCCGCAGGCATGACGTTCGATTACCAGCCCTCTCATCGCATTGCAGGGGCGTTTCGATCAAGAGCCGTCTGCGGAGGGAAATAAAACAGTAGGTGCTAAAACAATTTTATACCGAAGTTGCAATGGCTTAGGTAAAAATACGGTAGCGAGAGCATTTTTTGGGCCAGACGCTGGACGGCTTCCGGCCTCTATGCAAAGGACGCTACCAGCATCCGCCGCGGCTTGCCCGGGCCGCTCTCGATTCCGGGCCAAATCGATACGATCGGAGGAGAAATCATGGATCGTCGTTCATTCATAAAGAAAGCCGGCTTCGCCGGCGCCGGCGCAGCCGCCGCAACCACGCTCGCCGCACCGGCGATCGCCCAGTCCAGCCCCAAGATCACCTGGCGCCTGACGTCGTCGTTTCCGAAGTCGCTCGACACCATCTATGGCGGTGCCGAGGTCTTCTCGAAGATGGTCTCGGAAGCCACCGACGGCAACTTCGAGATCCAGGTCTTCGCGGCCGGCGAAATCGTCCCCGGCCTTCAGGCCGCCGACGCCGTCACGGCCGGCACGGTCGAGGCCTGCCACACCGTCTCCTACTACTACTGGGGCAAGGACCCGGTCTGGGCGCTCGGCGCAGCCGTTCCGTTCGCGCTCAACGCGCGCGGCATGAACGCCTGGCACTACCAGGGCGGCGGCATCGACCTCATGAACGAGTTCTATGCCCAGCATAACATCGTAGGCTTCCCCGGCGGCAACACCGGCGTCCAGATGGGCGGCTGGTTCCGCAAGGAGATCAACACGGTCGCCGACCTCCAGGGCCTCAAGATGCGCATCGGCGGCTTCGCCGGCCGCATCATGGAGAAGCTCGGCGCCGTGCCGCAGCAGATCGCCGGCGGCGACATCTACCCGTCGCTGGAAAAGGGCACCATCGACGCCGCCGAGTGGGTCGGCCCCTATGACGACGAGAAGCTCGGCTTCTACAAGGTCGCGCCGTTCTACTACTATCCCGGCTGGTGGGAAGGCGGTCCGACCGTCCATCTCATGTTCAACAAGGAGAAGTTCGACGAACTTCCGGCGAACTACCAGTCGCTGCTGCGCACGGCCGCCCAGGCCGAGAATTCGAACATGCTGCAGAAGTACGACTACCTGAACCCGGACGCGCTCAAGCGCCTGGTCGCCAACGGCACGCAGCTGCGTCCGTTCAGCCAGGAGATCCTGTCGGCCTGCTTCGACGCCTCGCTCGGCATCTACGACGAGCTCACCGGCTCGAACCCGACCTTCAAGAAGATCTGGGACTCCATCACCGAGTTCCGCGGCAAGCACTTCCTCTATCAGCAGGTGGCCGAGTACAATTACGACACCTTCATGATGGTGCAGCAGCGCGCCGGCAAGCTCTGACGCCAGCACGCAGCGAATCGAAAGGCCCTGGAGCGGCGACGCTCCGGGGCCTTTCTTTTTTGGCGATATGGAGCCGGGCAGCGCGCGCATCATGCCGGTCTCCCGGACCGGTAGGGGATCGTCGCGGCCGTTTCGCCGTGAAGATTCAACGCAGTGTCGCCGCAGCGCTGGACTCGATCCCGAGGCTATGCATTGATTGCCAACAGTTGGCTTGCCAGAAGTAGGAACTGCACTGGCGACCGGCTTTGATCCGCATTCAATCGGGAGGAAACAGCATGGATCGCCGTTCATTCATCAAGAAGGCAGGACTTGCGGGCGCGGGCGCCGCGGCCGCATCGGCGCTAGCGGCGCCGGCCATCGCGCAATCGTCGCCCAAGATCACCTGGCGTTGCACGTCATCGTTCCCCAAGGCGCTCGACACGATCTACGGCGCGGCCGAGACGATGGCGACGTTCGTCAAGGAAGCGACCGACGGCAATTTCGAGATCCAGGTCTTCGCGGCCGGCGAGATCGTGCCGGGCCTGCAGGCCGCCGACGCGGCATCGGCGGGAACCGTCGAACTGGCGCACACGGCATCCTACTACTACTGGGGCAAGGATCCGGTCTATGCTTTCGGCACCGCCATCCCCTTCGGCCTCAATTACCGTCAGCAGAACGCCTGGTACTACTACGGCAACGGCAACACGCTGATGAACGAGTTTTATGCCACGCAGGGCCTCTACGGCATGATCTGCGGCAACACGGGCGCGCAGATGGGCGGCTGGTTCCGCAAGGAGATCAACACCGTCTCGGATCTCCAAGGCCTCAAGATGCGCATCGGCGGCATGGGCGGCAAGATCATCGAGAAGCTCGGCGTCGTGCCGCAGCAGATCGCCGGCGGCGACATCTATCCGGCACTGGAGAAGGGCACAATCGACGCCACGGAGTGGGTCGGTCCCTATGACGACGAGAAGCTCGGCTTCCAGAAGGTGGCGCAGTACTACTACTATCCCGGCTGGTGGGAAGGCGGTCCCGTACTGCATACGCTCGCCAACCTCGCCAAGTGGAACGAGCTGCCGAAGAACTATCAGGCGATCCTGCAGACCGCCTGCCGCGCGGCCAATGCCGACATGATGGCGAACTACGACTACAAGAATCCTTCCGCGATCAAGCGGCTCGTGCAGGGCGGCGCGCAGCTGCGGCCGTTCAGCCAGGAGATCCTGGACGCCTGCTACAAGGCGGCGCTGGAGACCTACGCGGAGATCAACGCGCAGAACGCGACGTTCAAGAAGATCTACGAGGACCAGCAGGCGTTCAAGAAGGACGCCTATCTGTGGGCGCAGCTGACCGAGTACAATTTCGACACGTTCATGATGATCCAGCAGCGCGCCGGAAACCTCTGACGCACATCGACCCGATCGCCTGAAAGCAAAGAACCCCGGGATGGCGACATCCCGGGGTTCTTTCGTTTGGTCCGCCGCTCAGTTGAAACTCGGCGGCTGGCTGAGATCGTTCGTGGCCGGTGCCGGCGCGGTTTCGGCCGGCGCGGGCTGGGCCGGCGGCGTCTCCGGAGCGCCCAGGGGCGGCAGTCCCAGCGGGGGCAGGCCGAGACCGCCTCCACTGTCCGTACCACCGCCGGCACCCTGTCCTCCGGCACCCTGGCCGCCAGCGGGAGGCAGGCCGAGCGGCGGAAGCCCGAGACCGCCGCCGCCATCGTTGGTGCCGCCCCCCAATGGCGGCAGGCTCATGCCGCCGCCGGCCCCGCCCATGGGCGGCAGCTGGATCTGGATGTCGGTGGTTGGCGGCGCCGATTTGTAGTGCGTCACCAGGCCTGGGAAGGCGATGACGAGCAGGATCATCAGGAACTGGATGACGATGTAGGGCAGGGCGCCCTTGTAAATTTCGCCCGTGCGGATGCCCGGCAGGACGCGGCCAGAAACCGTGTCGGTCCATTCCCGCATCGGGGCGACGGAGCGCAGGTAGAACAGGGAGAAGCCGAAAGGCGGGGTCAGGAACGACGTCTGCAGGTTGATGCCGAGGATGACGCCGAACCAGATCAGGTCGATCCCGAGCTTCTCGGCCACCGGCGCCAGCAGCGGCACCGCGATGAAGGCGATCTCGAAGAAATCGAGAAAGCAGCCGAGAATGAAGATGATGATCGTGACGACGATCAGGAACCCGTACTCGCCGCCAGGCAGCGCCAGCAGCAGTTCTTCGATCCAGACATTGCCGTTGATGCCGTAGAAGGTGAGGCCGAAGACGCGCGCGCCTATCAGGATGAACATGACGAAGGCGGAGAGCTTCGTCGTCGAATCCAGCGCCTGCTTCAGGACCCGGAAGCTCAGTCGGCCCTTCACGAAGGCGAGGAACAGCGCCCCGGTCGCTCCCATCGCGCCGCCTTCTGTCGGCGTGGCGATGCCGAGGAAGATGGTGCCGAGCACGAGGAAGATCAGCGCCAGCGGCGGGATCAGCACGATCACCACCTGCTCGGCCAGCCGCGACAGGATGCCGAGATTGAACTGCCGGTTGGCAAGGCTGAAGATATAGGCTGCCAGCGTGGCCACCGTCGCGGCCCAGACCAGCCGCACCTCGTAGCGCATGTCGGCGAAGATGGTGTGGTAGGTGATCAGATAGATGAGGACAGCGGCTGCGAGGATGGCCACGAGAGACCATACGCCGCCGCCCAGCGTCCGCGCCTCGATCGGCAGGGCCGGGACCCACTGCGGCTTGAGGATGCTGACAGCGAAAATGTAGAGGCAGTAGACACAGATGATGATGAGCGCCGGCACGAAGGCGCCCACATACATGTCGCCGACCGAGCGGCCGAGCTGGTCGGCCATGACTATCAGGACGAGGGAAGGCGGAACGATCTGTGCGAGCGTGCCGGACGCCGCGATCGTTCCCGTCGCGACGGAGCGGTCGTAGCCGTAGCGCATCATAATGGGCAGCGAGATGAGGCCCATGGCGATGACGGAAGCGGCGACCACGCCCGTCGTCGCCGCGAGCAGCGCGCCGACGAGGACGGCCGCGAAAGCCAGGCCGCCGCGGATCGGCCCGAACAGCTGCCCGATGGTGTCGAGCAGGTCTTCCGCCATGCGCGACCGTTCCAGGATCAACCCCATGAAGGTGAAGAACGGGATCGCCAGAAGCGTGTCGTTGTACATGATCCCGTAGATGCGCTCGGGATGCGACTGAAGCAGCGGCCAGAACAGGCGGATCTCGCTCGAGATGTGTGAAACCTCGACGCCGACGACGAAGAAGATCAGCCCGCCGGCCGCCAGCGTGAAGGCGACGGGGTAGCCGATGAGCAGCATCGCCATGACGACGACGAACATGATCGGCGCGAGATTGTGGGCGACGAAATCAATCACGGCGGTCAGCCTCCATCTCGACCGCGGCTTCCGCCGCCGGAGGCAGGTCGTGCTGCGGTGACGGATCATCGATGACGCCGATAATGACCGCGAAACGCTTGATGATCTCGGAGATCGTTTGCGCCAAGAGCAGGATGAAGCCGATCAGCACCATCGCCTTTGCCGGCCAGATGATAAGGCCACCCGCATTCGTCGACACCTCTCCGCTGCTGTAGGAGAGCCAGAACCACGGCCAGCACAGCCGTACCAGGAGGGCGGCGAAGGGAAGCAGGAAGAAGACGTGGCAGAACAGGTCGATCCAGTCTCGGGTGCGCTTGGAGAGCTTGTTCGACAGGATGTCGATGCGGATGTGTTCGTTCTGCTGGAGCGTGTATGCGGCGGCCAGCATGAAGACGGCACCGTAGAGATACCACTGCATTTCCAGCCAGGCATTCGAGGACATGTCGAACGCCTTGCGCATGCTGGCGTTGACAGCGCTGATCAGCACGGCAACCAGAATCAGCCAGGAAACGTTCCTGCCGATGAACCCGTTGATGCGATCGATGACCCGCGAGAGAGCCAGAAGCCCCGCCATGCGATTCCTCCCGATGCGTCCTGCTCTAGAATTTCCCCGTCGTCCGGTGTCTGTTTTTCGATAGTTTCGCCGGACGCATTGTCGATTCTGCCGCGAGGATTCCTCGCGCGACCCGGGTGATTACCAGCTTTGCAGATGCATTCAAAGGAGATTGGAGTTCAAACGGGTGCGGTATTTCGTACATGGTATTTTCACCTAGCGGACATGCGGCTGGGCCAGACAAGGGGTGCGGACCGTCGCCGCACCACATGACCGCAACGCTGCCCGTCACGGGCTGCCGGAGATCGAGGTATGAACCATCGCTTCCAGCACGAGCGGCCAGCACTTCTCCTGGTGCTTGCGACACTCGGCCTCATGGGCTGCTTGTCGCTTGCTGCCGGAACCATGATCGCGCCGTGGTTCGTGCCCGACTACGACTGGGTCTCCGACACGATCAGCGATCTCGCGGCCGGCTCGGACGAAATCCTGATGGACGTCGCGCTCTACGGCTTTGCCGCCGGCCTGCTGGCGGTCTCGATCGCCGCCGCGCATGCCCATCTCGGCAAGACCGGCTGGTCGATCGGCACGATGTCCTTCGCGGTGCTTTCGGTTGTGGTTGTCATCGTCGCCGCCCGCAACGAATATGGCGACGGCGACCAGGGCGGTATCGTCATCCATTCCTATCTCGTCTATGGCCTGGGGGCGCTGTTTCTCGGCGGTCCGCTGTCCATGACTGCGGGTCTCAGGAGCGCGCATCCGGGCGCGCGGCGCATCATCATCGGCCTCGCGATCGTCTGGGCACTCACCGCGCCGCTCTTCTTCTTCATGCCGACCGGGATCGACGGGATCTACGAGCGCGGTCTCGGCGTCGTGGCCTGCGGGATCGTCCTGACCCTCAGCTACGTGTTTTATGCGCGGGCCCGTGACATTGCCTAGAAAACACACGCGCCTGCCACGGTCGAGCGGCCGAGCAAGCGGCGGGGCCTTCGTAGCCGTCTCCCGAATTCGTTTGACGTGGCGGCGGCGGAGAGGAAGACTCCATCCCAAGTGGCAATCGCCCGAAGATGGCGAACACTCGAGGACATTGGCTCCATGACGCTTCACGACGTATCGCTCGCCGACAAGTACGATCTCGGCAAGGAGCGGATATTCATCTCAGGCGCCCAGGCGATCGTGCGCATGCTCCTCATGCAGCGCGAGCGCGACCGGCGCAGCGGGCTGGACACGGCAGGCTTCGTTTCCGGCTACCGCGGTTCGCCGCTCGGCGGGCTCGACCAACAGCTGTGGAAGGCGCGGCAGGAGCTCGCACAGTCGAGCATCGTCTTCCAGCCCGGGCTCAACGAGGAACTCGCCGCGACCGCCTGCTGGGGCTCGCAGCAGACGGAGCTTCTGGGCGAAGGCAAGCACGACGGTGTTTTCGCGGTCTGGTACGGCAAGGGACCGGGCGTCGACCGCTCGGGCGACGTCTTCCGTCACGCCAATCTCGCGGGCACCTCGAAGAACGGCGGCGTGCTGGCGCTGATGGGCGACGACCATACGGCCGAATCGTCGACCAACGCGCATGCGACCGAGTTTCATTTCGTCGACGCGATGATCCCGATCCTCAACCCTGCCGGTGTCCAGGAGATCGTCGACTACGGGCTCTACGGATTTGCCATGTCGCGCTTCGCCGGGACGTGGGCGGCGATGAAGTGCGTCAAGGACAACATCGAATCGACCGCTTCGGTGGACGTGTCGCTCGACCGGCTGAACATCGTCCTGCCGGAGTTCGACATGCCGCCCGGCGGGCTGAACATCCGCCACGAACTGGACCAGATGGGCCAGGAGGCGCGCCTGCATGAATACAAGCGTGCGGCAGCGGCGGCCTTCATCCGCGCCAACGGGCTGAACCGCGTCGTCTATTCCGGTGGATCGAACGCCAGGATCGGCATCATCACCGTCGGCAAGAGCTATCTCGACGTGCGCCAGGCGCTCGAGGACATCGGCATCGACGAGGCCCGTGCCAACCAGCTCGGGGTCAGGCTGTTCAAGGTCGCCTGTCCGTGGCCGCTCGACCTGGAGCACATCCGCGAGTTCGTCGCGGGCCTGGAGATGGTGATCGTCGTCGAGGAGAAGCGATCGCTGATCGAAGTGCAGGTGAAGGAGCACCTCTACGGGACCGACCAGCAGCCGATGGTGATCGGCAAGAAGGACGAGCGCGGCGACTGGCTGTTTCCGGCCAAGGGCGCGCTCGATCCCAACGACATCGCGATCTCGCTCGGCGAGCGCATACTGAAGGTCATCGGCCATTCCGAGGAGGTCGCGGCCCGGGTCAACCAGCTGAAGCAGTTCCAGGCGATGCTGGCCGACACGCAGGACGTGGGCAACCGCACGCCCTATTTCTGTTCCGGCTGCCCGCACAATTCTTCGACCAAGGTACCGGAAGGGTCGCTCGCCGGCGCCGGCATCGGCTGCCATTTCATGTCGTTGTGGATGGACCGCAACACCGTCGGTTTCACCGCCATGGGCGGCGAGGGCGCGCAATGGGTCGGGCAGGCGCCGTTCTCGACACGCGGCCACATCTTCCAGAACATCGGCGACGGCACCTACAACCATTCCGGGTCTCTGGCGATCCGCTTCGCGGTCGCCTCGGGCGCCAACATCACTTACAAGATCCTCTACAACGACGCCGTCGCCATGACCGGCGGTCAGCCCCACGAGGGCGGGCTTTCGGCGACCATGATCGCGGAGCAGGTGAGGGCGGAAGGCGTATCGCGCATCGCCGTCGTCACCGACGAGCCGCAGAAGTACGACGGCGTCGCCATCCCGTCGGGCGCGACCGTTCACCACCGCGACGATCTCGACCAGGTGCAACGCGACTTGCGCGAGGTGAAGGGCGTCTCGGTCCTGCTCTACGACCAGACGTGCGCCGCCGAAAAGAGGCGCCGCCGCAAGCGCGGCACCTTCCCCGATCCGGACAAGCGGGTGATCATCAACGAGCTGGTCTGCGAAGGCTGCGGCGATTGCGGCGTGCAGTCGAACTGCGTGTCGATCCAGCCGCTGGAGACAGAATTCGGCCGCAAGCGCCGCATAGACCAGTCCTCCTGCAACAAGGATTTCTCCTGCGTCAACGGCTTCTGCCCGTCCTTCGTGACGGTCCATGGGGCAAAGATCCGCAAGGCGGATGGCGTCGCCGGCAACGCGGACCCGCTGACGGGCGTGCCGGAGCCGCGCATCGCCGGCCTGGAGCACGGCTGGTCGGGGATCATCGACGGCATCGGCGGAACCGGCGTCGTCACCATCGGGGCGGTGCTCGGCATGGCCGCGCATCTGGAAGACAAGGGCTGCGGCATGATCGACATGGCCGGCCTCGCCCAGAAGGGTGGCGCTGTCTACAGCCACGTTCGGATCGCCCGGACGCCCGAGGACATCCACGCCATCCGGGTGTCTGCCGGCAAGGCCGACCTGGTGCTCGGCTGCGACCTCGTCGTGTCGGGGTCGAAGAAGGTGCTGGGCGCGGTGCGGGAGAACCGGACCGTTTTCGTCGCCAACACGGCGGAGGTCATGCCCGGCGATTTCGCCCGCTCCGCCGATTTCTCGCTGCCTACCGAGCGCCTCAAACGGGCGATCCGGACGGCGGCGGGCGAGGACAACGCGCATTTCTTCGATGCCACGCGTACGGCCACGGCGTTGTTCGGCAATTCGCTCGGGGCCAACATGTTCATGCTCGGCTTCGCCTGGCAGCATGGCGGCGTCCCGCTCTCGGCCGAAGCGATCGAAAAGGCCATCGAACTCAACGGGCAGGCCGTGGCGATGAACCACGCCGCCTTCCGCTGGGGTCGCCGCGCCGCGCACGATCCGGATTTCGTTCGCGGCCTCGCCGCGGATGCGCGGAACGGTCCGGCCGACCGGACGCTGTCGTCGAGTTTCGACGAGATCGTCGCCCGGCGCTTCGAGTTCCTTGCGGCCTACCAGAACCGCACCTATGCCGAGCGCTACGAGAGGCAGGTCGCCGCCATCCGCGCGGCCGAGGCCCGCGTGGCCCCCGACTCGGAGCAGCTTTCGGAGGCGGTGGCGCGCAATCTCTTCAAGCTGATGGCCATCAAGGACGAGTACGAGGTGGCACGGCTCTACACGGATGGGAGCTTCCGCAAGCAGCTCGACGCACAGTTCCAGAGCTACGACCGGCTCGAATTCCACCTCGCGCCGCCGATCATGGGACGCACGGGGAGCGACGGGAAGCCGCGCAAGTCGTCCTTCGGACCCTGGATGATGAGCGGGTTCCGACTGCTGTCGCGGCTGAAGGGGTTGCGCGGGACGGTGCTCGACCCGTTCGGCCGTTCGGCGGAGCGGCGCATGGAGCGGCGGCTGCTGAAGCAGTACGAGGAGGATCTCGCGCTCATCGGTCGGAAACTCTCCCGCGACAAGCTCGATGCAGCCAGCGCGCTGGCGTCCGTGCCATCGCTGATCAAGGGTTTCGGCCATGTGGAGGCGGCGAACGCGGAGAAGGCCGAAGCGGAGCGGCTAAGGCTGCTGGAGAGGCTGGAGAAAGATCCGCGGGTACTGGAAGCCGCAGAGTAACTCGGCGCGCAGCTCAGCCCCTGCGAAGCGTTTTATTAAGGGAAATGTGGCAAGAGTCCGGCTTACATCGGGCTCGAGCATGCGCAAAATCAAGAAGGACGATATCCCGGTCGACATCTACATCCCGTTCGTGGAATCGCTGTTCCGGGACGGGTTTACGCTGTCGGTGGGACTCGTCGCGCAGACGCTGCTCGTCATCCTTTGCTACTGGAAAACGAGCGACCCCCTCTATCTCCTCGTTGCCGTTGGCATGGCGGCAGTCGGCGTGATGCGGCTGCGCAACATTCGCCGCTACCGAAACATGGGCAAGGCGCAGACGGGGGACGAGGCCTGGACGCGCGAGAAGGACTACGTCCTCTACGGGTCGATGCATGGGTTCATGCTGGGCCTGTTCTGCTTCGTCGGAATCTATCTCGCTCACGATCCCTTCGCGGAAATCGCGGCGGTATCGGTGACCCTGGCGTCGGCGACGGCCATCGCCGGGCGCAACTACGGTTCGCCGCGCATGGTCATGATCTTCATCATGACGATGACCTGGCCGATCTCGCTCGGATTCATCCTTCGCGGGGATTGGTATCATCTCATCCTCGGCTGCATGGCGTTTCCGTTCTTCTTCGCGATACGGCGCTTCGCCGACCTGGTTCGCGAGGTGCTGTTCGCGGCGCTTTCGGAAGAGAAGAAGGCGAACCGCCTGGCGCAGCGTTTCAACCGCGCGCTGAACACCATGTCGCACGGCCTCATCATGCTGGGCGGGGAAGGTCGCGTCATCGTGGCCAATGCCGAGGCCGCCGAGCTGATGCGGGTGGACAATCCGGAAAAGCTCATCGGTCGCAGCCTGAAGGCACTCCTGCTTCGGGGCGCCGCGGGCGGTCTCATCGACCGGAAGGACTGCAGCTTCGTCGAAGCCCAGCTCTCGCGCGCATTGCGTGACGGCTGCGGCCGCAAGCTCCTCGTCGACCTGACGGATGGGCGGCATCTCGAATTCTCGGCCCGCGAGGGAAGCGACGATCTCGGCGTCATCACCTTCGAGGATGTCACGCAGCGCGTGCATTCCGAGGAGAAGATCCGCACCATGGCCCGCTTCGACAGCCTTACCGGGCTGGCCAACCGCGCCTATTTCCACGAACTCGTGACCGAGCAGATGAGCGGTGGCGACCGCGACCGGCTCTGCGCGCTGGCGATTTTCGACATCGACGATTTCAAGAGCATCAACGACACGCTTGGCCATCCGGTGGGGGACGGCCTGATCTATGCGATCTCCGAGCGGCTCTCCTTCTTCGCGGACGAAAACACACGCGTCAGCCGGTTCGGGGGAGACGAATTCGTCATCTACTTCGACCGCGTGGAAGACGAGTTGAGCCTCGGCCGGATTCTCGACGGCCTGTTCGAGGGTCTCAAGGAGGAAGTGGACGTCGCCGGTCACGTGCTGCGCATCCAGGTCAGCGCGGGTGCCGTGCTTCGGCCGATCGCGATCTCCGATTTCGACGACATGGTCGTCAAGGCCGATCTCGCCCTCTACAAGGCCAAGGAGTTCGGCAAGAACGGCTGGCGGCTATTCGAATCCACCATGGATGCGGCGTTCCGCGAGCGGCAGATGCTCAAGTCCGACCTGCGCAACGCCGTGGCGGCCGCCGAACTGCGCGTGGTCTACCAGCCGATCGTCGGCATGGAGACGATGCGGATCGCCAGCTGCGAGGCGCTGTGCCGCTGGCATCACCCCGAACTCGGCAACGTCTCGCCGGCCGTCTTCATCCCGCTTGCCGAAGAGATGGGCATCATCACCGAAATCAGCCGCCAGGTTCTGATTGCGGCCTGCCGGGAATGCCGCAAATGGCCCGCGCCGATCGGCGTCTCGGTCAACCTGTCCGCGCGTGATTTCCGCGACGCAGACATCGTGGACACCGTGCGGCACGCGCTCGAAGAGACCGGTCTGGAACCGAGCCGCCTGGAGATCGAGGTCACGGAAACCGCGGTTCTGGACGACAAGTCCTCGACGCGCGACTACCTCGAGGAGATCAGGTCGCTCGGCGTGCGGATCGCTCTGGACGATTTCGGCACCGGCTATTCCGGCCTCAGCTACCTGCACACGCTGCCCCTCGACAAGGTCAAGATCGACCGCAGCTTCCTTCAGGACATCACCACCAACGAGCGTTCGCTGGAACTCCTGAAGGGCGTGGTCAGCCTTTCGCGGCAGCTCGGGCTTACGGTCACGATCGAGGGCGTCGAGACGTTCGAGCAGCTCAAGATCCTGGCCGTCTCCGTCCATCCCGACCTGTTGCAGGGCTTCCTGTTCGGGTCCGCGCTGAGCGCCTCCGGGATCGAGACCATGGCCTCCAGCGGCTGGCCATTCGCCGAAGACCTGAAGCGCGCCCGGCTCGCTGCGGCCAGCTGATCCACCCCGCCGCAGCCCCCGCGGCCGCTTCTCGCCCCCATACCGGACATTTCCCCGTATCGTACGCTGCGTCATGGTGCGATCGCGTAATACGGTTAACTCCTTGTTAACGTTAACAACGGGTAAACGGCACATCTAGAAGTTTCGTCTTTACTTAAGGTCGGGCTGGGTTAGCGTTGCGTAAGCGGTACGGGGATTTGAGTCATGAATGCGCATCCGATCGTACGGAGCGAGACGAAACGCTTCGATTTGAGGCGAGCGCCTGAAACCATGAATGTATTTGCGCGTAACGTATTCGCGATTCTGGAACGCACCGAATACCGGCGGATCGAAAGCGGCGAGGACCTTGAGAGTATCTACCGGCTTCGCTACAAGTCCTACCGCGCGGCGGACATGGTCTGCGACAAGCCCGACCAGATGGTCTACGACGATCTGGACGAGCAGGTGAACTGCCACCGGTTCGGCGTCTTCATCGATGGCGACCTCGTTTCCACCATCCGCATTCACCACGTCGACAAGGCAAACCCGATCTCGCCTTCGGTCACCGTCTATGGCGACCTTCTGATGCCGCGTATCAACGCGGGCGACACGTTCATCGACCCGAGCCGGTTCGCCGCCGATCCCGACTGGTCGCAGGTCTATCCCCAGATTCCGTACCTGACCCTGCGCCTTGCCGGCATGGCCTGCTTCCACTTCGATGCGCCGTACTGCCTGTCCACCATCAAGGAAGAACACACCGGCTTCTACCGGCGCATCTACATGTCCGAACAGATCGGTCCGAAGAGGGATTATCCGGGGCTGAATTATCCGGTCGTGCTCTTCCAGGCCAATGTGCACGCGATCCAGGAACGTTCGTTCCAGCGTTTTCCGTTCTTCCGTTCGAGCCCAATGGAGCAGCGGCTGCTGTTCGGGACAACCCGCAAGGGCGATCCGGCGCCGCTGACCGTCCTGCCGACGGCAAAATACATGCGCAAGGCCGCCTGAGCGGCGCAAATGCCGCGCTTGTCTTGATCGCTCGTCGCCGCCATAACGGGCTCTTCAGGGCCGATACCGGCGAGAATGATGACATCAAGGTATGAGTTCGTCAGGGGCGCGATTTGGGCTCGCGAACTGGACGAGGACGAAATCGAGCGCGCATTGCGCGGGATCGTGGACAGGGCGTTCCCCAAGAACGCCTACATCTGCCACCGCGGCGACCGGCTGGATCACTGGACCGGCGTGGTCGAGGGACTGGTCAAGATCAGCGCGATCTCCCGCAGCGGCAAGGCGATGACCTTCGCCGGCGTGGCAAACGGCAGCTGGTTCGGCGAAGGATCGGTGCTCAAGGACGAGCCGCGCCAGTACGACGTCGTGGCGATCCGCGAAACCCGGCTCGCCATGATGAACCGGGCCACCTTCGCCTGGCTCTACGAGAACTCCAAGGGCTTCAATCGCTTCCTCGTCCGCCAGCTCAACGAGCGCGTCGGCCAGTTCATCGCGACCATCGAGCATGACCGGATCCTGAGCCCCAGGGCCCGCGTCGCGCGTCATCTGTCGTGGTTCTTCAATCCGGTGCTCTATCCACAGGTGAGGACGGACATAGAGATATCGCAGGAAGAGCTGGGCCTTCTCGCGGGGGTGTCGCGCGCCGTGGCCAACCGGTCGTTGCAGGAACTGGAGCAGGAAGGGCTGCTGGCTAACGACCATGGCCGCATCCGCGTGGTCGATCTCGAAGCACTGCGTCGCTACGAACCCTGACCGGCGGCATCTCTCTGGGCGGATAGGATGTTCGCCTCACTACCAGACCAAACGGCCCCTTGTCTGTCAATCGCGAAGTTGCCGATCATCTGCGATCGTGGGATGTTCGACACGAACGATCCCGCAGAGGATCACGGGTGGACAGACTGGCCATCAAACCGATGCATGTCCAACTTGCATGGCGGGGGGAGCCGGTTCATAAGAATAGACCAACCGCAGGAACAAGGCGGGGTCTGGGAGGAAACCGGAGATGCTTGCGACGGCCAAAGCCGGAACGACGCTCGACACCTTTCCGAAGTATCTGCTTTCGAACGCGGAGCGCTTTGCGGACCGCCCCGCCATGCGCCATAAGGACCTCGGCATCTGGCAGGGCTGGTCCTGGAAGGAGCAGATGGAGGAGGTTCGCGCCTTCGCCATCGGGCTCTCGGCGCTCGGGCTCAAGCGCGGCGACAAGGTCGCGGTGGTCGGATCGAACCGACCGCGCCTGTACTGGACCTTCGCGGCGGTCCAGTCGATCGGCGGCGTTCCGGTGCCGGTCTATGCCGACTCGGTCGCCGAAGAGATGGCCTACGTGCTCGACCACGCGGAGGTCCGCTTCGCCGTGGTCGAGGATCAGGAGCAGGTCGACAAGCTGCTGTCGATCGCCGACAAGGTCGCCTCGCTCAAGCAGATCATCTACGACGAGACGCGGGGCCTGCGCGGCTACGATCACACGCATCTGCATGCCTATGACGAGGTTCGCGAGAAGGGCCTCGCCCTGATCGCCGCCGATCCGCAGGAGGTTTCCAGATGGGAGGCGTCGGTCGCCGCCGGACAGGGAAGCGATCTCGGCATCATCCTCTACACGTCCGGCACGACGGGCCGTCCCAAGGGCGTGATGCTGTCCAACGACAACCTCGTGAAGTCGGCGCTGCACGGCAACGCCTTCGATCATCTCGGACCCGACGAGAACATCATTGCCTACCTGCCGCTCGCCTGGGTTGGAGACCACGTCTTCTCCTACGCGCAGTCCTATACAGCCGGCTTCTGCGTCTCCTGCCCGGAGAGCCCCGAAACGGTGACGGAGGACCGCCGCGAGATCGCGCCGACCTACTTCTTTGCGCCGCCGCGCGTTTTCGAGGGACTGCTGACGGCCGTCATGGTCCGGATGGAAGATGCCAGCCGGCTGAAGAAGCGCATTTTCGACCATTTCCTCGCCCACGCACGCAAGGTCGGCGAACCGATCCTCAACGGCGAAAAAGTCGGCTTCTGGGATCGTCTGAAGTATCTTGCCGGCGACCTCCTGGTCTACGCGCCACTGAAGAACCGCATGGGCATGTCCCGCCTCAGGGTCGGCTACACGGCCGGCGAGGCGATCGGGCCGGAACTCTTCCGCTTCTACCGCTCGATCGGGCTGAATCTGAAGCAGCTCTACGGCCAGACGGAAGCCTGCGTCTACATCACCGCGCAGCCGGACGGGAACATACGCGCCGACACGGTCGGTGTCCCTTCGCCGGGCGTCGAGATCAGGATCGCCGAGAGCGGCGAGGTTCTCTATCGCTCCGAAGGCGTCTTTGAAGGTTACTACAAGAACGACGAGGCGACGCGGGCCACCAAGACGCCCGACGGCTGGGTCCATACCGGCGACGCTGGCTTCATCGACAACGAGGGCCATCTCAAGATCATCGATCGCGCCAAGGACGTGGGCAAGCTGCGGTCCGGCGCGCTGTTCGCGCCGAAGTACATCGAGAACACGCTGAAGTTCTTCCCCGACATCAAGGAAGCGGTCGCGTTCGGCGACGACCGCGACTTCTGCGCCGCCTTCGTCAACATCGACCTGCAATCGGTCGGAAGCTGGGCCGAGCGCAACAACCTGTCCTACGGGTCCTACCAGGAACTGGCCCAGCATCCGGAAGTCTGCCGCATCGTGGGCGCGCACGTCGAAGCGGCGAACCGGAAGCTCTCCGAAGAGCCGATGATGGCGGCCTCGCAGATCAGGCGCTTCCTGATTCTGCACAAGGAACTCGACGCGGACGACGGCGAACTGACGCGCACGCAGAAGGTGCGCCGCTCGTTCATCTCGGAGCGCTACGGAGAGCTGATCGAGGCGCTCTACGACGGCTCGACGGAGAAGTACGTCGAGACCGAGATGACCTTCGAAGACGGCCGCAAGGGCCGCGTCAGCGCCACAGTCCGCATCTTCGACGCGCCCGTCTGCGGCGCCGCGGAGACCCGCATGAAGGAGGCCGCCGAATGAACCGCGCGGTCGACCCGAGGCAGCTGGCGATGGACGCGGACGGACTGGCCAAGGGAGACGTGCTCCTGTCGGTCAAGAACGTCTCGTTGCGCTTCGGCGGGGTGAAGGCGATCACCGACATCTCGTTCGACATTCGCAAGGGCGAGATCCGCGCCATCATCGGCCCCAACGGTGCCGGCAAGACCTCGATGCTCAACGTCATCAACGGGTTCTACACGCCGCAGGAAGGCACGATCACCTTCCGCGGCGAGGAGCGCAAGAAGATCGCGCCCTACCAGGCCGCCGCGTCCGGGATCGCGCGCACCTTCCAGAACGTGGCGTTGTTCAAGGGCATGACGACGCTGGACAACATCATGGCTGGCCGGACGCTTGCCATGCACAGAAACTTCCTGTGGCAGCTCGTCTATTTCGGCCCGGCGCTGAACGAGGAGATCGCCAACCGCCGCAAGGTGGAGGAGATCATCGACTTCCTGGAGATCCAACACATCCGCAAGGTGCCGGTCGGCCGGCTGCCCTACGGATTGCAGAAGCGGGTGGAACTGGGCCGGGCGCTCGCGGCGGAACCGTCGCTGCTCCTGCTCGACGAACCGATGGCGGGCATGAACCTCGAGGAGAAGGAGGACATGAGCCGCTTCATCCTCGACGTGAACAGCCAGTTCGGCACCACGATCGCGCTGATCGAGCACGACATGGGCGTGGTCATGGACATCTCCGACCGCGTGGTGGTGCTCGATTACGGCCGCAAGATCGGCGACGGGACGCCGGATGAGGTGAAGGCGAACCAGGACGTGATCGACGCCTATCTCGGCGTCTCGCACCAGGACGAAGGGGAGGGATGATGCTCTACCAGATATTCATAGACCCCTTCGCGCAAATGGTGGACATGCCCGACTTCCTCATCCAGGTCGTCTGGGAAGGCTTCGTGGCCGGGATCCTCTATGCGCTGATCGCGCTCGGCTTCGTCCTCATCTTCAAGGCCTCCGGCGTGTTCAACTTCGCCCAGGGCATCATGGTCGTCTTCGCCGGCCTGACGCTGGTCGGACTGCACGAGGCGGGCGTGCCGGCCTTCCTGGCTCTGATCCTCGCGATCGGCGTTATGGCGCTGCTGGCGGTCGCGGTGGAGCGCTTCGTCATGCGCCCGCTGGTCAACCAGCCCGAGATCATCCTTTTGATGTCGACCATCGGGATGACCTATTTCCTGATCGGCTTCGGCGAGTTCGTGTTCGGCGGCGAACCCAAGCAGATGATCACCGAGGAGCTCGGCCTGCCGACGGGTTCGACCGCCTTCGAGATCGGCGAGCAGGGGCTGGTGATCCTCCAGCACATCGACATCGCCGCCGCCGTGATCGCCATCATCATGGTGGCCTCGCTGGCGCTGTTCTTCAACAAGACGCGGATCGGGCGGGCGCTGCGCGCCGTGGCTGACGATCACCAGGCAGCCCAGTCGGTGGGTATTTCGCTCAACCAGATCTGGGCGATCGTGTGGTTCGCGGCCGGCATCGTGGCGCTCGCGACCGGCATCATGTGGGGCGCGCGCTCCGATGTCTCCTTCGCGCTGGAGATCGTGGCGCTGAAGGCGCTGCCGGTGCTGATCCTCGGCGGCTTCACCTCGATCCCGGGCGCCATCGTCGGCGGGCTGATCATCGGCATCGGCGAGAAGATAGGCGAGATCTACTGGGGGCCGCTTGTCGGCGGCGGCATCGAAAGCTGGCTCGCCTACATGATCGCGCTGGTCTTCCTGCTGTTCAGGCCGCAGGGCCTGTTCGGCGAACGCATCATCGAGCGGGTGTGAGGGCAAGCCGTGTTCTATCGCGAAGCCGGACAGTTCAAGACGACATACGCGGCCGACCAGCAGGTCTTCCCGATCCTGCAGGACCGGATCGGCGTGGCCGTCATCCTCTTCATCGCGATCGCCGTCGTCCCCTTCGTGGCGAACGACTTCTTCATGTCCGCAATCGCCATCCCCTTCCTGATCCTGGCGCTGGCCACGATCGGCCTCAACGTGCTGACGGGCTATGCCGGGCAGCTGTCGCTCGGAACCGGCGGCTTCATGGGGGTCGGCGCCTATGCCTGCTACAAGCTGGCGACGATCTTCCCCGACGTGCCGATCGTGGCGCACATCCTGCTGTCGGGCGTGTTCGCCGCGGCGGCCGGCGTCGTCTTCGGCCTGCCGTCTCTGCGCATCAAGGGGCTCTACCTCGCGGTGACCACGCTCGCGGCGCAGTTCTTCTTCGAGTGGTGCTTCATCCGCATTCCCTGGCTCTACAACAACAACGCATCGGGCGCGATCGAGGTGCCGGGACTGAAGGTCTTCGGCGTCATCGTGACGGGGCCGGCCGCCGGCAGCATCCCGCGCTACTACATGGTGCTCGCCATCGTGATCCTTCTGACGGTGCTGGTGAAGAACCTTCTGCGCGGCCGCATCGGCCGGCAGTGGATGATGATCCGCGACATGGACATCGCCGCCGAACTGATGGGCGTACGGCCGCTCTACGCCAAGCTCTCGGCATTCGCCGTCTCGTCCTACTTGTGCGGGGTGGCGGGGGCGATGTTCGTGTTCTTCTATCTCGGTGCGGCGGAGCCGTCGGCATTCTCGATCACGCTCTCCTTCCAGGTGCTGTTCATGGCCATCCTGGGAGGGCTGGGCTCGCTGGTCGGGTGTTTTTTCGGCGCCGCCTTCATCTGGATCCTGCCGATCCTGCTTCGCGCCGGGCCGCCGATGATCGGCATTCCGATCGCGGCCGAGACGGCGACCCACGTCACCTCGATGATCATCGGCGCCCTGATCGTGGCGTTCCTGATCCTCGAGCCGCACGGTCTGGCCCGGCTGTGGCAGATCGGAAAGGAGAAGCTCAGGGTGTGGCCCTTCCCTTACGCATGACGGGCCATGCCGAAGAATGCCTGCGCGTGCAGGACGACAGCCTACGATCCGGGCTTCGAGCCTTGACCGGATCCTGCTGGAGAAAAAGGCTCACACACGGCCTTGCGGCCAGTGCAACGGGAGGAATGACATGAGACTGAAATCGCTGATTGTCGGCGGCATTCTCGCCGCCATGGCGTCGACGGCGGCATTGCCCGCCTTCGCGCAGGACAGCGTCTACGTGCCGCTGTTCAGCTACCGTACCGGACCCTATGCCGGCTCCGGCATCCCGATCGCCAACGGTATGAGCGACTATCTTACCATGCTCAACGAGCGCGACGGCGGTATCAACGGCGTAAAGATCAACATCGAGGAGTGCGAGACCGGCTACGACACCCAGAAGGGCGTCGAATGCTACGAGCAGGTCAAGGCGAAGAACCCGCTGGTGATCTCGCCCTATTCGACCGGCATCACGCTGCAGGTGATCCCGAAGGCAGGCGTCGACAAGATCCCGGTGCTCTCGATGGCCTACGGGCTTTCGGCGGCGGCGGTGGGCGAATCCTCCCCCTGGGTGTTCAATCCGCCCGCGACCTACTGGGACGGCGCCTCGGCCATCATCACCGACATCGCCAATCGCGAAGGCGGCATGGAGGGCCTGAAGGGCAAGAAGATCGGCTACATCTATCTCGATGCCGGCTACGGCAAGGAGCCGATCCCGCTTTTGGAGGACTTCTCCAAGAAGTACGGCTTCGAGCTCACCCTCTACCCGGTTCCCGGCAAGGAGATGCAGAACCAGTCGTCGCAGTGGCTCAACGTGCGCCGCGACCGTCCCGACTACATGATCATGTGGGGCTGGGGCGCGATGAACCCAACCGCGGTCAAGGAAGCGGTCAAGATCCGCTATCCGATGGACAAGTTCTACGGCATCTGGTGGTCGGGTGGTAACGACGACGCGGGCGCCGGCGGCGAGGACGCCAAGGGCTATCGCACCATGAACTTCCACGGTGTGGGTAGCGACTATCCGGTCATTCAGGACATCAAGAAGTATGTCGTGGATGCCGGCAAGAGCCAGGTCGATCCGGCGAAGTTCGCGGACAATCTCTACAACCGCGGCGTCTACAACTCGATGCTGATCGCCGAAGGCATCCGTCAGGCGCAGGAGATCACCGGCAAGAAGGTGATCGACGCCGCCGACATGCGCGCCGGCCTCGAAAACCTCAACGTCGACGAGGCGCGCCTCAAGGAGATCGGCATGGAAGGCTTCGCCAAGCCGGTGAAGCTGTCGTGCTCCGACCACTCCGGCCATCATCAGGTCTACGTCGTCGAATGGGACGGCAAGGACTGGCAAAAGGCGGGCGAGTGGTACTCTCCGATGACCGACGTCGTGCGCCCGATGCTCGAAAAGGCCGCGGAGGAGTACACCACCGCCAATGCGCCTTGGCCGGAGCGCGAGGAAGCCTGCCTCTCGAACTGACGGTTCGAACAAGCCGGACCGGCTCGCCCATGGGCGGGCCGGACCACATCGGAGGAGGACGAGGCTCAATGACGGCTGTCGACATCGACCGGGACGGCAAGACCGAAGCCGCCGCCGACGCCATCCTGGCGGTCAACAACATCGAGGTGATCTACAATCACGTCATCCTCGTGCTGAAAGGCGTTTCGCTGACCGTGCAGCGCGGCGGCATCGTGGCCCTGCTCGGCGCCAACGGCGCGGGAAAGACGACGACGCTGAAAGCGATCTCCAACCTCCTGCGGGCCGAACGCGGCGAGGTCACCAAGGGCAGCATCCACTTCGAAGGCGAACGGGTGGAGGCACTGTCGCCCAACGATCTCGTGCGGCGCGGCTGCATCCAGGTGATGGAGGGCCGGCACTGCTTCGGCCACCTGACGGTCGAGGAGAACCTGCTCACCGGCGCCTTCACCCGGCGCGACGGCGCGGCGGGGATCAAGCGCGACCTCGAGATGGTCTACGATTATTTCCCGCGGTTGAGGGAGCGGCGCGGATCACAGGCCGGGTACACCTCCGGCGGCGAGCAACAGATGACGGCGATCGGCCGGGCCCTGATGTCGAAGCCCAAAATGATCCTGCTCGACGAACCCTCGATGGGGCTCGCCCCGCAACTGGTCGAAGAGATCTTCGAGATCGTCAAGAAGCTCAACGAGGAGCAGGGGGTGTCCTTCCTGCTGGCAGAGCAGAACACCAACATCGCGCTGCGCTACGCGCGCCACGGCTACATTCTCGAATCCGGCCGCATCGTGCTCGACGGCGAGGCGAAGGCACTGCGCGAGAACGAGGACGTCAAGGAATTCTACCTCGGCGTCGGCGGCGAGGGGCGGCGGTCGTTCAAGAACGTCAAGCATTACAAGCGAAGGAAGCGCTGGCTGGCATGAGCGCGAATCGCCGCCGGAGCCGTCAGAACTCTCCCGGCTGCTCGAAGGTGAGATCGGCGTAGAGTTCGGCGAGCGGCAGCGCGGCGTCGATTTCTGGAAGCGGGATGACGGCTTCGAGGCCCCTGAGTTCAGAGTAGGTCCATTCGCCTTCGATGCGACGCCAGACGGTGACCTGTGGCGCTTCCGAATCGATGAGGAGAATCACCCGGATCGAGGGATGACGCTTGTATTCCTCGATCTTCTGGAACCGGTCGAAGCGGATGGTGGATGGCGAGAGCACTTCGATGACCAGGCGAGGATCGGCGGCCGACATCGAACGGCCTTCCGCCTTTCCGCAGTCGATGGTGACATCGGGCCGACGTGTACCGCGATCCGTTTCCACGGACTGGTCGCTCGTCATGGGCCGGCACGGCTTGCCGCGGAGCGCGTTGAACAGGGTGGCGAGCGCGTTGACGGCCACCCAGTCATGCCGCCGGCTGGCACCCGTCATCGCCTTGACGTGCAGCACCGGCACGCCATCCACCAGTTCGTAGTTCCTGTCCTGGCGCTGCTGCCATTCGAAGAATTCCTCGACAGTCATTTTCTTCGGCTGGTGCTCGGACATCGGCAAGGGTCCCGCGACCTTTTCCAGCGATCATACCAGAGCGACCGGCGGCCATGAAGCGCTGCGGAATGCGTCCATATGCATCTCCAACGCGCCATTGCCCTCGCATCGGCTTTTCGGTATGTGCGCAACAGGAATTTTCAACGGGGCATACCGATGGCTGAAGAGACGCCGACCGGGCCGGTCGAAATGGGCGCCGACATGGACTACGCAGAACACGAGAAGACCTACTCGATCTTCCTTTTCATGACGAAGTACGGGATCATCGTCTGCTCGGCCCTGATGATCGCCATGGCGTTCGGGTTCTTCGCCGGTGGCGGTTTCTTCTCGTCCCTGATCGTGTTCGTCCTCGTGGTGGCGCTGGCGTCATACATACTGCGCTGATGCACCGCTCCCCCCACGATAGGGGAGAGGTTCCAACCGGAGGGAGTGAACGGTGGGACTGACTGTTTTCGTGCCGAACGAGTCCGGCGCCGGCGAGCCGCGCGTCGCGGCCTCGCCAGATACCGTAAAGCGCATGGTGGCGCTGGGTCTCGACGTTATCGTCGAGACCGGAGCCGGCAAAACTTCCCGCATTCCCGACGAGGAATTCTCGAAAGTCGGCGCCTCGATCGGAAAATCGTCCGACGCGGCCAAGGCCGACATCGTCCTGAAGGTCCGCCGGCCCGGCGAGGCCGAGCTGAAATCCTTCAAGAAAGGCGCGGCCGTAATCGCCACGATGGACCCCTACGGCCACGAGGCCGCGGTCGCCGCGATGGGCAAAGCGGGCGTCACGGCCTTCGCGATGGAGTTCATGCCGCGTATCACCCGTGCGCAGTCGATGGACGTCCTTTCGAGCCAGGCGAACCTCGCGGGCTACCAGGCGGTGATCGACGCGGCGGATTCCTATGACCGCGCATTCCCGATGATGATGACGGCGGCCGGCACGGTGCCCGCCGCGAAGGTCTTCGTCATGGGCGCCGGCGTGGCCGGCCTGCAGGCCATCGCCACGGCGCGCCGGCTCGGAGCCGTGGTGACCGCCACCGACGTGCGCGCGGCTGCCGGCGAACAGGTCGCCTCGCTCGGCGCCAAGTTCATCATGACCGACGCGCTGAAGGACGCCTCGGGCGAGGGGGGCTATGCGCGTGAACTCACCGAGGACGAGAAGAAGGCCCAGTCGGCGCTGGTGGCCGACCATATCGCCAAGCAGGACATCGTCATCACGACGGCCCTGATCCCGGGCCGTCCGGCGCCGCGGCTGGTGACGGCCGACATGGTGAAGTCAATGAAGCCGGGCTCGGTAATCGTCGACCTGGCGGTCGAGCGCGGCGGAAACGTCGAGGGCGCGGTGGCCGGCAAGGTGATCACGACCGACAACGACGTGAAGATCATCGGCCATCTCAACGTTCCGGGTCGAATCGCGGCCTCCGCGTCGCTGCTTTACGCGCGCAATCTCTTCGCCTTCCTGGAGACACTGATCGACAAGAATGACAAGTCGCTGTCGATCAACCGCGACGACGAACTGGTCAAGGCGACCATGCTCACGCATGGCGGCGAAGTCGTGCATGCGAACTTCGCCTCAGCCCCGGCGGACAAACCCGAAGCAAAGCCCGCGAAGGCCGAGAAGCCCGCCGCCAAGGCGGACGACGCTCCGGCGGATCCGGACATGCTGAAGGCGGCGAAGGGAACCGAGCCGGGTCTGGATGCATCGCCGAAGCCCAAGAGGAAGACGGCGGCCAAGAAGTCCGCACCGAAGGCCGAGTCCGCGAAGCCGGCCGGCGCGAAGGCGAAAGCCGCGGCTCCCGTGAAGGGACCCGCCGGCAAGCGCTCCGACGACGCGACTGCTGCGGACAATCCGGACAAGGCGGGCAGCACCGGCGATACGCCGAAGCCCGAGGGAGGCGTCTGATGGAAAAAACCGCTCTCGAAAACGCGCTCGACCAGCTCGATCAGGCGGCGGCCTCGGTGCGCATGGCCCTGCAGGATCACAGTACCGCAGAGGCCGCGGCGGCTCTCGGCACGAGCGTCACCGGCGGGGCAATCGACCCCTTCGTCTTTCGGCTCGCCATCTTCGTTCTGGCGATCTTCGTTGGTTACTACGTCGTCTGGTCGGTGACGCCGGCGCTGCACACGCCGCTGATGTCGGTGACCAACGCCATCTCCTCGGTGATCGTGGTGGGTGCGCTTCTGGCCGTGGGCATCTCGGCTTCGGGCCTGGCGACCGGCTTCGGCTTCATCGCGCTCGTCCTTGCATCCGTGAACATCTTCGGCGGTTTCCTTGTCACCCAGCGCATGCTGGCGATGTACAAGAAGAAAGAGAAGTGAGCGCCGAACGATGAACGAGAACTTCGCCTCCTTTCTCTATCTCGTCTCCGGCGTGCTGTTCATCATGGCGCTGCGCGGACTGTCGCATCCCACGACCAGCCGGCAGGGCAACACCTACGGGATGGCGGGCATGGCTATCGCCATCCTCACCACGCTGGCGCTGGCAACGCCAAGCTTCGGCGGGCTGTTGCTGATCGTCGTCGGCCTCGCCGTCGGGGGCGGCGCGGGCGCCTATATCGCGCGCTCGATCCCGATGACGTCCATGCCGCAGCTCGTCGCGGCGTTCCATAGCCTCGTCGGCCTCGCCGCGGTCATGGTTGCGGCGGCGGCCATGTATGCGCCCGAGAGTTTCGGCATCGGCATCATCGGCGACATCCACAGCCAGGCGCTCGTGGAGATGTCGATCGGCGTGGCGATCGGCGCCATCACCTTTACCGGATCGATCATCGCCTTCCTGAAGCTCGACGGGCGCATGTCCGGCAAGCCTATCATGATCGGCGGCCGGCACGTCATCAACGCCGCTTTGGCGATCGCGCTGGTGGTCCTCATCGTGATGCTGGTGACCACCGAAAGCACGGCGGTGTTCTGGCTGATCGTGCTCGTCTCCTTGGCTCTCGGCGTGCTGATCATCATCCCGATTGGCGGCGCCGACATGCCGGTGGTCGTGTCGATGCTCAATTCCTATTCGGGCTGGGCTGCGGCGGGCATCGGCTTCACACTGGGCAACCTGGCGCTGATCATCACCGGCGCGCTGGTCGGCTCGTCGGGCGCGATCCTGTCCTACATCATGTGCAAGGGCATGAACCGGAGCTTCATCTCGGTCATCCTGGGCGGCTTCGGCGGCGAGACGGCAGCGAGCGGCGGCGACGACGGCATCGACCGCACGGTCAAGCAGGGCTCGGCCGACGACGCGGCATACCTGATGATGAACGCGCAGAAGGTCATCATCGTGCCGGGCTACGGCATGGCGGTGGCGCAGGCGCAGCATGCGCTGCGCGAGATGGCCGACAAGCTGAAGGCGCATGGCGTCGAGGTTAAGTACGCGATCCACCCGGTCGCGGGCCGCATGCCGGGGCACATGAACGTTCTGCTCGCGGAGGCGAACGTGCCCTACGACGAGGTCTTCGAACTCGAGGACATCAACTCGGAGTTCGCGCAGGCCGACATCGCCTACGTCATAGGCGCCAACGACGTGACCAACCCCTCGGCGCGCGACGACAAGTCCTCGCCGATCTACGGCATGCCGATCCTCGACGTAGACAAGGCCCGCACCTGCCTCTTCGTCAAGCGCTCGCTAGGTTCCGGCTATGCCGGCATCGACAACACGCTGTTCTACAAGGACGGCACGATGATGCTGCTCGGCGACGCGAAGAAGATGACCGAGGAAATCGTCAAGGCGATGGAGCACTGAGGAGGCGGCAGTCCGAGACCCCTCGGCTCAGCTGGATTAGCAGCCCGACTCCGCACGTATCTTCGAGATAAGGTGGCCACCGTTGGAAGCGATGACCGTAACGAATGATAGGCCGTCACAAACTCGACCGTCGTTGGTTTCGAAAGTATAGCGCACCCGAAAATGATGTTCGGCTGCCGCATTGACTCCTATCAGCCTCAGCGGCTTTTTCATGTTGCCGTAAAAGCGGGACAGTTCAGAGGCTGAGAATGGTCCTTTCACTCGCTTCTCAGGAACGACAAGTGCTGAAGCTGCGGCGCCGTCCCCGGCTTCCAGTGCGAGATAGAATGCCCGTACTGCGTCTTCGTAGGGATCTGATGCGGGAGCAGAAGCATTAGGGACGCAAAGATCTGCGACCACCTTTCTCAAGTTCGTTCCGGGAAAGGTAAAGCATCTGCTGGATGAGCTATCATTGATTGCTTGAATACAAATTTTGATCGGTTCTTCGCGTGTGACCATCTTAGTATCTACAGGAAAACTATAAATATAATCATAATATCCGCCAGAAATAGATTTATATACTTCTCCGTAGTGATTGTTTCCGCTGTCCGCATTTACCCAGTATCCGGGAATTTTTTCTGTTGAATACTCATCTAGAAAACCAACAGTAAAAAAATCGGTAATAGTCTTTGTTTTCTATAAATTCACAATCAATAATTGCTAAGTTCTCTCCGTCTGGAATGCTATTTTGCCATCCGCGCTCTTCCCCATCAAAGTCAAAATACATCCAGCCTCCGGATTGGACGCCCTTGTCTTGAGCTATCGCGCTTGTAGCAAGTACCGTCACTATGGTGACGCACATAATTCTTTTCATGCTCCCCTCCCGATAATGTAAGGGTACACTTTAAAGCCAGCACGGTAAATACGTACGACTTACTATCCGCGCTGCCGACCAGGACACAATCCCGATCTCCCCTGCTGCCGCGACCCATCCGAGCTGAACATCTCCACGAATCCCGCTACTTGCTTGTACAGCGGGAATGCTCGCCAGCAGTCTTCCACACATTTATCTTTGCGACTGTGGAAGGGGCAGTAATCTTGCGCTTGTTTCAATCCTTCCCCGCGATCTTGTTGAGAGTCCTGACGCCCCGTCCGAGAGTGGTGCCTTCATGTAGTAGAGGCAGTGTGCGGCTCCTCCGCGACGTCACCCTGCGGTTTCCAGGTGCAGGTACCGAAGCCCCGGCGCGAGTTCCGGACGCTTATTGGACCTGGCTCGGTCGGGGTCCTCCGCAACGAGTTCGATCCCTCTTTCGATGATGCGGGCATAGGCCTGCACTTGCCGGGGACCGAAGATCCCATTGTGTTGTGCAAGATGTCTCGGATATCGTGTTCCACAGGCTCGGAAAGCTCGTGTCTCATCCCTTCGAGGAGTCGAGCATCACTTCCTCGAGCAGGTCTCGAACGCTTTTCTTCGACACGCGGCCCGAGTTTACGGCTTCCACGCCGACGCCGATCTCGCGCCGTAGGATCGCTAGCTTTTCCGCTTCCTGCGCCCTTTCATGGCGCAGCAGGCGTAACGCTTCCCGGGCCACTTCGCTCGCGGAAGAGCGAAGGCCGACCATGCGAAGGAGTTTCTCTCCCGCATGACCGGCCCGGTATCACTTTCGCGATTTCGCCTGTAATACTTACTGCGCCGAGCGCAGCTCGAAGCTCGTCACGCCCAGTGCCAGGTTCACGCCGGTCTGAGTCTGCACGCTGACGGGCTGGAGGGTGAAGCTCTCGTCCGAGCCGCCGACGAGCAGGTTGGCGCCGACGCCGACACCGGCGGAAGCCTCGGCGCTTGCCCCGACGTAGTCACCGGCCAGGGCGCCCGGCTCGTAGACGTCGGGAGCCGGCGCGAGCACGAGCCACTGCATGATGGTCGCGCCGGTCACGCCGATGTCGAGGCCGAACTTGCTGATCACGCCGAAATACTGCTCTGCCGGCATCGCCTCGTCGGCGGGCGCGTAGGTGCAGCTCACATCCTTGGTCGAGCCGATGATGAAGCCGGCGCCGCCCTCGACGACGCAGTCGAGTAGACCGAGTTTCACGCCTTCCTGAGCGTGGACGGTGGCCGGTGCCAGCGTCAGGATGGCGGCGGCCGTAAGTGCGCGAATGTTCATCGTGGTGATCTCCGTTGGAACTGGGGCGGGAATGTCCTGCCGCCCGCATCGGTTCCGCCGGAGTGGGAAAAGAAGGTCAGCCGCCCTTGGTGCGGTTCAGCCCGGCGACGGCGGGGCCGTAGTTCGGGTCGAGCTTCACGGCCTGCTGGAACGACTTGCGCGCGCGCGCCTTGTCGCCGCGCCGCTCGTAGACCAGCGCCTGGTTGGCCCAGCCTTCGGCGCTGTCCTCGTCGAGCTTGATGGCGGTGTTGAAGTCGGCGAAGGCGTTGTCCTCGTCGCCGAGCGCCAGGTAGGAGACGCCGCGCCCGTTGTAGGGCTCGGCCGCATCCGGCGCGAGCGAGATGGCGGTGGAGAAATCCTCGAGTGCGAAGTTCTGCTGGCCCTGCGCCTGATAGAGCAGGCCGCGGTTGTGGTAGGCGCGCGGGTCCGTGGTATCGAGCTGGATGGCGCGCTGGAAGTCGCTGAAGGCTTCCTGCGTGCGGCCCGAAAGGCGGTAGAGATTGCCGCGACCGATATAGGCGGCATCGTAGCTCGGATTGATCTGCAGGGCGCGGTTGTAGTCGGCCACCGCCTTGGCGTCGTCGCCCACATAGCGCCAGATCAGCGCCCGGTTGGCGTAGGCCTGGTAGTACTGCGGGTTGAGCCGGACTGCGGTGTCGAAGTCCTTCAGCGCATCCTCGTATCGGCCGGCCCGGCCGAAGGCGGAACCGCGGACATTGTAGGCCTGAGCGTCGTTCGGACTGCGCTCGATCACCGAGGTCAGCGAGGCGATGTTCTCGGCCGAACCCTGCGCGGTGTCGATCGCGGCGATCTGCGCGGCGGGGCCGGACGAGGTCTGGCACGCGGCAAGCGCCACCGCACAAGCCAGGAGCGCTGCTGCGGAAATGCCGCGACGCGCAGCATGGGTGTTGCCTGAGGTAAGGTTCATTCGATCCCGTTTTCCGAGCTGTCCGCCTCTTTTGCGACGATCACCGCGATCGCTCGACATGCGCTCGCCGCCTCAACAAAAAAGTGGCGGCGATTCTCATCGCGCCACTCTGGTAGCGTCACAAAGAGACGAAAGATGGGCAGGCGTCAGCGCGCGGGCGCAGGCTTCGGGCCGGCGATCAGTCCTTCGCGCTGGGCGCGCTTGCGGGCGCGGCGAACGGCTTCGGCCTTCTCGCGGGCGCGCTTCTCCGAGGGCTTCTCGTAGTGGCCACGCATCTTCATTTCGCGGAAGATGCCTTCGCGCTGCATCTTCTTCTTCAGGGCGCGGAGCGCCTGATCTACGTTGTTGTCACGGACGAGTACCTGCACGGGCGTTCCTGTCGTTCCTAGTTGGCGGGTCGATCACACTTTTGCCGGCGCCCGACAAAAGGGGCGACGCCACGCGGCGAGGTTCACCGCGAAGTGCGCGGCCAATAGCAGAATCAGTGGTCCTTGTCCATCGGGATTTGCATGGCGCCAACTGCCCGCAAAGCCGCGCGGGAGGTGGCTTCCGGGCGTCTTTGCCGCCAAGCCTTACGCGACGTCACTCCGCGGCGTGACGCAGGGTGGATTCCAGGTCGGCGGCATCGGGGTTTCCTGGCGCGGTTTCGCAGGCCAGATCCGGGAAGGCGGCGATGCGCCATCCGCGCATGTCGGTGCGCAGGACCACCAGGCCGCGCTCCTCGAAGAAGGCGAGCAGGCGCCGCGCCCGCCGTGCCGAATGCGTACCATAGGCGCGTGCCAGGACCGCGTCAGACGGGCAGGGGGCCGCGTCGACCGCGGCGCGCGCGACGAGCAGGAAGACGCCCTGGAGATCGTCGGGCAGCGAGGCGGAGAGTTCGAGCGCCGATTGCCACGCGGTCCCGTCCGCCGGTTCGCCGTCCACGCCGGCGCGTGCCACGGCCAGGGAGCGGCGGAACGCCGGCAGGGCCAGGGGATCACCGGGCACGCGGCGGATCCGGCAGCGCACGAGGAAGTCCTGGTAGAGCACCGCGTCGGAGCGGAAGGCGGCGTCCGGATCCTCGAGGATTTCGTTCATCACCGCGTCGAGCAGGCGCCGGCGCTCGGCCGGGTCTATCGCGGGCTGCGGCACGTCGGCCTGGCCCTGCGGCTGGGTCCGCGAGGCGGCGAGCTGCGCCAGGATGTCGGCCGTCGGGGTAGGCGGAGGCGGTGTATGGCGGCGCGGCACGATGCGCGCCTCTTCCGGACCTGGCGCGAAGATCAGGTCCGCCGCGTCTTCCGGCGCCGTTTCGGGAAGCGGCATCAGCCGCGGGCTGGTCGACCGCGCGGCGGTCTCGACCTCCCCGATGCGAATCGGCAGCGGGCGTCGCGACAGCGCCGGGCCGAGCGCGACGAAATGGCCGCGCGCCAGGTCGCGGAACATTTCCGCCTGACGGCGGTCCATGCCCAGCAGGTCGGCGGCTCGCGCCATGTCGATGTCGAGGAAGGTGCGGCCCATGAGGAAGTTCGACGCCTCGGCGGCGACGTTCTTGGCGAGCTTTGCCAGCCGCTGGGTGGCGATGACGCCCGCCAGCCCGCGCTTGCGCCCCCGACACATCAGGTTGGTCATGGCGCCGAGCGACACCTTGCGCGCGTCGTCTGCGACCTCGCCCGCCGCGGCGGGCGCGAAGAGCTGCGCCTCGTCGACCACCACCAGCACCGGGTACCAGTGGTCGCGCTCCGCATCGAACATGCCACCCAGGAACGCGGCGGCGGCGCGCATCTGCTGGTCGACGTCGAGGCCTTCGAGGTTCAGCACGACCGACACACGGTGCTGGCGCACGCGCGCGGCGATGCGTGTCAACTCGGCCTCGCTGCGCGTCGCCTCGACCACGAGGTGGCCGGACTTTTCGGCCAGCGTGACGAAATCGCCTTCCGGATCGACGACGCACTGCTGCACCCAGGGCGCGCTCTGCTCGAGCAGGCGCCGCAAGAGGTGCGATTTGCCGGAACCGGAATTGCCCTGCACCAGAAGACGCGTGGCAAGCAGTTCCTCGAGGTCGAGCGTGGCCAGCTTGCCGCCGCCGTCCAGCCCCATGTCGATGCCGATCTTCATACCGTTCTTCCGGGTGAACCCCTGCGTGCGCGTCCCTGCTCGCTCGATGCCCGGCGCGTCGGGCACGCCAAGCGAAGACGCTGATTATCATCGCCGGACACATGATGCGTCGGCGGATCGCGACGATTCACAGGCAATTGCCCCGGCGCCTGCGACGTCGCCGGGACGCGGCGCTCAGCGTTTCGCCGCCTCGGCGGTCGGCACCAGTTCGAAATCCGGATAGAAGTCGGAATAGTCGCAGGTGATCTCCTCGCCCGCGGCGATGTCGCGCACGGTGGTCGCGCCGCCCGAATCGGAGAAGTCCGTATTGGGATCGTCCGAATGGTTCATGAAGCGGCCGTTGTCGACCTCGTATACCAGGAAACCCGGCTTGTCGGGGCTGGGATAGGCGTAGCGGTTGAGGAAGTCCTTCAGCCGAGGCTCGGCGGTCTCGTACTTCTCGACCGGGATGAGGCGGTCGAAATCCGGCTCCAGCCGCCAGATCAGCGTGCCCCTGGGGATCGGGTCGGAGGCGAATACGCCCACCCCCTCGATCGGACTGGCACCGACGAACGTATTCACGAGAAGCATCGAGTTTTCTCCACTGGGCCCGAATCGGCGCATGTGAAATTCTCCAACCCCCTTGCGGTTGCAATAGGAGATTTCGCTGACGGCGCTGCCCGTTCCGTCCGCGTCGCAATTCGCCATCCGCCGTCGCATTCAGCGCAAGGGTGGCATCGGCTTTTGGCTAGTGATACACCCGCCGACCTGGATGGACATTGAGTGCAAGGGCACGCGAGGCTTTCCCGCTGATGCGCAGATATTCCGCTTTCGCCATCGCCCGCGAAGCTATTCGCGGCCACAAGGGCTGGGAGGAGCAGTGGTCCTTTCCCGAGCCGCGCAAGGAGTACGACGTCATCATCGTCGGCGCCGGCGGGCACGGGCTGGCGACGGCCTACTACCTCGCCAAGGAGCATGGCATCACCAACGTGGCGGTGCTGGAGAAGGGCTGGCTCGGCGGTGGCAACACCGGCCGCAACACCACCATCATCCGCTCGAACTACCTCTACGACGAATCCGCCGGGATGTATGATCATGCCGTGAAGCTCTGGGAGGGGCTGTCCCAGGAGCTGAACTACAACGTCATGTACTCGCCGCGCGGCGTCATGATGCTGGCGCACAACGTGCACGACATCCAGGTGCTGAAGCGGCACGTGCATGCCAATCGTCTGAACGGCGTCGACAATGAATGGCTGACGCCCGAACAGGCGAAGGAGTTCTGCCCGCCGCTCAACATCTCCAAGGACGCGCGCTACCCGGTCGTCGGCGCGGCGCTGCAGCGCAGGGGCGGCACGGCCCGCCATGACGCGGTGGCCTGGGGTTATGCCCGCGGGGCATCGGCGCGCGGCGTGCACATCATCCAGAATTGCGAGGTGACCGGCATCAATCGCGGGCCGGACGGCAGGGTAACGGGCGTCGAGACCACGCGCGGGCCGATCGGCGCGAAGAAGATCGGCGTCGTCGCGGCCGGGCACACCTCGGTGCTGATGGAGATGGCGGGCGTACGCATGCCGCTCGAGAGCTATCCTTTGCAGGCGCTGGTGTCGGAGCCGGTAAAGCCGTGCTTCCCCTGCGTCGTCATGTCGAACACGGTGCATGCCTACATCTCCCAGTCCGACAAGGGCGAACTGGTGATCGGCGCGGGCACAGACCAGTACATCTCCTATTCGCAGTCCGGGGGGCTGCACATCATCAACCACACGCTCGATGCCATCTGCGAGATGTTTCCCATGTTCACGCGCATGAAGATGCTGCGCTCCTGGGGCGGCATCGTCGACGTGACGCCGGACCGCTCGCCGATCCTGGCCAAGACGCCGGTCAAGGGGCTCTACGTCAACTGCGGCTGGGGCACCGGCGGTTTCAAGGCGACGCCGGGCTCTGGCCATGTCTTCGCCCACACGATCGCGCGCGACGAACCGCACCGCATAAATGCGCCGTTCACGCTGGAGCGCTTCCGAACCGGACGGCTGATCGACGAGGCGGCCGCGGCCGCCGTGGCGCACTGAGGTCGGCGATGCGGCAGCCGGTCAACCTCGCGGCCAAGCTCGGCCTGTTTTCGGAGCACTGGTCGCCGAAGATCGTCGGCGCGTTCAACGGGCACGACCTGATGGTGGTCAAGGTCATGGGCGCGTTCAACTGGCATTCGCATCCCGACACGGACGATTTCTTCATGGTGCTGTCGGGACGCCTGACGATCCAGATGCGCGACGGCGACGTAGTGCTAGAGCCGGGCGAGGTCTACGTGGTGCCCAAGGGCGTCGAGCACTGCCCGAAGGCGGACGTCGAGACGCATCTTCTCCTGATCGAGCCGGCAGGAACGCCCAACACCGGCGATGCCGCGACCGCCGCGACCAAGACCGAGATCTGACCATGCTCCTGATCAACTGCCCCTACTGCGGCGAGGAACGGCCGGAACTGGAGTTCCGCAATGCCGGCGAAGCCCACATCGCGCGTCCGACTAACATCACAGAGGTGGAGGACGGGGATTTCGAGGCCTTCCTCTATCTGCGCGCCAACCCGAAGGGCATCGTCTACGAGCGCTGGCGGCACGTGCACGGCTGCGGGCGGTTCTTCAACGCGGTGCGCGACACGGTGACCGACCGTTTCTTCACGACTTACAAGGCAGGCCAGCCGAAGCCGAACCCCGACCGTTTCGCCAAGGCCGCGGCGGCGGTCGAGCCGCTGACCGCGGACGCAAGCATCCCGGTGGTGGAGGCCAGGAAGAGCCAGGCCGCTCCGGCCAGGCCGGTGCGCAAGCAGGGAACGGCTGCCGCGGCGGAGCCGTCGCCGGTCGACGCTCCCCCGGACGAACGCAAGCCGGCACGCGGCGGAAAGCGGTTCTCCCCTCCATCGAACTCGGATGCCCCTGCCGCCGAGCCGAGACCGCGCCGCACGAGGGCAGCGGCCGCTCCGGCCGAGGACGAACCCGCCGCTGCCGAAAAGCCGAAGGCGAGCCGCAGCCGCAAGGCGGCGGCGCCGTCCACCGATGGCTCCGAAGGGGCGGCCCCGCAGGCGCCCAGGCGGCCCCGCAAACCCAGGAACGACGAGGGTGAGGCCTGATGGCCGAAGCGCATCGCATCGCAGGCACCGGCCGTCTGTCAGGCGGCAAGCCGGTGCAGTTCAAGTTCGACGGCCACCGCTATTCCGGCCGCGAGGGCGACACGCTCGCTTCCGCGCTGCTGGCCAACGGCGTGCACCTCGTCGGCCGCTCGTTCAAGTACCACCGCCCGCGCGGCATCCTGTCGGCGGGCGCGGAGGAGCCCAACGCGCTGGTCGGCATCCACCGCGACGACGCGCGCAAGACGCCGAACGTCCGCGCCACGGTGCAGGAACTCTATGACGGGCTGACCGCGGTCTCGCAGAACCGCTGGCCCTCGCTCGCCATGGACGTCGGCGCGGTGAACGACCTCGCCTCGCCGTTCTTCTCGGCCGGCTTCTACTACAAGACGTTCATGTGGCCGAAGTCGGCGTGGAAATCCTTCTACGAGCCGAACATCCGCGCGGCGGCCGGTCTCGGCGTCGCGCCGGACCTTCCGGATCCCGACCATTACTCCTCGCGCTACGCCCATTGCGACGTGCTGGTGGTCGGCGGCGGCGCGGCCGGCCTGGCGGCAGCGCTCGCGGCGGCCGAGACCGGCGTGCGGGTGATCCTGTGCGACGAGCAGGCGGGTTTCGGCGGCGCGATGCGCTACGAGAGCGGCGCCCGCATCGAGGGCCAGGACGGCTGGACCTGGGCGCAGGAAACGGCGCGCCGGCTCGCCGGAATGGAGAACGTCCGGCTCCTGCCGCGCACCACGGCGTTCGGCTACTATGCCCAGAACATCGTGGCACTGACCGAGCGCGTCACCGACCACCTGTCCGAGCCCGGCGAGTTGCCCCGCGAGAGGCTCTGGCAGGTGCGGGCGAAGCGCGTGGTGCTGGCAACCGGCTCGATCGAGCGGCACATGGTGTTTTCGGGCAACGACCGGCCGGGCATCATGCTCGCCTCCGCCGCCCGCACCTATCTCAACCAGTACGGCGTGGCGGTCGGCCAGAACGTCGCCGTCTACACCGCGAACGAATCCGCCTACTGGGCCGCGATCGACCTCAAGAACGCCGGCGTCGGGGTGCGCACGATCATCGATCTGCGCGACAACCCGACGGGGCCGGCGGTCGAGCAGGCGCGTTCGCTGGGGATCGAGGTCCTGCCGAGCCGCGCCGTGACCGCCGTCGGCGGCCGGCTGCGCATCGCGTCGGTCACCGTGACGCCCAAGACGGGCGAGGGGACGGGCCGCAACATCCCGGTCGACGCGCTCCTGATGTCGGCGGGCTGGACGCCGTCCGTCCATCTCTTCTCGCAGTCGCGCGGCAAGGTGGCCTTCGATGCCGCCACGCAGCGGTTTCTTCCGGGCACCTATGCCCAGGATTGCGCCTGCGTGGGCTCGTGCAACGGCACGGACGACCTCGCTTCGGCGGTGAAGGAAGCCGTGGCGGCGGGCGAGCGCGCGGCGCGGGCGGCGGCCGGCGCCCGGCCGGAGACGCGCACCTCCATCAAGGTCGACGCCTCGGAAGGCTGGTCGCCCGGCATGGTCGGAGCCGCGCCGGGCGCGGGCCGCGACACCACCGTGAAGGCTTTCGTCGACTTCCAGAACGACGTCACCGCCAAGGACATCCGCCAGGCGGTGAAGGAGGGCATGCGCTCCATCGAGCACGTGAAGCGCTTCACCACCAACGGCATGGCGACGGACCAGGGCAAGACGTCAAACCTGCACGGCCTCGCCATCGCGGCGGAGATGCTCGGCAAGGAGATCCCCGAGGTCGGCCTGACGACCTTCCGTCCGCCCTTCACGCCGGTCACCTATGGCGCCATCGTCAATCACTCGCGTGGCAAGCTGTTCGATCCGACCCGCAAGACGCCGATGCATGGCTGGGAAGAGCGCCACGGCGCGGTCTTCGAGGATGTCGGGCAGTGGAAGCGCGCCTGGTACTACCCGAAGCCGGGCGAGGACATGCATGCCGCAGTCAACCGCGAATGCCGCACGGTGCGTCAGAGCGCCGGCCTGTTCGATGCCTCCACGCTCGGCAAGATCGAGGTGGTCGGCCCAGATGCCGCGACCTTCATGGAACTGCTCTACACCAACCCGTGGCAGAAGCTCGACGCCGGGCGCTGCCGCTACGGCATCATGCTCAGGGAAGACGGCTTCATCTACGACGACGGCGTGGTCGGGCGTCTCGCCCAGGACCGGTTCCACGTCACCACCACGACGGGCGGCGCGGCGCGGGTGCTGCACCACATGGAGGACTATCTCCAGACCGAGTTCCCGAACCTCAGCGTCTGGCTGACGTCGGTCTCGGAGCAATGGGCGGTGATCGCCGTCCAGGGGCCGAAGTCGCGCGAGATCATCGCGCCGCTGGTCGAGGGCATCGACCTGTCCGACGAGGCCATGCCGCACATGTCCGTGCGCGAGGGCACGATCTGCGGCGTGCCGACGCGGCTCTTCCGCATGTCGTTCACCGGCGACCGGGGGTTCGAGGTCAACGTACCCGCCGACTATGGCGAGGCGGTGTGGGAGGCGCTGTGGGCCGAAGGCGAAAAGCACGGCGCCTGTGCCTACGGCACCGAGGCCATGCACGTGCTGCGCGCCGAGAAGGGCTACATCATCGTCGGCCAGGACACGGACGGCACGGTGACGCCGAACGATGCCGGCCTCGACTGGGCGGTAGGCAAGAAGAAGACCGATTTCGTCGGCATCAGGGGGCTGATGCGGCCCGACCTCGTCGCGCCGGGCCGGCGGCAGCTTGTCGGACTGCGTACGAAGGACCCGAAGGTCGTGCTGGAAGAGGGGGCGCAGATCGTCGCCGACCCGAACCAGCCGATCCCCATGAAGATGATCGGCCACGTGACCTCGTCCTACTGGTCGGAAAATTGCGGCCGATCGATCGCGCTGGCTGTGGTGGAGGGCGGCCGCGACCGGATGGGGCAGACGCTCTACGTGCCGATGCCGTCGGGCGTCATCGAGGTCGAAGTCGGCGGGACCGTCTTCTACGACGAGAAAGGGGAGCGCCTGCATGGCTAGGGCTGCCACGAAAACGAAAGTCGCCGCCGAGCGCCGCGAGAAGCTGGCCGGCCTGTCGCTCGAGGCGGACAATGTTCGCCTCACGCCTGCGCCGCCCGCGACGAGGCTGTCGCTGCGAGCGCCTGAGCTGTCGGTAAACTCGGTCTCGCGGGCCCTCGGCGTGACGCTGCCGCAGACGCCGAAGACGTCCGCAAAGGCGAAGTCCGGCAACCGCACCGCACTGTGGCTCGGCCCCGACGAATGGCTGGTCATCGACGAGGATGGCGCCGACCTGATCGCGGACGCCGCCAAGGCGAAAGCTCTTCACGCGGCGGTCGAGGTTTCCCACCGCAACGTGGCGATCCTGGTCGAAGGTGATGGCGCGGCGGCCTGCCTCAACGCAGGCTGTCCGCAGGACCTATCGCTCGTGGCCTTTCCGGTCGGCGCCTGCAGCCGCACGGTTCTGGGCAAGATCGAGGTGGTGCTCCTGCGCACGTCCGAGACCGCCTTCCGCGTGGAAGTGTGGCGGTCCTTCTCAGTCTATGCCTGGGATTTTCTCAGCGAGGCGGCCAGGGACGCCTGAGCGTTCCGGAAGGGACGGCCGGTGGCCGCCCGGGCTCAGACGGCGTTGATGCCGCCATCGACCGAAAGCGCGTGGCCGGTCATGAACGAGTTCTTCGGGTCGGCGGCGAACAGCACCACCTCGATGACCTCATCGACCTCGGCAACGCGCTTCATCGGCACGCCGCGGGTCAGTTCCAGGATGGCCTCGTTCTCGCCGCGGCCGGAGAGCTTGACGAACTCGCCCACCATCGCTGTGCGGGCATAGGACGGGCAGACGGCGTTCACCCGGATGCCCTTCGAGGCATACTCGACCGCGGCGGAGCGCGTCAGGCCGATAACGCCGTGCTTGGCGGCCGAATAGACCGACAGGCGCGCGGCGCCCGAAAGCCCGGCGACGGAGGCGATGTTGACGATCGTGCCGCCCCGGCCGGTCTTGCGCTGCTGCTTTTCCATCTGCGGTAACTGATGCTTCATGGCGTAGAAGACACCGAGAAGGTCGATATCGAGGATGCGTCGCGCTTCCTCGGAAGGCACCTGCGGGAGCTTGACGAAGCTTTGGGCGACGCCGGCATTGTTGATCGCGATGTCGAGACTGCCGAAGCTGCTGACCGCCAGCGCGACCAGTTCCTCGAACAGCGTCTCCTGCGTGACGTCACCGGCGAGAACCGCGCACTCGCAGGGCAGCGCCTCCGCCAGCTTTTGGAGTTCGCCTTCATCCATGTCGGACAGGACGAGCTTCGCGCCTTCGTCGGCCAGGCGCTCTGCCGTGCGCCGGCCGAAACCGCCGCATGCGCCAGTCACGAGAACAACGTGATCGGAGAAACGCCCCATCCTCAATTCCCCTTCTCGATCCGCTCCACCGCGAGGCCGGCCAGCAGCTTCACCGCCTGGCCATAGGTCCGCGCCCTCTCGGGATTGGATGCATTTCCGTCGAGCGCCCGCTTATAGACACCTTGGCAGATGGCGGCCAGCCGGAAGAACGAGAATGCCAGGCAGAAAGTCCAGTCCGGTATCGACCCGATGCCCCGCCTGCGGCAATAGGCTTCGACATATTCCTCCTCGCTGGGCAACCCGAGGCTCTTGCGGTCGATACCGCCGAGGCCGCGGAAACCGGACTCGTGCGGCAGCCGCCACTGCATGCATTGATACGAAAGATCGGCGTAGGGATGTCCCAGCGTCGACAATTCCCAATCCAGCACCGCAATGACCCGCGGTTCGTTCGGTGCGAACATCATGTTGTCGTGGCGGTAGTCGCCATGGACGAGCGAGACGAGCCCGTCGTCCGGTGGCCGGTGTGTCTCGAGCCAGGCGATGAGGCTTTCCATGTCCTCGACGCGCTCTGTCTCGGACGCGCGGTACTGGCTCGTCCAGCGGCCGAGCTGGCGTTCGAAGTAGCTGCCCGGGCGACCGTAGTCGGCAAGGCCGATCGCGGCGAAATCGACGTCGTGCAGGGCCGCAAGCGTGGCGTTCATGGCATCGAAGATGGCGGTTCGTTCCGCGTTATCGCGCGCCTCCGGCAACGCCGGGTTCCAGAAGATGCGTCCCTCGACGAAACCCATGACGAAGAACATCCGGCCGATCGGCGAATCCTCCTGCGACAGGTGCAGGACTTCGGGAACCGGGAAGCCGATCCCGTGCAGCGCCTTCATGACGCGGTACTCGCGGTCGACCTGATGAGCCGATTTCAGGAGCTCACCAGGGGGCTTGGCCCGCAGCACGTAGCTGCCGCTCGACGCGCGCAGCATGTAGGTGGGATTGGACTGACCGGCCTTGAACTTCTCGATCGCCTGGAGGTCGGAGAAACCCGGCACGTTCTTTTCCAGGTACGGAGCAAGGGTGGCGGCGTCGAGGGCGTTGGGATCGCTCATGTCGCAGGCTCCTCCCGCGGAAGCTGCGTCAGCGTCAGCCAGCGCGCGGTTAGAGCCGGCTTGCGCAGGCCCTCGATCTCGATGGTGACGTCGTAGTTGGCCTCGACCCAGCCCGACAGGCGCACGTTGGCGTGCGCGAGCACGAACCGTCCGCGGATGCGCGCGCCCGATTTCACCGGCGACTTGAAGCGCACCTCGTCAAAACCGTAGTTGATGCCGACCGTGCTGCCTTCCAGCGGCGGCAGGGTTTCGTAGGCCAGCGTGGAGAGCAGCGACAGCGACAGGAAACCGTGCGCGATGGTGCCGCCGAACGGCGTTTCCTTCGCTGCTCTTTCGGGATCGACATGAATGAACTGGTGGTCGTCGGTCGCCTCGGCAAAAAGGTCGATCATGGTCTGGCTGACCGTCCGCCAGGACGACACGCCGACCTCGGAGCCGATCGCGGCGATCAGGTCATCCGTGCTTACGGGCTTCAGTTGGGTATCCTGCATGCGGTGGCGTCAATCCACGTCCTTGAACAGCGACATGCCGTGCTGCACCGACTGTCCGCCATCCATTGGAAGGATGGCGCCCGTCGTGTAGCTTCCGGCACGGCTGCACAGATACAGAGTCGCGCCGGCTATGTCATCCGGATTGCCGATGCGCGCCAGCGGCACGCGACTGCCGACCTTGGCGGCCTTCTCGTCCGTTCCGGTCGCGAATGCCGTCATGCGGCTCTGGAAGGGGCCGGGCGCGAAGGCGTTCACGGTGATCCAGCGTCCGGCGAGCTCGCCGGCGAGCGTCCGGGTGAGGTGGTGCACGGCCGCTTTCGAGGCCGTGTAGGAATAGGCGCCGTCCGCGATCGGCTGCGTCCCCATCACGGATCCGAGGTTTATGACGCGGGCAGGATCCTCGTGCGACGCCGCCTTTTCGAGAAGCGGCAGCATCTCGCGCGTAAGGTGGAAGAGCCCGGTGACGTTGACGTTCATCACCCTCGCCCAGGCGTGGTAGGGAAACGAATCAAGGCTGTCGCCCCAGCTCAGCCCGGCATTGTTGATCAGGATGTGCAGGCTGTCGGTGCGTGCCTTGACCGCTTCGACAAGCTCCATGACGCCGGCTTCGGAGCCGACGTCGCCGCCGAACCCCTCGGCGGTGCCAGATGCACCCATCGCGTTCAGCTCCTCGGCGACTTTTTCGCACTCGGCCGCCCGGCGCGAGGCGATCATCACGTGTGCGCCGCCCTGGACCAGCGCGGTCGCCGCCATGCGGCCGATGCCGCTCGCGGCACCCGTGATGAGCGCGGTCTTTCCCGACACGGAAAACAGGTCTTCCAGGTACGACATTCTTCCTCCCTCGCGGTTGATGACGATACCGCGTTGACAACATACCCGGTAGTATGTTCATCCTTGAGCTGCGAGTAAAGAGCCGACCGGCCATGCGCCGGAAAAACAAGAGGCTCCGCGAACGGGAGGTCGTAACACGGTATGGCGCTGAGCGTCAGGGAGCAGATTGCCGACAATTCGCGCATCGACATCCTGAGCGCGGCGGCTCGGTGTTTCATGGACCGCGGCTACGCGGCGGCCTCGATCGACGAAGTTGCGCGCAGCCTGGGGGCCACGAAGGGCCGCATCTATCATCATTTCCCGTCCAAGGCCGACCTGTTCGCCGCCGTGTTCCGGCACGGGATGGACCTGAACTACGAAGCGGTACGGCCGTTCATCGACCTGCCGGGATCGGCGCTGCCGCGCTGGCGCAGGATGGCGATGTCGCACGTCCTCCTGATGATCGACACGAAGCCGTTCCAGCGTGCCGTGTGGATCGGCGTCGAGATGCATCTGCGCGGCGCCACCACGCCCGAGCAGCGCTCGGTCTTCAACGAACTGATCGAGTACCGGCACAATTACGGCATGCTGTTCCGCAACACGCTCCTGCAGGGGCGCGAGGAAGGCGTGTTCCGGTTCGACGATCTCAGCATCACCAACCAGCTGATGTTCATGACCCTGAACTCGCCGATCTTCTGGTACACGCCGCGCGTCGGCGAAACGCGGTCCGACGTCGAGGGCGTGGCGAAAAAGGTCGTGGAATACGCCCTTGGCGGGCTGTCGAAGAGACGAGAGGAAGGCGTATGACGGACATGAACCTGGGGATGACGGAGCGGCTGAAGCCGATCCTGGAAAAGGTCGCCCGCATGGTGCGGGAAGACATCATCCCGCTCGACGAGGAGTTCCTCGGCGAGGTGGGGAAGAACGGCGACCGCTGGACCTACACCCCGCGCCAGACGGAGATCCTCGAAGGGCTGAAGGCGAAGGCACGCGAGAACAATCTCTGGAACTTCTGGCTTACCGATTCCGAGCGCGGATACGGTCTGACGACGGTGGAATATGCCTATCTCGCGGAAGAGATGGGGAAGTCGCACCTAGCGGCGGAGGTTTTCAACTGCGCGGCGCCGGACACCGGCAACATGGAGGTGTTCGAGCGCTACGGCACGCAGGCACAGAAGGACAAGTGGCTGGCACCTCTTCTCAAGGGTGAGATCCGCTCGGCCTTCCTGATGACGGAACCTGACGTCGCCTCGTCGGACGCCACCAACATCTCGATGAGCTGCGTGCGCGACGGCGACGAATACGTGCTGAACGGCGAGAAGTGGTGGTCCTCCGGCGTGGGTGATCCGCGTTGCAAGATCTACATCGTGATGGTGAAGACGGGCGGCGACGACGATCCGAAGCACCGCCGCCATTCCCAGGTGCTGGTGCCCGCCGGCACGCCGGGGATAGAGATCCTGCGCGCCATGCAGATCTATGGCCATGACGACGCGCCGCACGGCCACATGCACGTGCGCTTCACAGACGTGCGCGTGCCGGTCGAGAACATCGTGCTCAGGGAAGGGGCGGGGTTCGAGATCGCGCAGGGGCGGCTTGGGCCCGGCCGCATCCACCACTGCATGCGCGCCATCGGCCAGGCCGAGCGGGCGCTGGAGATGATGTGCACGCGGGCGATGCGCCGCGAGGCCTTCGGGCAGCCGCTGGCCAAGCTCGGCGCCAACTACGACATCATCGCCAACTGCCGCATGGAGATCGAGATGGCGCGCCTTCTCTGCCTCAAGGCGGCGTGGATGATGGACCAGGGCGACCCGCGCGCCGCCGCGCCGTGGATCAGCCAGATCAAGGTGATCGCACCCCAGGTGGCGCTCAAGGTCACCGACGAGGCGGTGCAGATGTTCGGAGCACAGGGCATCAGCCAGGACACGCCGCTGGCGCGCAGCTGGACGCATCTGCGCACGCTGCGCTTTGCCGACGGACCCGACGCCGTCCACCGCCGCCAGGTCGCGCGCGTCGAGCTCAAGAAGTACACCCAGGAAAAGGTCTGATCCCGGCATGAAAGCGATCGTCGCCAAAGATTACGGGCCGCTCGAAAGCCTCGAATATGCCGACTGGCCCGAGCCGGAGGCCACGGGAAAGACCGTGGTCATTAAAAGCGAGGCCATCGGCGTGAACTTTCCCGACGGGCTCTTGGTGCAGGGGCTCTATCAGATGAAGCCGCCGACGCCTTTCGTGCCGGGCATGGAGGTCGCCGGCACCGTGACGGCGGTCGGCCCCGATGTGAAGGGCATCAAGGTCGGAGACCGCGTGGCATCGCTGTCGTCGATGGGCAGCTACGCGCAGATTGTCGGCGCGCCCGAAGCCACGGTGATGAAGCTGCCCGATGGGATCGGCAGTGCCGACGCCTGCGCGCTACTGTGCGGTTACGGCACGTCACACTACGCCCTGAAGCAGCGGGCACAGCTGAAGGCCGGCGAGACGCTCTGCGTGCTCGGCGCGGCGGGGCTGACCGGCACCGCAGCCATCCAGATCGGCAAGGCGATGGGCGCGCGCGTCATCGGCGTCGCGTCTAGCCCCGAGAAGCAGGCGATCGCCAAGCAGGCCGGCGCGGACGTCGTGCTCGGCTACGACAACCTCAAGGATGCGTTGAAGGAGGCGACCGGCGGCAAGGGCGTCGACGTCGGCTACGATCCGGTCGGCGGCGAAAGCTTCGACGCGCTGTCGCGCTCCATGGGCTGGGGCGGACGGCTGCTGGTCATCGGCTTCGCATCCGGCACGATCCCGAAGTTCCCGGTCAACCTGGCCCTGGTGAAGGGTTTCAGCGTGGTCGGCGTCTTCTGGGGCGATTTTACCCGCCGCGAGCCGGCCGTCTATGCCGACAACATGAAGGAACTGATCGGCTGGTATCTGGCCGGCAAGGTCAAGCCCGTCATCGAGGGCGAATATCCGCTGGCCGATGCGCCGTCGGTGCTGAAACGCGTGCTCGGCCGCGGTGCGTCGGGCAAGATCATCCTGAAGCCGTGAGGAGAGCAACGCGATGAGCATACCGGCACACATGAAGGCCCTGCTCCTGGTCAACGACGGCTACGCGAGCGAGCGAGCGGACGCCCGGCTGGAGGCGATGGCGCCCTATGTGCGAGCGAGCGAGATCGAAGTTCCGTCTCCCGGACCCTCGCAGGTGCTGATCAAGGTCAGCCTCGCCTCGATCAATCCGTCCGACGTCATGTTCCTGAAGGGCCTCTACGGCCAGCCGCGCCGACAGGGGCAGCCCGCCGGGTTCGAGGGCGTCGGGGTCATCGCGGTGGCGGGCGAGAATGCCGGCGCGCATCTTAAGGTCGGCCAGCGCGTCGCTTTCGCGACCGGCCTGAGCGGCTGGGGGTCATGGGCGGACTATGCCGTGGCGGAAGGCGGGTCCTGCATCCCGATCATCGAGGGCGTACGCGACGAGGACGCGGCGGCGATGATCGTCAATCCGCTGACGGCGCTGGCGATGTTCGGCATCGTCAAGGAGGAGGGCGAGAAATCCTTCATCCTGACCGCCGGCGCGAGCCAGCTGTGCAAGCTGATGATGGGTGTCGCCCGGGACGAAGGCTACCGACCGATCGCCATCGTGCGCCGCGACGACCAGAAGGAACTGCTTGCGAAGGCAGGCGCGGCGCATGTCCTCAACGCGTCCTCGTCCGGCTTCGCCGAAGAATTGAAGGGCGTGCTCAAGGCCGAGCAGCCGCGCATCTTCCTCGATGCCGTCACGGGCCCGCTCGCCGGCGAGATCTTCGCTGCGATGCCGAAGCGGGCGCGCTGGATCGTCTATGGCCGGCTCGATACCGACGCGACGCCGATCCCGGAACCGGGGCAGCTGATCTTCATGCACAAGCGCATCGAGGGCTTCTGGCTCAGCGAATGGATGCGCAACACGCCGCCTGAACAGAAGATCGCGACCATCCGCGAGGCGCAGATGCGCTTCAAGGACGGGCGCTGGTCGACGGACGTCAATGCGGTCGTGCCGCTGGCCGATGCGATCGACAAGGTGCCGGAGGAATTGGCGCGGCCCAACGGAAAAGTGTTCATCGCGCCCTAGGAGGAACAACAGCCACGCTTGCGAGCGATGGCGGGCAGTCTGTAGGGTGAAACAAAAAGAACGCGCCCACAGATCGCGTCGATACGGGAGGAACGGACGTCTTGGACGTTTTGCAATTATTCGTCAGTGGTCTGGCGAACGGCTGTGTCTACGGCCTGATCGCGCTCGGCTTCGTGCTGATCTACAAAGCGACCGAGGCCGTGAACTTCGCCCAGGGCGACTTCATGATGCTCGGGGCCTTCATCACGCTCGGGCTGACCAACGAGCAGTTCTGGGGGCTGCCGTTCTGGGTGTCGGTGCCGATCGCGATCGTCCTGATGGGCATCTTCGGCTACCTGCTCGACATGATCGTCCTGCGGCGCATGTTCGGCCAGAGCCAGGTTGCGGTGGTGATCCTGACGATCGCGCTCGGCTTCGTGCTGCGCTTCATCGCCGGCCTGATCTGGGGCCACCAGCCGATCTCGCTGGAATCGCCGATCGCCGGCCAGGACGTCCGCTTCGGCGGGCTCGTGCTGGGGCTCGACGAGGTGTCCATCATCATCGTCACCGTGCTCCTGACGGTGGCGCTCTATTTCTACTTCAACAACACCAAGCTCGGCGTCGCCATGCAGGCGGCCTCGCAGAACCAGCTCGCAGCCTACTACATGGGCATTCCCGTGAAGCGCGTGCATTCGCTGATCTGGGCGCTGGCGGGCGCGGTGGCGGCCGTGGCGGGCATCCTGTTCGCCTCCAAGGGATCGATCGACCCGTCGATCGGCCTGTTGGGCATCAAGGCCTTTGCGGCGGCGGTCATCGGCGGATTCGGCAGCCTGCCGGGCGCGCTGCTGGGAGGCATCATCGTGGGGCTGATCGAACCCTTCGCCTCCTACTACATCGCGGCGGGGTACTCGCAGGTCATGCCCTACCTGCTGCTCTTCCTGATCCTCGTGTTCCGGCCGCACGGCATCCTTGCCCAGGTCCACAGGAAGAAGGTCTGAACCGATGCGGACAGTCTTCAAGACTTCCTACGACGCCGACATCAACTACTTCCGGCACGGGGTCCAAGCCACCTGGTACATGCTGCTGCTGCTCTTGGCGGTCGTGCTTCCGTTCCTGATGGGCACCTTCGCCATCGGCGAGATGACCAACATGCTGATCTGGGCGATCGCCGGCATGGGGCTGATGGTGCTTGTCGGCCAGACCGGGCAGGCGAGCCTCGGGCACGCCGCATTCCTGGCCGTCGGCTGCTATGCCAACGTGCTGCTGCAGGAAAAGCTGGGGTTTCCATTCCTCATCTCCTTCCCGCTCGCGGGCATCATCGCGGGGCTTGCCGGCGTGCTGGTTGCGCTACCGACGACGCGGCTGCACGGCATCTATCTCGCCATCGCGACGCTCGCGGTATCGATCCTCGCCGACGACATCATCGTTCTGGCCGAGCCGCTGACCAACGGCGTCATCGGCCTGTTTGCCCCGACGATCGACATCTTCGGCTTCAAGTTCGACCGCTACGCCAATCCGGACGGGTTCTACTGGCTGGTGCTCGCGGTGACGGTGCTGGTCGTGCTGGTCTACCGCAACATGCTGCGCTCGCCGCTCGGCCGCGCCTTCGCGGCCGTGCGCGATTCGGAGGTCTCGGCCCAGGCGATGGGCGTCAACGTTGCGCGCACCAAGGCGACCTCCTTCGGCATCTCCACCGCGATCACCGGCCTCGCCGGAGCGCTGATGGGGCACTATGCCGGCATCTTCAACAACGAGACCTTCAACGTCATCATCTCGATCCAACTGCTCCTGATGATCGTTATCGGCGGGCTGGGCTCGATCCACGGCGCCTTCTTCGGCGCCATCGTCGTGGCGCTGATGCCGCAGGCCATCGCGATTTCGCGCGACTGGATCGGCGGGCTGTTCGGCGGCGGCACCGTGGCGATCCCCGGCCTGGAATCGGCGATCTTCGGCACCATCCTCATCCTGTTCATCCTGTTCGAGCCAATGGGGATCTACGGACGCTGGATCAAGATCCGCACCTATTTCGAGCTGTTCCCCTTCTACCGGAAGGACATGTTCCGCCGCCAGAAGAGCTACCTCAAGACGGAGCGCATGCGATGAGCCTGCTCGAACTCGACAATGTGACGCTGCGCTTCGGCGGCGTCGTCGCCGTCAACAAGGTTTCGTTCTCCGTCGAGGAAGGCGAGGTCTTCGCGCTGGTCGGTCCGAACGGCGCCGGCAAGTCGACCATCTTCAACCTGATCAGCCGCATCTACGATCCGGCCGAGGGCGACATCCGCTTCGATGGCAAGAGCATCCTGTCGCGCCAGCCGCACGAGATCGCAGCGCTCGGCATCGCCCGCACCTTCCAGAACATCGAACTGTTCGAGCAGGCGACGGTGCTGCAGAACCTGCTGGTCGGGCGCCACCGCCACCGCCGCAGCAGTTTCGTGACCGAACTCCTGTTCACGCCCTCCGTCCGAAGCGAGGAACGCCGGCACCGCGAGGCGGTGGAGAAGGTGATCGATTTCCTCGACCTGCAGGCCTACCGCGAAAAGTACATCGCCGGGCTGCCTTACGGGGTCCGCAAGGTGGTCGAAATGGGCCGCGCGCTGGCGCTGGAGCCGAAACTGCTGCTGCTCGACGAGCCGGCCTCGGGCCTCTCGGTCGAGGAAACGCAGGACGTGGCCTACTGGGTCGAGGACATCAAGAAGCAGATGGGCATCACCGTGCTGATGGTCGAGCACGACATGCACCTGGTCTCCGCCGTCTCGGACCGCGTGCTGGCGCTGGCCGACGGGCAGATGCTGTCGATCGGAACCGCGCACGAGGTTCAGAACGACCCCAAGGTCATCGAGGCATATATCGGAACCTCGGACGACGAGGAAAGGGCGGTGGCATGAACGTGGCGCAGAACGTTCTCGGCAATGCGGCGCCGGCCTCGGAGAAGAAGGTCGTGCTTTCGGTGCGCAACCTCGAAAGCTATTACGGGCCGATCATGGCGATCCGCGGCTGCAGCCTCGAGGTCCGCGAAGGGCAGATCGTCACCGTGCTCGGCGCCAACGGTGCGGGCAAGACGACGCTGATGAAGACGATCTCTGGCGTCATGGACCCGGAGAAGGGCCAGATCTTCTACGGCGGTGAAAACATCGCAGGTGCTGCGCCCGACAAGGTTGTGCGGATGGGCATCGTGCACGTGCCGGAAGGGCGCGAGGTCTTCCCGCTGCTGACCGTGGAGGAGAACCTCCGGATGGGCGCCTTCGTGCGCAGCGACGGCGACGGCATCCGGCGCGACGAGGAGATGGTGTTCTCCTATTTCCCGATCCTGAAGGAGCGCCGGCGCCAGGCCGCCGGCACGCTGTCGGGCGGCCAGCAGCAGATGCTGGCGATCGGGCGCGGGCTGATGGCGCGGCCGAAGCTCATGCTGCTCGACGAGCCGAGCCTCGGGCTGTCGCCGCTGCTGGTCAAGGAGATCTTCCAGATCATCAAGCGGCTGAACCGCGAGCAGGGCGTCACCATGATGCTGGTGGAGCAGAACGCCAAGGTGGCGCTGGAGGTGGCCGACTACGGCTACGTCATGGAACTCGGCCGCATCGTCATGGCCGACGACGCCCGCCGGCTGCTGCAATCGAAGGACGTCCAGGAGTTCTATCTCGGCGTCCAGACCGAAGAGAGCCAGCGCGGCCAGAAGCGCTGGAAGCAGAAGAAGACCTGGAGATGAGCACCATTCGGGAGGAGAGGATGACCGTCGCCGAGAAGCTGCCGCCGATGCAGACCGTCCGCGGACATTCATTCAACGCGGAGCTGGAAAGCGCCGGCCCGTTCTACTTCGACGGATGCGACACGCTGGCGAAGCTGTTCCGACAGCGCTGCCGGGAACTCGGCTCCAAGGTGGCTCACCGGGAGAAGGATTTCGGCATCTGGCTGTCCTACACCTGGAGCGATTTCTACGAGCATGCGCGGCTGATCGGCCTCGGCCTGGTCGCCCTGGGGCTGAAGCGCGGCGAAGTCGTGTCGATCCTCTCGGAAGACAACAAGGAATGGATCTACACCGATCTCGCCGTCCAGTCGGTCGGCGGCATCTCGTCGGGTGTCTACACGACGGACTCGGCCAAGCAGCTCCAGTACCTGGTCAACGATTCCGACAGCCGCTTCCTCTTCCTGGAGAACGACGAGCAGCTGGACAAGTATCTCTCGGCGCGGGACGAGATGCCGGGCCTCGCCAAGGTCATCGTCTACGATCGCGAGGGGCTGCACGACTTCGTCGACGACAAGGTGATCTTCCTTGACGACCTCTACCGGATCGGGCGCGATTTCCTGAAGGCGAACCCGAACCGCTTCGACGAGGAGATCGCCCGGTCCGACCCGAAGGAGACGGCGATCCTGGTCTACACCTCTGGCACCACCGGTCCGCCCAAGGGCGCCATGATCAGCCACGAGAACATCATCGTGTCGATCATCGGATCGGTGCTGACCCTGCCGGTGGACGACAGCGACGAGCAGCTCTGCTTCCTGCCGCTCTGCCATATCCTGGAGCGACTGATCAGCGTCTTCACGCCGATCGGCCTGTGCTCGACGGTGAACTTCGCCGAGAGCCCCGAGACGGTGTTCGACAACGTGCGCGAGGTCTCGCCGCATGTCTTCACCGCGGTGCCGCGGGTCTGGGAGAAGGTCTATTCGCGCGTCACGATCATGGCCAACGACGCGGCGCCGCTCGGCCGGTGGGCCTACAGGCAGGCGATCGCGACCGGCATGGCGCGGGCGCGCGCGCTGGAGAACGGCGATCCCGTGCCCACGGGAACGCGCCTCGCTTACGCGTTCTGGGACTTCATGGTGCTGAAGAACCTGCGCCGCATGCTGGGTTTCGACCGGCTGCGGCGGGGCACGACGGGTGCTGCGCCGATCTCGCCCGATCTCCTCAAGTGGTACCAGGCCGTCGGCATCAAGGTGCTGGAAGGCTACGGCATGACCGAAAGCTCCGGTGTCATCTCGGTCAACCTCATCGAGGAAAACAAGACCGGCAGCGTCGGCAAGGTGGTGCCCGGCGGGCATCTGCGCATCTCGCCGGAGGGCGAGATCCAGTACAAGGGCGCCAACGTCTTCAAGGGCTACTGGAACAAGCCGGAAAAGACCGCCGAATCCATTTCGGAGGATGGCTGGCTCGGGACCGGCGACGTCGGCCGGCTCGACAACGAGGGCTTCCTCTTCGTCACCGGGCGTCTGAAGGACATCATCATTACGGCGGGCGGCAAGAACATCACGCCGGCCGAGATCGAGAACCGTCTCAAATTCTCGCCCTACGTTTCCGACGCCGTGGTGATCGGCGACAAGCGCAAGTTCCTCTCCTGCCTGATCATGATCGACCAGGAGAACGTGGAGAAGTTCGCGCAGGAACGCCGGGTGCCGTTCAACGACTTCCGCTCGCTGTGCGCGGCGCAGGAGGTGCGCGACCTGATCGCCGGCGTCGTCGCGGAGACGAACGCGGAGTTCGCGCGCGTGGAACAGATAAAGGATTTCCGCTTGATCGACGTGCTGCTCACCGCCGAGGACGAGGAGCTCACGGCCACGATGAAGCTGAAACGGAGCTTCGTCGAACAGAAGCACAAGAAGCTGATCGACGAGATGTATGGCCAGCCCGGCCATGCTGGAAACTGAACAGACAAGGAGGAAGTCTCATGATCAGGTCCATAGGTAGGTCCATCCTCGCGATGGGCATCGCGGCTGGGATGGCTTCGGCCGCCCAGGCCACGCAAGGCGTAACGGACGAGGAAATCGTCATCGGCTCCAACGGCGACCTTTCGGGCATCTTCGCCGCCTTCAACGTCGGCGCCATCAAGGCCGCGCAGCAGGTGTTCGAGGAAGTCAACGAAGCCGGCGGCATCCACGGCCGCAAGATCCGCTTCGTGGTGGAGGACCACGGCTACCAGGTGCCCAAGGCGGTGCAGAACTTCAACAAGCTGGTCAATTCCGACCAGGTCTTCGCGATGATCCTGAACCTCGGCACCCCGCACAACATCGCCGGCTTCCCGATCATGGCGTCGAAGGAAGTCGCCAATGTCGGTCCGCTCACGGCGGCGCGCCAGATGCTGGAAGGCGACATCGCCTTCAAGTATGCCGGCTTCTCCTCCTACTACGACCAGCTGCGCGCCGGCGTGGAGTATCTCGCCGGCGAGACGGGCGCGAAGGAGGTGTGCGCAATGTACATTCCTTCCGACTTCGGCCTCGAGATCCAGCAAGGCGCGAAGGAAGAGGCCGAGGAACTCGGCCTGACCTGGGCGGCCGAGACCACCCACAAGCCGGACGAGCAGGACTTCGTCGGATCGATCCAGAAGCTGCGTGACGCGGGCTGCGACATCGTCGCCACCGCGCTCGGCGTGCGCCAGACGATCGTTGCTTTCGGCACGGCCAAGAAGCTCGGCTGGACCGATGTCTCCTTCATCGGCTCGTCTGCCGGCTTCAACACCGCTGTTGCCAAGGTTCCGGAAGGCGTCACGGAAGGCTACTACGCGGCCGCCGGCTGGGTCGACTTCGAGGACAGGCTAGACGTACCGGAAGTGAAGGAATGGGCCGACAAGTACCAGGCATTCGCCGGCCAGCCGGCCGACACGGCCGCGCAGCTCGGCTACAGCGCCGCCAAGACGCTGGTGATGGCGCTGGAGGCGGCCGGCGAGGACCTGACGTCCGAGAGCTTCCGCACCGCGATGGAAGAGCTGAAGTACGACGACGTCGTCAATGACGTGCCGATCGACGTCGGTGCCGACCACCAGGGCGGCAATCTGATCATCATCTCCAAGATCGACGGCGGAAAGTGGGTCGAGGTCGGCCGGGTGGATCCGTCCGAGTCCAACTGATCGAGCGATCCCGGACTAAGAGAGGCCGGCGGAGCGATCCGCCGGCTTCTTTCGTTCCGGGCGGACCTTGCGCGGAAGCGGCGGCGATGGTTTAGGGACGCGTCCCTTCGCATGTGCGAAAAGCGCACGTAGCGGCGCAGCCGCCCATTCCATTCTATCCGCAGAACCCAGGTCCATCCCGCATGATCCGTCTCGAGAGCATCGGCAAGCAGAACGGCAGGCAGATCGTCTTCATCGAGGCGTCGGCCGCCATCCAGCGCGGCGAGAAGGTCGGTCTCGTCGGTCCCAATGGTGCCGGCAAGACGACGTTGTTCCGGATGATCAACGGCGAGGAGCAGCCCGACGAGGGCCAGGTCTCGGTCGATCGCGGCGTAAGCATCGGCTATTTCAGCCAGGACATTGGCGACATGGCCGGCCGCAGCGCGGTGGCCGAGGTGATGGACGGGGTCGGCCCAGTGAGCGCGCTTGCCGCCGAAATGTCCGAGCTGGAAGCCGCCATGGGCGATCCCGAGCGGGCCGACGAGATGGACGCCATTATCGAGCGCTACGGCGAGGTGCAGGGCAAGTTCGACGAGCTCGACGGCTACGCGCTGGACGGGCGCGCGCGCGAGGTGCTGGCGGGGCTCGGCTTCAGCGCCGAGATGATGGACGGTGACGTCAGCAAGCTGTCCGGCGGCTGGAAGATGCGCGTAGCGCTCGCCCGTATCCTGCTCATGCGGCCCGACATGCTTCTCCTCGACGAGCCGTCTAACCACCTCGATATCGAGAGCCTGATCTGGCTCGAATCCTTCCTGAACGGTTTCGAGGGCGCGATTCTGATGACCTCTCACGACCGCGAGTTCATGAACCGCATCGTCGGCAAGATCATCGAGATCGATGGCGGGACGCTGACCTCCTATTCTGGCGACTACGAGTTCTACCGCCAGCAACGGGCATTGGCCGAAGTGCAGCAGCAGGCGCAGTTCGAACGCCAGCAGGCGATGCTCGCCAAGGAGATCGCATTCATCGAGCGGTTCAAGGCGCGCGCCAGCCATGCCGCACAGGTGCAAAGCCGGGTCAAGAAGCTCGACAAGATCGACCGCGTCGAGCCGCCCAAGCGCCAGCAGACGGTGCGCTTCGAGTTCCAGCCCGCGCCGCGTTCCGGCGAGGACGTCGCGACGCTGAGGAACGTCCACAAGAGCTACGGCGCGCGCCGCATATACGAGGGCCTCGACTTCCAGGTGCGCCGCGGCGAGCGCTGGTGCGTCATGGGAGTCAACGGCGCCGGCAAGTCGACCCTGCTCAAGCTGGTCGCCGGCGCATCCGAGCCCGACGACGGTTCGGTCGCGCGCGGCCCGAGTGTCAGGATGGGCTACTTCCCCCAGCACGCGATGGAATTGCTCGACGGCGAAAGCACCATCCTGCAATGGCTGGAAGACGCCTTTCCGCAGGCAGGCCAGGCGCCGTTGCGGGCCTTGGCCGGCTGCTTCGGCTTCACCGGCGACGACATCGAGAAGAAGTGCCGGGTGCTCTCGGGCGGCGAGAAGGTGCGGCTGGTCATGGCCAGGATGCTGTTCGACCCGCCGAACTTTTTGGTGCTCGACGAGCCTACCAACCACCTCGACATCGCCACGAAGCAGATGCTGATCGAAGCGCTGTCGCGCTATGAAGGCGCCATGCTCTTCGTCAGCCACGATCGGCATTTCCTCGCCGCGCTGTCGAACCGCGTGCTGGAGCTGACTCCCGAGGGGATGCAGGCCTATGGCGGCGGCTACGTCGAATACGTTGAGCGCACCGGGCAGGAGGCGCCCGGGCTCAGGAACTGATCGCAGCTCCCGGTCTCGCCTACTCTCCCGGCACCGGCTTCGGCTGCCGCGCGGCCTCGATCTCCTTTTGCAGCCGCGCTTCCTCGTGCGCCTTGGGCGTCACGAAGCGGCCGAGCAGAAGGTAGGCGACCGGGGTCAGAAACATCGTCGAGAGCGTGGCGAGCGCCAGCCCGCCGACGATGACCCAGCCGAGCGCGATGCGCGCCTCGGCTCCCGCGCCGCTGGCGAGGATCAGCGGCAGGCCGCCGACGATGGTGCAGATCATGGTCATCATCACCGGCCGCAGCCGGATGTTGGCGGCGTTCTCGATCGCCTCGCGCACGCCCTGGCCTCGGTCGCGCAGCTGGTTGGCGAATTCGACGATCAGGATACCGTTCTTGGCCATGATGCCGACCAGGAGGACGAGTCCGATCTGGCTGTAGACGTTGAGGGAGGTCCCCGTCAGGAGCATGGCGAAGATGGCGCATGCGAGCCCGAGCGGCACGGTCGCCATGATGATGAGCGCGCTGACGAAGCTCTCGAACTGGGCAGCGAGCACAAGGAGGATGATGACGATGGCGAAGCCGAAGGTGCGCGCCATGGACGAGGACTGTTCCCCGAGCGTGGCCGTCTCGGCGAGCGGGATCAACCGGGATCCGGGCGGCAGCAGCGGCTCGGCGACGCGCTGCGCCTCGGCCCAGGCGTCGCCCAGCGCGAAATCCCCGGCAAGCGCCGAGGTGATGGCGACGGAGCGCAGTTGCTGCTCGCGATCGAGGCCGGGCGGCACCGCCAGTTCGCGCAGGCTGGCGATGGTCGAGACCGGCACGAAGCGGCCGTCACCGGTGCGGATGAAGATGTTTTCGAGGTCGGTCGGGTCGTTCACCGGGTTGGTCGTGGAGACCAGCTTCACGTCGAAGCTGCGGTCGTCGATGAAGACCTGGCCGATCTTGCGCCCGTCGAGCATCGCCTGCATGGCGGGGCCGAGGCCGTTGATCTCGATGCCGAGATCGGACGCGCGCTCGCGGTCGATGGCCACCGAAAGCTGCGGTTGCGTCGCCTCGGTCGACAGCCGCGCCTGCTGGAAGCGCGGATCCTTCTCCAGTTCCGCCACCATCTTCTGCGCCGCCGCGCCGAGTTCGGCGTAATTGTTGCCGGCCACGGCGAACTGAAGGCCGCTGCCGGCCCCGCGGATGCCGAGGCTGTTGGGCTGGAAGGCGAAGGCGCGGACGCCGGGAACGTCCCGCACGAGCCGGTTCACCTCGTCGAGGATCTGCTGCTGCGACCGTTCCCGCTGGTCCCAGTCCGCCAGGCGCATCACCACGAAGCCGCTGTTGGACGAACCGCCCGAACCGGCGAGCGAGAAGGTGCTTGTGATCTCGCCGGAATCGCGGAAAGGCTGGATGGCCTGTTCGATCGCGCGGATCTGCTGCGAGAGGTAATCCAGGCTGACGCCCTGCGGCGCCGAAACGCGCAGGAAGGCCATCGACCGGTCCTCGGTCGGCGTCAGTTCCGACTTGATGGTCGGGTAGAGGCTGGCGGCGAGCGCGGCGAAGAGGAGTGAGACGGCCACGACGACCATTGGGGCATTGAGGCACGCCGCCAGGCAGCGGCGGTAGATGCCGGATAGCGCGCCGCCCACGCCGCCGCCGCTGCTTTTGGTTTCATGATGGCTCGTGTCCTTCAGGATGCGCGAGGCGAGCATCGGGCAAAGCGACAGCGCGACGAGCGACGACAGGAACACCGCGATCGCCAGCACGAATCCGAACTCGCGGAACAGACCGCCGGTCTGGCCGGGCAGGAAGGAGAGCGGAACGAAGACTGCGATCAGCGTCGCCGTCGTGGCGATGACGGCGAAGAACACCTCGTCGGTGCCGAGGACCGCGGCGGCGCGCGGGCCCATGCCCTCGTTGCGCCGGCGCACGATGTTTTCCAGCACCACGATCGCATCGTCCACGACGAGGCCGGTCGCCAGCACCAGTGCCAGAAGGGTCAGGATGTTGACGGAGAAGCCGGCGAGATAGATCGCGGCGAGTGTGCCGATGAGTGCGACGGGCATGGCGAGGCCGGGAATGATCGTCGCGCGCCAGTCCCACAGGAACAGGAAGATGATCATCAGCACGACGGAGACCGAGATGCCGAGCGCGATCTCGACCTCGTGGATGGCGCCGTTGATGAACGTCGCGTCGTCGCTCGTGACCTCGATCGACATGCCCTCGGGCAGATTCTCCTGCAGACGCGCCGCCGCCTCGCGCACGCCTTGCGAAATCTCAAGGGTATTGGACTGGGCGGCGCGGATGATGCCGAGTCCGATGCCGCTCTTGCCGTTGGCGCGAAGCTGCGACTGGCCGATGTCTGGTCCGAGGGTGACCGTCGCGAAGTCGCCAAGTCGGGCGCGGCGGTTGACGATCAGGTTCTCGAAGGCTTCCGGCGTGTTGACCGACGCAGTCGCGCGCACGATCAGGTCCTGGCTGTTGCTCGTCAGCGATCCCGCTGGCGTATCGAAGGCGATCGAGGAGAGCGCGCTGGAGACGTCCCCCACCGTCAGATTGAGGCTCGCCATCTTGTTCTGGTCGATGTCGATGCGGAAAATCTTCTGGCGGTCGCCATAGACCTGCACGTCGGCGACGCCCGGAACGGACGACAGCGTATCGACGATCTCGTCCTCGACCAGAACCGTCATGTCCTCGACGGAGATCGTGTCGGAGGTCACGCCGAGCCGCACCACGGCCTGGGCATTGGCGTCCGCCTTGATGATGCGGGCAGCGTCGGCATCCTCGGGCAGGTCGTTGGTCACGCGCCCCAGCGCGTCGCGCAGGTCGGATGCGGCGGTGTCGAGATCGACGTCGTCGCCGAATTCGACGGTGACGCGGCTCTCGCCGAAGGACGAGGACGAGGAGATCGACTTGACCCCCGCCACGCGCGACACCGCGCCTTCGATGACGCCGGTCAGTTCCCGGTCGATCGTCTCGGCGGCCGCGCCCGAGAAGTCGGTGCGGATGGTGATCACCGGACGGTCGACGTCCGGCAGTTCGCGGATCTCGACGCCGAAGAAGGCCGCGAGGCCGGCGACCACGATCAGCGTGTTCAAGACGAACGCCAGCACGGGCCGCCTCACGAAGAGGGCGGTGATGCCGTGTTCCTGGCGTTGGGTCTCGTAATCCATATCGTTGCCTTGGGCTCCGCTCACGAGCCGCCGGCCGGCTGCGGCACCTCGTTGGCGCCGCGGTCGCGGCTGGCGATGCGCACCTCGGCACCCTCGCGCACGATGTGGAGCCCTTCCGTGACGACGCTGTCCTGAAGGCTGAGCGAGGCATCCACCAGGACACTGTCGGTGTTGCGCTGGATTACCTTGACCGGGACGCGTTCGGCGCGCCCGGCGCGGATTGCCCAGACATAGGCGCCGTCCGTGCCCCACTGGACCGCGAGCGGATCGACCGCGGGGAACTTGTCGCCCGGGAAGTGCATGACGACCTGGAAGGACATGCCGGCTCTCAGCCTGTCGTCCTCGTTGGCGAGCGTCGCCTGCACCCGCAGCGTTCGGCTGTCGGCATCGACGCGGTTGTCGATGGCGCTGACCGTGCCTTCGAAGATTTCGCCCGGACGGGCGATCGAGGTCGCGGTGAGTGCCGAACCGACGGTGATCATGCCGGCGAAGCGCTCGGCGACCCAGAAGTCGACCAGGATCCTGGATCGGTCGTCGATGGTGGCGATCTCGGTCGATGTGGTCACGTAGTTGCCCGCCGTAATCGGCAGGATGCCGACGACACCACCGATCGGCGCCTCGATGGAGCGACGTTCGAGTTCCAGCTCGGCGTCGCGAAGCTCCAGCCGCGCGTTCTCCAGGGCAAGTTCGGCATCCGTGAGCTGGACCGCGCTCGCCGTGTTGGAACTGCGCAGCGCCTCGATGCGCTCGACGCGGGCCTGCGCGTCGGCGACGGAAATCTGGGCGCGGTCGTAGGCGATCTGTTCGGCTTCCGAATCCAGCTTGGCGATCGCGTCGCCCTGGCTGACGGTGGCGCCCGATCCCGTCAGCACCTCGGTCAGGCGGCCGCTGGTGTACGGGGTTACGGTGACCGAGCGCACCGCGCGGCCCGTGCCGATCGCCGAAAGGCGGTCGTTGATCGTCAGTTCCAGCACCGGCGAGGTCACCACGGCCGACTGCGGCGGACCGCCCCCACCGGGGCCGCCCCTGCGTCCTTCGCCGCCTGCCGTCTCGCTCGGCGCCTCGGGAACGAAAGGAACCCAGTCGATGCCGGCCCTGTTCAGGACCTCGCCGGCGCCCGGGTAGAACCGAACCCAGCAGACCGCCGCGATCAGCAGCACCACGATGGTGAGCGCAGCCTGCTTCCAGATCGACATCAGCTACTCCAGTTCCCAGAGTTCGTGGAAGGCATTACCGGATCAAGGCGCCCAAGCCGGTTCCGCAGCAGGCACGATCGCAAGATGCTCAGCTAATATGACGTTTATCCGGCACGACTGCACGCATATTATCATTACGAATGTTTAATACGATAACATTCGCGCGATGGACCATTCGCCGGGCACATTCTGCCGCGGGCACGACGGCGCGGCGAAAAAAGGCATTGCGCCAAGGGTTTGACAAACCTCCACGCGCCGGACGAAGATCATTCCCCAAGGGCAGGGGAGTGGGGCCTCCATGCCCGGACGCAGCGTCGAAAGGGCGCGGCAGGACATGGCGCTCGAGGTGCCGGAGGCGGGATTTTGGGAAGGTCTGCACTGAAGGCGCATAGCGCTTCGTGGAAGGGGACGGCGCGTGCCTGAGGCGGTGAAGACATATGTCCGCGTCGTAGAGACGGTGAACCGCGGTGTCGGCCGCTTCGCGATGTATATCCTGTACGTGATGATGGCGATCCTGGCTTGGTCGACCATCTCGAAGATCACGCCCTGGCCGTCGATCTGGACCCTGGAAATGGCGCAGTTCGCGATGGTCGCCTATTTCATGCTGGGCGGACCCTATTCGCTGCAACTCGACTCCAACGTGCGGATGGACCTCCTCTACCATCGATGGAGCCCGCGCACCCGCGCCTGGGTCGACGCCTTCTCGATCTTCGCGCTGCTGTTCTATCTCGGCGTCCTCCTCTACGGCGCGGTCGAATCGACCGTCTATTCCATCGAATATGCAGAGCGCAGCCCGACGGCCTGGCGGCCCTATCTCTGGCCGATCAAGGTCATCATGTGCGTCGCCGTGCTGCTGATGCTCTTGCAGGCGATCGCCTTCTTCTTCCGTGACTTGGCGAAGATCCGCGGGGAGGAAATCTGATGTCCTACGAGGTGATCGCCATCCTGATGTTCGCCACCATGATGCTGATGATGGCGACCGGCCAACGCGTTTTCGGCGCCATCGGCTTCGTCGCGGTGGCGGCGGCCCTGCCGCTGTGGGGCGTGGGCGGTTCGGACATGGGTTTCTCGGCGGCCATGAAGCTCATGAAGTGGTATCCGCTGCTCACCCTGCCGATGTTCATCTTCATGGGCTACGTCCTGTCGGAAAGCCGGCTCGCCGACGACCTCTACCGCATGTTCCACGTCTGGTTCGGCCCCATTCCGGGAGGGCTCGCCATCGGGACGATCTTTCTGATGGTCATCATCTCGGCGATGAACGGCCTTTCGGTCGCCGGCATGGCCATCGGTGCGACCATCGCGCTGCCGGAACTGCTGAAGCGCAAATACGACAAGCGCATGGTGACGGGCGTGATCCAGGCGGGATCGTCGCTCGGAATCCTCATTCCGCCGTCCGTCGTCCTGGTGCTCTACGCCATGATCGCGCGCCAGCCCGTGAGCCTCCTATGGCTGGCGGGGGTGCTGCCGGGGCTGATGATGGCGGCGATGTTCATTTTCTACATCTGGCTGCGCTGCCGACTGAATCCGGAATTCGGCCCCGTCCTCGACGCCGAGGAGCGCGCGGCCATCCCGCGTTCCGAGAAGCTGCGCCTGCTGACCGCCGGCGTACTGCCCCTGGTGATCTTCCTGGTGATGATGGTGCCCTTCGTCACCGGCTACACCTCGCTGGTGGAGGCCTCGGTGGTCGGCGCGCTGGCCGCGGTCATCGCCGCCGTCATCAAGGGCCGCTTCACGCGCGCCGTGTTCGAGACGTGCACCCGCGAGACGCTCGCCATCTCGTGCATGTTCATGTGGATAATTCTCGCCGCGCTTGCCTTCGGCGCGGTGTTCGACGGGCTCGGCGCGGTAAAGGCCATCGAGGGCTTCTTCATCGACAGGCTGGGGCTCTCGCCCTGGACCATCCTGATCCTGATGCAACTGAGCTATCTGGTGATGGGCACGTTCCTGGACGACACGGCGATGCTGGTGATCGTGGCGCCGCTCTACGTGCCGCTCGTCGTGACGCTCGATCTCGGCATCGACAAGCAGTACGTGCTGATCTGGTACGGCGTGCTCTACACGATCACCTGCCAGATCGCCTACATGACCCCACCCTTCGGCTACAACCTCTTCCTGATGCGCGCGATGGCGCCGCCGGAAATCAACATCATCGACATCTACCGTTCCATCGTGCCGTTCGTCGGCGTGATGATCCTGGCGCTGATCCTCGTGCTCGCCTTCCCGCAGATCGCCCTGTGGCTTCCGCAGCAGATCAACGCAAGATGACAAGAACCCGGCAACGGGCGCAGCCCCAACCAGCAAGGAGAGACTTATGACGACGAGACGCAAGTTCCTCACCACTGCCGCCGCTTCGGTACCGGCGACCCTGGCCGCACCCGCCGTCCTGGCCCAGGCGCCGATCAAGTGGCGCATGCAGACTTATGCCGGCCCCGCGCTGGCGGTCGAGGTCGTCGACACCTGCATCAGGCAGTTCAACGAGATCGCCCAGGGCCAGATGGAGATCGAACTCTACCACGCCGACCAGTTGGTTCCGACCGGCGAACTCTTCCGCGCGCTGCAGAAGGGCACGATCGACGCGGTGCAGTCGGACGACGACTCGATGGCGAGCCCGACCGAGGTGACCGTGTTCGGCGGCTACTTCCCGCTTGGCCTGCGCTATTCGCTCGACGTGCCGGCGCTGTTCAACCACTGGGGTCTCGACGAGATCTGGAAGGAAGAATATGCCAAGGTTGGGGTCAGGCATATCTCGGCCGGGTCCTGGGACCCCTGCAACTTCGCTACCAAGACCCCGATCAAGTCGCTCGAAGACCTCAAGGGCCTGCGCGTCTTCACCTTCCCGACCGCAGGGCGCTTCCTGTCGCGCTTCGGCGTAGTGCCGGTCACCCTGCCGTGGGAGGATGTCGAGGTCGCGCTGCAGACGGGTGAGCTCGACGGTATCGCCTGGTCGGGAATCACCGAGGACTACACCTCGGGCTGGGCCAACGTGACGAACTACTTCCTGACCAACAACATCTCGGGCGCCTGGATCGGCCATTTCTTTGCCAACTTGGACCGTTGGAACGAGGTGCCGGATCACCTCAAGACGCTGATGGAGGTCTGCTTCAACTCGTCCCACTACCACCGCCAGCACTGGTACTGGAACGGCGAGGCCAGCCTGCGGGTCAACGAGACCAAGCTGGAATCGACCACCATCCCTGACAGCGAGTGGCAGACGGTCGAGGACGAGGCTCACAAATTCTGGGACGAGATCGCCGCCGAAAGCGAGTTGAAGGCCAAGATCGTCGGCATCTTCAAGGCCTACAACGAGACGATGGTCAAGGCCGGCAAGCCCTACCGCTACAGCTGAGCCGGCACACACGAAATGAACCCGGCCGTCCGCGCGGCCGGGTTTGCTGATTGAACTTCACATCACGGCGGGGCCGATACATCACGGCGGGGCCGACGGAGAACCATATGCCAGGCAACATGAGCTTCGACGAACTGACGACCGAGGTCGCGTCCGGCGGGATCGATACCGTTCTGGCCTGCGCCGTCGACATGCAGGGCAGGCTGGTCGGCAAGCGCTTCCTGGCGAGCTTCTTCGTGGAATCTGCGCATGGCGAGACGCACGGCTGCAACTACCTGCTCGCCAACGACATCGATATGGAGCCGGTGCCCGGCTACAAGGCGGCGAACTGGAGCAAAGGCTACGGCGATTTCGTCATGAAACCCGACATGTCGACCCTGCGCCGCATCCCGTGGCTGGAAAAGACTGCGCTGGTGCTGTGCGACGTGCAGGACCACCATACCCATGACGACCTGCCGCATTCGCCCCGCGCCATCCTGCGCAAGCAGATCCGGCGGCTGGAGGAGCGCGGCTGGATCGGCTACTTCGCTTCGGAACTGGAATTCTACCTGCTCGACGAGACCTACGATTCCGCGCGTGAAAAGCAGTGGCGGAATCTGACGTCCGCCTCGCCCTACATTGGTGACTACCTGATCGGCATCACCTCCAAGGAAGAAGGCTACATGCGCCGCCTGCGCAACGAGATGCACGCGGCGGGCATCCCGATCGAGAACTCCAAGGGCGAATGGGGTCCCGGCCAGGAGGAGATCAACGTGCGATACGCCGAGGCGCTGGAGATGGCTGACCGGCACGTCATCCTGAAGAACGGCGCCAAGGAGATCGCCCACCAGATGGGCAAGGCCGTCTCCTTCATGGCCAAGTACAATTTCGATCTCGCCGGCAATTCGAGCCACATCCACAACTCGCTGTGGAGCGCGGACGGCAAGACGCCGCTGTTCTTCGACAAGGACGCCGACTGGACGCTCTCGGAACTCGGCCAGCAATGGGCTGCCGGGCAGCTGAAATACGCCAAGGAGTTCACCTGGTTCCTGGCGCCCTACGTCAATTCCTACAAGCGCTTCCAGGCCGGCACCTTCGCGCCGACCAAGATCATGTGGTCACAAGACAACCGCACCGCCGGCTTCCGGCTCTGCGGGGAGGGGACTAAGGGCATCCGCATGGAGTGCCGCATCGGCGGCGCGGACCTGAACCCCTATCTCGCCTTCGCGGCGTTGATCGCCGCGGGGATGGCCGGCATCGAAGAGAAGCTTTCGCTCCAGAAGCCTTTCATCGGCGACGCCTACCAGGCTTCGCGCCTCCCGGAGATCCCCAAGACCCTGCGGGAAGCGACCGAGACGATGGCGAAATCGAAGATGCTGAAGGCGGCTTTCGGCGAGGACGTCGTCGATCACTACCTCCACACGGCGCGGTGGGAGCAGTTCGAATACGACCGGCGGATCACCGACTGGGAGCTTCACCGGGGATTCGAGAGATACTAGGAGGTAGTAATATACTATGCTAGGTTCTCAGCGGGTCGTTGGAGTACGCCATGACCGAAGGAACCAAGTATCATCCTTTGTTCGAGCACCTGCTGTTTTCCGGGCAGGGCGAGATGACGATGACCTTTGCGGAAATCGAAAGCATCATCCATGCACGGTTGCCGCCGTCGGCGCGCCGTCGCGAGGAATGGTGGAGTAACAGCCCCAGCGGGCACAGCCAGGCGCGCGCCTGGATGCGCGCGTACTACAAGACCGCGCGCGTCGACCTGGCACGGGAGACGGTCTCTTTCCGGCTGGAAGGCTGGCCCGACGGATATGCGAAGGTCGAATGGCCGCCGGCGGGAAAGGACGACGCTTCGGCAGGTCTTGGTGAGTCCGGGCAGAGAGAGTACGGCGCGTCGAAAAGTCATCCCCTGTTCGGCATATGGGCCGGCAAGGTGACGCTCCTGCCCGAGGTCGACTACACCCAACCGGCATTCGACATGGACGATGCTTCTTGACTGGCAAACTGCTGCTCGACACCTGTGCGATCATCTGGATAGCCACTAACGAGCCGATCAGGCCGGAGGCGAAGTCCGCGATCGACGCGGCCGTGAGTGGCGACGACAAGGTCCGGGTGTCGCCGATATCGGCGTGGGAACTGGGGCTGCTCAGCGCAAAGGGTCGCATGCCGACCGCCTTGCCGCCGTCGTCCCTGTTCCGGGATGTGGCCATGGCGGATGGCGTGAGGGTGGAGGCGCTGTCGCCGGAGGTTCTGATCGCCTCGTCTTTCCTGCCCGGCACGCTTCATCGGGACCCGGCGGACCGCATTCTCATCGCAACCGCGCGAGCCCATGATCTTGCCATCGTGACACGCGACCGCATCATTCTGGACTACGCCGGCCAGGGCCATGTAAAAGCTGTCGCCTGCTGAAGAGAATTGAGGAAACGACCCGTGGAAACCGTCAAGCTGAAATCCCCCGTCGACGGCTCGATCTACGTCGAGCGTCCGGTTGCCGCCGACCAGGCCATCGACGCTGCGGTGTCGCGCGCCAGGGCGGCGCAGGCCGAATGGGCGCAGGTGTCGATCGCCCGGCGTGGCGAATATCTGCTCGCCTTCCTCGAAGCGCTATTGTCCATGAACGACGAGATCGTGCCGGAACTCGCCTGGCAGATGGGGCGGCCGGTGCGCTACGGCGGCGAGAAGGGCGGAGTGGAGGAGCGCACGCGCTACATGGTGGCGCTGGCGGAAAAGGCGCTGGCGCCCTTCGTGCCGGAAGAGCGGCCAGGCTTCCGGCGCTACCTGAAGCGCGAGCCGCTCGGCATCGTCTTCACCATCGCGCCGTGGAACTATCCCTATCTGACGGCGGTGAACTCGATCGTGCCGGCGCTGATGGCTGGGAACGCCGTGATCCTGAAACATGCCGCGCAGACGCTGCTTGTCGGCGAACGTTTTCAACAGGCATTCGACAAGGCGAACCTGCCGAAGGGCCTGTTCCAGAACCTCGTGATGAGCCACGCGCAGACCGAGAAACTGCTCGGCTCCGGCAAGGTCGACCACTGCAACTTCACCGGCTCCGTCGCCGGCGGGCGCGCGATCGAGAAGGCGGCTGCGGGCACCTTCATGACGCTCGGGCTAGAGCTCGGCGGCAAAGATCCCGCCTACGTGCTGCCCGACGCGAAACTCGACCACGCGATCGCCAATCTCGTCGATGGCGCGTTCTACAATACTGGCCAGTGCTGCTGCGGCATCGAGCGCGTCTATGTGCACGAGACGATCTACGACGAGTTCGTCGAGGGCTTCGTCGCCGAGACGAAGAACTATGTCGTCGGTAATCCGCTCGACGAGACGACCACGATGGGGCCGATGGCGCAGGCGCGTTTCGCCGACTTTATCCGCGAGCAGAAGGCCGAGGCGCTGCGCAAGGGCGCCAAGGCCCATATCGGCATGAAAGTCGAGACCGACCGGGAAGGCTCGCCTTATCTCGCGCCGGAGGTGCTGACGGACGTGAACCACCAGATGAGCGTCATGCGAGAGGAAAGCTTCGGGCCGATCGTCGGCATCATGAAGGTGCGCGACGACGAGGAGGCGATCCAGTTGATGAACGACAGCCCCTACGGGCTGACGGCATCGATCTGGACCACCGACGCCGACCATGCCGCCGCGATCGGCGACCGCATCGAGACCGGCACCGTCTTCATAAACCGTTGCGACTATGTCGATCCGGGGCTGGTGTGGACCGGCGTCAAGGATACCGGCAAGGGCGGAGCCATGGGCGTGGTCGGCTACGGGAACCTGACGCGGCCCAAAAGTTTTCATCTGCGGGAAGTGTGATGGGCGTTGACCGGGTCGAACCTGTAGCGAATCGTTCCGAGAACGGCAGTCCACGAGGGCTCGGAGGGTGGCTGATATGGCCATTGCTCGGTCTTGGACTGACGCCTGTTGTATGTCTTATCCAATTTGTATCGTTAATTGAATTTCTTGAAGTTTGGAAATTTCTTCAGCCGTCTCAAAAGTTGTTTGTGATGATCGATTTGTTGGCAAGTATTGCGGCGTTTTTCGTCGCGCCAATCTTGTTACTCATACTTGCATTCCGTCATAGTGAAATGTTTCCAGGCCTTTATGTAATCTGGGCGGGAGCAGTACCGATCCTCGTTCTTCTCGACGCAGTCATAGCGTATCAGGTCTTCCGAGACCTCTTCGCGGATAGCGGTGAAGAGATGTTCGACCGGGAGACGATTCGTTCGCTCGGCCGGTCGATCTGGAGCGCAGCGATCTGGATACCCTATATGATGCGATCGAAGCGCGTCGAAAACACTTTCTTCAAATAGGCAGCCCGATGACCACTCTCGTCTCCAAATGGAACTTCCCCACCACCGTCCGCTTCGGCGCCGGCCGCATTTCCGAACTGCACGACGCGCTGCATTCGTGCGGCATCTCGCATCCGCTCTTTGTCACCGATCCCGGCCTGCTCAAGCTGCCGGTGACTGCGAAGGCGCTCAAGGTGTTGGACGACGCCAAGATGCCCTACAGGGTCTTTTCCGAGGTCAAGCCGAACCCGGTGGAATCGAACCTGACCGCCGGTATCGAGGCATTCAAATCGGCCGGCCATGACGGTGTCATCGCCTTCGGCGGCGGCTCGGCGCTCGACCTCGGCAAGCTGATAGCCTTCCAGGCCGGCCAGACACGGCCCGTCTGGGACTTCGAGGACATCGGCGACTGGTGGACGCGGGCCGATGCCTCGAAGATCGTACCGATCGTCGCGGTGCCCACCACCGCCGGTACTGGTTCGGAGGTTGGGCGCGCCGGCGTCATCACGCACGAGGAGAGCCACACCAAGAAGGTGATCTTCCATCCGAAGATGCTGCCGGCGATCGTCATCGCCGATCCGGAGCTGACGGTCGGGATGCCGCCCTTCATAACGGCCGGGACAGGTATGGACGCGCTGGCGCACTGCCTGGAGGCCTACTGCGCGCCGGGATACCACCCGATGGCCGACGGCATTGCGGTGGAGGGCGTGCGGCTGGTGCTGGACAACCTGCCGAAAGCCTTCGCCAACGGCAAGGACCTGACCGCCCGCGCCCACATGATGAGCGCGGCGGCGATGGGCGCGACCGCCTTCCAAAAAGGGCTCGGCGCCATCCACGCGCTGTCGCACCCCGTCGGCGCGCTCTACGACACCCATCACGGCATGACCAACGCCGTCTTCATGCCTTACGTGCTGGCCTTCAACCGCGAGGCGGTGGAGGAGCGGATCGATCGCCTGGCCGCCTATTGCGGCATCAAGGGAGGCTACGACGGTCTCGCGAAGGACATCGTGAAACTGCGCAAGGAGCTGAAGGTGCCGCACACGCTGGGCGGCCTCATCGAAGGCCTCGATATGGACAAGGCCCGCAAGCAACTCATCGCCGACATGGCGGTCGTCGATCCCACTGCAGGCGGCAATCCCGTCAAGCTGACGAAGAAGGCGGCGCTCACGCTTCTGGAGCAGGCGATCGCCGGGTGAGCGCTGTGCGGCGGCTGCGATCGGGAGAAGACAGCAGCCTTTGGCGACAATTAGCCGGAGAAAGACCGAATCTCATTGCCGCGACCGGCTAACTGTTGTTAACTTTTTCCGGCTCGTGCGACAGATGACGGCGGCGTTCATCCAATTGTCACGGGACAAAGGTAACCGCGTCGCAGGCGCCCTTCGGCGTCATTCCTACGGAGAGAGAACATGTTGAAACGCACGGGAACAGCGCTGTCCGTGACAGCCGCGCTATTGATGGTGTCGACGGCGATCTCGTCGGCCCAGGACATGGCCGAACTCGAGGCCGCCGCCAAGGCGGAAGGCATGCTGACCACCATCGCGCTGCCCCACGACTGGTGCGGCTACGGCGACGTCATCGCCGGCTTCAAGGCGAAGTATCCCGAAATCACCGTGAACGAGCTGAACCCGGATGCCGGTTCGGCGGACGAACTCGAAGCCGTCCGCGCCAACAAGGACAACAAGGGCCCGCAGGCGCCGGACGTGCTCGACGTGGGCCTCGCCTTCGGCCCGCAGGCACAGGCCGAAGGGCTCCTGATGCCCTACAAGGTCTCGACCTGGGACTCGATCCCCGACAGCGCCAAGGATGCCGACGGCCACTGGTACGGCGACTACTACGGCGTGCTTTCCTTCGCCGTGAACACCGACATCGTCCAGAACCTTCCGGCCGACTGGTCGGACCTTCTGAAGCCGGAATACGCCAACAGCGTCGCTCTGGCAGGCGATCCGCGCGCTTCCAACCAGGCGATCTTCGGTGTGCATGCCGCTGGCCTTGCTTCGGGCGCCGCTGCCGGTGAAGCCGCCGGCGAGGCGGGGCTGAACTTCTTCTCTGAACTCAACAAGGCCGGCAACTTCGTACCGACCATCGGCAAGTCCGGCACGCTCGCGCAGGGCGCCACCCCGATCGTGATCTGGTGGGACTACAACGCGCTGTCGGGCCGCGACGCGCTCAACGGCAACCCGCCGGTCGAGGTCATCGTTCCGGCTTCGGGCGTCGTCGCCGGCGTCTACGTCCAGGCGATCAGCGCCTACGCGCCGCACCCGAACGCCGCCAAGCTGTGGATGGAATATCTCTACTCGGACGAAGGACAGCTCGGCTGGCTCAAGGGCTACTGCCATCCGATCCGCTTCAACGATCTCGCCGCCAAGGGCGTGATCCCGCAGGAGATGATGGACGCGCTGCCGCCGGCCGCTGCCTACGAGAAGGCCGTGTTCCCGACGCTCGAGGAGCAGGACGCCGCCAAGCAGGTCATCACCGGCAAGTGGGACAGCACCGTCGGCGCCAACGTCCAGTAGCGTCCGCCGTTCCAAAGAACACGCGGTTCCCGCTTCGGCGGGAGCCGCTTCCTTGAAATGCAGCGACCGTCGGGCGGGCAGGGGATGACTGAAGCTGATGCCGTGATATCCGCCGCGCCGCCCGCATCCCGCCGGCCGCGGCTCTCTCTGGCGTGGGTCGGCATCGTCCCGTTCGTCGTCTTCGCGCTGCTCTTCCTCGTCCTGCCGACGCTGCAGATCGTCACAGGCGCCTTCCGCAACACGTCGGGTGGATTCACGCTCGACAACATCGCGAACCTGTTCACGCCGTCGATCATGGCGGCCTACTGGATCTCGATCCGCATTTCCGTAGCGTCCGCCTTCCTCGGCTGCCTGATAGGCTTCCTTCTCGCCTGGGCCATGGTCCTCGGCGGACTGCCGAAAGGCGTCCGCTCCCCGCTGCTCACCTTCTCCGGCGTCGCGTCGAACTTTGCCGGCGTACCGCTCGCCTTCGCCTTCCTCGCCACTTTCGGACGGCTCGGCCTGGTCACGCTCATCCTGCGCGACTGGTTCGGCATCAACATCTACGCCTACGGCTTCAACATCCTGTCCTTCGGCGGGCTGACGCTCACATACCTGTTCTTCCAGATCCCGCTGATGATCCTGATCGTCACGCCCGCGCTCGACGGCATGCGGCGCGAATGGCGCGAGGCCGCGTCGATCCTCGGCGCCACCGGGTTCCAGTACTGGCGCATGGTGGCGCTGCCGATCCTGTGGCCGACGCTGCTCGGAACCTTCGCGCTGCTCTTCGCCAATTCCTTCGGCGCGGTGGCCACCGCCTACGCGCTCACGGGCTCGTCGCTGTCGATCGTGCCGATCCTGCTCTTCGCCCAGATCCGCGGCGACGTGCTGCAGGACCCGCATCTCGGATACGCGCTCGCCTTCGGCATGATCGTCATCACCGGCATCGCCAACTTCGTCTACATCTGGCTGCGCACCCGCAGCGAACGGTGGATCAAATGACGGTCAACCGCTTCTGGTCCTGGATCTTCCTCGTCCTCGGCGTTCTCTATTTCGCCCTGCCGCTGGTCGGCACCTTCGAGTTCTCCATGAAGATGCGGCGCGGCGTCTACAGCCTCGACGCCTACGAGGCGGTGATCTTCGATCCCCGCTTCCAGGAGACCTTCACCTATTCGGTGATGATGGCGCTGGCCACGATCGTCGTCGGCGTGCTTCTAGTCGTGCCGACGGCCTACTGGGTACGCCTGAAGCTGCCGGCTTGGCGCCCTGTGCTGGAGTTCGTGACGCTGCTGCCGCTGGTCATCCCGCCCATCGTCATCGTCTTCGGCTACATCCGGCTCTACAACACTTCCTCCTGGCTGCCGCTCACCGGCACGGCCATGGGCACCAACATCCTCCTGATGTTCGGCTATGTCGTGCTGGCGCTGCCCTACATGTACCGCGCGGTCGACACGGGTCTTCGGGCCATCGACGTGCGCACCCTGACGGAGGCGGCGCAGAGCCTCGGCGCCGGCTGGGCGACGATCATGTGGCGTGTCATCCTGCCCAACGTGCTGGTGGCGGTGCTCTCGGGCGCGTTCCTGACCTTCGCCATCGTGATCGGCGAGTTCGTCATGGCCGCGCTTCTCAACCGCCCGGCCTTCGGGCCCTACCTGCAATTGATCGGCGCCAACCGCGCCTACGAGCCGGCCGCGCTCGCCGTCATCGCCTTCGGCATCACCTGGAGCTGCATGGCCTTGATCCAGGTGGTGTCGCGCTTCGCGCCGCGGCCGCCGGCCCAGCCGCACTGATTTCCGGAGAGACGTACCGCCATGTCAGACACGTTCCTCTCCATCCGTCAGGTGCACAAGGCCTTCGGCACGACCGTGGTCGTACAGGAGTTCAACCTCGACGTCCGCCAGGGCGAATTCGTCTCCTTCCTCGGCCCCTCGGGCTGCGGCAAGACCACGATGCTCCGGATCGTCGCCGGCTTCGAGGAGCCCAGCTCCGGCTCGGTGTTCATCGGCGGCAAGGACGTCACCCGCCTGAAGCCCAACCAGCGCAACATCGGCATGGTGTTCCAGGCCTATGCACTGTTTCCGAACATGACGGTGGCGCAGAACATCGGCTTCGGCCTCAAGGTGGCCGGCATGCCCAAGGCGCAGATGCAGGCGCGCGTCGGCGAGATGCTGGAACTGATCAAGCTGCAGGAGTTCGGCGGACGCTATCCCTACCAGCTTTCGGGCGGCCAGCAGCAGCGCGTGGCGCTCGCCCGCGCGATGGCGGGCAAGCCGCAGGTGCTTCTCCTCGACGAGCCGCTCTCCGCCCTCGACGCCAAGGTGCGCGTGTCGCTGCGCGAGGAAATCCGCGCCATCCAGAAGGAACTCGGAATCACGACCATCTTCGTCACGCACGACCAGGAAGAGGCGCTGTCGATGTCCGACCGGATCGTGGTGATGTACAACGGCCGCGCCGAACAGGTCGGCACACCGTTCGAGATCTACAACAAGCCGGCGACACGCTTCGTGGCGGGGTTTGTCGGCACGCTCAACGTGCTGGAGGGCAAGGTCGCCGACGCCGAAAAGGGCATCGTGCGGATCGGCTCGGAAGAGGTTCTCACCGGCCGCCCGCTCACCGGCCGCAAGGCGGGAGAGCAGATATCGCTGGCGCTGCGGCCGGAGGCTATCTCGCTCGGCCATGGCCAGGGCCGCGTGGCGACCGCGACCGGCGTGATCCGCGAGGTTTCCTTCCTTGGCTCCGTCATCCGCGTGCGCGTCGCGCTCGGCGACGATTTGGTGTCGCTCGACACCTTCAACAACCCGGCGAGCCCGCCGCCCGTCGCCGGTGAAAAAGCCTCGATCAGCTTCTCGCCCGACGATGTGTTGCTGCTCGACGCGTAGGCTTCCGCGCCGCAACCGCGTTTTTCACAGGCCGCACGCCACCACCCTTGCCATCCGGCGTCGCGCAAGCCATGTCAGCGCCTGACGCGAAGCCGGCTGCGACCGGCATGAGCCAGGGAAGCTCGACATGACCAGCACCATCATCGCCCCTTCAATCCTCTCGGCCGATTTCTCGCGGCTGGGCGAAGAGATCGAGGCGGTGGACCGCGCGGGAGCCGACTGGATCCACCTCGACGTGATGGACGGGCATTTCGTGCCCAACATCACCTTCGGCGCACCCGTCATCAAGGCGGTGCGTGGTCGGTCCAGGAAGGTCTTCGACTGCCACCTGATGATCGAACCAGCCGATCCGTATCTCGCCGCCTTCGCCGATGCCGGCTGCGACATCATTACGGTCCACGCCGAAGCGACGAAGCATCTCGATCGTTCGCTACAGGCGATCCGCGACCTCGGCAAGAAGGCCGGCGTTTCGCTGAACCCCGCGACGCCGGAGAGCGTCATCGAATACGTGCTCGACCGGCTCGACCTCGTGCTCCTCATGACGGTCAACCCCGGCTTCGGCGGCCAGGCTTTCATACCGTCGGTGGTCGAGAAGGTGGCGCGGGTGAAGGCGATGATCGGGTCGCGGCCGATCGACATCGAGATCGACGGCGGCGTCACGCCTGAGACGGCGCCGCTGGTCGCGGCGGCGGGGGCAAACGTCCTCGTGGCAGGTTCGGCGGTGTTCAAGGGCGGAACCGAACAGGCCTATGCGGAAAATATCGCCGCGATCCGGCGGGCGTCGGATGGCGCGATGCGGTGCGCGGCGTGAGCGACGCGCCGCTCCTCGTCGGACGACCTGACGGCTGGCCGAAGGCGGTCCTCTTCGACCTCGACGGCACGCTGGTCGATTCCGCGCCCGACATCGCAGCCGCGACCAACGAACTGATGGCGCAGCACGGGTTGCCGGCGCATTTGCTGGCGGACGTGCGGGCGATGATCGGCAACGGGGTGGCCAAGCTCGTCGAACGGGCTTTCGCGGCACGTGGACGGCCGCTCGAAGGCGGCGCGCTCGACGATGCCGTGGCCGAAATGATGCCGATCTACGGTCGGCACCTGACCCGCCTCACGACCGTGCTGCCCGGTGCCCGCGAAAGCCTCGCCGCCCTTTCGGCAGCGGGCTTGAAGCTCGCCGTCGTCTCCAACAAGCCGATGCCGTTCACGCGCGCCGTGGTCGACCACTACGGCTTTTCACCGTTCCTCGCGGCGGTGCAGGGCGCGGAGCCCGGCATCGCCAAGAAGCCCGCGCCCGACATGCTGTTCGCCGCGCTGGCGAGGATGGATGTCGCGGCCGGCCAAGCGCTGATGGTCGGAGACAGCGCGGCGGACGCCCGCTCCGCCAGGGCGGCGGGCATTGCGGTCGCCCTGGTACGCGGTGGCTATACGCCGGAGGCGCCGGATGCTCTCGGAGCCGACCACGTGCTCGTCAGCCTGCAAGACCTTCCCACCGCGCTCGGAACCTTGCCGGCGCAGACCTGAGCCGGCGGTTCCGTTCCAGGACCATTGTCGGGCTGCTGCCTTGGATCGGAAATCCGCGACTGGGGCGATTTCCGGAAGGGCCGCACGGGAGACTGGCTCGCGGGCTTCGACACTGAGTGCTCGGCGGCGGCATCCGGTTCTGGCTAGGGGCGGCATTGCGTTGCTCGTTCTGGCCATCTGGCTGGCCTACGCCTGACCGCTGCCAACTGGACGCGTGATGGTCCATCCCGGTCAGACCTTCGACTTCGGACCCGATTTCCGCGCGCTCGTGGCGCCGAAGAATTCCGGCGCCAGTCCGGCGCGCCGCAGCCTCTCCTCGGGCGTGACCGGCTTGCGCCTGGGGCGGATGGCTATTGCCAACAGCATCAGCAGCCTGCGCAACATGGCGTCCTCCTCGTGACGTTCCGAACGAACGGGAGGCGGGCATGTTCCGGTGGAAATGCCCTCATTCTCCATTACCGGAGACTGCGGGCCTGGATTCGGTCGAAAGGGACCTCGCGCGGCGGCGGGTCGCTGCGATGAAGTCGCGCACGACCACCGACGCGTCGCTGCGCCGGAACGCCACTGCCAGCTCCGAGCGGGGACGCACGTCGGACAGGGGCCGATAGCAGATGCTGGGGAGCTGTATGCACTGCAGTGACTGCGGCACAAGGGCGACGCCAAGCCCGACCGACACCATGCTGGCGATGGTCACGAAGTCGCGTCCCTGAGGGCCCATCCTCGGTTCGAAGCCCACTTCGTGGCAGGCCGCTCTCGTGTGCTGGCTGAAGCTGACGCGCGGTGGATGCCTCGGCGTGATGAAGACCTCGTCGCTCAGTGCGCGCAGCGGGACGGCCTCCTGCGACGCCAGAGGGTGGCTCGTCGGAAGCGCCACGAAGAGTTCCTCCTGGAGGATCGGTATGAAGGAGAGCCCGATGGGCAGCGGAACGGGCGGGCGGATGAAGCCCAGGTCGAGCCGCCCGTCGCTGATTGCCTCCAGCTGCGGCAGCATCTCCATTTCCGATATTTCCAGCTCGACCTGCGGATGGGTCTCGCGGAATTCGCCGACCAGGTGCGTCAGCATGCCGACATAGGCGGCCGACCCGACATAACCGATCGCGAGCCGTCCCACCTCGCCGCGCGCCGCGCGCCGCGCAGTCTGCACCGCAACCTCCGCCTGCGCCATCACCTTGCGCGCCTCGGCGGCGAACATCTCCCCGGCCAGCGTGAAGCGCAGCCGGCGGCGCGAGCGGTCGAAGAGGGTGGCTTCGAGGATGTGTTCGAGGATCTTGATCTGCTGGCTGAGACCGGGCTGGGCGATGTTCAGCCGCTCGGCTGCGCGGCCGAAGTTCATCTCGTCGGCGATGGCGAGGAAGTACCGGATGTGGCGCAGTTCGATGTTGCCGAGGTTCGTCGGCCGCTTCGTTTCAGCCTTGTCCATTTGTCGATCCTGCCACCTGGAGATTTTTGAGCGGCGGGCCGGGCCAGGAAACGCGCGGGAACAGCCGCTCGACGACGGCGCAAAGCGCCAGCACGCCGCGATCGTCCAGCCGACGCCCCATCACCTGAAGTCCGATCGGCCGCCCGTCCGACGTGAAACCGATCGGGACCGAAGCGGCGGGCTGGCCGGTGAAGTTCGCCAGCGCGGAGAACGGCACCCAGGCGGACGGCGCCACCGCCTGGCCGTCGATACGCTCGGGCCCGAACCCGTCGCCGGGAAAGGCAGTGGCGGCGGTCGACGGCGTGATGAGGAAATCGAAATCCTGCATGAAGCGGGCCGTCACGTTGACGACCCGCTTGCGCTCCATCAGGGCTGCGCTGAACTGGTCGCCGGTCCATGTCCGTTCGAGAATGCTGCCCAGCCAGCCGCCAAGCTCCACGCCCTGCCGCTCGGCCATCGCCCGCAGGCCGGCGCGATCGGTATCGAGCGCGACGAGCGTGTCGAGCAGCGTTTCGGTGTTACCCACCGCCGGATGGGCCTCCTCGATCGCCTCGAACGAGGAGCCCAGCCGTGCGACTGCGTGTTCCACGGCGGCGCGAATTTCCGGATCGACCACGGCGAAGCCGAGATCGGTGCTGAAGGCGATGCGGGCGCCTAGCAGCCGTCCGGCGTCGAGGTCGCTCCAGTCGGCGCCGAGGGGAGGGAGCGAATGGCGGTCGTACTGTGAAGGTCCCGCAAGGACCGACAGCGCCAGCGCGGCATCGGCTGCGTTGCGGGTCATCGGCCCGATGTGCTCCAGCCCTTCCCAGCCGGACTGGCCCGGATAGCGCTCGTCGCGGCAGCCGGGATAGACCGGAACCAGTCCGAAGGACGGCTTCATTCCGAAGATGCCGCAGAGCGCTGCGGGTATCCGGACCGAGCCGCCGCCGTCGCTGCCGAGCGCCAGCGGAACCATGCGCGCCGCGACCGCTGCCGCCGAGCCAGCGCTCGAGCCTCCCGGCGACAGCTCCGTGTTCCACGGGTTGCACGTCGGGGCGAAGAGATCGTTCCGACCGATGCCGCCATAACCGAACTCGGCCGCATTGGTCTTGCCGATCACGATGGCGCCGGCCGCCCTCAGGCACTCCACCGCCACGTCGTCGCGGTCGGGGACGAAATCGGCATAGAGGCGGGAGCCGAAGGTCGTCTTCAGGCCCTTCGTCCAGAGCAAGTCCTTTACGCCGACGGGAACGCCGGCCAGCTGTCCGACCTCGGTACCTGCGGCGAGACGCGCATCGATCTCCTCGGCCTGCGCCAGCGCCGTGTCGTCAAGCGTACAGAACGCATTTATGCCGCCATCGACCTCCCGAATGCGTCGCAGCGCGACTTCCGTCACCTCGGTGGCGGTCCACTCGCGATTCCTGATGGCGGTCGCCAGTTCGCGCAAATCGAGCGACAGGGGTGATCGCTGCTCGACGGCGTCTCCGCCCTTTCCCCCGGCGGCGAACTCTTGCCGATCCTGCTTCCTCGCCGTCGGTTTGGACGTCATCCAGGCCTCGCAATCCATAGGTCAGAATTATCGTAATGGGGCAGACAGCATAATGGAACTGATGGCTCGGCTTGTCCAACATGCTCCCATCAGTCGGTAGGAGCCGCGATCGGCGCATCGGAGACGCAGGGTGGAGAGTGCTTCGCGAGAAGGAAGCTCTGGGGTGAGGGCAGCCACGGCAAAGTGGCCCGTGCACCCTCCGCTTCTGCGTTTCCTGTGTGCCCTGGGCGCAGCATCGGCGGGCTCGTGTTTGTCATGAACGCGATTTCGCCCATCGATACGGGCGTCGTTGCCGCGGGAGGTTCCTGGCCGGCGAATGCACTCGGGTATGGAACGCAACTGGAGCTTCGAATGCCCATCACGGCGCCGGGTCCCCTGAGCCTCGTCCCCTTCGTCAGCGTCCAGCACATGATGCAGCTCGTCCTCGAAATCGGGATTCCGCGTCTGCTGGCCGAGATGGCTTCCTACATCGAGGAGGATTTTCGCCGCTGGAAGGCCTTTGACAAGACGCCGCGCGTCGCGGCGCATTCGGCCGAGGGTGTCATCGAGCTCATGCCGACCAGCGACGGGGTCACCTACGGCTTCAAATACGTCAACGGCCATCCGAAGAACATACGCGAGGGGCGCCAGACCGTGACCGCGTTCGGCGTGCTGGCCAATGTCGGCAACGGCTACCCGCTGCTGCTTTCCGAGATGACGCTTCTGACCGCGCTTCGCACCGCGGCGACGTCGGCGCTCGCCGCGCGCCATCTCGCGCCGCCGAACCCTCGCACCATGGCGATCATCGGCAACGGCGCGCAATGCGAATTCCAGGCGCTCGCGTTCCAGGCGATCTGCGGGGTCGATACCATTCGTCTCTACGACATCGACCCCGCCGCGACGCGCAAGGCGGCGGCCAATCTCTCGGACAGCGGCCTGTCGGTCGTGGCCTGCCGGAGTGCGGAAGAGGCGGTCGAGACGGCGGAGATCATCACGACCTGCACCGCCGACAAGCAGTACGCCACGATCCTGACCGACAACATGGTCGGATCCGGCGTCCATCTCAACGCGGTCGGCGGCGATTGCCCAGGCAAGACCGAGCTGCATCGCGACATCCTGCTGCGGTCGGACATCTTCGTGGAGTACACGCCGCAGACGAGGATCGAGGGCGAGATCCAGCAACTGGATCCCGATCATCACGTGACGGAGTTGTGGAAAGTGATCGAAGGAAGCGCGCCCGGCCGGCGCGACGCGACCCAGGTGACCCTGTTCGACAGCGTCGGCTTCGCCACCGAGGATTTCTCGGCCCTCCGCTACATCCGCGACAGGATTGCCGGCACCACCCATTTCCAGGCGCTCGACCTGCTCGCCGACCCCGACGAGCCGCGCGACCTTTACGGCATGTTGCGCAGGGCGGCGGCCTGATATGAGCACCTATGTCCTCCCCCGGCCGACCAATTCGGACATCGCAGAACTCGCCGACTTCCGCCGCGAACTCCACCGTCATCCCGAACTTTCGGGAGAAGAAGCCGAGACCGCCCGCCGCGTCGTCGCCATGCTCGAGCCGACCAGTCCCGACCGCGTGCTCACCGGTCTCGGAGGCCACGGCGTCGCCGCCATCTACGACAGTGGCAAGCCCGGCCTTACGGTGATGTTCCGCTCGGAACTGGACGCGCTGCCGATCGAGGAACTGGGCGACGTTTCGCACCGCTCGCTGGTGCCGGGCAAGGCGCATCTGTGCGGCCATGACGGGCATTCGACCATCCTGCTTGGGCTGGCTCGCCTCCTGGGACGTGCGCGTCCGCCGGACGGCAAGGTCGTCCTGATGTTCCAGCCAGCGGAAGAGGACGGTTCCGGCGCGGCGGCGGTCATCGACGATCCTCGTTACGGGGAGATCCGCCCGGACTATGCTTTCTCCCTGCACAACAAGCCCGGCGCGCCGCTCGGCTCGGCGGTGCTGTCGCCCGGCCCCGCGAACTGCGCCTCGCGCGGTATTTCGATCCGTCTGCGCGGAAGCACGGCGCACGCCGCGCAGCCGGAGACCGGCCGATCGCCGATGCGGGCAGTGGCGCGGCTGATGCCAGCGCTGGAGGAATGCGGCGGCCGCGGCCCGCTGGGGCCGGATTTCGCCATGGTGACGGTGACCCATTCGTCGATGGGCGCCGCAGTGTACGGCGTGGCGCCGGGAGAAGCCCGCATCCTCGCGACGCTTCGCACGGTGACCGACGACGCGATGGCGGCGCTGTGCGAGAGGGTCGAGGCGCTGATCGCGGAGACGGCGCAAGCGCATTTGCTCTGCTTCGACATCGAATACGCCGACATCTTCCTGGCATGCACCAACGACCCGCTCGCCACGGAGTATCTCAGCGCCGGCGTCGCGCGCGCCGGCCTGCCGTTCGCGTCCCTTCCCATGCCGCAGCGTGGGTCGGAGGATTTCGGCCGGTTCGGGCACGGAGCCCGTTCGGCGATGCTCTTCCTCGGCGCAGGAGAAAATCTGCCGCAGGTGCACACACCGACCTACGACTTTCCCGATGAACTCATCGGGCCGGGGATAAGGCTGTTTTCCGAGACGCTTTCGGCCTGCATGGAGCGGGGCTGAGGAGATGCGGGACCTAGCACGCGCTGACGCTCCGGTCGGTGAAAGGGTGCCTGCCGGCGCCACAGAGAGCCGGGGCGGGTAGACGGCTATGCTGCCACTCCTGGAAGGCATCACGGTCCTGGACCTGAGTTCGATCGTCATGGGGCCGATGGCAGCGCAGACGCTCGGCGACTACGGGGCCACGGTGATCAAGGTGGAGCCGCCTGAGGGCGACCTCGCGCGTGCCTCGGGAACGCCGGGACCGGACGGGACCGGTGCGCTGTTTGCCAACAACAACCGCAACAAACGCTCGATCGTGCTCGACCTCAAGTCGGATCGCGGCCGCGCGGTATTGGACCGGCTGCTCGGGCGGGCCGACATCCTCCTGCACAACATGCGCCCACGCGCGGCCGAGCGGCTGGGGATTTCCGCGGCCCGCCTGATGGCGCTGAGGCCGGACCTGATCCACTGCGCCGCCGTCGGCTTCGGATCGGACGGGCCCTTCGCCGACCGCCCGGCCTATGACGACATCGTTCAGGCGGCGGCCGGGCTGGCGTCCCTGCCGGGCGAATTCGGCGAGCAGCCGGCCTTCGTGGCGAGCATTGTCGCCGACAAGGTGGCGGGCCTGAAAGCCGTGCAGGCGATACTCGCGGCCCTGATGTACCGCGAGCGCACCGGCAGGGGCTGCGCCATCGAGGTGCCGATGTTCGAATGCCTCGTCGCATTCCTGTTCAACGAGCATCTCGACGCGGCGACCTTCGGCGCGGATGTGGCGCCGGGATACGCGCGGCTCCTCAACCCGCACCGGAAGCCCTACGCCACCGCGGACGGCTGGCTGGCGGTGATGCCCTATTCCGAGAAGGACTGGCGCCGGCTGCTGGTGGAATTCGGCCGCTCGGACGTGTTGGAAGCCGACTGGTTCGCCAGCGCGGCGGGCCGCAACGGCAATTCCGCCCGGCTCTATCAGGTGCTCGCCGAGGGGCTGAAATCGCGAACCACCGCAGACTGGGCCGAATGCCTGGACAGGCTGGACATCCCCTATTCCGGGGTCAACTCTCTGGAGAGCCTGCTGGAGCATCCGCATCTCAAGGCCAAGGATTTCTTCCGCCCGGTGGACGGCTTCGAAGGGCGTGTCCGCTCGGTGCCGGAGCCGGTGTCCTTCTCGCTCAGCGAAACCTCCGCCAACCGTGCCGCGCCGCTCAAGGGAGCCGATACGCGTGAAATCCTCGCGGAGTTCGGCCTGACCGAAGAAGAGATCGACGATCTCATCGAAGCCTGAGACGCTGCCTGGAAAACGATGTGGTTGAAGGCCGGCGACGAAATCGCCGACCTTCCGTCCGCGTCGTGAGCGCGGTCAGGCCGCCGCGTCCGCGAGAGGCGTGAAGAGAATCTCCGGATAGCCGAACGCCTTCGGCCCGACGACCTCCAGCGCCCGCGGCGTCTTCATCAGGGAATGCGCCGGCAGGCCGATGACGGAGACGCGCTGGCCGAAGCGCAACATCTCGGTCGTGATCGGCTCGCCGGTTTCCTGTTCCAGGTTCATGATCAGGTCCGGCACCATGACCTTCGGCTCGCCGTCGACCCACAGAACGAGGTTCTCGTTCTGGATCGCGATGCGCGCCTCCGATCCCGCCCAGTCGCCCATGCCGCTCAACAGCGCGTGGCCGCGCATGAACCCGCCGGTCAGTTCGCGGCGAACGTCGACGAGCTTGCCGGTGAAGAAAAGTCCTCCGCCGGTCTTCTCGACCACTTTCTCCACCACGTCCTGCCGTTTGGCTCGGGCCTGAAGGACGGTGGCGCCAATCTCGATCGCCTGCGTGACCGTGCCTGGAATTGCCGTGCGGCGGATGAACTCCATCGAAAGCGGCGCCCCGGCCGCGCCCGCGCCGGCACCCATGGCGACGGTCGCCGTGCGCATGAGACGCTCGAGCATCAGGGCGCTTGTCACCTTGCGGAAGACCACGACATTGCCCTTGTCGTCGGCCAGGGCCGAAAGCAGGGACGCCTCGCCGTAGATCGAGAAGGTCGTCATCTGGATCTCGGGAAAGGCGCGGCCCATGCCGTCGCCGTCGATCACCGGCAGTCCCGCCATCGCGGCGGTGATGACGGGCACCATGGCATTGGCGCCGCCGATCTCGGCCGCGATCAGCGCCGCCATCCTGATCCCGGAGGCTTCCTCGACCGCCAGCATCGCGCGATGGCATTCGCCGCCCTCGGAGATCTTCTCGATGCCGATGATCGGCGCGCCGATGCTTCCGACACGGCCGACCCAGGCGTCGTCTGGCAAGGCATCCAGCGGGATGATCCGCACCTGCGCGCCCTTGCGTAGCAGCTCCCGCGTCCGCAGCATTCCGACATAGGGGTTGCCGCCGCCGCCGGTTCCCAGCAGCGCCGCGCCGATCGAAAGCGCCGGCAGGTCGCCCTCGGTCAGCAGAAATCCTTTTTCACCCGACATTGAGTTCTCCTACGGCCTTCACCCGGATGCGCGTCGCGTTGCCCGGCAGGTAGGCCAGAGGCACGTCTTCCACGTCGACGATCTCGATACTGTCGCGTTGCGCGCCCGCCGCCACCGCGGCGTCCTTCGCCTTTCCGGTGGCGTCTTCCAGCGCCTTCTCGCGGCTCGTCTCGGCGAGCGAGTAGACGCTGTCCACTTCGCCGGAAATCTGCGCGATCGCCGCGCCGACGGCGTTGGCGACTGCGAAGTGCTCCGGCTTCACGATCTCCAGACCGCCGATCGGCTCATCGACCAGGATCGAGCCGCCGCCGACGACGATCACCGGAAGCGGATCGGGCGTGACCCTGGCGCGGTCGACACAGTCCTCGAGCATCTCCATCATCTTCCTTCGCGCCCGGGCGATCAGGTCCGGCGAGAGATGCGCGACCTTCGACGCGTCGCCGAGCTCCGCCTTGCCTGCCGCCACCGCGATGTCGGAAGCGGTCAGCGTGTCGCCTCCGAAGATCAGCGCCTCGCGCGTCAGGCGATAGCCGACCGAGGAGGGACCCACCGCCACCGCGTCGTCCATGTCGACGACGAGCGAGCCGCCGCCGAGGCCGATCGAGAAGACGTCGGGCATGCGGAAGTTGGTGCGCACGCCGCCGACCTCCACCGCCATCGGCGCCTGGCGCGGAAAGCCCTTCTGCAGCGAACCGACATCCGCGGTCGTGCCGCCGATGTCGATGACGATCGCCTCCGAGACGCCGGACAGGAATGCCGCGCCGCGCATGGAATTGGTCGGACCCGAAGCGAAGGTCAGCACCGGGAATCGTTCCGCCGTGGCCGCGTCCATCAGGGTCCCGTCGTTCTGGGTCAGGTAGAAAGGCGCGGTGATGCCGGCCTGTGCGATGGCGTTGCGGAAAGCCGCGATGACGTCGCTGGAGAGGTCGCGCAGGCAGGCGTTCATGATCGCGGCGTTCTCCCGTTCGAGCAGCCCGAGCCGGCCGATCTCGTGGGAGAGCGTGACGTGGACGCCGGGCAGAGCGTTCCCGACGATCTCGCCGGCACGCCGTTCCACGTCGGCGCTGACGGGCGAAAAGACCGAGGCGATCGCCACCGAGCGGACGCCCTTCGTCCTGATCTCCTCGGCGATGCCCAAGAGTTCGGCTTCGTCGAGCGGCGAGATGGGACGTCCGTCGAACTCGTTGCCGCCGTGTGCGAGATAGACGTGCCCGCCGAGCGTCCGCTTCAGGTCGTCGGGCCAGTCGATCATCGGCGGCAGCGAGGCGGTCGCCGGAAGTCCGAGGCGGATTGCCGCGGTGGGAGCGAGGTCGCGGCGCTGAACGACGGCATTGGTGAAATGCGTCGTTCCGATCATGACGACGTCGATTGCCCCGGCCTCGATGCCCGAGGTTTCGAGCACGGCGGTGAGGGCGCCGACCACCCCGCCCATCACGTCCTGCGTGGTCGGCGACTTGACGCCGGCCAGCACGCGGTCACCCTCGACGATCACGGCGTCCGTATTGGTGCCGCCGACGTCGATCCCGATGCGTATCATCCTGCCAACATTCCTTCTCGAAAACGGTCGAAGTCATCTCTTCCGCCCGCCGGATGTCTGGGAGCGGAATTTTCGCGAATGGACGGGATCACCACAAGGACTTGCGGTAGCCCTCGGCCAGCCCCGCATCCAGTTCCTCGCTGCTGACGGACAGCGCGAGCTGGTCGCGGACGATCTGCCCGAGCGTGGGCATCTCGGACCGGTCCGGCCAGGTTTCCGGCTGCCAGAGCTGCGAGCGCATGAATGCCTTGGCGCAGTGCATGTAGAGGGCGCGGATCTTCACAACGAGAACCGCGAGCGCCGGCCGTCCGTCGACCGCGAAGCGTTCCCGCAGGTCCGCATCGGCGGTCAGACGCGCCTCGCCATTGATGCGCAAGGTCTCGTTCATGCCGGGAATGAGGAAGATCAGCCCGACGGAAGGATTGCGCACGACGTTCTCCCAGGTGTCCAGGCGGTTGTTGCCGGGACGATCGGGGATCGCGATGGTCTGGTCGTCGAGCGGGACGACGAAGCCCGGCCTGTCGCCGCGCGGGGTCACGTCGGCGTTGCCCGCATCGTCCTGCGAGCCGATGAGCACGAAGGGTGACTTCGACAGGAAGCGTTTCGAATGCTCCTCGAGCAGCCGAAGTTCCTTCCGCACCGCGCCTTCGCTCGGCTCGCGGTAGATCTCGCGCAGTTCGTCGTGTGTCTCTATGAACTTCATGTCTCGATGCCCTATCCGCTGGTCACCGGAATGTGGCGTGCCGGATTGCTACGGCGGCTATGTTCCCGATGGATTGCTCCATTCTCTCAGCCCGACCGGTCGGCGGGCGCGCCGGCTCCCGTCGGCGAACCGGCGCGCCTCAGTTCGAGGAGCTGCTCGGCCGTCGGTATCTCTCCGTCGATCAGCGGCACGACGGGCCGCATGCGTGCATCCTCCTCCGAGATCACCGGAACCGAGGCGAGCAGGAGCCGCGTATAGTCGTGCCGGGGGTCATCGAAGACCGCCGCGGTGGGTCCGCTCTCGACCATCTCGCCGCGATAGAGGATGCCGACCCGCTGGGCGAAGTTCCGCATCAGGCTGAGGTCGTGCGAGATGAACAGGAAGGTCAGCTCGAACCGGCGGCACAGGTCTTCCAGGAGCTCGATGACCCGCGCCTGCACCGAGACGTCGAGTGCGGAGGTCGGCTCGTCGAGCACGATCAGCTTGGGCTCGACCGCGAGCGCCCGCGCGATGGCGACACGCTGCTTCTGGCCGCCGGAAAGTTCGTTGGGATAGCGCTGCGCGAACTCGGCGGGCAGGTGCACCATCTCCAGCAGTTCGGCGATGCGGCGCTGTCTCTGTACGCGCGGATAGCCGAAGGAAACGAGCGGCACGGACACCGACTGCCCGATGGTGCGGCGCGGGTTGAGCGACGAGCCGGGGTTCTGGAACACCATCTGCACCGTGCGCCTGTGCTCGCGCGTGCGGGCGTGTTCGGAAATGTCATTGCCGTCGACAAGGATGCGTCCGCCGGTCGGGGTGGAAAGGCCCACCACCATGCGGGCGATGGTGGATTTGCCAGAGCCACTTTCGCCGGCGAGGCCGTAGACCTCTCCCTTGCGCACCGAGAAACTGACGTCCCTAACGGCATCGACCTGGCCCTTCCGGAAGCCGAGCGCGTTGCGGATCGGGAAGCTCTTCGACAGCCCGTCGATCTGAAGCATCGGCCGCGTCATGCCGCCGACCCCGCGGGTTCCGATCTCATGCCTCCGCCCGATAGGCGTGGCACGGCGGCGATCAGCGACTTCGTGTATTCGTGGTGGGGATCGGCGAAGAGTTCGGCCGCCGGTCGATGCTCCACCACCACGCCCTTGCTCATGACATAGACGTAGTTGGAGGTCTCGCGCACGACGCCGAGATTGTGGGTGATCATCAGGAGCGACAGGCCTTCGGCCTCCACGAGGTCCTTCAGGAGCTTCAGCGTCTGCGCCTGCGTCGTCACGTCGAGCGCGGATCCCGGCTCGTCGGCGATCAGCAGCCGCGGCTGGCTGAGCAGCGCCATGGCGATCAGCACGCGCTGGCGCATGCCGCCCGACAGCATCACCGGATAGGAGGCGGCGACCCGTTCCGGCTCGCGCATGCGCACCTGCGACAGTACCTCGACGATGCGCGCCCTTCGGCCGGCCCGCCCGCGCGCCCGGCCCAGTCGGCGGTCGGCATATTTGAGGATCGTGCCGAGCTGGTCGCCGATCGTGTAGACGGGGTTGAGCGAGGTCATCGGATCCTGGAAGATCATCGACATGGCAGTGCCGCGCAGCTTCATGCGCTCGGATGCCGGCATGGTGAAGAGGTCGCGCCCGTTATACGTGATCGATCCGCCGGTGATACGGGCCGGCGGATCGCTGAGCAGGCCCATGATGGCCTTCATGGTCACGGTCTTGCCCGATCCGCTCTCGCCAACCAGTGCGATTTGCGCCCGCTCGGGCACGTCGAGCGAGACCCCGTGCAGGACGCGGTTCGTGCGGCCGTAGTTGGTGAACTCGACCGAAAGGTCGCGGACGCTTAGAAGAGGCCGGGTCATCGGATCTCCTGCACGTCGAAGAGATCGCGCAGTCCGTCGCCGAGCAGGTTGAAGCCGAGCGCCACGAACAGGATCGCAGAGCCGGGGATCAGGGATTCCCACCAGAAGTCGGGGAGGTAGGAAGCGCCGGCCGAAACCATCGTGCCGAGGTCGGGCGTCGGCGGCTGGATCCCGAGGCCCAGGAAGGACAGGGACGCGCCGACGAGGATGACGAAACCGCAGTCGAGCGAAGTCTTGATCGCCAGCGCCGACACGCAGTTGGGGAGGATCTCGCGGAATAGGATGTGGAACTTGCTCGCGCCGAGCACCTCCGCCGCTTCCACGAACTCCTGGCCGCGCAGCTGCTTGGTGATCGAGTAGATCAGGCGCGCGTGCCAGGTCCACCAGAGCGCGGCCAGCGACAGCATCGAGGTGAGGAGGTCGGGCGACAGCACCGCCGCCACCGCCAGCACGAGGACCAGGCCCGGGATGGCGAGCGCGATGTCGGTCAGGCGCAGGATGATCGTCTCGGTCCATCCGCCGAAGTAGCCGGCGGCGAGGCCCAGCGCGGTGCCCACCGGCACGGCGACGCCCAGCACCACGACCGCCATCAGGAGCGAAATGCGCATGCCGAAGACCACGCGCGTGAGGATGTCGCGGCCCACATTGTCGGTGCCGAACCAGTAGTCCAGCGAAGGCGGCTGGTGCCTGGCGCGGAAGTTGACGACGGCGCCGACGTGGTCGGGATAGGGCGTGATCAGCGGCGCCAGGATGGCGGCCAGCACGCACAGGATCACGATCGCGGCGCCGATCACGGCCGTCGGATTGCGCGAGAAGCGGTACCAGTTCTGGTAGGCGTTGGAGATCCGTTCCGGACCCGTTTCGAGATCAGCCACGACCGCTCCATCCGCCATCATCGGCTTCCCTGGATCCGCACCCGCGGATCGACGATGCCGACCAGGATGTCGATCACCAGATTGACGACCACGAAGAAGACGCCCGACACCATGACCACGCCCATAACCGCGTTCAGGTCCTTCTGCAGGATCGTCCGGATGCCGTAGGAGGCCATGCCGGGCCACGAGAAGATGAGTTCGACCACGAAGGCGTTGCCGACCATCGCGGCGAAGGAGAGGCCCAGGATGGTCAGCGGCGGCACGAAGGCCGGACGCAGCATGTATTTCATTACCCGCACGGGCTCAGGCACGCCGAAGGCGCGGCTGGCCTCCATGTAGTCCTGGCTGGCGACGTCGATCATCGATGCCCGCGTCGTCAGTGCGATCTGCCCGAGTGCCGTCGAGGCAAGCGCCAGGCAGGGTAGCAGCAGATGCCGCAGCGCTTCGGCGAAGACGTCCATGCGGCCGCGCAGCAGCGCGTCGATGGTGACCAGTCCGGTCGTGTCGGCCGAAAACGGCATTCCGGCAGGCAGCCGACCGGTGACGGGGAGGGCGTGCAGCACATAGCCCGCCAGAACCTGGAGCAGCAGCGCCAGCAGAAATGTCGGGGTGACCGCGATCACCAGCGCGAAGATCCGCACCACGTTGTCTGGCCACCGGTCCTTCCATCGCGCCGCCACCACGCCGAGCGGTATGCCGAACAGGAAGACGATGGTGATGGTGTAGAGGACGAGTTCGAAGGATGCCGCGAAGGTGTCGCGGATGTCGTCGTTGACGGGACGCTGCGTCAGCAGGGACTTTCCGAGGTCACCGCGCGCCAGGCCGGTGACGAAGAGCCCGTACTGCTCCAGCAGCGGACGATCCAGCCCGAGATCGCTTCGCAGGTCGGCGACCTGCTCCTGGCTGGCGGTCGGACCGAGCGCCAGCCGCGCCGGGTCTCCGGGCATCCCCCGCGCGATGCCGAAGATCACGATGGATAGGCCGATCAGGACCAGAACCGACCACAGGATCCGGCGGATGAGGAAGAGGAGGAATTCCAACGATCCGTTGCCTCCGGTGAGTACGGATGGATGCTACGGGAAAGCGCCGCGCGCGTCGCCGCCGATCGTTCCGAGTCGACCGATCCTTCTGACGCGGAGTGTCTGCCTGCGAGCCCGGGAGGGGAAGGCTCGCAGGCAATGCGGGCTCGTCAGTCGCAGAGCCAGTTGTAGCGCGTGAAGTCGTAGGGCACCGACTGCATGGGCACGTAGACGTAGCCCGTCAGGCATTTGTCCATCGCGATCTGCGCCCTGAGCGTCAGCAGGAACACGTCGGGCTGCATGTCGACCAGCTTGTGCTGGAGCGTCTTGTAGATCTCCGCCTGTTCGGCAACGTCGGCCGTGCCGCGTGCCTCGTCGATCAGCGCGTCGATCTCGGGGTCCTGCACCCATTCGGTCGAGGCCCAGGTGCCAGCGGCCTTGGAGTGATATTGGGTGAAGAACATCGAATCCGGCGACGGATAGGTCGGGCCGAAGAAGATCTGGGTCAAGGCCGGCGTCGTCTCCGGCTTGGTGGCCAGTTCGGTGAGGCGGTTCCATGGATCGGCCTGCTGGGTGACCTTGAATCCGAGCTGCTCGAGATTGGACTGCATGAGCAGGCTGATCTCTTCCTCGAACTTGGTGTTGGCGACGTAGCCCAGCGTGATGGGGATTTCCTGGCCCGCATATTTCGACTTGGCGATCTCCGCCTTCGCGGCCTCCATGTCGAACTTCGGCTCGGGAATGTCGTCGGCATGAAACTCGGCGAAGGCCTTCGGAAGCGGCGTCGACAGCACGCCACCGGGGTAGATGACGTCGCGGATCGTGTCGTAGTCAGTCGCGAGCGCCAGCGCGCGGCGGATGTGGACGTCGTCGGTCGGCGCGACCTGCGTGTTCAGCTTCATCATGAAGGCGGTGGCCGTGTCGAACTTCAGGATTTCGAAGCGCCCCATCTCCTCGAGCGCGGTGTAAGTCTCCGGCGCCTGGAACGGGCTACTGACCGTCAGTTCGCCCGACGCGGCGAGCGAGCGGACCGTCGCCTCGTCGCTGGTGACGATCCAGCGGACCTCCTCGATCGGCTTGTCGCCGAAGCTGCCGAAGTAGTCCTTGTTGCGCTCGATGGTCAGGCCCGTGCCGCGGTCGTACGACTTCAGCAGGTAGGCGCCCGAGCCCGCGACGTTGGTGGCGAGATAGGTCTGCGCGTCGTCCGAACCTTCATTGGCCTTGGCGACTTCCTCGTTGACGATGAAGAGTGAGGGGATGGTCGCGAGGAAGGGTGAATAGGTCTTCGAAAGCGTGAACTTGACCGTCTTGTCGTCGACAGCGGTCACCGAGCCGGGCTCCAGCACGCTCGAGAACAGGTTTGCCGGCCCCTGGTTGATGCGCAGCAGTCTTTCCAGCGAATAGATGACGTCGTTCGCCTCGACGGGAGAGCCGTCGGTGAAGTTCGCGTCGTCGCGTATCTTGAAGGTGATCTCCCTGGCGTCCTCGGAAACCTCCCAGCTCTCCGCGAGTTCCGGGGCGAGGTTGCCGCCTTCGACCACCGTGACGAGCGCGTCGTAGAGGTTGACCGCGGCCATGTAGTCCGTCTGGTCGGATATCTTGGCGGGATCGAGCGTACGGAAGATCTGCCCCGTGCTGATCGTCACCACGGCTTCCGCGGAGGCCGGAGCGGTGCCGGCAGCGGCCAGCATGATGACCGCCAGGGCGGTCGTCGCAAATGAGGTTCCCCTTCTCATTGCAGTAATCCTTTCATTGTGGTCCCGAGCGCCGCATCTGTCGCCGAGATTGCGAGTTAAGGGCACAACGAGACATCGCTACAATACGATATTGAAGCTTTTCCGATAACCACGGATTATGGCTTATTCGTCAATTCGGTATCGCGATCCGCGCGCCCGAGAACTACCCTTGTCGCGACAGATTGGGTCGAACGGGAGGGAATGGACGATGAGGCTCGAAGGCAAACTCGCGGTGATCACCGCCGCGGCGTCCGGAATGGGACGTGCGGGCGTCGAACTCTTCCTCGAACAAGGCGCGCGCGTCTGTGCCGTCGACGTCAACGCGGCGGGCCTGGATGCGTTACGGCGCGACCTCGACCCTTCGGGAGAGCGACTTTCGACCGTAGAGGCCGATCTCGGATCGCCCGATGGCGCACGGGGGTCGATCCACGACGCCGCCGGAAAGCTCGGCGGCATCGACGTTCTGTGGGCGCATGCGGGCATACCGGGGCCCGGCGGAATCGAGCATCTGGACGTCGGCGAATACCAGAAGGCCTTCGCGCTGAACGTCCGGTCGGCGACGCTCGCCGCAGGGGAGGTGATCGGCCACATGCGCAAGCGCGGCAAGGGCTCCATCATCTTCACCGCTTCCGTGTCCGGAATGGTCGGCTCGATGTGGTCGCCGGTCTATTCGAGCTGCAAGTTCGCGGTCGTCGGCCTGACGAAGTCGCTCGCCCAGACCTTCGCGCCCGACAATGTGCGCGTCAACGTCGTGTGCCCTGGGCTCGCCGATACACCGATGAAGGTCGGTTTCACGGGCCGCGGCGTCAGCGCCGAGGCCGCGGCGGCGGCCGAAGCGAAGATGATGACCATGATCCCGCTGGGGCGACTCGTGAAGCCGATGGAAGTGGCGCACGCCGCGCTGTGGCTCGCATCCGACGACGCATCCTTCGTGACCGGCATCGAACTGCCCGTGGACGGCGGCTTCACCTGCAAGTAGCGCAGAAGGCATTCGACGGCGGCCCGGTGGCCTCAGTCCGCGCCCTGGCGCAAAGCGTCGTTGTCGCTGCGGAAGATCGTCTGGCGCAGAAACGCCGGGGCGATGAGAACAAGGCCGATGATCGTGGCGACGAGGTCCGGCGCGACGAGGAAGATCGCCGCCAGGCCCAGAAGTATCCGCTCGTACACCCGCAACGGCGCGAAGAGCCAGCTCGAGAACGCTGCCGACAAGGCCCATATGCCCAGCATCGCTCCCCCGGCCGCGAGGAAGAATTCCGTCCAGGTGAAGCCGTCGGTCACCAGGAGCAGCGACGGGGAAAAGGCGAAGACGAACGGTACCAGCGCCTTGCCCATGCCGAGACGGAAAGCGGTGTTGCCAGCCTTGAATGCATTGGCGTCGGCGATGCCCGCGGCCGCATAGGCGGCCAGCGCCACCGGCGGAGTGATGTCGGCCAGCACTCCGTAATAGAAGACGAAGAAGTGCGCCACGAGCGGCTGTACGCCCAGCAGTCCGAGGATGGGGGCTGCGACGGCGATCATGATCAGGTAGTTCGCCGTCGTCGGTATGCCGCAGCCCATGAGCACGCATACGACCGCCGTCATGATGAGCGTGAACAGCAGCGTCAGGTTCGCGACGCTCATCACCTCGAACGGCAGGACCGAAAGGAAGCCGCTGACGTTCTGTGCCCATTCGGCGGCAACCGAGGTCACCATGTAGGCGATCTTGAAACCCACGCCCGTCAGCGTGACGACGCCGATGACGATGCCGACCAGCGCGGCGGCGGCGGTCACGGACAGCGAGTATTTCGCCCCGACGACGAAGCCGTCCCATGTCTCGCGCACGGTCTCGCGTATGGCGGTCCCCACGTCGTGGCGGATCAGGTTCTGGATCACCAGCACGAGCAGGCACGACGAGATGCCCCAGAAGGCGGCGAGATAAGGCGTCTTGCCCGAGAGCAGGACCGCGACCAGCACGAAGAGCGGCAGTGTCGTCAGCCAGCCGGCCTTGAACACGGTCCAGGCGACGGGGAGTTCCTCTTTCGTCAGGCCGCGAAGGCCGCGGCGGCGCGCTTCGAGGTGAACCTGCACCAGAACACCGAAGAAATGCATGAAGGCCGGCACCAGCGCGGCGGTGAGAATGGTGGTCAGCGGAACGCCCAGATACTCGATCATCAGGAACGCGACCGCGCCCATCACCGGCGGCGTGATCTGGCCGCCGGTAGAGCTTGCGGCCTCGACGGCCGCAGCGAAGTGGCGGGGATACCCGACGCGGATCATCGCCGGGATGGTCAGCGATCCGGTCGTCACCGTGTTGGCGATCGAAGAGCCGGAGATCGAGCCGAGCATGGCCGACGAGATGACCGACACCTTGGCTGGACCGCCCGCGAAACGCCCCGCGAGCGCCGAGGCGAGATCGATGAAAAGCTGCCCCAGCCCGATGCGCGTCGCCAGGACGCCGAACAGTACGAAGTGGAAGACGTAGGTGGAGATGACCCCCAGCGCCGTGCCGTAGATGCCCTGGCTGGTGAGATAGAGGTGATTGACGATGTTGCTCCAGCTCGCGCCCGGATGCGTGAGGATGCCCGGCATCGACCGGCCGAAATAGGCGTAGGCGAGGAACAGGAGGGCGATGACCGGCAGCGGCCAGCCCATGGCGCGACGCGTCGCCTCCAGCAGCACGACGATCAGGATCGTTCCCATGACGACGTCGATCGGCAGCGGATCGCCGACGCGGAAGGCGAGGTCGTCGAATATCCACGGGACGTAGAGGGCAGCCACGACGCCTGCTGCGGCGAGCACCCAGTCGGACAGGGAAACGCCGAGCGGCCGCAGCCAGGTGCTCCGCGGCTCCGGCGCCTTGCCCCATGCCACGAAGGAAAAGAAGATCAGGCCCAGCGTGAAGGCGAGGTGCGTCCCGCGATGCGTGACCGCCTGGGGGATGCCGTATCCGGCGGTATAGAAGTGGTAGCAGGAAAGGACGAACAGCGCCGTCGCGACCAGCCAGTCCAGGGGAAAAGCCAGCGGCCGGAACCGAACCTCCGGATCGTAGCGCTCCTCCAGCGCCTTCATCTCGGCTTCGGTGAGCGCCTCCTGGCGGTCGGCCTCGGTCATGCTGCGCTCCGCTTGCAAAGTGGGGCCGGCGAACCGGCCCCACGCATCTGAGGACTTATTCGGCGGTCATGCCGCTGACGTCCATGCCTTTTTCCTCGTAGAAGCGGGCCGCACCCGGGTGCAGCGGAATGCCCACGCCGTCGAGAGCCGTCTCGAGCGTGATCTGCTTGCCCTTCTGGTGGCCGGCATCCAGCAGCTTGCGGGTGTTGTCGTTCCACAGAGCCGCCGTGACGTTGTAGATCAGGTCGTCCGGCTGGTCGGCCGAGGTGATCCACTGCGCGCCGACCGACAGCGTCGTCGTGTCTTCGTCGACGCCCTCGTAAGTGCCGCCGGGCACGGTGTTTTCGGCGAAGAAGGTGTACTTGCCGATCACGCCCTCGGCCTCACTGCCCGAGATCGGAACCAGCGTGATGTCCTCCTGGCTCGCCAGTTCGGCAATCGCGCCGGCGGGAAAGCCGCCGACGAAGAAGAACGCGTCCATGGCGCCGTCGCGCATCCGCTCCGCGGCCTGGTCGGGCTTCAGGAAGGCCGCTTCGACGTCGTCCTCGCTCAGGCCGTAGGCCTCGAGGATGATGCGCGCATCCACCAAGGTGCCGGAACCCGGCTCGTCCAGGGAAACGCGCTTGCCGGCGAGATCCGCGACACTCTTAATGCCGCTCTCGGCGCTCGCGACCAGGTGAATCGTTTCGGGATAGAGGTTGGCGATGGCGCGCAGCTTCGTGACCGCCTCGCGATCCTGCCAGATGCCGGTGCCCGTCTGTGCCCAGGTTGCGACGTCGGACTGAGAAAAGCCGGATTCGAGCGTGCCACCCGCAATGGCGTTGACGTTGGCCACGGAACCGTTGGCCGACAGGGCCGTGGCGATCAGCCCCGGAACGCCGCACGAGCCGCCGTCCTCGCAGGGCCTGGAGCCCGGCGGGTTGGAGATCGCGTTGGCGATCAGGCCGCCGATCGGATAATAGGTGCCGGCGGTGCCGCCGGTGCCGATGCGGAAAAACTGCGGTTCCTGTGCCTGCACGGAAGAGCCGGCCACCAGGCCCATGGCCACCAGCGCTGAAAAAATGAGCGATTTCATTCGAATTGCCTCCATTGTGGCTTTTGGTGGGGGCAGCTAACACCATTTCGCCGAGAGCCTCAACTCGCCTGTTCGAGTAAGTTCGGCGGCAATGCCGGCGATGGGCGGCGACAGGGGTGCCGCTGGAGGCGATATTCCCGACCGGCCAAAGGGTATCCACGCCCGGTCTGAACAAACGATGGTGCTCTCGATCGGCTCGACAGCTTCTGCCGAAGCCCGGCGCACAATGTCAGAAGAAAGGAGTTCGTTGGCTGGGACGATCTCGCGCCCCGTTGGCAGGCTTGCCTGGCCAGCATGCGCGCAACGGCCGAGCACGACGAGCAGTCGATTCCTGTTTCGAAAGTAGCAGTGGTGGGCGAGACGATCGCGCAATGCGGACGCCGCTTGTGAAGAGAAGAGCCCGCTCGGAAAGGACCAGCGCAACGACTTTCCGGAACCTGCAACGACGCGCCACAGAGGTCTGACCAGAAATCATGAAACGTTTCATTTACATTCCTAAATGGCGGTGCTACGCTTCCCATGCAATTCACACCTAGGAGCTTCGGCAACGCTCTTTCTCGGCGATCCCGTTAAGATCTGAAGAAAAACGCTCGGATCATCGGCCCCGACGCAGTGCGTAATGCAGTGCTTCTGCAGAGATCCGGAAAGGTCTGAGCTATGAAATGGGATGGCGTCGACAAATTGGCTCCTAATCGCAGGGGCGTGCTGCTGGGGCTGGGCGGGACGGTCGCAGCGTCGGCATTGATGCCCTTCAACTGGGCGTCTGCACAGGAGAAGGGCGGCACGCTTCGCGTGACCATAGGTGGTACCCCGCCTGACTTCGACGTCCACCAGTCCGGCACTTACCTCACACAGAATCCTGCGCGCCATGCTACTCGACGCTGATGCGGATCGATCCCAGCGACACGACCAAGCTCGTCCCCGATCTCGCCGAAAGCTATGAAGTCTCCGAGGACGGACTCACCGTTACGTACAAGATCAAGTCGGGCGTGAAGTTTCACGACGGCGGCGATCTTGTGATCGACGACGTCGTCTTCAGCATCAACCGCATCCGGAATCCTCCCACGGGGATCAACAGTCCCCGCAAGAACACCTTCTCCAATATCGCGGAGGTCGAGGCTGCCGATGCCAACACTTTGAAGGTGACCCTGAAGCAGCCGCAGGCGGACTTCCCGTACCTGGTGAGCAACCCGTTCAATGCCATCTACCCGAAGCGCATCGCGGAGCCGCTCGACGCGGAAGGCGTGGGCATGAAGCGGCAGATCGTCGGGACAGGCGCGTTCAAGCTGGCCCGCGCGGTTGACGGACAGCTCTATGAACTCGTGCGCAACGACGACTACTTCGGCGGCGCGCCCAACCTCGACGGAATCCAGTTCTTCCCGATACCGGGCGAAATCGAGCGTAGCGTCGCCCTCCGCGGCGACCGCGTCGATGCCTGTTTCCTCTTCTCCAGCCAGGCGGTCATCAGCGACCTGAAGAAGGCAGAGGGGCTGGTCGTGGGCGATGCGCTGACGCCGACCTTCGTCAACCTGATTTCAAACGTGCTCAAGAAGCCGTTCGATGACCCGAGGGTCCGCGAGGCACTCTCGCTCGCGATCGACCGCACGGCCTTCATCAACACGGTCGGCCCGTTGTCCGGCGCGAACTTCCACAGCCTCGGCCTGTTGCCGCCCGGCAGCCCCTATGCGTTGACCGAAGAAGAGGTGAAGCAGTTCGCCGGCTACGACACCATCCCCGGACTCGGCGGCGACATCGAGGCGAACCGGGCCCGTGCACGTGAACTCCTGAAGGAGGCCGGGGTAGAGCCCGGCTACCAACTCAAGCTGCCGACGCGCGGCGACCTTCCAGTGTTCCGCGACTCTTCGATCAATGTTGCCGCGCAGCTCAACACGATCGGCTTCGATGCATCCGTGGAGATCATGGACGTCGGTGCCTTCGTGGCCCGCGAACTCGCCGGCGAGTTCGAAGTCCTCGTCCATTCGATCGCGGTAGCCGGTGCGCTGCCCGACATCATCCTCGGCGACGCATATACGAGCTTCGGCTACCGCAACTACGGGAAGTGGAAGGACGATTCCATCGACGCCCTGTTCCGCGCCCAGTCGGGCGAAGCCGATCCGGAGAAGCGTAAGGAGTTGATCCGGCAGCAGCAGCTCGCCTTCCTCGGGACGTACTATCACATCAATATGGCATGGGTCGGCTTTGGGTTCGCCCATACCGACCGGCTGAAGGGTTGGACGCCGTCCAACGATGGCTTCAGTAATATGCAGATGGATAAGGTCTGGCTTGAAAGCTAGGCGGAGCTAGCCCCGTTCGATGCTCAGATACGGACTCTTTCGGCTTCTCTCAGGATTGGTGACCCTGCTCCTGGTTGCCGCGATCGTCTTCGTCATCGCCCGGATCATTCCGGGCGATGCGGCGATCATCCTCTCCGGGGGCGACTCCGTTGCGGGGAGCGCGGAAGATCTCGAACTGGTGCGGGAACGGCTGGGCCTGAACCTGCCGATCCCCGTGCAATTCTTCATCTGGCTCGGCGATGTCGCGGCGTACGACCTCGGAACGTCCCTGCGCACGGGCAATCCCGTGATGCAGGACATCGCGCAACGGTTCCCGTTCACGCTTCAGATCGTCCTCATGGCGATGGTAATCGCGGTCGTCCTGGGCGTGCCGGCCGGCGTGATGGCAGCGCGCTATGTCGGCTCCTGGGGCGACCGGCTGCTGCAGACGTTATGCGTGCTCGCACTCGCAGCCCCGTCCTTCTGGGTGGGCATCCTGATTATCCTCGCGCTGGTCACGGTCTTCAACTGGAGCGCACCGCTGTTCTGGGAGCCGTTCTGGTCGGACCCAGCCGCCAGCATCGCGCAGACGATCTGGCCGGCGCTTGCGGTCGGCCTGCGTCAGGTGAGCCTGATCTCCCGCATGACGCGTTCGATCATGCTCGATGTGCTGAACGAGGACTACATTCGCACCGCGCGCTCGAAGGGCCTGTCTGAAGCCAACGTCATCTTCCGCCACGGACTTCGGAACGGCCTGCTGCCGCTCGTGACCCTGATCGGCTTCGAGTTCGCCGCCCTGTTCGGCGCGCTGATTGTAACAGAGACGGTGTTCAACGTGCCCGGCCTCGGCCAGTACGTCGTCACGTCAATTGCCAACCGCGACTATCCGGCACTCCAAGCGATCGTCTTGATCCTGGCCAGCATCGTGGTGCTGGGCAACATCCTCGTCGACTTCGCCTATGGCTGGCTCGATCCGCGCGTTCGGCTCGCAGGCAGGTCGAAATGAGCGGTATGGCTATGCAACCCGCGGCACAGTCCACTGCCACGGCCTCCCTCGAGGCAGAGCGGGGAACCCTGCAGAAGTTGAGCGCCTTGATACGGCGCCACCCGTTGGGGACCTTCGGCGCAGTGGTGCTGGCGATCATGACGTTCGGCGGGGTTTTTGCTCCATGGCTTGCACCCTACGATCCGACGGTCGGCGACGCTACGGCGCTCTACCACCCGCCGAGCGCAACATATCTGCTCGGTACGGATGCGTTCGGGCGCGACACGCTCTCCCGCTTGCTCTACGGCGCACGTACTTCGCTCATCATCGGTTTCGGCTCCAGCATGCTCGGTGTTGTGCTCGGCACCGCGGTGGGCATTCTGGGAGGCTATTTCGGCGGCTGGTTCGATGCCGTCAGCCAGCGCATCATGGATGCGTTGCTGGCATTCCCGCTCCTGCTCCTGGCGCTTGCCATCAGCGCCGTGCTCGGACCCTCGACGATCAACGTTATCATCGCGCTGGGCATCCCCATCATCCCGCGGACCGCGCGGATTGCGCGAGCGGGCACGCTGTCGCTCAGGCACACGACCTTCATCGAGGCAGCTCGCGCCACGGGATGCACCGACTCGCGCATCATCTTCCGTCACATCCTGCCCAACATACTGGGATCCCTGCTCGTCATAGCGACCGCCTATCTGGGCCTTGTCATCGTCCAGGAGGCGGCGCTGGACTACCTCGGCGCCGGAATCCAGGAGCCGCAATCGTCGTGGGGCCTGATGATGTCGGGATCGGCGACGACCCTGGCGCTCGTGGCGCCGTGGGTCGTCATCTTCCCCGGCCTTGCCATACTCCTCACGGTCCTCGCCTCGAACCTTCTGGGCGACGCGGTGCGCGACGAATTCGATCCGAAGATGTCGCGCAACCTCTGAGTACCGCAGCCCCGAATGCAACGGACAGCCCATGACTATCGCGTCTGAACACAACTCCCGTCCCGAGACACACGCCGCGCAACTGGGGCGGGGGGCATTGGGCGCCCTGTCCGTCGTGGAGTTCGGAGAAGGCACCGCTGCCGCCTACACCGCCAAGCTTCTTGCCGATTTCGGAGCGGACGTGGTGAAGGTCGAGAGGCCGCAAGGAGACCCGACACGCAGGCGTGGACCGTTCCCGGACGGCAAGCCCGATCCGGATGCAAGCGGCCTCTTCATGTATCTCAATGCCAACAAGCGCGGCGTTGTGCTCGACGTGGAGGCGGGCGAAGGCGCCGAAGCGCTGGACCGGCTTCTCAAGTCGGTCGACATTTTCGTCACCGACGTCGCGCCTAACGTTCTGCGAGCGGCAGGCTGCGACCCGGAGGCGTTGCGCAGACGCCATCCCCGACTGATCGTGGCCACGCTTTCGCCTTTCGGACGTGGCGGTCCCTGGAGCGACTGGAGGGGCGACGAGCTGATCGCCTATGCCGCGAGCGGCATGGCTTATGGTACGCCCGGCATTCCGGATGCTGCCGAAGACCTCGACGGTGAGCCGCCGCTGCACCCCTCCTGCTTTGCAAGCGAGACGATCGCCGGGGCCTCCGCGGCCGTTGCCGTGATGACGGCCGTGACGGGCCGGCGACATACCGGTGAGGGCTGCCATCTCGACCTCAGCTTTCAGGCTGCGTCCGCGGCTGTGCAGATCAGGGATCTCATGCCGGCTTCGTACGGCAGCGCGGTCTACAACCGGCTCCTCAATCCGACTTCCATTGGGCGCATGCCGAACTTCTACCTTTCGTGCCAGGACGGCTACGTCACGATCGCGGCACCGATGGACATACACTGGAACCGCCTCGCAGAGGCGATGGGTAATCCCGAATGGGCGCGTAGCGCCGATTTCGCTACCGAGCCGGCAAGGGCCAGGAACTGGATCGAGTTGAGGGAAAGGCTGGCTACGTGGGCAATGGGCTGTACGCGTGCTCAGTTGCAGAGCATCGGAGAGCGGTACGGGCTCATGATGTTCCCGTTCCACTCGATCCGCCAGATGGCCGAATCCGATCATGCCCGAGACAGGGCGAGCCTCGTCGATTTTTCGGTCGGAAACAGGCCGGCGCAGATGCCTGGCGCGCCGTTCAAAATGGCGGCGACACCGTGGAGCCTTCGTCGCCCGGCGCCACGCTTTTCGCCTGAAGACGATGCAGGCATTGCGCCGATCGGGGAAGTCGCATGAGCACCTCCCCCAAGCCACTGCCGCTCGAAGGCATTCGCGTGCTCGATTTCGGGCAGTTCGTGGCGATCCCCTTCTGTACGCTCTGGCTCGGTCAGCTGGGCGCGGAGATCATTTCGATAGAGTCGAGCTCGCGTCTCACGGCGCGCGGCGCACCGCCGTTCGAGGAGGGGCAGGAAGGCAACCGCAACGCAAGCGGCTACTTCAACAGCCTTTACGCCACCAAGAAGAGCCTCACGCTGGACCTCGCGACACAAGAGGGGAAGCGGATCGTTCACGAACTCGTCGCGGTGTGCGACGTCGTCGTCGAGAATTTCGCCACGGGAGTGATCGAAAAGCTCGGCTTCGGCTACGATGTGCTGGCGCGCATCAATCCCGGAATCGTGATGATCTCCAACGGCGCATTCGGCAGAACGGGACCGATGAAGGATGGGCGCGGCCTGCATTCGACGGTCAACCTGTTCAGCGGCGTTGCGGATGTCACCGGCTATGTCGATAGCGGGCCGCGGATCATGGGCAGCGTGCTGCCCGACCCGCTGAGCGGTATCTACGCCGCCTTTGCCATACTGGCCGCTCTGGAACATCGTACACATACGGGGCTCGGCCAGTATGTCGACGTCGCCATGTACGAGGCGATGCTCACGCTGATACCCGAAGCTGTCATCGACCTCACGATGAACGGCGTGGAGCCGCGCCGCGTCGGAAACCGCGACAGGCAAAAGGCCCCGCACGGTATTTATCCGGCGGCTGGCGAGGATCGTTGGCTGGCATTGAGCATTGCGGACGACCAGTCATGGCAGGCGTTCTGCAACGTTGTGGGACGCACCGACCTCGCTTCCGATGCACGCTTCGCCAATGCGCCGGCGCGTCTGAAGAATGTCGAGGCGCTGGATGCCGAAGTCGCGTCCTGCACGTCGGCACACGATCTCTACGAGATGGTGGTCCAGCTCCAGACTGCGGGCGTGATGGCAGGCCCTGTGCTTCGCTCCGACGAGCTGTTGGATAATCCCCAGCTCGATGCGCGGGGCATGGTTGTCAGCATCGACCATCCCGTAGCGAACCGCCATCGCCACCTCGGTCTTCCGTGGACCATGGACAGCCTGGGTACGCGGTCAACCCGCGCACCGCTGCTAGGCGAGCACAGTCGGGAAATCATCATCGGATTGCTCGGGCGAACCGAGGCCGAATACGAGCAGATGGAACGCGACCGAATACTCACATGGCTTCCTTTGCGCGCTGGGACGCCACCAGGCCCTCCAGCTGCGTTTCGGAATAGACGGGGACTACATGGGCTATCGATACATCATCACGGAACAGGACGAGCACGGCATCGTAACGGTGACGTTGAATGATCCCGAGGCCAAGAACGCCGTCAGCCCGGAAATGAACGAGGAGATCGTCGCGGAGGTCGAGCGCATCGACCGCGACCCGTCCGCGCGCGTGATGATCCTCACCGGCTCGGGGCGCATCTTCTGCTCAGGCGGCAACATCAAGAAGATGATCGAGAAGGGCAAGGTTCTCGAAGCCGAAGCGCCGTCGCCGCGCGACCAGCTGTCGCCCATCGACGTGGGTATCCGCAAGGTGGTCAACAGCCTGCGGAGTCTGTCGAAGCCGGCGATCGCGGCCGTAAACGGTCCCGCCGTTGGCTCCGGGATCGGCCTCGCCGCCGGATGCGATATCCGGATCGCCTCGTCGGAGGCCAAGTTCGGCTGGGTATTCGTGCGCCGCGGTATAGTCCCCGACGACATGAGCCTCGCCCTCGTGCAGCAGCTGATCGGCTACGCCAATGCTTTTGAATGGGGCGTTACCGGGCGCACGATCGACGCCGCCCGAGCCAAGGAGATCGGCTTCGTGGGCCACGTCGTGGCGCCGGAACAGCTGATGGCGACCAGCCGCGCGCTGGCGCTGGAGATCAGCCAGAACTGCCCGCCGCTGACGGTGCAGACTTTCAAATTGGTGCTGGGTGAATCGATCGGGCAGACGCTGGAGGATTCGGCGCGCCTGGTTGCCAAGGCCCAGGAGTTCGTTGGCGCCACCGAGGATCACCACGAAGCTCTGAGAGCGTATGGCGAGAGACGTACGCCGGTTTGGAAGGGACGTTGACGATGACCCGGCAGACCCTGCAGCCAGAATACTTCCCTTATCTGGACTATCGGCGCTTCGCCTTCTCGTTGGGCGTGATTGCCGACAGCGGCATCTGGATGTCGGGGTGCACGGCTGTGCGCCACGAAGCCGACACCAACAAGATGGTGGTGGACGGAGGCCTGGTCGAGCAGGCGGAAATCGTGTTCGACAAGATAAGGCTGTGCCTGGACCCGGCCCGAAAAGGGCTCGGCGACATCACACGCGTCGTGCGTTACATCCGTTCCGACGTGCTTGCGGATGTTCCGGCTCTCGATGCGCTGCAGCGCAGCCTGCTCGGCCCGTCGGTCGTTTCCACGGACATAGTCGTCAAGCGGCTGCTGCGCGAGCACGCGCTCCTCGAAGTCGAGGCCTTCGTACCGGGAGTGCATGGCTTTCAGCACTTGCCGTCCGTGTTCGGCGCGACGGGCGAAGATGCAGAACGGGCGCTCGGCGATGTGATGCGAGACGGCGCCACCGTGTTGCGCCAGACGCAGTTCGTGGCGCCTGGCGAAAAGGCACCGGCACTGACTTTGCCGGAGGGTCACGCCGCCATCATATGTCCCTGCCTTTCGAACGGCGGCGAAGGCGTTCAGATCGAGACGACGATTGCACGGCCAGGTCCGTCAAACGTGGTCTTCCTTTCCGTTACCGGCGATCCCGCGCTTGATGGCATAGGCGCTCAATGCAGGGACGCATACGAGCGCCTCGGGCGGATGCTCGATGCGGCCGGCAGCAGCTTCGACGACGTCCTCAAGACGACGGAGTTCATCACTCCGGAGGCACTGACCTCCTACCGGGACACGGCACAGGTCCGTCGGGACATGTTCTCCGAGCCGTTTCCCGCTGCGACCGGCGTGGTCTGCGAAGGCCTCACGAGGCCGGGTGCGCTGATCGTCGTGGAAGTGGCGGCGCAGGTGCATCCGGGAGTTGCCGGATGAGCGAGGATCTCGACGAGCGCCTGCTTGCTCACGTCGGCAGAGAGCAGACATTCACCGCACCGGAGCCATTAGGCGAGGCGGCGGTGCGCTACTTCGCGCTGGCGACCGAAGACGCCAATCCGCTCTACAGCGACACCGCGCGCGCCGGTCTCAGCAAGCACCGTGGCATGATCGCGCCGCCCACGCTGATCTGCGAGACCAACCAGATTCTCGGGGGCGAGCCGGGTCGCGGCTCCGACGGCGTCGAGTGGGATCTCCCACTCGAGGGACGCCGGTTCATGCGCAGCGGCAACACCTACGAGTTCGTCCAGCCGGCGAGGCCAGGAGATCGCGTCTCCGTGACGTGGAGGATCGTGGACATCGTTGAACGTCGGACGCGCGGCGGAGACTCCGCTGTCTTCGTGACGTCGCGTGCGGACTACACCAACCAGAACGGCGAGACGCTGGCCACAAACGTGGAAGCCAACGTGTATCTGAAGTGAGCACCTCACGCACAATGCGCTTCGAGGACGTCCGCATCGGCGATGCGGAAACGCCGATCGAGTTCCAGTTCAGCCTGACGTCTCTTGTCCGATACGCGGCTGCCACCTGGGACTTTCATCCCTACCACTACGACACGGAGTTCGTTCGACGCTTCGGCATGCCGGCGCCAGTGGCGGATGGTCAGATGCTGGGCGCACTCATGGCCCGCATGATGATGTCGTGGGGCGGCGACGACGCCTATCTGCGGCGCCTCGGCTACCGCCAGCGCCAGCCGGTATTTGCCGGCGAGACCGTGGTCTTCGAGGGCCGCGTCGTGTCGAAGTCCGCTCAGTCGGGCGCGGGTCTGGTGGACGCGGTGCTCACGGCGAGAAAGACGGACGGTACTGTCGTGATCTCCGACGCCGCCGCAACGATCGAACTGGCTTCGGCCGCACTATCACAGCAAGACATTCGAGGCGCTTCATGAAGGCAGTCATTGTCCGCGACCACGGCGAGCCAAGCGGTCTGTCCTACGAGACGATGGACGATCCGGTGCCAACGGGGCGGCATGTGCTCGTAAAGGTGCACGCTTGCGGTGTCTGCCGTCGCGACCTCCTTGTGCGCCGCGCGCCGCCGACGCGCGAGCTGCACAGCCCGCTTGTACTGGGCCACGAGATCTCCGGCGAGGTCGTGGGGTTGGGACCGCGCGCCCGCGGTTTCCAGATCGGCGACCGGGTCGTGTCCACGCAGCGCGAATACGTCTGCGGTCATTGCTCCAAGTGCCGTACTGATCGCGAGACCCTTTGCGCGGATCTGCGCTTCCTCGGCAATCAGGCGATGGGCGGTTATGCCGAGCTCGTCCTGGTCAACGACGACAATCTCTGCCAGCTGCCAGAAGGCGTCGACTATGTCACCGCCTCCATCGTGGGCTGCCCGGTGGGGACGGCCTACAACGCTGTCTGCGATACCGGTCTGGTAAGGATCGGCGAGCGAGTGCTGGTTACCGGCATGGGCGGCGTCGGCACGCATGCTGTCCAGATCGCGAAAGCGGTCGGTGCCTTTGTGATCGCAACGACCCGTGACGGACGGAAGGCCCCCATGCTCAAGGAGCTCGGGGCCGATGCCGTTGTGGTGGCGCCCGACGGCCAGTTCGCGAAGGCGGTGCGCGAAGCCAGCGGGGCAGGTGGTGTCGACGTGGTCATCGACACGGTCGGCGGCCCTGCCTTCCAGCAGGCGCTGCGGGCCGTCGTTCTGGGCGGACGCATCGTCCTCGTCGGCGACGTCACCGGCAAGCCGGTCGAGGTCAAGATGACCAGCATCTACCGGCGGGGGCTGGAAATCCGCAGCGCGGTCAGCACGTCGCGCAGGCAACTGCAGATGGCGCTGCGCATGGTCGCAGCCGGCCAGATCCGCCCGCTGGTCGCCAAGACGCTTCCGCTCTCGGAGGCCGCCGAAGCCCACCGGCTTTCGGAATCCGACGAGTTGCTGGGCCGCGTCGTGCTCATTCCGTGAGGGAGGACCACATGGACGGGACCGACGAAGCGGATCGCGAACTGCTGATTGCGGAGAAAGGGCACATCAGGCTGCTCACGATGAACCGCCCGCAGCGCAGCAACGCCATGACATACGCCATGCGCGAGCAGCTCATCGATGCATTTCTGGATGCCGATGCGGACCCGGAGGTCCGGGTCATCGTGATCACCGGCATGGGCGACCGCGCATTCTGCTCTGGAAGCGACCTCAACGAAGCCCCGCGGAACGATCGCGGCCTTGGGCCGATGAGCACCTCCGACAGGCTGGTGTACGAGGTGGTGTCCGAGGTCGGAAAGCCGGTCATCGCGGCACTCAACGGGTCGGCGGTCGCCGGAGGATTGGAACTCACGCTGGCATGCGACATCCTGCTGGCGGTCGAAACGGCCCGGCTTGGGTTTCCGGAGGCGAAGGTCGGCATGGGTGCGCTTTTCGGCAGCGTGGTCCTGCCCCGCACCATTCCCCCCTCGATCGCCTATGAGCTGCTGTTCACCGGCCGTCTGTGCACCGCGCAGGAAGCGGAGCGATGGGGGCTCGTGGGTCGCCTCGTGCCTCAGGGCGAAGCGCTTTCCGCCGCTTTGGAGCTGGCGGAGACAATCGCGGCGAATGCGCCGCTCAGCACGCGCCGCATCAAGGAAATGGCCCGCAAGAGCTTTGGTCTCCCCTTGTCGGCCGCACTGCGCCTCAATGTCGGGCCCAACCCGTATGCATCGGAAGACCGCATCGAAGGTGCGAAGGCCTATCTGGAGAAGCGAAAGCCAGTCTGGAAAGGCCGCTGAAATGGCTGTCGGCAAGGCCCGCGTCGATGCCGCTACGGCCACCGCCGCGGGACTAATTCCATAACGCCGGTCGGCCAGTCGCGATTTCATGAAACGTTTCATTGACAAGCATCTCGCCTCATAGTACCTGCCAACGCATGCCTAGTCTCAACATTGCACCGTCTTCTGAGGGGCCGCTCCGCGGCATCACGGTCGTCGAACTCGGGCACAGCGTTGCCGCCCCCTATGCCGGTCAGGTCTTGGCCGATCTCGGTGCGCGGGTGATCAAGGTCGAGAACCCGCAGGCCGGTGACTATGCGCGCGGCTGGGGTCCTCCCTATTGGGGCGGCGCGGCAACCATCTTCACGGCACTGAACCGCGGCAAGGAAAGCGTGACGGTCGATTTCAGCGTTGCCGAAGAAGCGGACCGACTGCGCAAGCTGATCGTGGACGAGGCCGATGCAGTGATCCAGAATCTGCGCCCGAACCTGCTGAGCAAGTTCGGGCTCGCCGCAGAAGACCTTATGTCTTTGAAACCTTCGCTCATCTGGTGTGACATTGGTGCGTTCGGCTCGGTCGGCCCGATGAAGGAGAAGCCGGGCTACGATCCCCTTGTCCAGGCGTCGGCGGGCATCATGAGCATCACAGGTGAGGCTGACCGTCCGCCGGTTCGGGTCGGCGTATCGATCGTCGACATGGGTACGGCGCTGTGGGCGGTCATCGGCTTGCTCGCGGCGCTGGTGGGCAGGCGCGGCGATGGCGCGGGTCGCAATATCGGGACGTCGCTCTACGAAACCGGCGTCGCATGGATGACTGTTCCGCTTGCCGGGTATCTCGCCACGGGCGAAGTGCGCAAGCCGCAGGGATCCGGGTCCGCGGAGATCGTCCCGTATCAGGTCTTCGCGACTGCCACGGGCGCTGTGATGATTGCGGCGGGAAATGACCGTCTGTTTGCGAAGCTCGTGGCTGCACTGGGCATTTCGGATCTCGCAGACAACGCCGAACTACGCACGAATGCCGGACGCGTGAAGCACAGGGATCTGGTTATTGGCACCATCATGGCGGCCTTGGCGGATCGCTCGCTGGAAGACGTCTGCGCGGCACTTGACGACGCGGGGGTGCCGAACTCGCCGCTGCTCGACGTCGCGGGTGTTTCGGACAGCGAGCAGACCAAGGCTCTCGGCATGCTGACGCCGTGTGCCGAGGACACGCTGCCGCTGGTTGGCACCCCGATCACCTTCGACGGCGTGCGCTACCGCTCAGACTCGAAAGCACCCGGCCTGGGTCAGCACAATCCCGATCACTGGCCGGCAGGCTTTTCTGTGCCTGCCGACTAGCGACACACAGAAGTCGGATCGATTGCCTTATGAACGTACCTGCCAACGCTGCCGCAAGCATGGCCTCCGACTACCCGGAAATTCGCGATTCCGTACGGCGCATCTGCGAGAAGTTCCCGGGGGACTACTGGCGTGATCTCGACGAGCGTGGAGCCTATCCGGAAGCCTTCGTGCAGGCTCTCACCGAGGCTGGCTTCCTGTCGGTGCTGATTCCGGAGGAATTCGGCGGTTCGGGTTTGCCGCTCGGCGCAGCGGCGGCGATCCTCCAGGAGATCAATCTGAGCGGCTGCTCGGCAAACTGTGCGCATGCGCAGATGTACATTATGGGCACATTGCTGCGCCATGGCAGCGAGGAGCAGCGGCGGGCTGTGCTGCCTGGTATCGCGGCCGGCGAACTTCGACTGCAGGCATTCGGCATCAGCGAGCCCACGACGGGTTCTGACACCACTCAGCTGCGGACTATGGCCGTTCGCGAGGGAGATTCCTATGTGATCCGCGGGCAAAAGGTGTGGACTTCGCGGGCACTCTTTTCGGACTACATCCTGCTGCTTGCCCGCACCACGCCGCTCGATCAGGTCACGAAACGTACCGAGGGCCTGTCGGTGTTCCTTATCGACATGCGCGCCGCGATCGGCAAGGGAATGGAGATCCGTCCGATCAAGACGATGGTCAACCACAACACAACCGAGATCTTCTTCGACGATCTGCGTATCCCGGCAGCCAGCCTTGTCGGCGAGGAGGGCAAGGGTTTCCGCTATATCCTCGACAGCATGAATGCCGAGCGCATACTCATCGCATCCGAGTGCATCGGCGACGGGCGCTGGCTGTTGGGAAAGGGCGTTTCCTATGCCAGTGAAAGAAAGGTCTTTGGCCGTCCGATAGGTCAGAATCAGGGCATCCAGTTCCCGCTTGCGAAGGTTCACGTCAGTCTGGAAGCTGCCGCGCTCATGGTTGAGCGTGCGATGGCGCTGTTCGAGGCGGGCCAGCCCTGCGGCGCGGAAGCCAATATGGCCGTCCTGCTTGCGTCGGAAGCGACATGGGACGCGGCCGACACAACATTCCAGACATTCGGCGGCTTCGCCTTTGCCCGCGACTATGATGTCGAGAGAAAGTGGCGCGAGGCCCGCCTGTACAGGACGGCGCCGGTATCGACCAATCTGATCCTCAGCCATGTAGCGCAGCATGCGCTGGGCCTGCCGAGGTCATATTGACCAGGGCGCTGCGGATGCACGCCGGCCGGCATCGCCGTGCAAGGGAGACGGTATGAAGGAGAATGCGTCCACCTTTGATGCCGAAGCGCTTCGCGCCTGCTGCGCACGTCTCCTCGAAGCGGCGGGGCTCCCATCGGACCGTGCCAATGTTGTCGCGGACGTCTTCGTCGAGGGCGAACTTCTGGGCTACCGCACACATGGGTTGAAGCGCATGTCCAGCAATCTTGAGTGGTTGCAGAGCGGCGAAACCAGCCGCGACGGCGAGATCCGGATCGTGAACGCCGGAAACGCGGTTGAGCACTGGGATGCCGGCTTCTTGCCCGGTCCGTGGGTTGTCACTTCGGCCGTGGAGCGCGCCAGCGACATGGCGCGCAGCCACGGCACCGGCACCATCGCCATATCGCGCTCGCAGCACATCGCGTGCCTGGCGGCGTATCTGATGAAGGCTACGGCAAAGGGCCAATTGGTCATCATCATGGCGAGCACGCCGTCGGAGAGCACTGTCGCCCCTCATGGCGGCACCGACCGCGTCTTCTCCTGCAACCCACTTGCTGCCGGTATCCCCACAAGCGGCGACCCGATCCTCATCGATACGAGCGCTTCGATGTCGGCCATGGGTCCGCTTTATCGCGCCCACGAGGCCGGCAAGCAGATGGACGTCGCCGGGATCGTCCTGCCGGACGGAACGGCCAGCGCAGACCCGGCAAGCTATTTCGACGAGGATGGCGCCATACTGCCCGCGGGCGGGCTCGAGCAGGGCTACAAGGGCTACGCGCTCGCAATCCTCATCGAGGCGCTTTCCGCGGCGTTGACTGGCTACGGTCGCGCCACCCCCGCCTCGGCCAAGGATGGCGAGGCCAATTCTGTCTTCGTGCAGGTCATCGATCCGGCACATTTCGGCGGCGCGGAGGGATTTAGTAGGCAGATGAGCTGGCTGGGCGAGGCCTGCCGCGCAAGCAATGTCGCCAGTGGCAAGGATGCGGTGCGCATGCCCGGGGACCGCGCGCTCGCCGTGCGTCGGCAGCAGATGCGCGAAGGGGTTTCGGTGGCGCCCGCCATCCTTGCCGAGTTGCGTCGCTGGGGCGCGCTGCTGGGCGTGGAGGCGATCTGATGTTTGCCGGTTCCGACATCCTCGAGATCGGGTTTCCAAAGCCGAAAGTCATGCTGGCGCGCCTCAAGCGCTCCGAGGTTCTCAACGCCGTCAACACGGCGCTGGGCCACGACATTCTGCGGCTGTTCGACGAGGCGTCGGGCGGCGGAGACGACATACGATGCATCGTCCTCACGGGGAGCGGCGACCGTGCCTTCTGCGTCGGCGGCGACCTGAAGGAGCGGGCGACCATGGACGACGGCGCCTGGCAGGCTCAGCATATCGTCTTCGAGAAGATGATGCGCGCTTTGCTCGAATGTCCGGTCCCGGTCATCGCCGCCGTCAACGGCCACGCCTATGGCGGCGGGTGCGAGATCGCCGCCGCGTGCGACGTGATCTATGCCTCGCAAGATGCCCGTTTCGCGCTGACGGAGGTCACGCTCGGCATCATACCAGGCTGTGGCGGCACGCAGACGCTGTCCCGCGCGGTAGGGCAGAAGCGCGCCAACGAACTGATCATGACTGGATCGCCTTTCAGCGCTCAGGAGGCGCTTGCCTGGGGTCTCGTTAACCGGGTCTTGCCCGCCGGTGAACTGCTCGACGCAGCGCTTGAAACCGCCGCGCGCATCGCCGGCAACGCGCCTCTCGCTGTGCAGCGTGCAAAACAGGCGATCCGGCGTGGGGTCGAGATGTCCCTGCCGGACGGGATGGGTTTCGAGATCGAGGCATACAACCGTCTCGTCCATACGAAGGATCGGTATGAGGGCGTGCGCGCCTTCAACGAGCGCCGTCGGCCGGATTTCAAGGGCGAATAGGTGAGGCAATGACCAGGATCTCGCTGAGAGATGTCGGGCCGAGGGACGGGTTGCAGGCGGCTTCCGCCTTCCTCCCGACCGAGAAGAAAATCGAGTGGTTCCGCCTTGTCGCCGCTGCGGGCGTTCCGGACATCGAGGTGACGTCGTTCTCCTCGCCCCGGCTGCTCCCGCAGTTCGCCGACGCAGCGGAGGTGCTTCCCGCTGCCATGGCCATGGGCGGCTTCGGGGTGTCGGCCCTCATTCCGAACCGGACGGGCGCCGAAAGAGGGTTCGCGCTCAAGGCGCCGAAGCTCAACTATGTGGTCTCCGCGAGCAATGCGCACAGCCTTTCAAACGTCGGGCGTTCCACTGCAGATGCCGTAGCCGAGTTCGGCGAGATCGTCCGCCTGCGTGACGAACTTGGGGCAACGACCGAGCTTAGCGTGGGAATCGCCACATCGTTCGGTTGTTCGATAACCGGCAGGGTTCCCGAAAGCGATGTGTTGCGCATCGCCGAGGAGTTGCTCTCTCTAGGCGCTCAGGAGATCTCGCTTGCTGACACCGTCGGCTACGCCAATCCGAGGCAGGTCGCGGGGCTGGTCAAGGACGTCATGGGCCTCGCCGGAGACGTGCCGCTGCTTTGCCATTTCCACGACACGCGTGGTCTCGGCCTGGCCAATGCGGCTGCCGCGATCGACCAGGGCGTCACGCGGCTCGATGCGTCGCTCGGAGGACTTGGCGGGTGTCCCTTCGCGCCTGGCGCGACTGGCAACATCAACCTCGAGGATACCGTCTTCCTCGTCCACGAGATGGGGTTCGAGACCGGCATCGACCTCGAGGCGCTGATCGACGTGCGCCGCAGTGTTCAGAGCTGGCTTCCGGGCGAGTCCTTCACCGGAGCCGTCGCAAAGGCTGGGCTGCCGCTGCGCAAGGCTGCCTGACTGCTGGTTGGCCTTGACCCGGGCAGACATCTGACAGGCGCCACCGCTTTGCGCCGATTGCTGGAGGCATGAAGAATGACCGCGTCCACTGCGTTCTACTGGAATGAGCACTGCTTCTGGCATTCTGGCGGCAACTACGCCTTCATTCTGCCGGTGCAGGGCAACGTCCAGCCAGTCGTAAACGGCGGTCTCCCCGAAACGCCGGAGAGCAAGCGGCGGTTTCTCAACCTGCTCCTGCGGACGGGTCTGGCCGATGAGCTCACGATGGTCACGGGACGGACGGCGACCGAAGAGGAACTGCGGCGTGTCCATCCCGCCGACTATCTCGCGAAGTTTAAGGCGCTGAGCGACGCCAGCGGCGGAGAACTTGGAGTGCGGACGCCGTTCAGCCAGGGCGGCTACGAGATGACCGCGCTTTCCGCGGGAATGGCGACGCAGGCTCTGCGCGACGTCCTCAAAGGAACGTACCGCAACGCCTATGCGCTGTGCCGCCCGCCGGGGCACCATTGCCTGCCCTCGGAGCCGATGGGCTACTGCCTGCTTGCCAACATCGCGATCGCCATCGAGGCGGCGCTGGCGGAGAAGACGGCGTCTCGTATCGCGGTGGTCGACTGGGACGTGCACCACGGCAACGGCACCGAGCACATCTTCTACGGGCGAGGCGACGTTCTCACCATCTCGCTGCACCAGGAGAACAACTATCCGGCAAACAGCGGTGCCGCGGAATCGTGCGGCGCTCAGGCGGGCGAGGGCTACAACATCAACGTACCCTTGCTTCCCGGCAGCGGCCACGACGCATACATCCACGCGATGAATCGCATCGTGCTCCCCGCTCTCGAGCGCTTCAAACCCGACGCGATCGTCGTGGCCTGCGGCTTCGACGCCTCCGGAGTGGACCCCCTGTCGCGCATGATCGCGACGTCCGACACCTTCCGGCGGATGGCGGCCATGGCCCTGGATGTGGCTGACAAGCTTTGCGGCGGCAAGGCCGTTTTCGTGCACGAGGGAGGCTACTCGGAGGTTCATGTACCTTTCTGCGGCCATGCCGTGGTGCAGACGCTTGCCGGCTCCAACATCGACGCAGGCGATCCCTTGCTGGCGCGCCTGACACACCAGCAGCCGAACGACGGATTTCGCCAGTATCAATGCAAACAAATCGACGACATGGCCGGTCTCTTCGGACTTTAGGCTGGATCGGCTTTGCCGCGCGAGGGGAGCGGCTCTATTGGACAATCACCTTGGATTTTGATTTTTCCAGGCCGTGGTGTAGTTGACGCACATAGTTCACTTGGCGCCGCGACGATAATGATGGCTGAAAATCAACCTGCAGACTCTGCGGCCAGATGGCATTTCCACCCCATCATCGGCCCACGCGCGCATCAGGAAGTCGTCACGCAGATTACCTACGCCATCCTCTCTGGCGCTTTCCAGCCCGAGGAGCGGCTGCCCAATATCGATGTGCTGGCGAAGCTGATGAATGTCAGCAAGCCGGTGGTTGGCGAAGCACTCAAGGTGCTCTCGTCGGCCAACATAGTCCGCACCCAGCGCGGCATAAACGGTGGCCTGACGGTCGGCTCCAACCGCATCCCCGACGACATCCTGGCAGTCACGGCGCCGCTGCAGCATTTGGGCGTCCGCGATGTCGTCGAGGCGCGCAAACCGATCGAGATTCAGCTCTGTCTGCTCGCCGCGCAACGCGCGACGGCCGAGGACTTCGCTGCGATGCAGGCTTGCATCGACGGATTGCTGGACAACCGCAACGGCGATCTCGCGCTGCGCCTGCGTTTCGACCAGCTGTTCCATTACGCGATCGGCAGGGCCGCGCGCAGTGCCGCGCTAGCGCTCTACCAGCACCAGATCCTTGAGCACCTGTTCATCAGCATGCGGCAGTATTTCGCCGATATCGAGGACGTCGACGACGTGGCGCGTATGCACACCCTGACGATGGAGGCAATCCGTCGTCGCGACATCGCCGAGATCGTCCGTGTGGTCGAGGCGCATCTTGCACCGCTGGAGGAATCAGTCGGCTCGCATACGCCTGACAACCCGTGAGCATCGAATCGCGGTTGGCACTGGTGTACGCTGGGACGCGTCATTGATAATTAAACAAAATAATTGACATTTTTCCTTTTTGGTGAGCGAATGTAGCCCTTCATGTTTCGCCTGCCTCGAGGAGAGCAGCATGTCATCCGCAGACCCCGCAGCGCTCCCGAATTCCCCGCACGCGCGCGACAAGACCTACGCGCTTCACCCCTACACAAATGCCCGCGCCCACGAGCGACGGGGTCCCACGGTCATCGAAAGCGGCAAGGGGATCTACGTCCGCGACGACCAGGGCAACGAATACATCGAGGGCCTGGCGGGGCTTTGGAGCGTGGCTGTCGGGTTCGGTGAGGAGCGGCTGGTCGAGGCGGCGGCTGCTCAGATGCGGCGGCTTCCCTACTATCACTCCTTCTCGCACAAGGCGAACAACCCGGCTATCGATCTGGCCGAGAAGATCGCGAGCCTCGCTCCCGCCGGACTGAACCGCGTGTTCTTCGCAAACTCCGGGTCGGAAGCGAACGACACGGTCGTCAAGCTGCTCTGGTATTTCAACAACGCCCGCGGGCGGCCGCAGAAGAAGAAGATCATATCGCGCATCCGCGGCTATCACGGCATCACCGTCGCGTCGGGCAGCATGACTGGCCTGCCCTGGAACCACCGCGACTTCGACCTTCCGCTCCCCAACTTTCTGCACACCGCCTGCCCGCATCATTATCGCCATGCATGGGAAGGGGAGAGCGAGGAGGAGTTCGCCAGCCGGCTGGCCGGCCAGCTCGAGCAACTCATATTGGCGGAAGGGCCCGAGACGATAGCGGCCTTCATTGGCGAGCCTGTGATGGGAGCCGGTGGTGTCCTGGTTCCGCCGCGGACCTATTGGCAGAAGGTGCAGGCCGTATGCCGAAAGTACGACATCCTGATCATCGCGGACGAAGTGATCACAGGTTTCGGACGAACAGGCCGGATGTTTGGCTGCGAGCTTTTCGATATCAAGCCCGACATGCTGGTCCTGTCCAAGCAGATCACCTCATCTTACCTGCCGCTATCGGCGATCGTAATCAGCGACGAGCTCTATGCAGGCATCGCCGACAACAGCGACAGGCTGGGCAATTTCGGACACGGGTTCACCACCAGCGGCCATCCCGTCGCCACTGCCGTAGCGCTCGAGAACATTCGCATCATCGAGGAAGACGGGCTGGTTGCGAACGCGGCTGCCATGGGCGAGCGTTTGCAGGCGGGCCTTGGCGAACTGCGCGGCCACCCGATGGTTGGCGAAGTCAGGGGCGTCGGCCTCATAGCCGCCGTCGAGTTGGTCGCAGATCCCGCGACCAAGCGCGCGTTCGATCCGCTCGGCAAGGTGGGGGCTGCATTCTTCGAGCGCGGCCATGGCCATGGGCTGATCGTGCGCGCCGTGCAGGACAGCATCGCACTGTGCCCGCCACTGATCATCAACGCGGAGCAGGTCGACGAGGTGCTCAAGCGCTTCAGACTTACGCTCGACGACACGTACACGTGGTCCCGCGAGAACTTCGCCTGAGCGATCGGATAAAGACAGAGAGAACATCATGACGCAGCCAGCCTCATACGAGGGCCGCCTGTTCATTGGCGGAGCATGGACTAAGGGCAGTCGCGACAGGCGCATCCCCGTGATGAACCCGTCCGACGGAAGCGTGCTCGGTCAGGTCGAGGACGCAGGTGTGGATGATGCGCGCGCCGCAGTCGATGCCGCTTCGGGCGCAGCCGCCGCCTGGGCCGCCACACCGCCGCGCAAGCGCGCCGAAATCCTGCGCCGCGCATTCGAGCTGATCGTCCGCGATGTGGAGCCGCTGGCGCGCCTTATCTCGCTGGAGAACGGCAAGGCTTTGCGCGATGCCCGCGGCGAGGTCACCTATGCCGCGGAGTTCTTCCGCTGGTTCTCCGAGGAAGCGGTGCGGATCGACGGGCACTTGTCGACGGCGCCGTCCGGGTCAAATCGGATACTGGTAATGCATCAGCCGATCGGCGTCTCGTTGCTCATCACACCCTGGAATTTCCCGGCGGCAATGGCAACGCGCAAGATCGCCCCCGCGCTGGCGGCAGGCTGCACCTGCGTGCTGAAGCCCGCGACCGAGACACCGCTTACCGCCTATGCGATCGCGGCGCTTCTCCATGAAGCAGGCGTGCCGGATGGCGTGGTGAACGTCATCACCTCCTCGACGACCTCGCAGGTCGTCGATTCCATGCTGGAAGACGACAGGGTGCGCAAACTGTCTTTCACCGGTTCGACCGAGGTCGGACGCATCCTTCTGCGCAAGGCCGCGGACCGCGTCGTACACTCGTCGATGGAGCTCGGCGGCAACGCACCTTTCCTGGTCTTCGACGATGCCGACCTGGACCGCGCGGTCGAGGGCGCGTTGATTGCGAAGATGCGCAATGGCGGACAGGCATGCACGGCCGCGAACCGCTTCTACGCCCAGCGCGGGGTTGCGGACGAATTCGCACGGCGACTCGCTGCACGGATGGAAGCGCTCAAGGTGGGCCCCGGTGAGGACGAGGCCACAGAATGCGGGCCGCTCGTCAACAGCGCCGCGGTGTCGAAGATCGTCGAGCTGGTGGACGATGCGGTGTCACGCGGCGCGAAGGTCCTGTGCGGCGCAGTACCAAGCTCTCGGGGCGGATGCTTCTTTCCCCCGACGGTCCTGCTCGACGTCCCGAAAGATGCGGCGATGGCCTCCGAGGAGATTTTCGGCCCGGTGGCCGCGATCTCCGTTTTCGACACCGAAGACGAGGCGGTGCAACTCGCCAACGCCACCGAGTACGGACTGGTGGCGTATGTCTATACGAGCGACCTCTCGCGTGGCCTGCGCGTATGCGAGCGGCTGGAAGCAGGGATGCTCGGCCTCAATCGCGGCCTGGTGTCCGACCCGGCGGCACCTTTCGGAGGGGTTAAGCAGAGTGGCCTCGGCCGCGAGGGCGCGCATCACGGAATGCTCGAGTTCCTCGAGGCCAAGTACATCTCCACGGACTGGTGAGAAGCCGGAAGACCAGTCTCAGGAGGATCGTCGCGGTTTAGGCCCGATCGACCGCGTTGAGATGAACGTGCTTGGCAGAAGCACGCGCTGCGGCTCCGGGTCTCCCTTCTTGAGCATGCGGTCCAGAAGCATCATGGCCGCGACGCGCCCCGTTTCGCCATGGTCCCAGTATTGGACGCTGATCGGCGGCACGTGGAGCTCGGAGAGTTCCGAAGGACCTGTTCCGACGATCGATACATCCTCCGGCACCGAGAGCTTGAGGGTCTGCACCGCGCGCAGAACGCCCGGCAGCATGCTGAGGCCGCCCGCGATGATGGCGGTCGGCCGGTTCTTGCCGGACAGCATCGTCGAAGCAAGCTGGAAGCCCGCGGTGGCAAGATAGCTTCCCGTACGCATCATCGCGGGATCGACCGCGACTTTGTTGCGCTTGTAAGCCGCCATGTAGCCCTTCAGGCGTTGGGCTGCCGGAAAAGTATCCTCTGGGCCCGTCAGCAGCGCGATTTTGCGATGACCTAAATTAAGCAGGTGCTCGACCGCGATCTCAACGCCGTGGGCGTGGTCCACCATGACCGCATCCGCCCAGTCCGGCTTGTCCCGATCGACGAGAACGATCGGAATGCCAAGGCCCCGCAGCATTGCCTCATAGTCCTGGCTGAGGCGCGTGTATGGGCTGAGGATGATGCCGTCGACCTGCCGGTTCTGAAGTCGCTTGAGCAGCGCCCGCTCGCGCTCTTCTTCCCCATCCGAGATCGACAGCAGCAGCGAGTAGCCGGCGGCGTCGAGTGCCGTCTGCGAGGCGCGCACGAATTCCGCGAGAGGAGCGATCGAAATCTCGCGGACGATGCAGCCAACGATTAGGCTGGATTTGCGCCGCATGCTCTGCGCAGCGGCACTTGGAACGAACTTGAGTTCCTCGATTGCCTCCATCACTTTGCCATGAACGGCGTTGCCGACGGTCAGGCTCCCGTTAACGACCCGTGAAACGGTGCCCACGGAAACACCGGCTACCCGGGCCACGTCCTTGATCGTCGGTTTGCGGGCCGGCTGGAGCGCGGGCGGCTGCACCGCGTCTTCTCCGCTCTTTCTGAGGACTGGCCGTTTTGTCTTGGATTTCATGGCAGGCTCTGTTTGTGGCGCTGTGTATTGATTGTGATCGCGGCGCCACCAAGCCGCGTCTAACAGCTTCTATCGTGTAGATATGCTTCGGAGAAGACTCGATCAGCTATGCTGACGCGGCTCGACGGCAGCGGCGCGTAAAAAGTCGTTGGTGCCCCCTTGCGACATGGCCGTGGAAACGTTTCAATGGAGTCGGTTCCGAGTACTGCACGTCCGAGTTTCGGGGTATCGGCCGACGGTGGCGGCAACACGGCGACGGCCGCATTCATCGAGAAAGGCGCAAACATGCTGATCCGGCTTCTCACGGGAGATGACTGGGAAACCCTCAAGAAGATGCGGATTGAGGCCATGGAAGCAGCCCCAGGCGCGTTCGCGGAAGTGCCCGCCGATTGGGAGAACATGGACGAACGGCAGGTCCGCGCGCGCATGTCTAGGATCGACTTCTTCGTCGCATTCGACGACGCCGGCGAGGCTGTGGGTTTCATGGGGCTCGTGCGGCAGCCTACAAGCAAGATGGCGCACCGGGCGACGCTGATAATGGTCTATCTGCGGGAGTCGGCAAGAGGGTCTGGCGTATCCAAGGCACTTCATGAAGCCGTGATGAAGCACGCCCGGGCCATCGGCGTGCGGCAAATCGAGCTGGCGGTAAGTGTCGAAAACCCGGTGGCGCAGGAATTCTACAAGCGGCGCGGATACGCGCAGATAGGCATGGTTCCTGGCGGATTTCTTCACGAAGGACGTGAAGTCGACGAGATACTCATGGCCATACGCACACAGGTCGAGCCTTCGGATACAGAAAGACAAAAGTCTTGATGTTTTCGTTTTGTGATCGCTTCAGTTTCCGGTATGGTCTGACGCGCCCGGCAGGTTCCGGCTCATACAAGGGGCAGCGGTTTGCAGTCTGACGGTCTCCCTCCGAAGCTTCTCGAGGTCTCCGGCCTGAGCGTCACCTTCGGCCGCGGCGCCAACGTCGTGCATGCGGTCAATGGCGTGGATTTCGACATCGCGGCGGGAGAGACCGTATGTGTGGTGGGCGAATCGGGAAGCGGCAAGAGCGCCATCGCGCTGAGCCTCATGCGCCTGATCCGCGAACCTATCGGCCGAATATCGTCGGGCAGTATCCGCTACAACGGGCTCGATCTCGCCACGTTGCCGGAGCGCGCGATGCGAAAGATCCGCGCGAAGGAGATCGCCATGATCTTCCAGGAGCCGATGAGTGCGCTTAACCCCCTTTTCACGATCGGCGAGCAGATAGCGGAGACCCTCCGCCTGCATGAACGCATGAACGCCAAGGACGCGCGCGACCGCTCCATCGAGATTCTGCGCCTTGTCCAGATGCCTTCGCCGGAGAAGCGGGCAGGCGAATATCCGCATCAGTTGTCCGGTGGCATGCGTCAGCGGGCGATGATCGCAATCGCAATATCGTGCAATCCCAAGCTGCTGATCGCGGATGAGCCCACCACCGCGCTGGACGTCACTGTCCAGGCGCAGATCCTCGACCTGCTCGCCGAACTCAAGTCGCGACTGTCGATGGCGATGCTGCTCATCACGCATGACATCGGCGTAGTGGCCGAGACAGCGCAGCGGGTGATCGTCACCTACTGCTCGCGTATCGTCGAGGAGGCGCCGGTCGCCGAACTCTTCAGCAATCCGCGCCATCCTTATACTCAGGGACTGATGCGCTCGGTTCCGCGTCTTGACCGTGAAACGGATGATCGCCCCAGGCTGACACAGATACCGGGAACGGTGCCGGTGCTGCGCGGCAGCGTGCCGCCTGGCTGCCTGTTCGCAAAGCGCTGCGAGTTGGCAAAGCCGTCGCATTTCGAGGTCACGCCCGAACTAAGGGAAGTCGCGCCCGGACACATGGTGAGTTGCTTCCTCTATGACTGACAAAGCCTCTTTCCCGCTGCTTCGCGCAGACGACGTCAAGACGCACTTCCCGGTCGGTGGAGGCCAGCGCGTGCATGCCGTCGATGGCGTGAGCTTCGATGTGTTCGACGGCGAGACACTCGGCCTCGTGGGCGAGTCGGGCTGCGGCAAGTCGACGGTCGGCCGCTCCGTACTCAACCTCGTCGAGGTAACGTCGGGTTCCGTACTTTTCCAGGGGACAGACCTTACCAGGCTTAAGCGCGCCGAGATGCGGCGGATGCGCAAGAACATGCAGATGATCTTTCAGGATCCCTATTCTTCGCTCGATCCGCGCATGAGCGTCGGCTCGCTGCTCGCCGAGGCGATGACCATACATGGCCTGGCCAGGTCGTCACGAGATGCGGCCGAAAGGGGGGCACACCTGCTCGATCAGGTTGGCCTTTCTGGCGACCATCTCAAGCGGTACCCTCATGAGTTCTCGGGCGGGCAGCGCCAGCGCATCGGCATTGCGCGCGCGCTTGCGGTCAAGCCGAAGCTCATTGTCTGCGACGAAGCCGTTTCCGCGCTCGACGTGTCGGTGCAGGCGCAGATCATCAACCTGCTTCAAGACCTGCAGGCGGAGCATGGCCTCGCCTATCTCTTCATTGCCCATGATGTGTCGGTGGTGGAGCATATCTCCCGACGCATCGCGGTGATGTATCTCGGCAGGATCATGGAGTTGGCGCCTGCCAGGCAGCTGTGCACGAAGCCTTCGCATCCCTACACCCAAGCACTGCTCTCTGCCGTTCCGACCCCGAACCCGGCTCGCAAGAACACCACCCGCATCCTGCTGAAAGGGGATGTCCCTTCCGCCATAAATCCACCATCCGGCTGTCGCTTTCACACGCGATGCCCGATGCGGGTGCCGTCATGTGCGGTGAACGAGCAGAAGCTGGTGGAGCTCTCACCGGGCCATTGGGTGGCCTGTCAGGAGCGGACCGGCGTGGTCGCCGCCGAACCGGCGACGGTTGCTGCCTGATGCGGCAATCTGGGGGAAGAGAGTGGGCGGGCGACTTGGGGCGCATAAAACCGATGGTAGCTGCCCCTCCGGGAGAGCATGATTGAATGGCTCGATATGACGCAAGGATCATCGGAGCTTTCGAACATCCGACCCGGTTCGCTCCCGACAAGTCGATTGTTCAGCTTCATGCCGAATGTGCGATTGGCGCAGCCACCGATGCCGGCATCGATCTATCCGAAGTCGATGGCTATTTTTGCGCCGCAGATGCGCCCGGCCTGGGCGCTCTGTCGGTCATGGACTACCTCAACCTGACACCACGCTATGCTGATGCCACGGAGCTTGGCGGGGCATCCTACGTCGCGCATGTAGGGCGCGCGGCGCGAGCCATCGATGCGGGGTTGTGCAACGTTGCCCTCATTACGCTGGCAGGCAAGCCCCGCAGCGCCAATCGATCCTCCAGCGCGGCAGCGCTCGCCATCACAGGCGACCGTCCCGAGCGCGATTTCGAAGTGCCGTTTGGTCCGACAACCCCTGCAAGCTACGCGCTGTGCGCGGCACGGCACATGCACGAGTACGGCACGACAAGCGAACAACTCGCCTGGATAAAGGTCGCAGCTTCGCGGCACGCCGCGCATAATCCGAACGCCTGGCTGAAGGATGCGGTGACGGTCGATGACGTGATGGCATCACCCATGATCGCCTCGCCGTTGCACCGTCTCGATTGCTGCGTCGTAACCGACGGTGGCGGGGCGCTTATCCTCGCCCGGCCCGAGGTCGCGAGGACACTTGGGAGACCCTCGATCAGAGTGCTGGGCTGCGGCGAGGGCATCAAGCACCAAGGCGCCGGCGAACTGGATCTCACATATACCGCCGCGGTCCATTCCGGACCTGTCGCGTTCGCCGAGTCCGGCCTCGAGCACCGGCAGATCCAGTATGCCTCGATCTACGACAGCTTCACCATCACGGTGCTGCTGGCGCTGGAAGACCTCGGCTTTTGCAAGAAGGGTCAAGGCGGCAGCTTCGTCGAGGGCGGCAACCTCATTTCGGGCATCGGCATGCTTCCATTCAACACCGACGGCGGCGGCCTTTGCAACAATCACCCGGCAAACCGCGGCGGCATGACCAAGGTCGTCGAGGCGGTGAGGCAACTCCGGGGCGAAGCGCATCCCGCGCTACAAGTGCCCGACTGTAGGTTTGCACTCTGCCACGGAACGGGCGGCGCGCTGGGTACCCGGCATGGCTGCGCCACGCTGATCCTGTCCAGGGAGGACTGAGGTGTCCAACCCGCGCTCCTATCCCGCTCCTGAGATTTCCCCTGAGGCGAAGGGATTCTGGGATGCGGCCAACGACGAACGGCTTGTCCTGGCGACATGCCTCCGCTGCGGCAGGGCGCACCATTTTCCGCGAGCCGTTTGTCCGCATTGTCATGCCACGACCCTGGAGTTTCGCGCGATCGACCCTCGCGGCGAGATCTATTCCTTCAGCGTCGTCGGCGCCGGAGACGACCGTTACGCCATTGCCTACGTCACCGTTGCGGGAGGCGTGAAGATGATGACCAACATCGTCGACTGCGACTTCGACGCATTGACGATCGGCAAGGAGGTTCATGCCGTCTACGTTCCGTCGCAGACGGGCCAGAAGCTGGTGATGTTCACTCCCTGCTGATCCTGATACCCGGCTCCGTTTCGGCCGCCGGCGGCTTCGCGAATGTATTGACCGATCACGGTGAAACGTTTCACACTGCCACGACCCACGAAGGAACCTCGCGACATGGCTACACCGAGCACCGCCTTGCAAGGCTCCGCGAGTGGAGTGGCTGCCGAGGCGCCGGCCCCTTCGTCGGTGGGCGAGGCCTGGATGCGCCTTCTGAAAAGACGTGGCGTCGACTTCCTCTTCGCCAACTCCGGCACCGACTTCCCGTCGATCGTCGAGGGCATTGCGCGCTCCGAGCAGCTGGGCGTCGCGATCCCGCGCCCCGTGGTATGCCCGCATGAGAACGCCGCCATCTCAATGGCGCACGGGCATGCCATGGTTTCCGGGCGCGCCCAGGCGGCGATGGTGCACGTCAATGTCGGCACCGCCAACGCACTGAACGGGTTAATCAATGCCGACCGTGAGTACGTGCCCCTTCTGCTGGCCGCCGGGCGAACGCCGATCCTCGAGGAGGGCGAGAACGGCTCGCGGTCACTGAACATCCACTGGGCGCAGGAGATGTTCGACCAGGCGGGCATGGTTCGCGAAAGCGTTCGCTGGGACTACGAGCTTCGCGACCCGCGCCAGTTGACGCTGGCAACCGACCGTGCCCTCGCGATAGCCCATTCGGACCCGGCCGGCCCCGTCTATCTGACCTTGCCGCGCGAAATCCTCGCCATGGAGCCGGCCGGGAGCGTGGAAGACGAGCCGTTGATGATGCCGGCCAGGATCGCCGGACCCGAGCAGACCGACGTGAGGAAGGCAGCGGAACTCTTCGCCCTGGCCCGGTCGCCGCTCATCATCACATCGCGTGCCGGCGTGGATCGGCAGGTGCCGGAGCTTCTCTCGCGTTTTGCCGCGCGCGCGGGCGCTGCCGTGGTGGAGTATCGGCGGCGTCACCTCAGCCTCTCGAGCGAGGACGCTTTCCACGGCGGCCATGAGGCCGCGCCATGGATTGGCGATTCCGACCTCGTGTTGGTGATCGAATGCGATGTCCCCTGGATTCCGGGCAATGGCAGCACGCCGCCGGGCGCCAAGGTCATTCAGGTGGGAACCGATCCACTGCAGGCGCGGTATCCGATGCGCGGTTTCCGCTCCGATCTGACTATCCGCGCTTCGGCGCGCCATTTCCTGCAAGCCATGCTGGACGAGATGGATGGTGCGCAGTCCCGCTTCGAAGCGCGGGCGGCGCCGGCCAGATCGAAATGTGCGGCCATTCGCGACAAGGGGCTGGCGGCGGTCGCGCAGGCGCCACAGCGGATGACCATGGCATGGGCCTCTGCCTGTCTGGACAGGGCGCGTGCACCGGATTCCATTTTCGTCAACGAGTATCCCCTGGTGCTTTCCGCGGTGAAGACCACGGAACCAGGCAGCTTCTTCGGCAGTTCGCCCGCCGGCGGCCTTGGCTGGGGACTGCCCGCGGCGCTCGGTGCCAAGCTGGCTGCGCCGCAACGCGAAGTCATCGCCACCGTCGGCGACGGAAGCTACCTCTTCGCGAATCCGATCGTGTGTCAGCAGATCGCCGCTGCGGAGAAGATCCCGATCCTGATCGTGATCTTCAACAACGCTGCATGGGGCGCCGTCGTGCGTGCCACGCGCGCCATGTATCCCGATGGCCATGCGGTGCGCGCGAACCGCATGCCTCTGACCAGTCTGGAACCGACGCCGGATTTCGCCATGATCGCGCGAGCCTGCGGCTGCTGGGGCGAGATCGTGTCGGATCCGATCGCGCTGCCCGCTGCCGTCGACCGAGCCTTTACGGAGATACGGAGCAACGGAAAATGCGCCGTGCTCGACATTCGCTGCGAGTCCTGAGCGCGGGTGGATGGCGTTCTCGAAGGCCTACAAGTAGCTTCGGTCGGGGGACGCGCTTGACGTCGGCTAGACCCCTGGTGCCTCGTACCTCATGCGCGTCGGCCTTCTGGAGAAACACGCGCTGATCGGCGGCCGATGGCGGGACGGCAACAATCGGTGCCCGTCGACAATTCCAGCGCCAGAGAAACTCCCGCGGTGGATATCAATCTTCCAGGGGAGGAATCGGCAGCGGTGTTGAACGCCGCAGGCATACCGGTGCTGACGTCGACCTTGCGGCGAGCGAGCGGCTCTGCTGGAGCCATGGTTCGCGCTGATCCAGGTGGCGAGCAAGGACCTCGCCATCCTGCCGACGCGCGAGCAGCGCAAGCCGCTCTCCAACGCGCAACGAGATCGCCGACGGCGCCTCCGCCACTTCTCCGGCGGTGACGACGACTCAGTTGTTTGGACGGAAGCTGTAGAGATTGTCGGTTCCCTACAGCGGTCTCCGCTCCGAACAAGCCATCGCTCGGAGGAGGGGTTTGAACTCCGACGCAGGGATCGTGGCAACTTGGGGGTACGAAGGCGGATCAACGTCGCCAATTCGTTGCCAGGGCCGCCCGACAACGGGCAGCGACACCACGATGCATCCGCAATATATCGCAAATTCAAAGAGGACTGATGGTGGGCGTGACAGGGATTGAACCTGTGACCCCTACGATGTCAACGTAGTGCTCTCCCGCTGAGCTACACGCCCATCAGCGCCGCGCATACACCACACAATGCGCGGGGCCGTCAATGACAAAAACGCGTCCGCCGAAACATCGGCCACGCCCGCGTCCGCGCGGTCCTCTCAAGGCAGCCCAGCGACTTTTTAAGGCCCCGTCAGGCGGCCTGAAGCATCTTCTCGACCTCGTTGACGAGGTCGCGCAGGTGGAACGGCTTCGACAGGACCTTTGCGTCCTTCGGGGCCTTCGAATCGGGATTGAGGGCGACGGCGGCGAAGCCGGTGATGAACATCACCTTGAGGTCCGGGTCGATCTCGGTGGCGCGGCGGGCGAGTTCGATGCCGTCCATTTCGGGCATCACGATGTCGGTCAGGAGGAGCGAGAAGGGCTCCTCGCGCAGCCGCTCGTAGGCGCTGGCGCCGTTGTCGAAATCGCTGACGTCGTAGCCTGCGCGTTCGAGCGCCTTCACCAGGAAACGGCGCATGTCGTCGTCGTCTTCAGCAAGAAGGATCCTCGCCATGTGCTCCCGTCCGAATCACTTGTCGGGCAGACGCGGTCCCACCCGTTCACCAAGGCGGATATATGAGGGAGGCAGGGTAAACATCAAGTGAATTCCGCCGTATCGCAGGCTCCCGAAGGTCGCTGACAGGCTGGACAGGCGTTGGTCCCGGTGGCACGTTCCAACCATGATCGCTATCCGCATGCGGGTTCCCCGCCCATGAGCCCCGAGACCGACTTCCGCGACGTCGCGCCCTTCGAGGTGCGGCAGCCCGAGCGCCAGACGGTTCCCTTCGTCTTCAACTCCCCGCACAGCGGACGGCACTACCCGCAGCGCTTCCTGGCGATGGCGCGGCTCGACCGGGATGCGATCCGGCGCTCGGAGGACTGCTTCGTCGACGAACTCTTCCGCGAGGCACTGGCGCTCGGCGCGCCCATGCTGACGGCGAACTTCCCGCGCGCCTATCTCGACGTCAACCGGGAGCCGTGGGAACTCGATCCGCGCATGTTCCTGGAAACGCCGCCGCCCTTCGCCAACGTCCGCTCGGCGCGGGTCGCGGGCGGGCTCGGCACGGTGCCGCGGATCGTCGGCGAAGGCCAGGAGATCTATGGCGGCAAGATACCGCTCGAGGAAGCGGTGGGCCGCATCAATCTCGTCTACAAGCCCTATCACGAGAGCCTCAGGCGCCTGATCGTGGCCACGCAGGCGCGGTTCGGGGTTGCGGCGCTGATCGACTGCCACTCGATGCCTGCGAGCATCCGGCTCGGCGACAGCGGCATCAGGCCCGATTTCATCGTGGGGGACCGGTTCGGCGCTTCGGCCTCTGCCGCCATGACCGAGGCTACGATCGGCATCCTCACCTCGCTCGGCTACACCGTCGCCCACAACAAGCCCTATGCGGGCGGCTTCATCACCGAGCATTACGGCCGCCCGGCGCGCGGGCTGCACGCGGTGCAGATCGAGGTGAACCGCGGCCTCTACATGAACGAGCGAACATACCGGAAGTCGAGCGGCTTCGAGCCGCTGGCGCAGGACATCGCCCGCTTCATGACGCTCCTGATCCGGTCGGCGCCCTTCGTCGAAGAACGCCCGCTCGCTGCCGAATAGCCAAAAAATCGTCTCCGCGGCGGACAACTCCCGCCGTCGGCGAAAAAAAGACCGCATCGTTTTCACGACGCGGTCGAAGTCTAGGGAGGAAACGCCCAAGGAGGGCAGAACGGAACAAACCGTTCATGAAAGACCATATTGTGCGATGCACAATTGTCAAGCGCTACTCTTGGAAAACAGTTATGGAAGCGCGCGCGTGCATTTCATCGCGCATCGAATGTGACGGATTTACAACAGTTCGGAGAAGCGACGGATGGACATCGCGGAGTTCCTGCGCAGGATGGCGGACGCGGCGGCGAAGGAGACCTTGCCCCGGTTCCGCACCGCGGGCCTCGTCTCCAACAAGTTCGATTCGGGCTTCGATCCCGTTACCGAGGCGGACCGCGAAGCCGAGCGGGTGATCCGCGAACTGATCAAGGCCGAGTTTCCCGCCGACGGCATTCTGGGCGAGGAGCATGGTACGGAGAACGGCGGGTCCGACCGGGTCTGGGTGATCGATCCGATCGACGGCACGCGCGCCTTCATCTCCGGCATCCCGATGTGGGGAACGCTCGTCGGGCTCACCGTCGCGGGCAGGGCCGTGTCCGGGATGATGTCCCAGCCCTTCACCGGCGAACTCTATTTCGCCACCGCCGACGGCGCCTTCTACGAAGGCCCGGGCGGGCCGCGCCGGCTTTCGACGCGGCGCATCGCCGATCTCTCGCAGGCGACCGTCTTCACCACAACGCCGGCGCTCTTCACCGGCGATCTGCGCGTGCGATACGATCGCCTCGAGCGCGCGGCGCGGCTGACACGCTATGGCACCGACTGCTACGGCTTTGCCATGGTCGCGGCGGGCTACGCCGACATCGCGGTGGATGCCGGGCTGCAATCCTACGACATCGTGGCGCTGATCCCGATCATCGAGAAGGCGGGCGGCGTGGTCACGACCTGGGAGGGCGGGCCGGCCGAGAACGGAGGCGACATCATCGCCGCCGCGTCCCCGGAGCTTCACGCCGCCGCGCTGAAGGCGATCGACGGCTAGTCTTAGAGAACGTCCGTGCCCGGTACGAAGGCGTCGAAGGCTGCGAGGAACTGCTCGCGATAGACGTCCGCCTCCTGGAGGAGTTCGTGGCGGGCTCCGTCGATGGTGAGCAGCGAGCCCGACTTCAGCGCCATGGCGTATTCCTCGATGGCCGGCGTCGAAACGACCTCGTCGGCACCGGCGGCGATCAGGAGCGTCGGGATTTGGATGCGGGCCATGAAGTCCGGGTCCGTCACCCGCGCGATGGCACGGCAGGCCGCCAGGATCCAGGTGACGGTGGGGCCGCCGAGGCCGAGTTCGGGATGCCGCAAATAGATGCCGGTGTTGCGGGTGTAGCGGCGGAAGTCCGACGTCAGCGTGTTGGTGGCGAAGGCGGTCTTTCCGGCCGAGCGCGGTCCGCCGCCGAGATACATGGAGCCCAGGCCGATGCTGTAGAGAAACGTCGCCAACCGCTGCACGGTGAGCATCGAGACGGGAAGGCCCTCGAGGCTTAGAAGCGGCGACGTCAGCACCATGCGGCGGACGCGGTTGACGAGGTCCGGTGCCGCCATCAGCGCCACCAGCGCTCCGGTGGAATGGGCGAGGATGTAGAACGGTCCGGGACAGTCCGGCAGCACGATCTCCTCGAAGAACCGGTCGAGGTCACCGACATAGTCGCGGAAACTGTCGACATAGCCGCGCTCGGGATCGCGGATCAGCCGGTCAGATCCGCCCTGGCCGCGCCAGTCCATGATGGCGGTTCCGAGGCCCTGCACCGACAGGTCGCCGATCGTCTCGAAATACTTCTCGATACTCTCGTTGCGCCCCTGGAGAATGACCACCGTGCCCTTGCGGGGCCGCCCGCCGGCGGCGAACACGGCGTATCGGAGCCGGCGTCCGTCGCGCGCCTTCAGATAGCCCGCGCGGGCGCGCGGCGGGATTTCGTTGTCGGCCGTTCCGAAGAGGATCTCCGGCACGGGCGCCGCGGCGGGCGCGGGCTGCTGGGTGGCGTCCATCGGCCTCTGATAGAAGGGAGCGGGCGGGAAAGCAAAGGCTTCGAGACGCACCGCCGAACTGGTACGCGTCGGAATTGCTCGTATTGCGTAACGTTACACTTGACAACTCTGCTTTCGAGGCGTCATTTCGGTCGCGGGATGAGAATTCGATCCGTGAAGCACAAAGGCTTGCGCCGTTTGATCCTCTACGATGACGCGAGCGGGCTCCAGGCGCCATTCGTGGGAAAAATCCGCAACATCGTCGCCTTCCTGCAGGACATGGAGCGCGAGGACGAACTGAGGAGTGTGCCGGCCTGGAAGGCGCATCAGCTCACCGGCGATCGGAAAGGAACGTGGAGCCTCTTCGTCAGCAAAAACTGGCGCATCACGTTCCGCATCGACCGGGATGAGATCGAAATCATCGACCTCGACTACGAAGACTATCACTAGGAGATGGCATGACCGAGACGACCAGCTTCCGCATGAAGAACCCGCCCCATCCGGGCGTCTTCGTGCGCGCCGAGATCCTCGAGCCGGCAGGACTTTCCGTAACCGACGCAGCCGGGATCCTGGGCGTGGCCCGCCCGACGCTCTCCAACTTTCTCAATGAGCGCGCGGCCCTCTCGTCCGACATGGCGCTGCGCATCGAAAAAGCCTTCGGTATGAGTATGGACACACTCATGCGCATGCAGGGCAGCTACGACATTGCGCAGGCCCGCAGCAGGGAGGGGGAGATCAAGGTGGAACGATACAGGCCGGCAGCCGGGGCAGAACCCCAAGCCTAGCCCGACCTTCCCGGAGCGCATCGGCGCCGGGGCGTTTGCGAGCCGGAAACCACACATCGCACAGTATGGCGAAAAAACTGAAGGCCGGAGGCGATGGGGCGCCTCCGGCCTATGCCGATCCGGGAGGAAGGGACGTTACACCCGGACCGAACCGTTTGCGGGGCCTTGTTCGGCCGCGCCGCTTCTTGTTGTTCGAGTGGAAGATAGGCGGGTGCACCTGAACGGAAGCGGAAGGGGCCGTTCATGTGGCGTTCATGTCGGGGGGCCCCGGTTTCCCCCTCGGGAGAGCGGGCGGGGCGCGCGGACCAGGGGCCGAAGAGCGGTTGGCCCGCGGGCCCGGTCGATCCCGCGAGCCAAGCCACTATTGGATGAAAGTATGATTGCCCAGGGACCGGGTATCCCGCGGCCACGAATGCGGCGCGCTCCCCCTTTGTCAGGGGACTTGAAACCCGAAATCCCAATTCCCAAATCAGGCCTGCGGTCGCCGAAATCGGGGCCGCTGGCCGACAGAGAATGCCAGTCTGGATTTTCAGCCGTCGGTCAAAGCGCAAACACGATGTTGCTCAACAGGAGAACAACCATGCGTCACGTCGATTTTTCCCCCCTCTATCGCTCGACCGTCGGTTTCGACCGGCTCTTCACGATGCTGGACTCGCTTTCGCAGCCCGATGGCGGTCAGACCTATCCCCCCTACAATATCGCGCGCACCGGTGAGGATGCCTATCGCATCACCATGGCGGTCGCCGGCTTCGCCGAGGACGAGATCTCGATCGAGGCTCACCGCAACGTGCTGACGATCAAGGGCGAGAAGGCGGAGACCGAGAACGGCGAGAGCACCGAAGTCCTCTATCGCGGCATTGCCTCGCGCGCCTTCGAGCGCCGCTTCCAGCTTGCCGACCATGTCGAGGTCAACGGCGCCGAGCTTAAGAACGGCCTGCTTCACATCGACCTGAAGCGCAACATTCCGGAAGAGATGAAGCCCCGGAAGATCGCCATCGCAAACGGCGGTGCCAAGTCTTCGAAGCAGATCGAGGCGAAAGCCGCCTGAGCGGCATGCCCCACCCTTGCTGACCGGCCTTGAAGGCCGATGCTGGGCGGCTCGGAAACGGGCCGCCCTTTTTGTCGTGCTCGAGCGACGTCAGCCGGCGGATGCCGCGAGCGCTCCGTACGGTCTGGCCCGGGCGCGCCAAAGCAGGGCGTCGAGCGAAACCGCGCCCGCGCCCTTCACCACGATGTAAACGAGCGGAAAGACCCAGAGCAGTCGCTGGTCGATGATCGCCGCATCCGGAAAGCGATCAAACAGGCTGCCGATCGTCTCGGGACCGACCGCGTGGACTGTGACATCCACGATCGACTGCACCAGGATGAAGGCGATCATGCCGATCGCCGCGATGCGCGCGAAAAGGCCGAGCACGATCAGGACCGGCAGCACGAACTCGGCATAGGTGCCGGCCCATACCATGGCGCCCCAGGGAATGAAGGACACTTTGCTCACGTCGCCCCCGGCCGCTTCCACGGCGGGAAGGGCGATCTGGTAGTAGGCGTTGTCGCTGACGGCGAAGAAGCCCAGCAGCCCGTCACCGACCTTTGTGCGCGCCGAATTGAGGAAATACATCCACAGCACGGCGGCGAAGACGAAGCGGGCAAGGAGGCCGAGGAACCAGCCGTCCAGCGCCCGCTCCACCGCGCCGAACACCGAGGCGTGCAGTCTTCCCACGCTTTCCACCATGCCCGACATGACTACCCTCCCGTTCCGGCGGACTGAGTTGCGATCGCCCGGTTCGGACGCAACGCGCTGAAGGCGCCGGCCTCTATCATCAGGGCGATCGCCCCGCCGGCATCGAAGACGGGCTGCTCTTCGAGCGCGCTCTCGACGGCCGCGGCCAGCGAAGCGCCCGCCGCGAGCCCTTGCAGGAACCCGGCGCAGCCGGGCGGCAGCCGCCGGACCTCGACGTTCGTGCCGGGCCGCGTGACGAGCGCATCCTCGCCGACATCACCCCTGATCCTGCCGGCGCTGCCGCCATTGCCGCGGTTTGCCTCCATGATCGAGATCGCGGCGTAGCGCGAGCGGACAAGTCGCATGGCCGGATGCGGCACGAAGCAGGCCGAAGCGAGCTCGTCGGGCGCCAGTTCGCCGAGTTCGCGCGCATCCAGCGGCTGCGCGTCGGCTGCGTGGAAAGCGTCGAGCCAGGCGCGCTCCAGCCGTGCCACGTCGGCAAGGTAGGGCATGCGGGCGGCCGGTCCGAAGTCGGCGATCAAGTCCGGAAAATCGTGGCCGTATTCGCTGAGCACGCGCGAGCGCGGCGGGGAGGAGCGGGCGAAGACCAGCGCCATTGCCCGGAAAAACTCCTCGCCGACGATTTTGGCGACCGCGGGATAGATGTCGGCCAGCGCGTTCACGAGGCTCGCCGCCACGTTGTTGCGGTAGACGGCGAAACGCTTCGCGGCGCGCCCGCCACCGGGAGCGGCGATGCTATCCGGCGCCTCTCGTGCGGGATCGAGCAGGCAGGAGGCGAAAGCGGCGGCGTAGCCTTCTACACCTTCGGGCGAAGGCGGCGAACCGGTCAAGCCGTCGTCAAACGACCGTTCCATGCCTCGCCTCCGCCAGGCTCGCGTTTCGGTCGAGGATACGGCCGGCCGCTTCCGCCTCGGCGCGCAACACGTGCCAGTCGGGAATGTCGCTGTCCCACTCCACCAGCGTGGGCACCGGGCCGGTGTGGGCGATCACCGTCTCGTAAAGCGACCAGACCGGGTCCGGAACCGGGCGGTCGTGCGTATCGATCAGGAGCGGCCTGCCGTCGTCGTCGGCCTGCTCGTCATGGCCCGCCAGATGGATTTCGCCGACGAGATCGAGCGGGAAGTCGTCGAGGTAGTCCGTCGCGGAAAAGCCGTGGTTGGTGGCGGAGACGAAGACGTTGTTGACGTCCAGCAGCAAGCCGCACCCCGTGCGCCGCGCCATCTCGCGGATGAAATCCGTCTCCGACCACGTCGATTCGGCGAAGAGGACGTAGGTCGCGGGGTTCTCCATCAGGATCCGGCGCCCGATCGCCTCCTGCACCTGATCGACATGGGCGCAGACATGGTCGAGCGTCGCGCTGGTGTAGGGCAGGGGAAGCAGGTCGCTGAAGAAGACGTCGTCATGCGTCGACCATGCGAGGTGCTCGGAAACGAGCGCGGGTTCGTACCGCTCCACCACGCCGGCGAAACGCGCCAGATGTGCTTCGTCGAGCGGCTGCGGGCCGCCGATCGACATGCACACGCCGTGCATGGAGACCGGAAACCGCTGCCGGATCGCGGCAAGCGCCAGGTGCGGCGGGCCGCCGGCGCCCATGTAGTTTTCGGCATGGACCTCGAAGAAGCCGCCGAAGCCGGAGTCTTCCGCAATCGCATCGAAGTGCTCCGGCTTGAAGCTCGCCCCGGCCTTGCCCGCCACCGGATGGTCCGGAAAGCGGAGCCGGTGCGGGGCTCGGATCTGCGCATGCGCGTTCATCGCGGAAGCTCCGTTCGCCTTCGATGCTTACGACGGCATGTCGCGCTCGAGCGGCTCGAGCGAGCCCATGCGCTCGCCGGGCAGGTCGATCTCGGTGCAGGTGCCTTTCTCGACATAGGTCCAGGCGTTGCCCTGGTAGTCTACCTTGGAGGTTCCGGCGCAGGTGGTGCCGGGACCCGCAGCGCAGTCGTTCTTGCCGGCCATGGAAACGCCGTAGCATTTTTCCTTGTCCTGCGCCTGCGCGGTGCCGGCGGTGGTGATGGCGCCCGCTGAAAGCGCGGTCGCGACGACGCCCGCAAGATAGGCGGCGCTGACTACGGTTCTCGTCGACATGCAATTCTCCTCTCGGTTCTGTTTCGCACCGGTCACGACCGGCACGAACATCATCGGCAGGCCGCCGCTCACTTGGAAGTAAAGAGGCCGCGACCCGTCTTCACGCCGTGCTGACGCCGACGTTACCGAAAGTTGATGATTGGAAGCCCTCAGGCGAGCAACGCGCCGAGAGACTCCACGTCCTTCTGCGTGGTGGCGAAGCTGGTGACGAAGCGGCACACCGCCTCGTCCGGCGCTATCTCCTCCGCGAAGCCTCGCGGCGCGTGCCAGGGATGGAAGACGACGCCCTTTTGCTGCAACGCGGCCGAGACGTCCGCGCTCAGAATGGCGAACACCTCGTTGGCCTGCGGTTCCCAGGCAAGCCGCGCGCACGGCGAGGTGCGCAGATGGGAGGCGAGCCGGGCTGCCATGGCGTTCGAGTAGCGCGCCGTCTCCAGCCACAGGTCGCCGGCGAAATAGGCGTCGAACTGGGCGGCGACGAAGCGCGATTTCGAGAAGAGCTGCGCTGCGCGCTTGTGGATGAAGGCGAACTCCCGCGCCATGCCGGGATCGAAGAGCACCACCGCCTCGGCGCACCAGCAGCCGTTCTTGGTGCCGCCGAACGACAGGAGGTCGACGCCGCGCTTCCACGTCATCTCCGCCGGGCTGCAGTCGAGCGAGACGAGGGCGTTGGCGAAGCGTGCCCCGTCCATGTGCAGCGGCAGGTTGTGGCGTCTGGCGACCTCCGCCACGGCATCGATGTCGTCAAGGCCGTAGACGGTGCCGATCTCGGTCGCCTGCGTGATCGAGATCGCCATCGGGCGGCCCGAATGGATGAATTCCGCCGGATAGCGGGCGATCGCGGCATCGAGGTTCGCCGGATCGATACGGCCGAGCGGACCGTCGACCGGGCAGAGCCTTGCGCCGCCGGTAAAGTATTCCGGCGCGCCAGCCTCATCCTCCGTCATGTGCGCCTCGCGGTGACAGAACGCCACCCCGCCGGGCTTGTTGACAGAGACCAGCGACAGCGAATTCGCCGCCGTCCCGGTCGAGACGAAGAACACGGCGACCTCACGCTCGAAGATTTTGCTGAACCTGTCGGTGACCGTCCGGTCGAGGTCGCTATTGCCGTAGGCGCGGGCAAAACCACCGGCATGGTCGGAAAGCGCCGCCGCGATGGCCGGATGGGCACCGGCCCAATTGTCTGAAGCAAAGATCATGGATTTTCCTGAAGTGTGAAATGTCGCGCGACAGTGCCTTGCCCCGATGCGTGACTTCAAGCCCATTCTTCCCGCTGGTTCATTCCTCCAGATTCAGGGGTCGAAAGGGTCCAAACGCAAGAAAATTACGCGACAAAGGCCCTTTCGTCGGGTTTGTTGCGGGATCACGGTCACTTTTTTGCGCTTCGGTCTTGTGCCGCGCGGACATTTCTGCCAATGTGCGATTAGGACAGCATTACTGTCTTATTTTTCGACGGACACTGGAGCCGGGACTGGCGGAGAAATCGCGCCGGTCCGGGCCCTTGCGTACCGGCACCGAAAGCAGTCAAGAACCGCAGGCTGGCGGTCGAGGACGATCGGATCGCGCGTCCCGCGCGCTACCAACCGTCGCGGCGTCGTGCCTGTGCAGGATTTCGCCAGGGCTGTTAAGATGAGAAACCCGGCGGGAGGCGTTCGCCTCCAGCGGGATGGAACGGAGGAAGGACGATGACGGTATTGACGCCATCCGTAACGACGGAGCCAAGCTCGGCCGCCAGGCTCGACGTGCGCACCGCCAAACGTGCGCCCTCGTTCTCCCGTCTGCCGGACGCTCGTGGTCTCTACGACCCCCGCAAGGAGCACGATGCCTGCGGCGTCGGCTTCATCGCGAACATGAAGAACGTCCGCTCGCACCAGATCGTCGAGGATGGCCTCGCGATGCTCGAGAACCTCACCCATCGCGGTGCCGTCGGCGCCGATCCTCTGATGGGCGACGGCGCGGGCGTGCTCGTCCAGATTCCCGACCGCTTCTTCCGCGAAGAGATGGAAGCGCAGGGGATCACGCTCCCGCCTGCGGGGCACTATGCCGTCGGGCATTTCTTCATGCCGCGCGATCCCGCGCAGCGTTCGCATGTCGCGGACGTAATCGCCGAGATCTGCAAGGCCGAAGGGCAGCCGCTGATCGGCTTCCGCGACGTTCCGGTCGACAATTCCTCGCTGTCGAAGGCGCCGCACATCGCCGCGTCCGAACCGTCGCACTGCCAGGTCTTCATCGGTCGCAACCCCGCGATCGAAAGCGACGAGGAGTATGAGCGGCGGCTCTACATCCTGCGCAAGGTCATCTCGGGCCGCATCCACTCGGAGACGCAGGGGCAGGACAACGGCTTCTATATCGTTTCGCTGTCGTCGCGCACGATCGTCTACAAGGGCATGTTCCTGGCCTACCAGGTCGGCGCCTACTACAAGGACCTCAAAGACCCGCGCTTCGACAGCGCGCTGATCCTCGTCCACCAGCGCTTCTCGACCAACACCTTCCCTTCCTGGAAGCTCGCCCACCCGTACCGGATGGTCGCGCACAACGGCGAGATCAACACGCTGCGGGGCAACGTCAACTGGATGGCGGCGCGCCAGGCCTCGGTCGATTCCGAGCTCTTCGGCAACGACATCTCCAAGCTGTGGCCGATCTCCTACGAAGGCCAGTCGGACACCGCCTGCTTCGACAACGCGCTCGAGTTCCTCTACCAGGGCGGCTATTCGCTGACCCATGCGATGATGATGCTGATCCCGGAAGCCTGGGCCGGCAACAAGTCCATGGATGCCGAACGCAAGGCCTTCTACGAGTACCACGCCGCGCTCATGGAGCCGTGGGACGGTCCGGCCGCCGTCGCGTTCACCGACGGTCTGCAGATCGGCGCCACGCTCGACCGCAACGGCTTGCGTCCTGCCCGCTACGTCGTGACCGACGACGACCGCGTCATCATGGCGTCAGAAGCCGGCGTGCTGCCGGTGCCGGAGGAGAAGATCGTCACCAAGTGGCGGCTGCAGCCCGGCCGCATGCTCCTGATCGATCTCGCGCAGGGCCGCATCGTTTCCGACGAGGAGGTCAAGGCCGAGATCGCCGGCAAGCATCCGTTCCGCAAGTGGCTCGACAACACCCAGCTCATTCTCGAGGAGCTGAAGCCGGTGGAGCCGCGCGCGCTGCGCAAGGACGTGACCCTGCTCGATCGCCAGCAGGCCTTCGGCTACACGCAGGAAGACACGCGCATCCTGATGGCGCCGATGGCCACGACCGGCCAGGAGGCGATCGGTTCCATGGGCACCGATACGCCGATCTCGGCCATGTCGGACAAGTCGAAGCTGCTCTACACCTACTTCAAGCAGAACTTCGCCCAGGTGACCAACCCTCCGATCGACCCGATCCGCGAGGAGCTGGTCATGAGCCTGGTGTCCTTCATCGGACCGCGTCCGAACATCTTCGATCTCGTCGGGTCCTCGCGCAAGAAGCGGCTCGAGGTTCGCCAGCCGATCCTGACCAATGGCGACCTGGAGAAGATCCGCTCGATCGGCCACACCGAGGACCGTTTCGACACCAAGACGATCGACGTGACCTATGGCGCCGGCGAGCGTGCCGAAGGCATGCCGCACGCGCTGGAGAGGCTGTGCGAGCGCGCCGAGGCCGCGGTCGCGGGCGGCTACAACATCATCATCCTGTCCGACCGACAGATCGGGCCGGACCGGATCGCGATCCCGATGCTGCTCGCCACCGCTGCCGTGCACCATCACTTGATCCGTAAGGGGCTCAGGACCTCGGTCGGCCTCGTCGTGGAATCCGGCGAACCGCGCGAGGTGCATCACTTCTGCTGCCTCGCCGGCTACGGCGCCGAGGCGATCAACCCCTACCTCGCCTTCGACACGCTGACCGAGATGCATCGCCGCGGCGACTTCCCGCCGGAGGTCGATGCCTACGAGGTCGTCTCGCGCTACATCAAGTCGATCGGCAAGGGCATCCTCAAGGTCATGTCCAAGATGGGCATCTCGACCTATCAGTCCTATTGCGGCGCGCAGATCTTCGACGCGGTCGGGCTGAAGACGGACTTCGTCGAGAAGTATTTCACCGGCACGGCGACGACCATCGAGGGCGTTGGGCTGGAGGAGGTCGCGACCGAGACGGTCGACCGGCACGAGGCGGCCTTCAGCGAAGACCCGGTCCTGCGCAACGCGCTCGATATCGGCGGCGAGTACATGTACCGCATCCGTGGCGAAGCGCACATGTGGTCGCCGGATGCCGTGGCCACGCTGCAGCACGCCGTCCGCAAGGGCTCCTGGGACACCTACAAGGAGTATTCCGGCCAGATCGACAGCTCATCCTCGCGCGCCAAGACCATCCGCGGCCTGTTCCACATCCGCACGGCGGCCGATACCGGCCGCGCGCCGGTGCCGCTAGACGAGGTCGAGCCCGCGACCGAACTGGTGAAGCGGTTCTCGACCGGAGCGATGTCGTTCGGCTCGATCAGCCGTGAAGCCCACACCACGCTGGCGCGCGCCATGAACGCCATCGGCGGCAAGTCCAACACAGGCGAGGGCGGCGAAGAGCCGGACCGCTACCTGCCGCTGCCCGACGGATCGATGAACCCCGAGCGCTCGGCCATCAAGCAGGTGGCCTCGGGCCGCTTCGGCGTGACGGCGGAATACCTCGTCAACTCCGACATGATGCAGATCAAAGTCGCGCAGGGCGCCAAGCCGGGCGAGGGCGGTCAGCTGCCCGGCCACAAGGTCGATGCGACGATCGCAAAGACGCGGCACTCCACGCCCGGCGTCGGCCTCATCTCGCCGCCGCCGCATCACGACATCTATTCGATCGAGGATCTGGCGCAGCTGATCTTCGACCTGAAGAACGTCAATCCGGCGGCCGCCGTATCGGTGAAGCTGGTGTCGGAGGTCGGTGTCGGCACCGTCGCGGCCGGCGTCGCCAAGGCGCGCGCGGACCACATCACCATCGCCGGCTATGACGGCGGCACCGGCGCCTCGCCGCTGACCTCGCTCAAGCACGCCGGCTCGCCCTGGGAGATGGGCCTTGCCGAGACGCACCAGACGCTGGTCCTGAACGGCCTGCGCTCACGCGTCGCGCTGCAAGTCGACGGCGGCTTGCGGACCGGCCGCGACGTCATCATCGGCGCGCTGCTCGGGGCCGACGAGTTCGGCTTCTCGACCGCGCCGCTGATCGCGGCGGGCTGCCTGATGATGCGCAAGTGCCATCTCAACACCTGTCCGGTCGGCATCGCCACGCAGGACCCGGTTCTGCGCAAACGGTTCAAGGGCGCGCCGGAGCACGTCGTGAACTACTTCTTCTACGTGGCGGAGGAAGTGCGGCAGTTTCTGGCCGACATGGGTTATCGCAGGCTGGACGAGATCATTGGCCAGAGCGAGCTGCTCGAAAAGGAGACGATGGTCGACCACTGGAAGTCGCGCGGTCTCGATTTCAGCCGCGTCTTCTTCAAGCCCGACGCGCCGAAGGAGGAGACCTACTGGACCATGCTCCAGAAGCATCCGATCGACGACGTGCTCGACCGCAAGCTGATCGAACTCGCCCGCCCGGCGCTGGAGCGCAAGGAGAAGGTGAAGATCGAGCTTCCGATCCGCAACACCGACCGCTCGACCGGCGCCATGCTGTCGGGCGCCGTGGCCAAGCGCTGGAAGTACAAGGGACTGAAGGAGGACACGATCTCGGTGACGCTCACCGGGACCGCCGGCCAGTCCTTCGGCGCCTTCCTGGCGCGCGGCATCTCGTTCGAGCTGATCGGCGACGGCAACGACTATGTCGGCAAGGGTCTCTCCGGCGGCCGGATCGTCATCCGCCCCGCGGAGAACTCCCGGATCAAGGCGGAGGAGTCCATCATCGTGGGCAACACAGTGCTCTACGGCGCGATCGAAGGCGAATGCTACTTCCGTGGCGTCGCGGGCGAGCGCTTCGCGGTGCGCAACTCCGGCGCCGTCACCGTCGTGGAAGGCTGTGGCGACCACGGCTGCGAGTACATGACAGGCGGCGCGGTGGTCGTCATCGGCAAGACCGGGCGCAACTTCGCGGCCGGCATGTCGGGTGGCGTCGCCTATGTGCTCGACGAGGAAGGCGATTTCGCCGAGCGCTGCAACATGGCCATGGTCGAACTCGAGCCGGTGCCCGAGGAAGACGACATGCTGGAGAAGCTGCACCACCACGGCGGCGATCTGATGCACAAGGGCCGCGTCGACGTCTCCGGCGACATGACCCGCCACGACGAGGAGCGGCTGGTGCAGCTGATCACCAACCACGCGCACTACACGGGCTCCAACCGCGCCCGCGCGATACTCGACGACTGGGCGAACTACCGCTCCAAGTTTCGCAAGGTGATGCCGGTCGAATACCGCCGCGCCCTGCGGGAAATGGAACGCATGAGGATGGGGGTCGCTGCGGAGTAGGGGCCGGGTCAGGCCGCAAGGCCCTCATGAGGAGGCGTGAGGCTGAAGCGCAGGCGCGGTTGATGGGTAGCTCGATCTGGCATATGTCTGGGCATATGCCAGACGATGGAGGCGACGATGGAACAGGTTCGGAAGGAGCGTGAGATCAGCGTCTTTCGAAACGGGCGAAGTCAGGCTGTACGGATCCCGAAAGAATTCGAGTTCGAGACCGAAAAGGTTCTGATTTCACGAGACGAGGATGGCACGGTTCATCTTCGTCCCAAGACGCGGAAGCGTTCGCTCGTGGAGGTGCTTGACTGGTTGAAGGAGAATGGCCCCATAGAAGACTTCCCCGGCGATCCAGGCGACGAAGGTTTGCTGCCGCTCGACGACATCAAGCTGTGATGCGTTATCTGCTCGATACCAACATCGTCTCGGACCTGTTCCGGAACCCGAACGGGTCGGTAGACCGCAGGCTGCGGGAACATCGACAGCACGAGATCGGCATCAGTCTGATCGTCAAGGCAGAGATATTGTTTGGCTTGACGAAGAACGACAATCAACGTGGACGCCGGGTGTTCGAAGCGCTGCTGGAAACGATCGACGTCTGGCCTTTGGAGAGTCCGGCCGAAGAACAATACGCGACGCTCAGAACGTCCATGGAGCGGCAGGGGGTTCAGATGGGGCCGCACGACCTGTGGATCGCCTGTCAGGGGATAGTGTTGGACGCGGTGGTGGTAACTGACGATAGCGCCTTTTCACAGGTGCCCGGACTGAAGGTAGCAAACTGGCTGCGGGATGTTCCCGCGGTCCGCGAGTAGGAACGAGAATGGGCAAGGTAACAGGTTTTCTCGAGATCGACCGGCAGGTGCACAAGTACCAGCCTGCGTCCGACCGCATCCGGCATTTCCGCGAGTTCACGCTGCCGATGTCGGACCGCGAGGTCGAGAAACAGGCCGCGCGCTGCATGGATTGCGGCATCCCGTACTGCCATGGGCCGACGGGCTGCCCCGTCCACAACCAGATTCCGGACTGGAATGAGCTCGTCTACCAGGGCGACTGGGAAAACGCGATCCGCAATCTCCATTCCACGAACAACTTCCCCGAGTGGACCGGCCGCATCTGCCCGGCGCCCTGCGAAGAGGCCTGCACGCTGAACCTCGAGGACGTTCCGGTCGCCATCAAGACGATCGAGCAGGCCATCGGCGACAAGGCCTATGAGCTGGGCTTCGTCCGGCCCTTCCCGCCGGAACACAAGACCGGCAGGAAGGTAGCGGTGATCGGCTCGGGTCCCGCCGGAATGGCGGCGGCGCAGCAACTCGGCCGCGCCGGGCACGACGTTCACGTCTACGAGCGCGAATCCCGTCCCGGCGGGCTGATGCGCTACGGCATTCCCGACTTCAAGATCGAGAAGCACTACATCGACCGGCGCGTCGAGCAGATGGAAGGCGAGGGCGTCACCTTCCACTGTGGCGTCAATGTCGGTGTCGACAAGAAGGCCGAGGAGCTGCTCGCCGAATACGATGCGGTCCTCTACTGCGGCGGTTCGGAGAAGCCGCGTCCGTCCGATCTGCCCGGCCGCGACTTCGCCGGCGTCCATGATGCCATGCCCTATCTGGTGCAGCAGAACCGCCGCATCGGCGGCGAGGACATCCAGTCCGTCGCCTGGCCCTCCGACCCGATCCTGGCAGGCGGAAAGCACGTCGTGGTCGTGGGCGGCGGCGACACCGCGTCGGACTGCGTCGGGACGGCGTTCCGCCAGGGCGCCGTGCGTGTGACCCAGCTCGACATCCGCCCCCAGCCGCCGGAGAAGGAAGACAAGCTGACGGTCTGGCCCTACTGGGCGACCAAGATGCGGACCTCCTCCTCGCAGGCCGAGGGCGCACAGCGCGAGTTCCAGGTCGCGACGCTGGAATTCGTCGGCGAGGACGGCGTTCTGACCGGCGTGAAGTGCTGCGAGGTGGACGAGGCGCGCAAGCCGATCGCCGGCAGCGAATTCGTCATCCGCGCCGATCTCGCCTTCATTGCCATCGGCTTTTCGGGTCCCAACGAGAGCGGCATCATGGCCGAGCTGCGTGATGGCCTTACCACCAACACCGATCGACGTGGATCGAAGAACGTCGTCGCCAACGACCACGACTACAGGACGAACATCGAAAAGCTCTACGTCGCCGGCGACGTCCGCCGCGGCCAGTCGCTGGTCGTCTGGGCGATCCGCGAGGGCCGTCAGGCTGCGCGCGCCATCGACGAGGCGCTCATGGGCAGCACGCTCCTGCCCCGCTGAGGTCTGCGAACAGCCGCGGGGCGGTGGGAGGTGGGTCGGTTTAACGCGCCGCTGCCGGCGATTTGCGTCCGGTTGAGCCATGTCAAGGCAAGGCGTCCGCGACGGACGATCCTTCCTCCGCCGGTCCCCGCCGGGGCCGGTTTTCCGATGGAGGGAAACATGCTCAAGCTTCCGCTTGTCGTCTACGTTCTCGTCGCGCCCGTCATGATGGGCGTCTTCCTGACGGCGCTTCTGACCATGGACCTGCACCGCTTCGATGCGACGACCATCGCCGCGGCGGCCGTCGCTGGGGCGCTAGTCGCCATTCCGGTTGCCTGGATCGTCAGTCGGAAGATTGCGACCCTGCGCTGACATCGCGGGCGGCCTGATCCTCCGTCACAGCGGTGCCGGTTTCGGGCCTCTCGGGCAGCGCGGAGGTGCGGTCGCCCTCGTCCGGCGCGGCCTCCGGCAGGCTGGAACGTCCGAAATCGTCGACGCGCCCGGGGCGCGGATCCGGCGCCAGCCCCTCGATCACCAGCTTCTGGGCAGGGGTCAGCGCATTGTCGCGCCTCGGCACGACGACCAGCCCGAGCAGTTCGTCGCCCCCGTCGAGTTCGGGGTCGGTCAGCGAGACCGGCGTCGTGTGCTGGATCACCGGCGTGGAGCCGGGGATCGGCGGACCGAACATCTCCCCGATCTCGCCGTCGGGCGAGACGCCTGGCGATCCGTCTTCGAGGATATGGGCGAGCGGCTTCTCTGCATAGAAGGCGATCTTGCGCCTGCCGGCCTGGGTCAGGTTGATGCCGTCGTTCGCGCGCAGCCGCACCGGCTGCCCGTTGATGTCGGGCCCGTTGGTCACGAAGGCGCCGTTCTCGTCGACGAAACCGTCCCAGATGTCGACGAAGACGCCGGATGCGGCTTCCGCGGCGCGCCGGTGGATGTCGTTGAAGGCGATCATGTCCGACGACATCTTGCTGAACTTGAAAGACGGCAGTCCGACCCACACAAGCGGGATGCCGCGGCTGGAAAAAGCCGAGGCGAACATCGTGGCGCGAGCCTCGTATTCCGTGGCCCAGCGGTCCGAGCGGACGGGCTCGGTGGAGCTGCCGATGCCCATGACCTGTCGGTCGTTGGAGCCGATCATGACGACCGCGACGGCGGGCTTCACCTCGTCGAGGATGTCGCCGATCTTTCCCGGCCAATCGTAGAAGTCGTTGCGGACGAAGCCCGACGAGCCGTTCGACCGGTCGACGATCCGCACCGTCGGGTCGTCCTCGAACACGGTCTCGAGGCCCTCGGCCAGGCCTCCGGCCAGAAAGTCGCCCACCACCAGAAGGGGGCGTGCGTCCCCGGCCTTCTCGACGTCGGCGGGCGGGGGAGGGGCGCTGGCTGCAGCCGGTGCGGGCGTGGCCTCGCGCGGTTCCGCGCGGGCGGGCGGGGTACGCTTCTTCTGCCGCGGCTGCGGCTCCCTCGCCGCCGGACGGCTTTCTTCCCGCCGGTTGGGGAACAGGAGCTGGAACAGCGTCCTCGGGCGCTCCTGCGCTTGTGCCTCAGAGACAGACCCGAGGAACGTCACTACGGCAGCCGCGCTCGCGATGATCGCGAGCGCGAGGCAGAGGCCCGTCCATTTGCGCAGCAGCGGCGATTTCAAACGCAGTACTTTCCGCCTCAGCGCTCTCTCAGCCGGCTGAGGACTTCCTTGCTGGGATGTCCGTCCGGCTGGAGCCCAAGCGCCTGCTGGACGGCGACGATCGCCGAACGGGAACCCGAGCCGATCTTGCCGTCGATCTTGCCGTCATAATAGCCGAGGGTCAGGAGATGCTTCTGGAGTTCCTGCTTCTCCTCGAAGGAGAGCTTCGTGAACGGCCTGTTCCAGTCGCGCACCAGTCCGCCATAGCCCGCGATCTCGTCGGCGAGCAGCCCGACCGCCAGCGCGTACTTGTCCGCGTTGTTGTAGCGCTTCAGGACGAAGAAATTCTTCGTCATGAGGAAGGCCGGTCCCTCGCGCCCGTCCAGCACCTTCAGCTCGGCATTGTCGGACGGGCTCGGGAAGGGCTTGTTGCGGGCTCGCACCACGCCGATCGACTGCCACTTCGACAGCGACATCGACCCGCCGGGGAATTTCCGGCCGGGCGGCAGCGTCACCTCGTAGCCCCAGCTCTTGCCTGCCTGCCAGCCGTTCTTGCGCAGGAGGTTGGCCGCCGTGGCCAGCGCATCGGGAACCGAGTTCCAGATGTCGCGCTTGCCGTTGCCGTCGGCGTCCACCGCATAGGCCTGGTAGCTGGTCGGGATGAACTGGGTGTGTCCCATGGCTCCCGCCCAGGAGCCGGTCAGATGGCTCTCATCGATGTCGCCGCTCTGCAGGATCTTGAGCGCGGCGACGAGTTGCGAGCGCGCGAACTTCGCACGCCTCTTGTCGGCATAGGCGAGGGTCGACAGCGACCGCACGACGTTGCGCATCACCTTGTCGTTCTTGAGAATCTCGCCGTAGTTCGATTCCATCGACCAGATCGCCAGGAGGATATGGCGGTCGACGCCATACTGGCGCTCGATGCGGTCGAGCCAGGGCTTCCACTGACGGGCCATCTGCCGGCCGACGGCGATGGAGTCTTCGTGGACGCGGTTGTCGAAATAGTCCCAGACGGGGGCTGTGAACTCGGGTTGGTAGCGCGCTTTTTCGAGCACTTCCGGATCCGGGGCGGTCACGCCGCGGAAGGCGCGGTCGAACGTCGCACCCGAAACGCCGTTGCTGGCCGCCACGCCGCGGAAGCTCGCCACCCACTTCTGGAATCCTGCATCGGCGGCGGCCGGCTGGGCCGCGAACACCACTGCAAAGCCCAGTAGGCCGAGCGCCGCCGATCGGACGTTCTTCTTCATCTGGAACATTATTGCCTCCGAATTCGTTTCGCGAAGTCCGGAATCCTGCCGTGCGCGGGTTAGCAAAGGGTTTACCATAGAAAGAATTCGCAATACATCCTGCGGGGCAATGCCTTGCCGGATCGTTTCGGTCCGCCGATGCGTAGCCCCTGAATTCGGCATCATGATGTCGCACCCTTACCCCAATCGAGAAACGGGATGTCATCCAGCATGAAAAAGGTCCGAAAGGCGGTTTTCCCGGTCGCGGGTCTCGGAACGCGGTTCCTCCCGGCCACCAAGGCGCTCCCCAAGGAGATGCTGACGGTCGTGGACAAGCCGGTGATCCAGTACGTCGTCGACGAGGCGAGGGAAGCGGGCATCGAGGAGTTCATCTTCGTGACCGGCCGCAACAAGGGCGTCATCGAGGACCATTTCGACGTCCAGTTCGAGCTCTACGACACGCTCGCCCAGCGCGGCAAGGACGCGGAGCTGGCCAAGCTCCAGCGCATGCAGCCGGAGGCCGGGCAGACGAGCTTCACGCGCCAGCAGGTGCCGCTGGGTCTCGGCCACGCGGTGTGGTGCGCCCGCAATCTGGTCGGCGACGAGCCCTTCGCGCTGCTGCTTCCCGACATGATCATGCAGTCGGAGAAGGGCTGCATGCGTGCGATGGTGGAGCTTTACGAGGAAGCCGGCGGCAACGTCATCGCGGTGCAGGAGTGCGATCCCGAAGAGGCGCACAAATACGGCATCGTCGGCAAGGGCAAGGACGTCGCCAACGGCTTCGAGATCACCTCGATGGTCGAGAAGCCGGCCAAGGGAACGGCCGAATCGAACCTCTTCCTCAACGGCCGCTACATCCTGCAGCCCGAGATTTTCGATATCCTCTCGGCGCACGAGCGCGGCGCCGGCAACGAGATCCAGCTCACCGACGCGATGCTGAAGCTCCAGAAGCAACAGTCCTTCTACGGCTATCACTACAAGGGCCGCACCTTCGATTGCGGCTCGCCGGAAGGGTTCGTCGAAGCCAACGTCGCCTTCTCGCTCTGGCGCAAGGATTTCAGCCCGCGCATGACGCGAATGATCTCCAACCTGCTCGAGGAGTACACCGCGGGCGAGGCCAAGGCGAAGATCGGCTGAGTGTTCTCGAAATGCCGCTCCGCCGCGGTCAGCGTTGGAGCTTGAGGCCGAGATAGACGCTGGTGGCGTCGTAGTCGCGGCCGGCGATCGTGCTGTCGAAGCGCTCGTGGCGCAGCCTTCCGTTGATGCCGGCGTAGCGGTTGAACCACCAGGTCGCATTCGTTTCCGCGCTCAACGTCAGCTCGTGATCGGAAGAGTTCACGTAGTCGCGCCAGGCCAGGCCCGCATTGGCGCCCAGCGTCAGATTGGCCCGGACCTGCCGCAGCATCTCGATGCTCGCGGCGTAACGCACGGAGCCGCTCTCGCTCGCCGTCGTCGTACCCTCCACCTCGGTCGAGCCGATCAGCGACACGGTCGTGCCGCGCGTCGGCGACCAGGCAAGAGCCGCGTCCAGCAGGAGGCCGGAGACGGGCGTGAGGCGATCGTCGTCGAAATTCTCGCGCAGCCAGCCGGCGGAGACTTCGCCCGACAGCTTCTCGCCGAAATCGAGCTCGAAGCCGCCGCGCAGGGCCAGCCTGTCCGCGGAACGGGCGTAACCGCTGGAGTCAACCTCGAGATCGTAGTAGCGGCGACCGATCTCTCCCTCGACGAAGGGGACGATCGTCGGCGAGACCTCGTAGCCGGCACGCAGCGCGACCGTGGCGAGCGTGAAGTTCCGGTCCTTCTGCGACAGCGTTCCGCCGGACGACAGGTCGGCGTCGGAATAGATTTCCCGATCCAGTGAACCGGTCAGCGAAAAGCGCGCCTTGCCGACCTCCTTGCCGACCGAGAGGTCGCCGGAAAGCTCGTGCAGCAGGGGCTCCGAGACCACGTTGCCGATGTCGACCGGCGAAGAGGCCGACTCCGGACGAACCGTGTAGGCGAACGTCGCGCCGGCGTTCAGTCCGTATGCGAGATCGGCGTTGAAGGAAGCGTCGATGCCGCCCTGGAGTTCGTCGTAGTCGTCGTCTCCGGAGACGGATTCCTTGTAGATGCCGAAGGCGTTGAAAGCGGCCGAGTGGCGCGTCCAGTCGGAGACGGCGTTCAGACGCAACTCGGTCTGCGACAGAACCCCCTCGGTTCCGCCCGGCGCGTTCCGGGGGTTGGTCGACCAGGTCAGTCCCTGGTCGAGGGTGGTGAAGACGTCGAAGGTCCCGACGCGCAGGCCGAGCGGCGAATAGGGGTTCTCCTCCTCCTCGAACGACGGGGTCTCGATGGCGGCCGTGCGCGGGTTCTCGGGCTCGAGGCGCCGGTTGGCTTCCTCGTCGAGGGCATCGATACGCTCCTGGCGGACGGTGCCGACCGTGGTCTCGTCCGTTTCCTCCCCGACATCCGGCTGATCGGGTGCTGCGGCGTCTGCGGCTTCCTCCCGCTGGTTCGTGGCGCGGGCGGCCCGTCGCGGGGCGGGCGGCCGCTCGGAAAAGGCGTCGTTGTCCTCCTCCTCCATCGGAAACAGGCTGGCATTGTCGTCGCGCGTTTCCTCGTCGGGATCGAGCGCGCCCTCGCTGACGGGTACGTAGCCCGGCGTCGGTATGCCGCCGCGCGAGGGTTCGGCCGACGCATCACCCTCTTGCCCGGCGAGAAGTTCCTCGTTGATCTGGCTCTCGGTCAGCTGTCCCCGCAGCAGGTTCTCCTGCGCGGCCGCGTGGGTGAGCGTCAGAGACAGAAGCGCCGTCGAGGCCAGCAGAGCGAACCGTCGCGCGGGCAGGCGACGAGATCCTGCCGATCGTCTCTGTGGCAATTCGAGCATGGTGATCCGACGAGCCGCCCGGTGCGAAACTTTACCGAACCGTAAACACCGATGGTTAACGGGAGGTTGAAGCGGCCCTGCCGGCGCGGCATTCGTCGTTTGAAATCAAGGTTGGACAGCCGGGTTTGGACGGGATAGAGCGTCGCCATGCACGGGAAAGTCCTGAATCAGCGCGTGGACGCCAAGGCGGCGATCGAATCCGCCGTCCGCACCATCACCACCGAGCAGGCGGGGATGGCGGCGCTCGCCGCCGCGCTCGGCAACGGGCTTTCCGAATCCTTCGCCAAGGCTGTGGAGATGCTCGCCGGGATCGGGGGTCGCGCGATCGTCACCGGCGTCGGCAAGAGCGGCCATATCGGCAACAAGATGGCGGCGACTCTCGCCTCGACCGGCACGCCCGCCTTCTTCGTCCATCCCGCCGAAGCCAACCATGGCGACCTCGGCATGATCGCCCCCGACGACGCGATCATCGCCATCTCGTGGTCGGGCGAGACTTCCGAGATGAAGGGGATCGTGGCCTATTCGCGGCGCTTCAAGATCCCGCTGATCGCCATCACCTCCGGAGAGACGTCGACGCTCGCTTCCGCGGCCGATCTCGTGCTGTGCCTTCCGAAGTCGCCCGAGGCATGCCCGCACGGGCTCGCTCCCACCACCTCCACGGTGCTGCAACTCGCCATCGGCGACGCGCTCGCCGTCGCGCTTCTGGAGGCGCGCGGCTTCACGCCGGATCACTTCCGTACCTTCCATCCCGGCGGCCAGCTCGGCGCCAACCTGACGCAGGTTCGCGAGATCATGCATGTCGGCGACGAGATGCCTGTCGTCGGGCGCGGCGTTACCATGCCGGAGGCCATCACGATGCTTTCGGCGAAGCGCTTCGGTTGCGTTTGCGTGACGGGCGAGGACGGCCGTCTCGCCGGCATCTTCACCGACGGCGATCTGGCGCGCAGCCTGCATCTCAATCTGGCGGAGATCGCCATCGACGAGCTGATGACGCGCAATCCTAAAACCGTCACGCCGCGCACGCTGGCGGCGGAGGCGATGGCGCTGCTCAACGAGCATCACATCAGCGCGCTTGTCGTGGTCGACGAGGGTGTCCCGGTCGGCGTCGTGCATTTCCACGATCTCCTGCGGCTGGGAGCCGCCTGACCGCCCGAAAAGCTCAGACCGGTTCCACCACGAGGTCGCCGTCCGTGGCCGCGACCACCCGCACCTTCGTGCCGGGTGCTGCGTCGGGACCGTTCACCGGCCACCACGTGTCACCGAGCTTCAGCCTGCCGCGGCCGTCGCGGATCGCCTCGTCCAGCGTGCCCGTCCGGCCGACGAGCTGTCTGGCGCGCTGGTTGAGCAGGGGCTGGTCGCTCGGCGATTCGTCGCGCCGCACGAAACGGTAGCCGAGCCAGGCCGACAGCAGCGAGAAGACCAGGAAGACCAGGATCTGCACCTGCCATATCCACAGGGAGAACTCCCAGATGGCGATGGACAGGACGCCGACCGCGAGCGCGGCAAGCCCGATCCACACCAGGAAGACGCCGGGCAGGATGATCTCGAGCGTGAGCAGGACGAAACCGAGCACCAGCCAGTTCCACGGGCCGAGTTCGGAAAAGATGCGTTCCAGCATGGGGCCCTCCCGGCGCGGCGGGTCAGCCCTGACCGGGCGGAACGAGCGGCGGGCGGTTCGCGCCGCGCGTGTTCTGGGTGGGCGATTCGCCGCCGAATACTTCCTTGGCGATGGCGCCGATGCCGCCGAGCGAGCCGATCAGCGCGGAGGCTTCGACCGGCAGCAGCACGACCTTGCTGTTGGTCGCCGATCCGATCCGCGCCAGCGCTTCGGTGTACTTCTGCGCTACGAAGTAGTTGATGGCCTGCACGTCGCCGGCCGCGATCGCCTCGGACACGACCTGGGTGGCCCGGGCCTCGGCTTCCGCCGCACGCTCGCGTGCCTCGGCGTCGCGGAAGGCGGCTTCCTTCCGCCCCTCGGCCTCCAGCACCTGCGCCTGCTTGAGGCCTTCGGCCTCCAGAATCTGGGCGCGCTTGTTGCGCTCAGCCATCATCTGGCGCGCCATGGAGTCCACCAGGTTGGCCGGCGGATTGATGTCCTTGATCTCGACGCGGGTGACCTTGATGCCCCAGGGGCTCGCGGCCTCGTCGACGATCCTGAGCAGCCGCTCGTTGATCGCGTCGCGGTTCGACAGGAGCTCGTCGAGGTCCATCGAGCCCATCACAGAGCGGATGTTGGTCATGGTGAGGTTGAGGATGGCATTCTCGAGACCCGCCACCTGATAGGCCGCCTGGGCAGCGTTCAGCACCTGGTAGAAGGCCACGCCGTCGACGGCCACGATGGCGTTGTCGCGGGTGATGACCTCCTGCGTGGGGACGTCCAGCACCTGCTCCATCATGTTCATCTTGGCGCCGATGCGGTCGATGAAGGGAAGGATCAGGTTCAGCCCCGGCGAGAGCGACCGGGTGTAGCGACCGAAGCGTTCCACGGTCCAGTTGCTGCCCTGCGGAACCGTTTTGATGCCGGCAAAGAGGAACAGCAGCACCAGGACGACGAGCACCGGTATGATGATGTCCAGACCCGTGAAGTTCATCTTGCACCCCCTTTGACGTCGCCGCTCTGCCCCGCGACTCGGGTCGGCGGACCACGAAAGTGGTGTAGAGGGGTTTGGGGCGGGAGACAATTCCGTGGCGGCAGCGTCGTCATCGTGCCGCAGGCAGCTCCGACAGGAATGCCTCGACGGCGGCGATTGCCCCGGGATCGCTGACGACGCCGAGATGGCTCACGCTCGGCAGGATGACGTAGGTGCCGCCGGGCGCGTGCGGCGAGATCGTCTCCTCGTAGCGCTCGGCAAGGAACGCCTCGTCGGCCGCGCCTCCTACCAGCAGGAACGGCTCGTCGATCGCCGCCAGGTCGCTCCCAAAGTCTGGCCGCGGCGCGAAGGAGGTGGTCATCGCATAGGTGTAACTCGTGGTCGCCGTGTGCCCGTAGGGTCCGTCGAGCACCTCCTGCGGCATGGCGAAAGAGATGACCGGCAGATGGTTCAGCGCGGTGATGCCGACCGCGTTCAGCATCGTCAGTCCGATGATGCGGCGGGTAGCGGGCCGCGCCCAGCCGCCGGAGTTCGGCCGCGTCGTCGGCGCGTCGTACTTCAGGAAGGGTGCCATAAGGATGAAGGCGTCGGCCCGGTCGCCGTAAGCCCCGCCGGCGAAGCGCACCACGAACCCGCCACCCGACGAATGGCCGCCCAGAACCACCTGTGCCGGCCCGCCGGCCTGCCGCTGCAACTCGTCGATCAGGTCCGCCATGTCCTCTTCGAGCTGGCCGATGTGATCCACGTCCCCGCGTGTGGCCGGCGCTTCGCCATGGCCGCGCATGTCCGGCACGATGATCGTCCCAAGCCCGTCGGCGGCGAGCTTCTTCGCCATGGCGTGGAACTGCATGCCGTGCCAGCCGGACCCGTGGACCAGGACGACGAAGCGCCCGTTCGCCGCGGTTCCTTCGTAGCGGCGGTAGGGCAGGGCGGTTCCGTCGCGGGCGGTAAAGGTGATCTGTTCCGGCAGGTCGGAGTAGTCGCCGCGCGTCCCGGTGAAATCGAGCCCCTGCTTTCCACCGTCCTCCAGCGGCCCGGATGGCGGCGTGGAAGATGCGATCAGGATAAGGGCGATGGCGAAATAGACGACCACGCCGGTCGCGACTATGACGATGAGCTTGACGACCACGATGCCTCCCCCTCGATGGCCGCCCTGACTACCGCAGGCAGTCCGCATCGGCAAACCGGAAGCCATCGCCCGCGCGCCGGCGGTGCAAAACGCCGGCGTGCTTACCCGCGTTAGCGTCTTCTTAACCAGGATGTATGCAGCGTATGGTTGAAGATGGTTCTTTCCGCATGCTGCGGTCACGAGGCGCATATCTAAAATGTTTCCGGGCTTCTCTTCCGATTCCAGGGCAGTCATCCAGGCGATCGGCCGCTCGCAGGCTGTCATAGAATTCAACCTCGACGGCATCATCATCGACGCCAACGAGAACTTCTGCGCCGCGCTCGGCTATGCCCGCGACGAGATCGTCGGCAAGCATCACCGGATGTTCGTGGAACCGGCGGAGGCGGCGGGGTCCGACTACCGCGCCTTCTGGACCAAGCTCGCATCCGGCGAGTTCGACCGGCAACAGTACAAGCGCATCCGCAAGGACGGCAGCGCCATCTGGATCGAAGCCTCCTACAACCCGGTGTTTTCGGGTCGCAAGCCATACAAGATCATCAAGATCGCGACCGACATCACCGCGCTCAGGGAAAAGGCCTGCGAGGATGCGGCGAAACTCGCCGCGCTGTCCCGCTCCCAGGCGATCATCGAGTTCCGGCCGACGGGCGAAATTATCACTGCGAACGAGAACTTCCTCGCCGCCCTCGGCTACGAGCTTTCCGAAATCGTCGGCAGGCATCACCACATGTTCTGCGATGAGGCCTATGCGCGGAGCCGCGAATACCAGGAGTTCTGGGTGCGTCTCGAGCGCGGCGAGTTCGCCGCGGGCGAGTTCATGCGGATCGGGAAGGGCGGGCGCGCGATCTGGATCCAGGCGGCCTACAACCCGATCCTGGATCTCGAAGGTAGGGTGTCTAAGGTGGTGAAGTTCGCGACCGACGTCACGCCGCGCATGGGCGCCATCTCCTGCCTCGCCTCGGCGCTCAACGCGCTTGCCGAAGGCGACCTGACGCAGACGCTCGACGAACCCTTCGTGCCGACGATGGAAAAGGTGCGCCACGACTTCAACGGCGCGACGGCGCGGCTTCGCGATGCCATGCGCCGCGTGGTGGAGAACGCGCAGGGGATCGCCTCGGGCTCCGGCGAGATCCGCGGCGCCGCCGACGATCTGTCGCGCCGCACGGAGCAGCAGGCCGCCTCGCTGGAGAAGACCGCGGCCGCGATCGCAGAGGTAACGTCCGCGGTTGCCGAGACCAGCGAGCGGGCCGAGGAAGCTGCGCGCCTCGTTGGCCAGGCCCGCGGGAATGCGGAGAAGTCGGGGATCGTCGCGGACAAGACCGTCGCGGCCATGGAGAGGATCGAGAATTCCTCCGGCAAGATCTCGAGCATCATCGGCATCATCGACGAGATCGCCTTCCAGACCAACCTGCTCGCGCTCAACGCCGGTGTGGAAGCGGCACGCGCCGGCGAGGCCGGCCGGGGCTTCGCCGTCGTTGCCCAGGAGGTACGCGAGTTGGCGCAGCGTTCGGCCGGCGCGGCGCGCGAGATCAAGCAGCTGATCGACGCCTCGAGCGAGCACGTGAAGACCGGCGTGTCGCTGGTGGGCGAAACCGGCGGCGTGCTTCAGGAGATCGCCAGTCAGGTGCAGGAGATCAGCGCCAACGTCACCGCGATTGTGTCGAGCGCCAGGGAGCAGGCTACCAGCCTGGCCGAGGTGAACCAGGCGGTCACGTCGATCGACAAGGGAACACAGCAGAACGCCGCGATGGTCGAGCAGTCGACCGCCGCGAGCAAGCTCTTAGCCGACGAGGCCGAGGCGTTGCGCGTTCTGATCGCAGCCTTCCGGCTCGGTGACGTCCGGTCGAGCGGGAGCGACCGCGCGCCGACAACGCCGCGGCTGAAACGCGTCGCCTGAGCCGCTTCCGAGCGTCAGGCGCGGTCGAGGGCGAACAGGTCTGCATCGCGGTCCGCACCCCCGGTCAGGCTGGCGGTCACCACTTCGGCGGCGATGCGCGAGAAGGTGATGCCGTTGCCGCCGTATCCCATCACCGCATGGAAGCCGCGCTTGCCCGGCACGGGCCCGATCAGCGGCAAGCCGCTCGGCGTCGTGCCGAAGGCGCCCGCCCAGGCGAATTCCGGTGTCGTATCGATGCCCGGCAGCAGGCGTCCGAGCTTTTCGGTGATGCGAGCCGTCTTGTCGGCAAGCAACGAGTCGCGCCGCTCCTCGTCGGTGAGCTCCTCGTCCTCGCCGCCGCAGATGACGCGGCCGTCATGCGTGGCGCGAAGATAGAGGTACGGGTCCGAGGCTTCCCAGATGAGCGCGGCTTCGGGCCAGATCGCGCGCGGCTGCGGGCGCGTGGCGATGGCGTAGGTGGAGATCACCGAATGGTGGTCCTTTGGCACGAAGTCGGCGAGTTCGTAGCCGGTCGCCATCACCGCCGCGCCGGCGGAGATCGACGGGCCGTCGCGGGTGGAGATCGTCACGCCGTCGCGATGGCTTTCGAAACCGGTCGCCTCGGCTGGAGCATAGACCCGGGCGCCGCGGTCGATTGCGGCCAGCAGGAAACCGGCCGTGAGCCGCCTCGGATCGAGAGCGTAGTTGCCGTGGGAGAGCAGCGCACCTTTCCGGTCGAGCCCGAAACGGTCCTTCAGCTCTCCAGCGGTCAGGTAGGCGGAGCGCAGGCCGGCGCGGTTGCGCTGCAAACCCTCCTCGCGCAGCGCCTGCGGCGCCAGAAGGTTGCCGGCGAGATAGAGCGACGGCCGCTCGGTCGTGCGGCAGTCGATGCCGAGTTCCTGCACGCGGGCGGAAAGGTTCGCCACCGCGAGGCGCGATCGCCGCCAGGCGCGCTCGGCCCGGTCCTTGCCGATCTTCTTCGTCAGCGTCGTCAATGGCTGATCGATCTCGAACTGCACCAGCGCGGTCGTGGCCGCCGTCGAACCGAGCATCGGCCCACGGCGGTCGATCAGCACGACCGATAGCCCCGCGTCCGTCAGCGAATCCGCCATCATCGCGGCACTGATCCCCATGCCGACGATGGCGACGTCGGTCTTGACGTCGCGGGTCAGGGGCGTGACGGGGATCGCGGCTGCGCGATACGCAGTCCAGACGGCCCTGCCGGTTCGCAGGTCGAGCTTTCGTGACATGGGGGAGGTTCCTCAGGACGCTCCGGCAACGGCTGGGGTGCCCATCGGTTCCGTTCGGCTCAGGCCCAGCCGCCCAGTTCGCGCCGCACCATCTCCTCGATCACAGCCATGCCCTCTTCGCTGTCGTTGAGGCAGGGAATGTGCGAGAAGTTCGTGCCACCGCTTTCGTGGAAGGTCTCCCCGACCTCGCCGGCGATCTCCTCCAGCGTCTCCAGGCAATCCGCCACGAAGCCGGGGTTGAACACGGCAACGGATTTCACGCCCTCCTTCGCCAGCCTCTCCACCGTCTTGTCGGTGTAGGGCTGCAGCCATTCCTCCGGTCCGAAGCGGGACTGGAATGTCGTGAGCAACTTCTTCTCGTCCCAGCCGAGGCGCTCGCGAAGCAGGCGCGTCGTCTTCTGGCAGTGGCAGTGATAGGGGTCGCCGGCCTTGAAGTAGCTCTGCGGGATGCCGTGGTAGGATGCGATTACCACCTCCGGCTCGAAGTCGAGCGAGGCGAGATGCTTCTCGATCGAGCGCGCCAGCGCGTCGATGTAGACGGGCTCGTCGTGATAGGCCGGCACGGTGCGCACGGCCGGCTGCCATCGCATCTTCATCAGCGCCTCGAAGAACTTGTCGTTCACGGTCGCCGTCGTGGTGGCGGAATACTGCGGATAGAGCGGGAACATCACGATGCGGCGGCAGCCCGCCTTCGTCATGCGCTCCAGCACGCTTTCGATCGAGGGATTGCCGTAGCGCATGGCCCAATCGACGACGATATTGTCGTGGCCGGCAAGCGCGGCGGCGAGTTTCTCGCCCTGCGAGCGCGTGTAGGTGCGCAGCGGCGATTCGTCCTTCTCGCGATTCCAGATCTTGTCGTAGAGCGCGCCCGACTTCTTGGGCCGTGTGTTGAGGACGATGCCGTAGAGCACCGGATACCAGACGGCGCGCGGCCATTCGATCACCCGGCGGTCCGACAGGAACTCCGCGAGGTAGCGCCGCATCGAGGCGCGGTCCGTCCCGTCCGGCGTACCGAGATTGACCAGCAGCACGCCGACCTTCGGCTGCGCGACTGGCGGATGGCCTTGCGGCAGCGGACCCGTCGCGGTGGTGTTCGTCATGTCGGTTCGTTGATTGATCGTCATCGAGATGCCCCCATCGGCGATACCGGAGATAGGTCTGCGCGGATGCGAGACAATCGGACCAATTGCCGCGAGACGGGCCGAAACGAAAAGACCCGCCCTCGAGGGAGAGGGCGGGTCGCGTCCATTCGGTCGGCGGTCAGTTCGCGGCCGGGACGACCAGCGAGCCGCCGATCGGCAGGTGGTCCGGATCGAGGTCCGGATTGGCCTCCTTCAGCATCGACCACTTCATGCCGTCGTCGTAGAACTTCACCGCCAGCTTCCAGTAATTGTCGCCGCGCATGATGGTATAGGTTTCCTCGCCCCCGGCCATCGTGCCCTCGGCCGGCTTGTCCGGCGCGGCCATCGCGGTCTCCTGCGGCTTCTCGGCCGGAACCGTCGGCGGTTCGGACGTCAGCGTCGAGGACATGGCCGGCAGTTCGGGCGTCTCGACTTTGACCTCAGCCGCCATCTTCGCATCCTCTTCCGCCTTCATCGCGGCGGCCTTGGCCTCTTCCTCGGCCTTGGCTGCATCGGCGGCGGCCTTTTCCTCCGCCATCTTCTTTTCTTCCTCGGCCTTCATGGCGGCTGCCTTGGCCTCTTCCTCGGCCTTGGCTGCATCGGCGGCGGCCTTTTCCTCCGCCATCTTCTTCTCTTCCTTGGCCTTCATGGCGGCGGCCTTGGCCTCTTCCTCGGCCTTGGCTGCATCGGCGGCGGCCTTTTCGTCGGCCATTTTCTTTTCTTCAGCCGCCTTCATGGCCGCATCGTCCGCGGGCACCGTCGGCGCGGTCGCCGTGAGGCTGGTGGATGCGGCCGGCAGTTCCGGCATCTTGGCTTCCGGCTCGGTGACCGGGGCCATCTCGGCCTTCTGTTCGGGCTCGGCCGGGGCCATTTCCGTCCTCTTTTCGGGCTCGGTTGCCGCCGGGGTTTCCTCCGCCGGTGCGGGAGCGGCACTGCTCACCTCGGTGATGCGGCCGTCAAGCGCGGGTGTGAACGGCCGGTTCTCGGCGAGATAGTCCGCCACCACCTGTTCGAGCCCCGGACCGAAGTCGTAGGCGTTCTGCGCATTGTCGGCGAAGAGCTTGTAGCCGTCACCGCCGCCGCGCACGAAGTTGTTGGTCGCGACCGTGTAGAGCTTGCCGTCGTCGAGCGGCACCCAGGCACCGTTCTCCATCGTCTCGATCGACTTCAGGCGGTCGTCCGGCGCGGCCGACTTGTCGAAGGTGTACTTGAGACCCGCGACCTGCGGGAACTTGCCCTTGCCTTCCTCGATCTCGGACAGACCCGCCGCGATCGAGGTGCGCAGGTCGGCGCCCGTGATCTGGAAGGTCGCCAGCGTGTTCTGGAACGGCAGCACCGTGAGCACCTCGCCCATGGTGATCGTGCCCTCGTCGATCGAGGCGCGGATGCCGCCGCCGTTCTGCACGGCGATGGTCACGCCCTGGTCGGCCGTGCGGTCCAGCATGGCGTCGGCGATGAGATTGCCCATCTCGCATTCCTGCGCGCGGCAGGTGTCGCGGCTGCCGTCGATCGGCGCGGTGGTCTCGGAGACCTCGCGGCCCTTCAGTTCCTCGATCGGCGCGCCGAGTTCCTTGATGCGTGCAAGCACGGCTTCATCCGGAACGATCGACTTGTCGAGCAGGATCGGATCGCCGGTGGCCGACGTCACGACGCCCTCGTCGTTGAAGACCACCTTCAGCTCGCCGAGATACTTCGAATAGGACGCCGCCTGGGTGACAGGAACCTCGTAGCCTTCCGGATTCTCGATCATGGTCGGGTAGGGGCCGGCCGCCTTGTCGTCGGTGTTCGACAGGAGCGTGTGCGAGTGACCGCCCACGACCACGTCGACGCCGGGGATCTTGGCGATCGCCTCCATGTCGCGCGCGTATCCGACGTGGGTCAGCGCGATGATCTTGTTGATGCCCTGGGCCTGGAGCTTCTCGACCTCGGCGGTGATCGTCGCGACATCGTCTTCGATGGCGATGTTGGGTCCCGGCGAGGCAATCTCAGGCGTGTCGGTCGTGACCGCGCCGACGATGCCGATCTTCTCGCCGCCGACTTCCACGACGAGCGACGGTTTGATCATGTCGCCGACCTTCGACGCCGCGCTCGGCGCCACGTTGGCGCTGAGCACGGGGAACTCCACCTTCTCGAGGAAGGGTACAAGGGCGTCCTCGCCGTCGTCGAACTCGTGGTTGCCGACGGTCATGGCGTCGAACTTCATGCGGTTCAGGAACTCCGCCTCGGCGGTTCCCTTGAAGGTCGTGTAGAAGAGCGAGCCCTGAAAATTGTCGCCGGCGTTGAGGACCAGAAGGTTGTCGTTGGCCAGCGCCTCGCGACGGTCGTCGATGATGGTGACGAGGCGCGCGGCGCCGCCGAAGCACTCGCCCTTCCCCTCGTCCTCGGCCGAGCAGGTGGACTCGTACTTGTTGTTCGATTCGATGCGGCTGTGCCAGTCGTTGATGTGCAGGATATTGAGCGTGTAGTCGGCAAACGAAGCCGCCGTGGACATGGCAAGCATCGATGCCGACATCGCGGCAAGAGTGGCTGTCTTCTTCATCTTCAGTCTCCCGTGGCGTTCCGGATCCGGCGGACCGGCGCTCCGATACAGATCTTGTCGTCGGTGTCTTGAACCGGCTGCTTGTCAGGCCCGTGACATCCCGTGGCGCTCATGTTCACACCCGCACACGGCGGATGCAAGAGCTTCGTGCGCCTTGCCCTTGGGTCACTTCGCATAGTCCCGCTCGTCGGCGATCACCTTGCCGTCGTTGGGCAATGCACCGGCCGCGACGATCTCGACCTTGCCGCCCAGCTTGGTCAGATCGCGCAGCGACGCGGCGATGGCCGAAGCATCCGGCGACGCCCCGTCGGCCTTCTCCGCGCGCAGTTCCATCGCGTCGCTCTCGCCGTCTCGCGTCACCACGAGCCGCGCCCGGGCGATCTCTGGATGACGCCTGACGATCTCCGCGACCTGCTTCGGGTCGACGAACATGCCCTTGATCTTCGTGCGCTGGTCGGCGCGGCCCATCCAGCCCTTCAGCCGCCGGCCCGTGCGTCCGCAGGGGGATGCGCCCGGCATGGTGGCGGACAGGTCGCCGGTGCCCAGCCGCACCAGCGGGTAGACCGGGTTGAAGCCGGTGACCACAACCTCGCCGACCTCGCCGTCCTCCACCGGGTCGCCGGTGCCCGGCCGTACGATCTCGACGATCAGGTTCTCGTTGATCATCATGCCGGGATTCGGCTCACCGTCGTCGCCCGCGGTCTCGTAGGCGATGACGCCGAACTCGGCCGTGGCGTAGCATTGCAGGACCTTGATGCCCCGCGCGGCATATTCTGCCCGCAGCGACGGAAACAGCGCGCCGCCCGAGACCAGCCCGCGGCGGAACGAGGAGAGGTCCTTGCCCGCCTGCGCGGCGCGGTCCAGCATGACCTTCAGGAAGTCGGGTGTCCCGCAATAGACGGTCGGCCGCAGCGCCGCCGCGGCCTCCACCTGCATGTCGGTGTTGCCGGTGCCGGCCGGAAACACCGTGCAGCCGAGCGCCCGCGCGCCCGCGTCGAGCAGGAAGCCGCCGGGCGTCATGTGGTAGGCGAAGGCGTTGTGCACGCGGTCGCCGGATCGAATGCCGGCGGCGAAGAAAGCGCGCGCGTTGTGGAAGGCTTCCTCGTCCGTCGCTTCCGGCTCCCAGATCGGACCGGGCGAGAGGAAGACGCGGCGCCCCCTGAGCGCGCTCTCGTCGGCGAACCCTCCGAAGGGGGGAGACCCGGCCTGCAACTCCATCAGTTCGGACTTGCGCAGGACCGGCAGCCTCGCCAGCGCGGCGGGAGAATTCACCGCCTCGAACGGCACACCCTCCAGCCACTTGGCAAGACCCGGAGCGCTGGATGCGGCCTGCGCGAGGAAGCCGGGCAGGCGCCCGAAAAAGTCCGCTTCCCGCTGCCGCGGATCGCGCGTTTCAAGTTCGTCGAAAAAGCTGCTCATGGGTTCTCCTCCCCGCCGTCCTTATCGCAGGAGCCTGATCCAGCGTGCAAGGTTCACCAGCGAAATGAGCGCGCCGGCGACGTAGGTGAAGGCGGCGGCCCTGAGCACGCTGTGCGCGGCGGGCAGGTCGTCCTCGGAAAGATATCGCCCCTCGCGCAGGATCGGCAGCGCCTTGGAGAAGCTTGCATCCATCTCGACGGGCAGGGTGACGAGGTTCACCAATACGCGGACGGCGAGCAGCCCGATGCCGATGCCGAGCACGGCGACGAAGGCAGCCGGCGTCCGCACGATCAGCGTCAGGATCGGGGCGGCGATGAAGAATATCCCCGCCAGGCGGTCTGTTACCTGGGCGAGCTTGGCGAGCCGCTGCCGGGCCGCCAGCTTCCGTTCGCCGTTGGCATCCTGGATCGCATGCGAAACCTCGTGCGCCGCGATGGCGACGGCAGACAGCGACCGGCCCTCATGATGCTGGCGAAGGAGCCGCACCACCTTGGCGTCTGGATCGTAGTGGTCGCCCTTCTCGGTGATCTCGACGGGAACGTTGCCGAGATCGAAGCGGTCGAGCAGATGCCGCGCGAGTTCTCCACCCGTTCCCGGCAGGTCGGGCCGTTCCGCTCCATGCTTGCTGATCGTGTGCCGGACCCAAAGCTGCGGCAGGACCACGATCGCCAGCAGCACGAGGATGGCGAAGACGATCATCGGTGGGCCGTCAGAACCTGCCGGCGCGGGGCGCAGTCAGTGTCAGGAGACGCCGCTGCGGCGCACGAGAACGAACTGGTTGCCCGTTGAACTGGTGCAGTTGAGCTGGCTGGGCGTCGCCATCGAGCAGGCGACGCTCGACGTCGTCTGGCGGATCAGCGAGGTCAGCGTGATGTCGATGGTGCGGGAATCGCGCATCGTGTAGCTGCCCTGGGCGAGCTTGTTTCCGGTATCCCGGGCGTAGGTCTCGAAGGCGCCGTTGCTGAAGCGGGAAACCGCTACGCCGTCGGTTCCGACCCAGTCTCCCTCGACGCCGGAAGGGGCCCGCACGACCGGGCCGCTTCCCGGGCCTGCCATCTGGCATCCCGCCAGCGTGGCAAGGGCGGCCGAAGCCGCAAGCAGTCGAACCGTTCTCATCGTGCTTTCCTCTCCTCAGGATGCCGTTTCATGCCGCGCCGGCCCGGCAAAAGCAAGGCAGGCTGAACGACAAGGAGCCGCCTTCGTCTTCAGCGCACCAGGATGTTGCGAAACTGCCATGGGTCCTTGGTGTCGAGGTCCTCCGGGAACAGTCCCGGTCGGCCTTCGAGCGGCGTCCAGTCGGTATAATAGCCGTTGACCGGTCCGAGATAGGGCATCTGGACCTCGAGGCAACGCCGGTAATCCATCTCGTCGGTCTCGACGATGCCGGCTTCGGGATTTTCCAGTGCCCAGACCATGCCCGCGAGCACGGCCGACGACACCTGCAGGCCGGTCGCGTTCTGGTAGGGCGCGAGCTTGCGCGCCTCTTCCAGCGTCAGCTGCGAACCGTACCAGTATGCGTTCTTCTTGTGGCCGTAGAGAAGCACGCCGAGTTCGTCCTTGCCGTCCACCAGTTCGTTCTCGTCAAGCACGTGTTGGACCGGCTGCGCCTTGCCGGCAGCGCCGAACATCTCGTGCAGCGACAGCACCGCGTCGTTGCAGGGGTGGTAGGCGTAGTGGCAGGTCGGCCGGTAGGTCGCCTCGCCGTCCTTGTCGCGCACCGTGAAGTAGTCGGCGATCGAGATGGATTCGTTGTGGGTGACGAGGAAGCCGTACTGGGCGCCGGGCGTCGGGCACCAGGTACGCACGCGAGTGTTGGCGCCGGGCTGCTCCAGATAGATGGCGGCCTTCGAGCCCTTCTTGTGTTTCTTCGCGTTCTTCGGCTTCCACTCCTCGTGCGTGCCCCAGCCGAGCTCGGCCGGCTGAAGACCCTCCGAGATGAAGCCCTCCACCGACCAGGTGTTCCAGAACACGTCCATCGGCTTCGGGTTCTTGGTGCGCTGCGTGTCGCGCTCGGCGATGTGGATGCCCTTGACCCCGAGCTTTTTCATCAGCTTGGCCCAGCCCTTGCGGTCGTCGGCGGCGGGCTCCTGTATCTTGGCACCGGTGTCGCTGGCGAGGTTCAGCAGCGCCTGCTTGACGAACCAGGACACCATGCCGGGATTGGCCCCGCAGCAGGAGACGGCCGTGGCGCCGCCCGGGTTCTTGCGCTTCTCCTCGCGCACGGTCTCTCGCAGCGCATAGTTGGTACGCGAGGCATTGTCGGCGTCCTTGTCGAAATAAAAGCCGAGCCAGGGCTCGACCACCGTGTCGATGTAAAGCACGCCGAGCTTGCGGCAGAGCTTCATCAGGTCCAGCGAAGAGGTGTCGACCGAAAGGTTGACGCAGAAGCCGCGGCCTTCGCCCTTGGTGAGCAGTGGCGTCAGCAGGTCCTTGTAGTTCTGCTTCGTCACATGCTCCTTGACGAACCCGATGCCGCGCTCGTCCAGCAGCGCCTTGTCGGCATCCGAGGGATCGACGACCACCATGCGCGACTTGTCGAATTTGAAATGGCGTTCGATCAGCGGGAGCGTGCCGCGGCCGATCGAGCCGAAGCCGATCATCACGATCGGGCCGGTGATCTCGCCGTGGACGGGCCATGTCTGTTTTGCCATTTCGGGAAGCTCTCCGTGTTCGGGGTCGCGCGCAATGGCGCGGTGATCGGCGGCTAAACCATAAACGTTTGTCACAATAAAGCGAAAAGCCGGGAAAGGGGTTCCGCCGCCATTGCCGAATGCGTGGGCGATAGGCGCTGTCGCGGCACCTTTGGCCCTGGTTCGATGGCGAGGGACGGGCGCACCCGCACGATCTCATGCCGCCCGGCGGCCTCCGCCAATGAGGACGGCTAAACGCGCCTCCTCATGCCCGGCGGATGTTCATCCGCTCCACCCGGCGACGGGATCGCGGCCGCCGCCATCAATCGACCTTCCGAGGCATCGTACCGTACGTTACGGTACGGTTTGCGGTTGCCGTCGATGGGGATTCGTATTAGGTACGGGACAGTCGCCGCCGAGCACCGCGGCAACCACCCCCGAGGAACAAGCCATGCCCGCCTATCGCTCCAGAACCACCACCCACGGCCGCAACATGGCCGGCGCGCGCGGACTGTGGCGCGCCACCGGCATGAAGGAGGGCGATTTCGGCAAGCCGATCATCGCGGTGGTGAATTCCTTCACCCAGTTCGTGCCGGGCCACGTGCACCTGAAGGATCTCGGTCAGCTGGTCGCCCGCGAGATCGAGGCGGCCGGCGGCGTCGCCAAGGAGTTCAACACCATCGCGGTCGACGACGGCATCGCCATGGGCCACGACGGCATGCTCTATTCGCTGCCGTCGCGCGAGATCATCGCCGATTCCGTCGAGTACATGGTCAACGCCCACTGCGCGGACGCCATGGTCTGCATCTCGAACTGCGACAAGATCACGCCCGGCATGCTCAACGCGGCCATGCGGCTCAACATCCCGGTCGTCTTCGTCTCCGGCGGCCCGATGGAGGCCGGCAAGGCGCTGATGAAGGGCAAGCTTCAGGCGCTCGACCTGATCGACGCCATGGTGGTGGCGGCCGACGACAAGTACACCGATGCCGAAGTCCAGGCCGTCGAGGAAGCGGCATGCCCGACCTGCGGCTCCTGCTCTGGCATGTTCACGGCCAATTCGATGAACTGCCTGACCGAGGCGCTCGGCTTGTCGCTGCCCGGCAACGGCTCGACGCTCGCCACCCATTCCAACCGCAAGCGCCTGTTCGTCGAGGCCGGGCACCTGATCGTCGATCTCGCCCGCCGCTACTACGAGCAGGACGATGAGACGGCCCTGCCGCGCTCCATCGCCACCAAGGCCGCCTTCGAGAACGCCATGGCCCTCGACATCGCCATGGGCGGCTCGACCAACACCGTGCTGCACATCCTGGCCGCCGCCCACGAGGGCGGCATCGACTTCACCATGGACGACATCGACGCGCTGTCGCGTAAGGTGCCCGTGCTGTGCAAGGTCGCGCCGGCCAAGAACGACGTGCACATGGAGGACGTCCACCGCGCCGGCGGCATCATGGCCATCCTCGGCCAGCTCGACCGTGGGGGTCTGATCAACCGCGATGAGCCGACCGTCCACGCCGTAACGATGGGCGACGCGCTCGACCGCTGGGACATCAGCCGCACCAACTCCGAAAACGTCCGCGACTTCTTCATGGCGGCTCCAGGCGGCGTGCGCACCACGCAGGCCTTCAGCCAGTCCAACCGCTGGACGGAGCTCGACCTCGACCGCAAGGCGGGCGTGATCCGCTCGCCCGAGCACCCGTTCTCCAAGGATGGCGGCCTGGCCGTGCTCAAGGGCAACATCGCGCTCGACGGCTGCGTGGTGAAGACCGCCGGCGTCGACGATTCCATCTTGAAGTTCACCGGCCCCGCCAAGGTGTTCGAGAGCCAGGACGCCTCGGTCAAGGCAATCCTGTCCAACGAGGTCAAGGCCGGCGACGTCGTCGTCATCCGCTACGAGGGCCCGAAGGGCGGCCCCGGCATGCAGGAGATGCTCTATCCGACCAGCTACCTGAAGTCGAAGGGCCTCGGGAAGGCCTGCGCGCTCCTGACCGACGGCCGCTTCTCCGGCGGCACCTCTGGCCTCTCCATCGGCCACGTCTCGCCGGAGGCCGCGAGCGGCGGCGCGATCGGCCTGGTGCGTGAGGGCGACATGATTGAGATCGACATCCCCAACCGGACGATCAAGCTCCTGGTCGACGACGCGGAGCTCGGCCGCCGCCGCGCCGAGCAGGATGCCAAGGGCTGGAAGCCGGAGGCACCACGCAAGCGCAACGTCACCCTGGCGCTCAAGGCCTACGCCGCCTTCGCGGCCAGCGCCGACAAGGGCGCGGTGCGGGTTCTTCCCGAGTAGTCTGCAAGCATCGAAGTGGAAGGGCTCGCATTGCCCTCGCCCTTCCGCCGTCCTAGAATTCTCCCGAACGGAGGCATCTGAATGGACGACGCGAGAACTGGCTGGCGGCACATGAACAGCGCACCCAAGGACGGGAGCCGCATCCTGGTGACCGTGCGCGATTCGGAACAGGGTCCGGCACAGGTGGATGTCGCACACTGGGCCCGCGCGGACCAGTTCGGCATGGAAGGCTGGCGCTCCGCCGACAGCCATCCGGGCCAGATCATCGGTTACGCCGAGCCCGAACTCAAATGCTGGATGCCGCTGCCGCAGGCCGGCGCCTCGCCGCGCCCGAGCCCTTGGGAAGAGGGCGAAGAACTCTTCGGCTCCGGTATCTGAACCCAGCAGGCGCCCGCGACCGCGATCAATCGGTTGCGGCCGGTTCCTGCGCCATCTTATCCAGCGCCGTCACGAGAGCATCGCGGTCCGCGGTCAGACCCTTGTAGTCCAGTTGCGCCTCGTCGAGTGCCGCAAGCTGCGCCGCGAACGAGCGGGCGAGCGAAGCGCGCTCCGGATGACGCTCCAGTACCGGCATGGGGTCGAGGAAGATCCTGATCATGAACAGGATGTCGCCCGAGACCGGCAGTTTCCGCAATGTCTGCCGCTCGACCCGGATGAACGCTTTCTTGGCCGGCGCCGTGCCGAACCGCGAGGCGCGCGCGCTGGCCCGTTCGTCGAGTGCCTGCGACGACATCGGCTTGTGGAGTTCTGCGTCCGTCTGGAGCGACCAGTTGAGGCGCTCGACCGGCCGGTCGAGCCGCAGATTGTCGAACATGCGCGCGATCAGATCGGCGTTGCGCGTCCCGGCGGCGAAGCCCGGAACAGGCGCGTGGATCTCGTGCATCGGCTTGCCGAATTTTTCGGCGAGCGACCAGGAAGACGGAAAGCAGAGCGAGGCGGCTGCCAGCCGCCATCCCTCTTCGCCGCGTCGCATGAGGACGAGGTCTTCCTGCACGAGCAGGGCGGCGGCGAGCAGCGGAGGGTGATCTTCCGAAGCCACCGCATCCAGCGCGGCGAGCGCGGCTTCCCACTGCCGCGTTCCCGGAAAGACCGAGGGAAACCCGCCGACCAGATGATCGCGCACCAGCCCGAAGACCTCCGCCTGCGCCTCCTCCGTCTCCTGTTCCGCACGGAAGACGGCATCGACGTCCTTGGCGATCAGGTACCGCTTTTGCGCGAGGTACGACTCGTAGTGCTGATCGATCTCCAGCCATTTCGCGAGATCGAGCTGTCTCAGGCCGATCGTGAAAGGCGCCGCGGAGCCGTCATAGGGCGTAAGGGTGGGAGGTGTCATGCTGGATTTTCGAAGGCGCGACGCCAGTTTCTATGCCCTTCGACGATCACCTGGACGTGGACGATCTTCTCAGATTCTTCGACCCGATAGACGATGATGTAATTTCCGAAAACCACATAGCGTCTGATCCCGATCGGCGGGCCGGAAGCGGGGTAGGTCGAGAGCTTTTCTTCCACATGCGCCCGCAGTTCGTCGACGAAAGTATGAGCTCGATGCGGATTGTCTCGGGCGATGTAGTCCACGATGTTGGCGAGGTCTTGTTCCGACTCCCGTGAGAACAGGACGAGAAAGCTCACTTCCTCTTTTCCGCCGCGATCGCTTCGACTCTCTTGTGCAAGCGATCGAAGAAGGCGTCATCGGCAGGGACTACGCGTCCTGCGGCAATGTCCTCTTCGGAGCGACGCAGTTTCTCACGCAGTCGCAGGACGTCCTCGTCATCCGCGATCATTGCCGCCAGCGCATCTTCGATCGCCTCAGTTTCGGAGGCGTACCGTCCGACTCTGACCTGCTCGGCAATCCAGTCAGCGTGATGCTTCTTTAGCGGAATGTTCATGGCTCTTTCCTTCGAGGGCAGATTACATGGCTCGTCCGCCGGATGCCAGCATCACCCCTCCATCCCCTCCAGCTCGTCGATCAGCCCCTCGATCACCGAGAGACCCTTCGCCCAGAAGCCGGGGTCGGAGGCGTCCAGGCCGAAGGGGACCAGGAGCTCCGAATGGTGCTTCGTGCCGCCTGCCCGCAGCATGTCGAAGTACTTCTCCTGGAAGCCTTTCTCCGCGTTCTGGTAGACCGCGTAGAGCGAGTTCACCAGGCAGTCCCCGAAAGCGTAGGCGTAGACGTAGAATGGCGAATGGATGAAGTGCGGGATGTAGGCCCAGAACACCTCGTAGCCATCGCGAAGGCGGATGGCGGGGCCAAGGCTCTCGGCCTGCACCTCCAGCCAGAACTCTCCAAGCTGGTCGGAGGTGAGTTCGCCCATGCGGCGCTGCGCGTGCACCTTGCGCTCGAACTCGTAGAAGGCGATCTGGCGCACCACGGTGTTGATCATGTCCTCGACCTTCTGGGCGAGCATCGCCTTGCGCTCGCGGCGGTCGCGCGTCCGTTCGATCAGCGAGCGGAAGGTGAGCATCTCGCCGAAGACGGAAGCCGTCTCGGCGAGCGTCAGCGGCGTCGAGGCCATCAGCGGACCCTGTTGCGAAGCCAGCACCTGGTGAACGCCGTGCCCCAGTTCGTGCGCCAGCGTCATCACGTCGCGCGGCTTGCCCATGTAGTTCAAGAGCACATAGGGATGCACCGAGGGAACGGTCGGATGGGCGAAGGCGCCGGGCGCCTTGCCGGAACGCACCGGTGCATCGATCCAGTCCCGGTCGAAGAAGCGTCCGGCGATCTCGGCCATCTCCGGCGCGAAGCCGCGATAGGCCGACAGCACCGTCTCGCGCGCCTCGTCCCAGCCGATGATCGCCTGCGGGGTCTCGGGGAGCGGCGCGTTGCGGTCCCAGTGGTTCATCCGCTCCATGCCGAGCCAGCGCGCCTTCATCGCATAGTAGCGGTGCGACAGCCTGGGATAGGCGTCCTTCACCGCCGCCGCGAGCGCGTCGACCACCGGCCGCTCGACCCGGTTGGCGAGATGCCGGGAATCGGCGATGTCGTCGAACCCGCGCCAGCGGTCTGAGATTTCCTTGTCCTTGGCCAGCGTGTTGGTGATCAGCGTGAAGATGCGCAGATTGTCCTTGAACGTCCGCGCCAGCGCCTCGGAGGCGCGGCGGCGCTTTTCGCCGTCGGGATCCTGCAGGAGGTTCAGCGTCGGTTCGAGCGACAGTTCCTCCCCCTCAACGGAGAAGGGCAAGGCCGACATGGTCTCGTCGAACAGGCGATTCCACGCGCCGCGCCCGGTGATCGATTTCTCGTGGAACAGCTGCTCGACACGGTCCTCGAGCTGGTAGGGCTTGTCCTTGCGCAGGTCCTCGACCCAGGGCCGGTAGCGGCCAAACGCCGGATCGGCGTCCAGCGCGGCGGCGATGTCGGCCTCCTCCACCTTGTTCAGTTCCAGCGAAAAGAAAAGGAGATGCGCGCTGGCGTCCGTCATCTTCTCCTGGATGTCGCCGTAGAGCTTTGCCCGCTTCGGGTCACCGGTGTCGCCGGCATAGACGAGGCTGGCATAGGAGACGATCCGCCCGATCAGTTCCTCCAGCGCCTCGTAGGCATGCATCATCGCGCCCAGGCCGCCGGTCTTCGGCTCCTTCGTCGCCTCGGCGATCCTGCCCTTCCATTCGGTCTCGAAGGCGACCGCGTCCGACTGCGCGCGGGCGATGTCGCGCTGCAATTCGGGCGCGTCCATCCCGGCATAGAGGTCGCCCAGGTTCCACTCGGGGAGGTCGCCCAGGTTCGAGGCCGCAGCGGCGGTGGCCGACGCGCCGGGAGGGGCCAGGGTCGCGCCCGCACGAATGGATTCGATCGGAAACTTCATCGCTCGGTCCTTGCCCGCCTGGATGCCGCGGCCGGCTCGCGGTGCTGAAAGAGTTTGTTCACCGGCTTTCTTGAGGCCCTATTTAGACCCCCGTGCCATGATGATCCAGACAGCAATTTCGACCACTATATCACCTGTGCGAAGGTTAAATGTCGGGTCCAGTCCTCATCGTCGATGACGATCCGGTGCAGCGTCGGCTTCTCGAAGCAGCCGTGACGCGCGCCGGCCACGAGGCCGTGTCCGCCGATGGCGGCGAGGCCGCGCTGGACAAGATTGCCGCCGCGCAGGACGGCTTCGCGGTCGTCGTGCTCGATCTCGTCATGCCCGGCACGGACGGCCTCGCCGTCCTGGACGCCATGCGCAAGCGCGGCATCAACACGCCGGTCATCGTGCAGACCGCGCAGGCCGGCATCGACACGGTCGTGGCGGCCATGCGCGCCGGGGCGTTCGACTTCGTCGTCAAGCCGGTTTCGCCCGAACGCCTCCAGGCCTCCATCGCCAAGGCGATCAAGGTCGAGACGCACGATGCCGCGAGCCGCCGCGCCCGGCCGGACAAGCAGAAGACGCTCACGATCGGCGACCTCGCCACCACCAGCCCCGCCATGGAGCGCGTGATCCGGCTCGCCCAGAAGGCGGCCTCGTCCAACATCCCGATCCTCGTCGAGGGCGAATCGGGCGTCGGCAAGGAGGTCATCGCCCGCGCCATCCAGGGGTCTGGCAACCGCAAGACGAAGCCTTTCGTCACCGTCAATTGCGGCGCCATCCCCGACAATCTCGTCGAAAGCATCCTGTTCGGCCACGAGAAGGGCTCCTTCACCGGCGCCACCGAGAAGCATCAGGGCAAGTTCGTCGAGGCCAATCACGGCACCCTGTTCCTCGACGAGATCGGCGACCTGCCGCTCGACGTCCAGGTCAAGCTCCTGCGCGCCGTCCAGGAGGGCGAGGTGGATCCGGTCGGCGGGCGCACGCCGGTCAAGGTCGACATCCGGCTGATATCGGCCACGCACCGCGATCTCCTCCAGCGCGTAAAGGACGGCCTCTTCCGCGAGGACCTGTTCTACCGGCTGAACGTGTTTCCGGTCTTCGTGCCGCCGCTGCGCGACCGGCGCGAGGACATCGCCGGCCTTATCCGCCACTTCATCGGCTCGATCGGCGCCGCCGAGACGGGTGGGCGGGTCCATGGCATCTCCGGCGAGGCGCTGGCGATCCTGAAGGCCTACGACTGGCCGGGCAACATCCGCCAGCTGGAGAATGCCATCTTCCGCGCCGTCGTTCTGTGCGAGGGCTCCATCCTCACGCCCGAGGAGTTTCCGCAGATCTGTGCCCAGGTCGGCACGGTCGATACCGGCGCCGAAAGCGATCTGGAGATCGAGCCCGCGGCGCTGCCCGGCTCCGCCGGCGAGGGACGGACCGGCCGGCTGCAGCTGCCGACGCCGGGCATCTATGCCGCGCGCGAAAGCGACGGCGTTCTCGATGCGCTGGACGAGAAGGGCAACGTGCGCTCGCTCGCCGATGTCGAACTGGAGATGATCCAGTTCGCCATCGCCCACTATGACGGCCAGATGAGCGAAGTCGCCCGGCGGCTCGGCATCGGCCGCTCCACGCTCTACCGCAAGCTCAAGGAATACGGCATCGAGCCGGAAACCGGACGCGGCGACAAGGTCACCACCTGATTTTTCGGTTCATGGATGCCGGACCCATCCACTCCGAAATTGCGTCTGTGAAATCTTTCATTTACCAAGCGAAAAGTGGATCGGTTTCGGGCAAGTTCCCGCCATCGTCTCACCGTATTTCGACTTCAATAAGCTCGGATTAACCATTAGGGATGATAGTCCGCAGACGTAGGTAGCGTCGTCGGACTACCGGGGACGAAAAGAAGCCAGCAAGGCCGATCATTTTGGATACACGGTACTTCTCCATCGCATGGTGGCGTTCGCGCGCACTTTCTCCGCTCGTTCGGGCGGCGGGAGTGCTTCTCGCAACAGCGGTGCTGACGGCAACGGCCACCCACGCGCAGGCCGAGACCCGCACGCTGAAGCTCTACTTCATCCATACCAAGGAGAAGGCGGAGATCACCTACAAGAAGAACGGACGCTACATCCAGTCCGGTCTCAATGAGGTCAACCGCTTCCTGCGCGACTGGCGCCGCAACGAACCGACCAAGATGGATCCGAAGCTCCTGGACATCGTCTGGGAGGCCTACAAGACCGTCGGCGCCCGTGACTACATCCATGTCGTGTCGGCCTATCGCTCTCCGGCGACCAATTCGATGCTGCGCAGCCGCAGCAAGGGCGTTGCCAAGAACAGCCAGCACACGCTGGGCAAGGCCATGGACTTCTACATTCCCGGCGTGAAGCTCAGCACGCTGCGCGCCACCGGCCTGAAGATCGGCGCGGGCGGCGTCGGATACTATCCGACCTCGGGCTCGCCTTTCGTCCATTTCGACGTCGGCAGCGTCCGCCACTGGCCCCGCATGAGCCGCAAGGAACTGGTCGCGGTCTTCCCGAACGGCGGCACGCTGCACGTTCCCTCCGATGGCAAGCCCTTGCCCGGATACAATCAGGCGCTGGCGTCATATAAGGCGCGCGGACGCAGCGGCGCGACCATCCAGGTTGCGAACGACGACGCCGGGTCCTCGCGCTCCGGCTCCGGACGCGGCTTCCTGGCGGCCCTGTTTGGTGGCGGCGCCGACGAGGAAGAAGAATCCAGCACATCCTTCGAAACCATCGCGCGGGCCACCGGCCGCAACGTCCCGGCTGCCGCCGTGGCCCGCAATGCGCCCGAGAAGCAGGAACTGCCCGGCGTAGCCGTCGCGGCAACCTTCGCGCCCGCCGCGGCGCCCGAGCCCCAGAAGGCCGAGCCGACGCCGGAACAGATCATTGCGTCGCTGCCGATCCGCAGCATTCCGCTGCCGGTCTTCGCATCACGCGCGGTTCCCGAAAGCGCGGCTCTCGTTGCCGCCGCGCCGGACGCGCCGGCTCCCCTGGCCGTCCCCGCCGAGCAGCCCACCGAGGAAGAGGTCGTCGTTGCGATGGCCGTCCCCACTCCGACTGCGAGACCCGCCGCGGAACTCGCCGCGGCAGCCGAGGTCCCGGAACTGGCGGCGGCAAAGCTCGCCGAGCCCGCGCCCGCGCCGGAGACGCCGGTTGCGGATGCGGCCGGGCAGATCCGCAGTTCCGTCGTGGCATCGCTCGCCGACACGCAGTCGGCCACGCCGTCCCGCAGGCCCGCCGATCCCATCGCCGAGAAGACCGTACCCGAGAACGACGCCATAACGCTGGCGGCCTTCGCGCCGGTGCCGCAGCTTCGTCCGTCGGGCGGACCTTTCGAGGAGATGATCGCAGGCATGCCCGTCCCTCGCCCCGAGGCACGCGACCGGGTCCGGTCCGACGCCGTTGGGACGGTCGGGCAGAAGCCCGGCAAGGGTTCGCGCGTCGCCGGCCAGAGCACCGCTCCTTCGCAGCGCGCGGTGCTGCTCGCCAGCAACGGCAACGTCGATCCCCTGCAGGCGATCGCCTCGGAGGTGAAGACCACCGGCAAGTCGGCCAAGCCCGGCCCGCAGGACCTGAAGGCCGACCGCAAACCGGTGGTCATTCCCGTCGAGGAAGTCCAGGCGCGCTGGGCGCTCGAGCGCTCAGGCCGGCTGACGCGGGCCATCGCTTCGGCCAAGGAACCGTCGCTGGCGCACCATGCGATCCGGACCTCGCCGCGGCAGGTCTACACGAGCGGCTTCGTGCCGGTCATGAAGGAGCCGGATCCGGCACGCTTCTCCGGCAATGCGGTCACTTTCCTGTCGGTGGCCACCTTCGACGCGAACTGATCGTCACGTCCCTCGTCCAGCCGGACGGGGCTCTTCCCCCGGTTCCGCCGATCCTGCTCAGCCGCGCGCGGCTGCGACGGCCTGACGCGCCAGATCCTCGATCGCGTCCCAGTTTCCGGCATTGACCAGTTCGTCCGGCGCGACCCAGGAGCCGCCGACGCAGATCACGTTCGGCAGCCGCAGATAGTCGCCCGCGTTGGCCGCTGTGATCCCGCCCGTGGGGCAGAAGCGGACACCGGCAAGCGGCGAAGCGAGCGCTTTGAGAAACGGCAAGCCTCCCGCCTGCTCGGCCGGGAAGAACTTTAGGAGCGAATATCCCTCTTCTATGGCGGCCATGATCTCGCTCGGCGTGATCGCGGCTGGCAGAAGCGGCACGTCGCTGCCGCGTGCCGCGTCCAGCAGTTCCTGCGTGGTGCCGGGGCTGACGACGAAACGGGCGCCGGCGGCAGTCGCCTGGTCGTACTGGCGTGGCGTTAGGATGGTGCCGGCGCCCACGATCGCCTCCGGCACCTCGGCCGCCGCGATGCGGATCGCATCGAGGGCTTCGCGGGTGCGCAAGGTGATCTCCACGGCCGGCATTCCGCCCCTCGCAAGCGCCCGCGCCAGCGGCGCTGCATCGGCTACGCGCGCGATCTTCAGCACCGGGATCACCGGCTGGCCGGTCATGATGGGAAGGAGCTTGTCGGCTTTCTGGGGCATGGCGACGTCGTGTCCTTCCGCGTTTCCTGTGATCGCATCCTATAACCCATCGCCCCGGCAACCAGAAGACCGGCCCCGGCGGAAATCAGGCGGCGCCGAAGAGCCGCGCCATGAAATCCCGAAGCCGCAGCCAGAAAGCGGTTTGCTCATCGTCCGCCGATTTGCCCCGGCGCAGCGCTGTCAACGTCTTCGGACCTGCGAAGCCGTCGGGCGAGAGGCCGGTCTCCTGCTGGAAGCGGCGGACGGCCGCCGCTGTCGCCGGCCCGAAGACGCCGTCGATGTCACAGTCCTGTCCAGCGGCGCACAACAGCATCTGGAGCTCGGTCACCGCGGCGCCACGCGCGCCGGTCTTGAGAACAGGACGGTCGTCCGGCGCCTTCTCCTTGCCGGAAGAGTCTTTCCCGGCTTTCCCGCCGGCCTTGCGGTGCCGTTCATAGGCGGCGGCGATCTTGGTGTCGTATCCGTACTTCTTGTAGGCCGGGCCGTTGTATCCCTTCGCGAAAGCCGCCCAGTCGCGCCGCTCGAGCGACGTACGCAGCCCGGCCCTTTCGATGTAGCGGACCATCAGTCTTGCCTGTCCCGCCACGCCGCTACGCGCTTCCTCGACCAGCGCCTCGACGTTCGCATAGCCGAGCCAGAGCCAGTGCGCGCCCATCACCTGGCCGAGGCCCCAAGAGACCGATTCCAGAGCGGCCTTCCGGTCGATGTCGCAGGCGCGTTCGAGCAGCGCCCAGCGGCCGGACTGCGTGCGCGGGTTCGCCACGCCGCCGGCCTTGGGGGAGGCGAGCCCGGCGGCACGAGCCTGTGCCTGTCTGGCGCCGGTGAGGCGCCGGTCGAAATAGTGGCCCTCGAAGCGAATCAGGGGCTCGCGCTTGCCGCCCATCGTGGCGAACGCCTTGCCGGCGCTCTCGACTTCCGCGACGGCCAGCAGCGCCGCGGGTTCGAGCCCCGCGTCCTCTGCCGCCCTGGCGATGCTTGCGATGGTTTCCTGTTCGAACATGCTCTGGCGCCCTCAACGATTGTTATCGAGGAATAATTTCCTATATGTGGGGCGGGCGTGGTCAGAATCCCTGGACATTTCTTCGCTTGCGCCAACAAGCCCAACGATCTAGGCGATGCGCCATGTCCGATCTGTCCACGCCTGCAGCCGGTTTCAAGGTCGCCGCGCTCTACCGTTTCTGCCGGTTGGGCGATCCGGCCGCGTTGCGCCAGCCGCTCAATTCGTTCTGCGCCGCCCGCGGCATCAGGGGAACGCTCCTGCTTGCTCGCGAAGGCATCAACGGCACGGTGGCCGGCCGCGACGCGGCGATCGACGAACTCCTGTCATGGCTCGGCGAGGAAGCCGGCATCGGCGATGCCGAGGTGAAGTTCAGCCGGGCGGACGAGATGCCGTTCCACAGGCTGAAGGTGCGGCTGAAGCGCGAGATCGTCACCATGGGTGTCGACGGCGTCGATCCGCTGGAGGATGTCGGCGCCTATGTCGATCCCGGCGACTGGAACCGCCTGATCGAGGACCCCGACACAGTCGTCATCGACACGCGCAACGCCTACGAGACGGCGATCGGCAGCTTCGCCGGGGCCGTCGATCCCGGTACCGCGAGCTTCCGCGAGTTCCCCGAATGGATCGAACGCAACCGCTCGTCGCTTGAGGGCCGCAGGATCGCGATGTTCTGCACCGGCGGCATCCGCTGCGAGAAGGCGACGTCCTACATGAAGTCGCTCGGGTTTTCCGACGTGCATCATCTCAAGGGCGGCATCCTTCGCTATCTGGAAGAGGTGCCGGCGGCGCAAAGCCGCTGGCGGGGCGAGTGCTTCGTTTTCGACGAGCGGGTGTCGGTCGTGCACGGTCTCGCGTTGGGCGAGGCGGAGCTCTGCCGTGCCTGTCGCCATCCTCTCACGCCGGCCGAGAAGGCTTCGCTGTTGTTCGAGGAAGGCGTCTCGTGCCCGCATTGCCACGACCGCCGCAGCGACGAGGACCGCGCCCGCTATGCCGAGCGACACCGCCAGGTGACGCTCGCCCGCGAACGCGGCGAGGCGCCCCACATCGGGCAGGGGCCCGTTGATCCGGATCAAGCCGTGCGCGGCCGCCGCTGATAGCTTGTGGTCATCGAGCCGGGAGCCTGCGGAGAAATCAATGTCGAAGATCAATCGCGCTTGGCATCGGGACCACAGGATGCCCAAGAACCCGACGGAGTTGCATCGCATCGCCTGGCACGCCGAGCACGCCCGCCATTGCGGCTGCCGCGGCATCGACGACGGCGTGGCGCAGCTGTTTCGCAAGCACGGTCTTCCGGTTCCCGCGCCGTTCTCCGGTCCGCCCGCTCCCGCAAACCGTTGAACCGCGGTCGGCCGCCGCCTATCTGTCCGGGACCATCACCCCGCGGAGGCACCATGTTCGATCCCAAGAAGCTGCTCAACGATCTGCTCGGTTCACAGGTGCCGGGCGTCGGAGGCACCGTGCGCGACAAGGCGGGGCAGGCGACTCAACTCGCCAAGGACAACCCGCTCGCGGCCGGCGCCATTGCCGCCGTCCTGCTCGGCACCGGCGCCGGACGCCAGGTTACCGGTTCGGTCCTCAAGATGGGTGGTCTGGCGGCCGTTGCCGGCCTCGCCTACAAGGCCTACCAGGACTACAAGGGCGGCGCGGAGCCCGCGACGACGGCCGCGGAAAAGCCGGAGCTTCTTGCGCCTCCCGCCAACACTGGCTTCGATCCCGCCGAAGCGCCGCAGGGCGAGGACGAGTTTGCGCTGACCCTCGTGCGCGCCATGATCTCGGCCGCCCGCGCCGACGGTCACATCGACGCCGAGGAGCGCGGTCGCATCGGCGACCGTCTCAAGCTCTCCGGTATGGGCGAGGAGGAAGGTGGCTTCCTGGTCCGGGAGCTCGAGCGCCCGGTCGATCTCGACGCCCTGGTCGCGTCCGCCACCACCGAAGCGCAGCGCGTGGAACTCTACACCGCCTCGCGCCTGGCGATCGAGCCCGAGACACGCGCCGAGCGCGGCTATCTTGACATGCTCGCCGGCCGTCTCCAACTGCCCGACGCGCTCGTCGACCACATCGAGGCAACCGTTTCCTCGGCCAAGGAACCCGCCGGTACCGCCGCGCCGGCCACCCCGCCGAAGTCGCCCTGGTAACAGGCGCCTCCGGGTAGTATCTTCCGCTCAGTCGGTTCCAGAGCGATGATCCGGAACCGCGCGCAGGATGATCTCGGCGAGCGCGCTCTCCCGCTCCTTGGTCGGCAGCGCCAGCAGCGGCTTCATACGATCCGACAGCAGGAGGTCGGCCAGGCCGTGCGTCGTCGCCCATACGGCCATGACGTCGTGCATCGCTTGTTGGTCGGCGTGCGGATCCAGCCCCCGAAGCTTGAAGATGTCCGCCACCAGGTGATCGAACCCGGCGCGCGCCGCCTGATCGAGGCGGGCGTCCTCGAAGTCGGTGCGAGTTGACGAGAACACCAGCCTGAAGAGCTCCGGGTTCTCGAGTGCGAAATCGATATAGCCGAGTCCCGAGGCGGCGAGTTGCGCGCGCGGCTCGGCCGGCGCCTTTGCCTGCCGCGCCTTCTGCATCGACAGGAACCGTTCGAAGCCGATCGCGGCAAGCGCGGTCAGCAGACCGTTCGCATCGCCGAAATGGTGCGCGGGCGCGGCATGCGACACGCCGGCGCGCTTGGCGCAGCCGCGAAGCGTGAACCCCTCGACGCCCTTCTCCCGAAGTTCAGCTTCCGCCGCCTTCAGCAGCGCCTGCGGCAGGTCGCCGTGATGGTAGCTGGTCTTCTGTTCTTCCGCTCCAGCCAATCCGTGCTCTCCCAGAAACCGTGCTCGCGAATGCCGTGAGCTCTGGCTCGTCCACGCCCCGACCCTTACGCTTGCAGAACGCATCTTGACAATGAAAAGTTCGGCGTTAATCTTGACGCTGTAAAGTTCGCCGGATCGCGAGGAAACCGAGCATGAGCCCCGACGCCATCTTCCAGTACGCCAACGGCCTGGCTCTCGTCGGCTGGGTGTTCCTCCTCGCCAGCCCCTTCGTTCCCCGCCTCGCCGACGCGGTCGCGGCCTACGGCATCCCTCTGCTTTTCGCGGCGGTCTATTCCGGGCTCGTGCTGGCGTTCTGGACCTCGGCCGAGGGCGGCTTCGACAGTCTCGCCAATGTCGCGGCGCTATTCCAAACCCCCGAAATGCTTCTCGCCGGCTGGCTGCACTACCTCGCCTTCGATCTCTTCGTCGGCGGCTGGATCGTGCGGAGCGCGCGGGACGCGAACGTGCCCTTCTGGATGGTCGTCCCGTGCCTGGCGGCGACCTTCCTGTTCGGACCGGCGGGGTTCCTCGCCTTCGTTGCCATCCGCCAGGCCCGCTCAGGCATGGCGTCGGCCGCCTCGGCCGCCTGATCGTCAATTTCCCTTCCCGCACCGGAGCAGGACCATGAACACGCTTGTGATGTCTCCACCCCGCGCATCGATCTCTCCCGACATCGCGCGAGAATTCTGGCGGCGCGAACCACGCTTCACCGCCGCGGCGTTCCTTCTCGTCGCTCTAGCCGTTCCGACCGCGATGGCTGGTCTCCTGGATGTGCGGACCCTTGCCGAGACGAACGCCTGGACCAAGCCGCTCAAGTTCGAGGCGTCGCTTGCCCTCTACCTTCTGACGCTGGCCTGGTTCGCCGGATATCTCCCGAAAGGCACGACCGGCCAGCGATGGTACCGCGTCTATTCCGCCTTCGTCGTCCTCATGATCTTCTTCGAGATGGTGTGGCTGATGGGCGCCGCGGCGGTCGGTGCGCCCTCGCATTTCAACCGCGAGGGAGGACTGCTCGAACTCGTCTATCCGCTGATGGGCGTCTTCGCCGTCGGGCTCACCTCGGCGACGCTGGTCTATGGACGGCTGATCGCGCGGGATGGGGATGCCATGCTTCCCCCGGCCTTCCGAAACAGCGTTTCGATCGGACTGACGCTCACCTTTTTCCTGACCATCGCCACCGCCGGATATCTGGCTTCGGGCGAGGGGCACCTGGTCGGCCGCGAGGCGACCGACGCGCGCGGCGTGCCATTGCTCGGCTGGGCAACCAACGGCGGCGATCTGCGCGTCGCGCACTTCTTCGCCACCCATGCGATGCATTTCATCCCCGCCTTCGGGCTCCTCGCTACGCTGCTTGCTCCGAAACCGGGTCTGCTCGCGGTGCGGCTGTTTTCGGTAGCCTATGCGGTCTTCGTCGCCGCGGTCCTGTTCCAGGCTGCGATGGGGTCGCCGTTTCCCGGGTGACACTGCAGGAAATCGCCGTTGCGCCACGCCTTAACCTTTCGTTAACCATGCCGGCGCATGATTCATCGCAGTCGGATCTGCTACTCCTCCTCCCAAGCAAGGTCCTGATCAGGGGCGGCCGCGAATGGCCGCCCTTCCTGTTTCGACGCCGCCCACGCTTGCGCTTCACCCGCCCCTCTGCAATGTGCTCCCCGAGCCAGAGGAGGGACTGATGGATACCAGCAAGGTGGCGATCGTTACCGGGGCCGGGAGCGGCATCGGCAAGGCCGCGGCGACAGCGCTCGTGGAAAAGGGCTGGAACACCGTCTTCACTGGACGCAGGCTGAACATCCTGGAAGAAGCGGTGGCCGCCGCCGGGCAGGGCGCAGGCAAGGCCCTTGCCATCGCCTGCGACGTCTCCAAGCCCGACCAGGTCGATGCCCTCTTCGACAAGGCCGCCGCCGAGTTCGGCCGCATCGATCTCCTGTTCAACAATGCCGGCATGGGCGCCAAGGGCATGCCCATCGACGAGATTCCGGTCGAGGTCTGGCTGGACGTCGTCAACGCCAATTTGACCGGCTCCTTCCTGTGCGCGCGCGCCGCTTTCCGCCACATGCGACGCCAGTCGCCCCAGGGCGGGCGCATCATCAACAACGGGTCGATCTCGGCCCATGCGCCGCGACCGGGGTCGGTGCCCTACACCACCACCAAGCATGCCATCACCGGGCTGACCAAGACACTTGCGCTGGACGGGCGGCCGTTCGACATCGCCTGCGGCCAGATCGACATCGGCAACGCGCTCACCGAGATGGCCGCTCCGATGACCAAAGGCGTTCCGCAGGCGAACGGCGAGATCGCCGTGGAAGCCACCATGGACGTGCGCCACGTCGCCGACGCTGTGCTGCACATGGCGAGCCTGCCGCTCGAAGCCAACGTGCTCTTCATGACCGTGATGGCCTCCGCCATGCCGTTCGTGGGGCGCGGCTGAGAACAGCCGGCTCCGTTCCGCCATCCTCGAAGAACGATTTTCTTCGACAAAGCCAGCGTCGTGCGTTCTTCTAGAGGGGCATGCCGGCGTGAGGGATCGGGAGGAACGTCGGTGCGTCGAAACCATTCCCTAGCCTGCCCTCGCCATCGGGCCGGAGATTGACTCGCATGTACTCCCTCATCGCCGGATACGAGCCCTATATCGCGCTCGCTCTCCTCGCTGGGCTGCTCGCCGCTTTCATCCTCGAGCGCTATCCGCCCGAGGTAACGGCAGCGGCCGGGGCCGCGGTGTTCCTGCTTCTCGGTCTCACCACGCCCGAGCAGGCCATGGACGCCTTCTCCAATCCGGCGCCGATCACCATTGCGGCCATGTTCGTCCTGTCGGGAGCGCTGGTGCGCACCGGCGTCCTCGAAAGCCTTGCCGACGCCCTCATCCAGCGCGCCACGCGCCGTCCCGCTTTCGCGGTCATGGCGCTGCTGTCAGGCGCTGTCGTGGCATCCGCCTTCATGAACAACACGCCGGTCGTGCTCATCCTGATCCCGATCGCGTTCCGGCTGGCACGCTCGCTCGACATCGCCGCCACGCGCATCCTGATCCCGATTTCCTACGCGGCGATCCTCGGCGGCACGTGCACGCTCATCGGCACCTCGACCAACATCCTCGTCGACGGCGTCGCCCGCGCGTCGGGACTGGAAGCCTTCTCGATCTTCGAGATCACGCCCATCGGCATTATCGCCGCGCTGACCGGGACGCTGGTGATGGTCGTTCTCGGCCGCTTCCTGCTTCCCGACCGGCGGGGTGAGAGCGACGCGGCGCTGAACGCCGAAACGGAGTTCCTGTCCGAAGCCACGGTGCGCAGCGACGGCCGCTACACGCAGCAGAAGATCGGACAGCTCTCCGAATTCAAGCGCTCGGGCCTGCGCATCCTCGGCCTGCGGAGCGGCGCCGACATCATTCGCGACGGCATCGACGACCGCGTCATGAAGAAGGGCGATTCGCTCATCTTCGTCGGCACCACCTCCGAAATCCTCACCCTCAACGAGAAGGCGGGCCTGCGCATCGGCATGCGCCGGGGTCAGGAGCGCTCCGGCGAGACCATCGCCGTCGAGGCGGTCGTTGCCCCGCACCGATCCACGGCGGGCGAACGCATCGTCGACCTCTCGCTCGGCCGCCGCTACGGCGTGCGCGTGCTCGGTGCCCACCGCCACCGGCACATCCCCGGGACGGACCTCGAAAGCGTCAAGCTGCGGCCGGCCGACAAGCTGCTTCTCGAAGGCCCGCCGGACAATTTCGACGCGCTCACCGAAGACGCCGACCTCGTCTCTGTGTCGCGGCCGAGCGGTCGGCCCTATCGGCGCGGCAAGGCGCCGATCGCGCTCTTCGCGCTCGCGGCCGTCGTGCTGCTCGCCGCTTTCAACGTCATGGACATCGGCATCCTGGCCATGCTGGCCGTCGCCGGCATTCTGGTGCTGCGCTGCATCGACAGCGACGAGGCCTGGAGTTCGATCGACGGGCCGATCCTGGTCCTGATCTTCTCCATGCTGATCATAGGGGCGGGGCTCGAACGCTCCGGCGGCGTCACCCTCGTGGTAAATGCGATCACACCCTATCTTTCCACGCTGCCGCCGCTCGCCACCCTGGTGGCGATCTACGTCATCTCGTCGGTCCTGACCGAACTCGTGACCAACAACGCGGTGGCGGTGCTGATCGCGCCGATCGCCATCGGGCTCGCCACCCAGATGGGCGTGGATCCCAGGCCCTTCCTCATCGCCGTCATGATCGGCGCGAGCGCCAGCTTCGCCACGCCGATCGGCTACCAGACCAACACGCTGGTCTACGGCGCGGGCAACTACCGCTTCTCGGATTTTCTCAAGATCGGCATCCCGATGAACGTCGCCATCGGCGTCGCCACCTGCGCGGCGATCTACTTCATCTACGACTTCTGAGTCGCGCCCGAACGGAGGAAATCGTCCATCCGGTCGATCGCCCTCAGGATGCTCTCCTCGGAATTGGCATAGGACAGCCGCAGGTAGCCCTCGCCGAGGATGCCGAAATCGGGGCCGCCGATCAGCGCCACGCTCTTGTCCTCCAGAAGCGCGGAAGCGAGCGGCTTCGCCTTCCAGCCGGTGTCCTTGATGTTCGGGAAGGCGTAGAAGGCGCCCTTCGGCGTGATGCACGAGACGCCGGGCAGGCTGTTCAGACCCTCCACGACGATCTTCCTGCGCCGGTCGAAGGCGCGCATCATCTTCTCCACCTCGTCCTGCGGGCCGTCTATTGCCGCGATGCCGGCATATTGCGAGGGCGCGTTGACGCAGGACCAGCAGTTCACCGCGAGCTTGCGGATCTTGTCGTAGAGTTGGTCCGGCCAGATCGACCAGCCCATGCGCCAGCCGGTCATCGCCCAGGTCTTGGACCAGCCGTTGAGCACGATCAGCCGGTCGCGGATCTCGGGATAGTTCAGGAGCGAATGATGCGTCTCTCCGTCATAGGTCATGACGTCGTAGATCTCGTCCGACAGCACCGCCACGTGCGGGTGCTTCTCCAGCCCGGCCACGAGCTTGTCGATCTCGGATTTCGGCGTCACGCCGCCGGTCGGGTTGGCCGGCGAGTTGACGATCAGGAGCCGCGTTTTCGGCGTGATCAGCGCCAGCGTCTCCTCGGCCGAGAAGGCAAAGCCGTTCTCCTCGCGGATCGGCACGGGAACCGGCGCAGCCCCCGTGAACTCGATCATCGAGCGATAGATCGGAAAGCCCGGGTCGGGATAGAGGATCTCCGCGCCCGGCTCGCCGAACAGCACGATCGTCGCATACATGGTCGGCTTGCCGCCCGGCAGGATGACGACGTTCTCCGGCGAGACCTCGATGCCGGTGGTCGTCATCGTGCGCCGCACGACCGCCTCGCGCGTCGCCAGGAGGCCGGTCGCGGGCGTGTACCCATGATGGCCGTCGCGCAGTGCCTTGATCGCGGCTTCCACGATGTGCTCCGGCGTACGGAAGTCGGGCTGTCCGATGCCGAGGTTGATGACGTCCTTGCCCTGGGCGGCGAGCAGCGTCGCGCGCGCCAGCACGGCGAACGCGTTTTCCTCGCCGATGCGGTCGAAGGCGGCGACGGTATGGAGCATGATCAGGTTTCCAGTGAGAGGGCGGGTGTGATGTCGGTATGGACGAAGTCGTCGCCGACGAACAGGAGCGGCAGGTCGCGTTGCTTGGCGACGGCATAGACGAGACAATCGCCGAAATTCAGCCGGGCGGGGTGGCCGGAGCCTTTGCCGTAGAAACGCGCTGCGGTGGTCGCGGCATCGATCACGCCCTCGGTAAGATCGGCGCTGCCGTAGGCGGGAATGCTCGTGAACCTGCGAAACCATTCGAAAAAGTCATTGCCGGGCCGGCGAAGCAGTGCCGCTTCGACCCGGCAACTGGCAGGAATGAAAATGCGAGTCGCCCGCGCGAGAGCCTGCGCACAAGGTCCCGCGGCTTCTTCATTGCGGTAGATCGCCACGAAGGCGGACGTGTCTGCCACGAGTTCCATCGGCTATTTCAGATCGTCGCCGAAGATGGAATCCATTTCCTCTTCGAGGTCGGCCCATGTCGTTCCATCGTCCGGCGGCGGATAACGCTTTCTCAGATCGGCCATGAAAGCCAGTCGGCGCTGCACTTCCTCTTCGGAAACTCTGGTGGGCTGCTGCACGGCCTCCCTCTCCGCCAGCCGACGTATCACGGCACTCGGCCCTTCGCCGGTGCGGCGGCCGATCCTGCGGATCAGCTCTTCCGTTTCCTTGTTGCGGATGGTGATGGCCACCGGTGCCGTTTCCTCTGGCTCAGCAGGCTCGCGCGATCTGGCCGCACGCGATGTGGAAGCATATGCTGCTATGCTTCCGTCTTCAAGGAGACATCGACATGACCGACCTCTCCAGGTGGACCCCGCGTGCCCGGCCGGCCCGCGCGCCGATAGACGGCCGCTATGTCCGCCTCGAGCCGCTGTCGGCCGATAGGCACGGCGACGACCTGTTCAGGGCAGCGACCGAGGGAAACGCGGACGATCGTTTCCGCTGGCTGTTCGAGACCACGCCGCCCGACCGGGCAGATTTTCAGGTCTGGCTCGCGAAGGTCGAGTCGAGCGAGGATCCGTTGTTCTTCGCCGTGATCGACAAGGCGAGTGGCGAGGCCGTCGGGCGCCAGACGCTGATGCGCATCGATCCGGCGCACGGGGTCATCGAGATCGGCAACATCCACTGGGGCCCGCGCATGCAGCGGTCCCGGCTTGCGACCGAGGCCTTCTTCCTCTTCGCCCGCCACGTCTTCGACGATCTCGGCTACCGCCGCTACGAATGGAAGTGCAACGACCGCAACGAGCCCTCCAAGCGCGCCGCCCTCCGGTTCGGCTTCACCTTCGAGGGCGTGTTCCGGCAGCACATCATCGTGAAGGGCGAAAACCGCGACACCGCCTGGTTCTCGATCATCGACGGCGAATGGCCGGCACTACGCGCCGCATTCGAGGCGTGGCTCGATCCGCGGAATTTCGACCCGGACGGCCGGCAGAAGCGCCGTCTGGAAGACATCCGCGCGCAGGCGCGGGAATAGTATAACGCGCGATCGCTGATGTAAGACCTGCCGGACGAAAGGCAGGAACCATGGCACATAGTCACGATCACCACGGCCACGACCACCATGGCCGCGGCCACGCTCACGGCGCGAACAAGACGCGCATGCTGATCGCCGCGGTCCTGACCGGCGGCTTCATGGTCGCCGAGGCCGTGGGCGGCATCCTCACCGGATCTCTGGCGTTGCTGGCGGATGCCGGCCACATGCTCACCGATTCCGTGTCGCTCGCCTTCGCGTGGTACGCCTTCCATCTCGCCGAGCGCAGCGCCACCAGCCGCCTCACCTACGGCTACGACCGCCTCAAGACGCTGGTGGCCTACACCAACGGGCTGACCATCTTCGCGATCGCCGCCTGGATCGTCTGGGAGGCCTGGGACCGCTTCAGCGATCCGAGCCCGGTGCTCGGTCGGCCAATGCTGGTTATCGCGCTTCTGGGGCTGGCCATCAACATCGGCGCCTTCCTGGTGCTCCACGGCGGCAGCCGCGAGGATCTCAACATGCGCGGCGCGCTGTTGCACGTGATCGGCGACCTGCTCGGGTCGGTCGCCGCGCTCGTGGCCGCCGGCGTCATCCTCGCCACCGGCTGGTACCCGATCGACCCCATCCTGTCGGTGCTGGTGGCGCTCCTGCTCTTCCGCAGCGCCTGGGGGCTGGTCCGCGACGCCGGCCACGTGCTCCTGGAAGGCACGCCGCTAAGCATGGACCGCGACCGCATCGCCCGCGACATCGAGGCCAACGTCGAGGGCGTGCGCGAGATCCACCACATGCACGTCTGGTCGCTCGACGGGACGCGCAACATGGCGACGCTGCACGCCTGCCTGGTTGAGGAGACCGACAGCCATGCCGCCATCGGCGCCATCAAGTCCCGCCTGTCCGAGCACCACGGGATCGGCCATGCGACCGTCGAACCCGAATTCGGCCGCTGCGCTGATCACGGCGTGAAGGACAAGCAAAGACATGGCTCGTAGCGGGATGGGCTTTGCCTTCCGGGCCGCGGCGATTTACGAACATCTCCACGGTCCGAACGAACCGATGTGAGCATCACGGGAGGGAAAATCATGGCCGGAAGGCTCAAGGGCAAGGTCGCGGTCGTCACGGCCGCGGGGCAGGGGATCGGGCGCGCGATCGCGGAAGCGTTCGTGGCTGAAGGCGCGACGGTGCACGCGTCGGACCTCGACCGCGACAAACTCGCGGATCTGAAGCGCGCGAAGAAGGCGAAGCTCGACGTGCGATCCACCAAAGCGGTGGAAGCCTACGCGGAAAAAATCGGCGGCATCGACATTCTGGTCAACGTGGCCGGCTTTGTCCATCACGGGACCGTGCTCGACTGCGAGGAGAAGGACTGGGATTTCTCCTTCGACCTCAACGTCAAATCCATGCACCGCATGATCCGCGGCTTCCTTCCCGGCATGCTGGCGCGGGCGAAGGAACAGGGCAGCTCCGGCTCGATCATCAACATGTCCTCGGGCGCCTCCTCGATCAAGGGCGCGCCGAACCGCTACGTCTACGGCGCCACCAAGGCGGCCGTCATCGGGCTGACCAAGTCCGTCGCCGCCGATTTCGTCCGCCAGGGCATCCGCTGCAACGCGATCTGCCCCGGCACCGTACATTCGCCGTCCTGGGAGACGCGCGTCGAGGATCTGGGCAAGACCGTGGGCGGCAAGGACAAGGCGATGGAGATCTTCGTCTCGCGCCAGCCGATGGGTCGCGTCGGCAAAGCGTCCGAGATCGCGGCGCTGGCGCTCTACCTCGCGTCGGACGAATCCGCCTTCACCACCGGCACCGCGATTCCGATCGACGGCGGCTGGACGCTCTGATGGATACCAAGACCCGCAATGCGGCAATTGCCGCGGCAATCATCCTCGGCGGCTTCGGGCTCGTCGCCTTCTTCATGCCGACGATCATGCTCGCTGTCGGCGAAACCTCGCCGGTCGCGGCGGGCCTCATCGCAGTGCTCTTCGTCGCGGCCTTCTTCGGCGTGTTCTGGCTGCGCGGGCGCAGCAAGCGGGAGGACTGAACCATGCGCATCCTGATCACCGGCGCGGCCGGCATGATCGGCCGCAAGCTGACCGGGCGTCTGGTCGCGGCGGGCGAACTGAACGGCAAGCCGATCGCGGAACTCGTCCTGCACGACATCGTCGCGCCCGAAGCCCCCGATCTCCCCGGCGCGAAGATCACCACCCTCACCGGCGACCTCGCCGACGACGGCGCCGCGGAGCGGCTGGTCGGTTTCAAGCCCGACGTCGTCTTTCATCTCGCCGGCGTGGTCTCGGGCGAGGCCGAAGCCGATTTCGAAAAGGGTTACCGCGTCAATCTCGACGGCACGCGCGCGCTGTTCGAGGCGATCCGCCATGCCGGCATCGCGCCGCGCGTCGTCTTCACCTCCTCCATCGCCGTGTTCGGCGCGCCGTTCCCTGACGTGATCCCCGACGAGTTCCACCCGATCCCGCTCACCTCCTACGGCACGCAGAAGCTGATGTCGGAGGCGCTTCTGACCGACTATAGCCGGCGCGGCTTCTTCGACGGCATCGGCATCCGCCTGCCCACCATCTGTGTGCGTCCCGGCAAGCCCAACAAGGCCGCCTCCAGCTTCTTTTCCGGCATCATCCGCGAGCCCCTCGCGGGCCAGCCGGCGATCCTGCCCGTGCCGCGCTCCGTGCTGCACACCCATGCCAGCCCGCGCGCGGCCGTCGGCTTCCTCGTCCATGCCGCCGGCCTCGATGGCGAGAGCGTCGGCCCGCGCCGCAATCTCACCATGCCCGGCGTCGCCGTCACCGTCGGCGAGCAGATCGAAGCACTCGCCCGCATCGCCGGGCCGGATACGGCAAGGCTCATCCGCGAGGAACCGGACGCGACGATCTGGGCGATCGTGAAGAACTGGCCAACACGCTTCTCCGCGGATCGTGCCCGCACGCTGGGCTTCGCGGCGGAACAAAGCTTCGACGAGATCGTCCGCGCCCATATCGAGGACGAACTCGGGTAGGGCGCACGGATCGATCTACTCGTCGAGCGACGACTTCATGGTGTCGGCAAACCGTGACGCCGAGCCCTTCGCTGCCGCCAACAGCTCTTTGAAATCGTCGGGCGGATTGCCGTTGTCGAGCATGTTCCTGAATGTTGCGTAGGCGTCATTCCTGCTGCCGTATGCGCGCAGGGTGCGGTCGTCGTTCACCCATGCGACCACGATGATCCTGCTCGCGCTGTCGAACCGGAAGAAGAGCCGGTACTGCTGGAAAAATTTCGCCCTGAACCAGTGCTTGCGGGCACTGCCCAGCGTGCCGCCCTGCCGGAACTGCGCGGCTGCCGGGTCGACGGGTATGTCGCTTGTGACAAGCCGGGTTATCGCCGCCAGTCGCTTCGTACAGTTCTTGCTCCGATAATTCGCGGGGTCCCGCGCCTTGTATGCCTCGACCTCCTCGACCAAGTCCTGAAGCTGCCCCAGGAACAAGGGATGCGCATAGATCGACCATCCGTTGACGCTGAGCGGCGGCTGGCGCGCTGGTGCGGGCTTCTTCAATCGTCGTCCGCGGAGAGCGGCTCGTCGAGATCGACATCGATGTCACCGACGAGCGCCTGCAGCCGATCGCGAAGCGTCCCGCCGAAAGCCTCCAGCCGCTCGGGATGGGTCCTGATGTCGGTCTCGATGAAGTCGAGAAAAGCCCCGAGCGCCGGGTCGGCCTCGTCCCGCACCGCTTCGATGTACACCCGGCCGGTCTCGTCGGTGCGGTAGCGGATCTGGTCGCCCTTCGCGAGCTTCAACTGCCTGCGCACGCTGCTCGGCACCGTGGTCTGGTAGCGGTCGGTGAGCTTGGATGTGTCTTCGGCAAGCGCCATTGTCTCTACCCGGCCCTTCGAAGGTTGGTCATCGCGGCAAAGGTAATGCAAATGCATTGCCGAGACAAGGCAAGCGCTTCAATTCCCTGCGCCCGGCTCGCCGGAAGACTTACGCCTGCAAGCTCGCCGCGAGCAGCATCAGCCCCAACAGAAAAACAAGCGCCGCGCCGCCGATCTCGATGGCCGCGTGGATCGTATTGCCCGTGCGCCCGTCCCCGGCGAGCGCGACGGCCCAGTTCTTGGCCGTGACGGCGAGCGTCGCCAGCGCAGAGACCGTGATCGCGGTGCCTATCGACATGGCGAGCACGGAGACGATGCCGCCGAGCCAGAGCCCGTTGAGGAAGGCGAAGGTTAGAACGATCAGCGCGCCCGAGCAGGGGCGCAGGCCGACGGCCGCGACCGCCGTCCATGCGGTGCGCCAATCGAAGCGGTCGCCCGAAATCAGCGCCGGGTCCGGCGCGTGGCTGTGGCCGCAGGTCTCGCAGACCTCGCCCGCGGCATGGTGGTGATGATCGTGATGGTGGCCGTGGCCGTGATGATGATCATGCGCATGATGATGATCCTGCGCATGGTGATGGCCGGCAGAATGATCATGCGCGTGCGAGGCGGCGGCCGAAAGGCTGTGCGCCGGCGCCTTGCCCGACAGGCGCGCGAAGCGGGGCCGGAGCTTCTGCCAGAGCAGCCAGGCGCCGAAGAGCGTGATCAGGGCATAGCTCGCGATCTCCAGAAACCATGTCGCGTCGGTCATCGACACCGAGGTGCCGCGCAGCACGAGGAACACCAGCCCGACCATGACGACCGCGCTGGCGCCCTGGAGAAGAGCGGAGACGAAGGACAGGAGGATGCCGCGACGCAGCGCCACCTCGTTGGCCAGCATGTAGGACGAGATCACCGCCTTGCCGTGGCCCGGTCCGGCGGCGTGGAAGACGCCGTAGGCGAAGGAGAGCCCGACCAGCACCCAGAGCCTGGACCCGTCCTCGCGCATCGCCTTCAGCGCGCCGGTCAGGGCGCGGTAGAACGCCTGCTGCTGTACGTTCACCCAGTTCAGAAACCCGCCGAAGAGGCCGGTCTGCGGCAGCATCGCCTCGTTGGTGCCGATGCCGAGCGAGCTCTGCGCATGCGCGTGCCCGAGAAGATGCGTCAGGACATAGGTCAGCGCCAGAACGGCGAAGACCGAGCGCGTGAGCCTCGGGTTCCTCATGGCGTCAGCCCTGTCCGTTGCAGGTGATTTCCAGCTTGGTGGCGAATATGTTGCCGTAGTCGGTTCCCGCCGGGTCGTTGAAGAATGCCTCGGTCAGCGTCGACTGGTTCTGGGCGAGCGCCTCGTCGGGATCGGGGCGGATCACCGCCCGATCGCATCCGTCAGGAAGATTATCGATCGACATGTTCGCGTCCTCGACGAAATCGATCGCGGTGTAGAAGGTGGGATCGTAGACGCCGAAATCCACCTTGCCAGCGAGTTTCAGCGGGTCGGCGGGCTCGGATTCGAACAGGATGATCAACTGGCCGTCGTCGTAGTTCGCCATCAGATTGGCCGGCGGCTTCATGGCAACCGGCTTGTCGTTCGACCGCACGACCTGGAAGTAGTCGAACTCGCCGATGGAATCGAAGACGGTCTTGGAGACCTCCGCCAATTCGGCGTCGTCGAGCTTCAGGTCGCTGTTGGCGTCGAATTCCAGCAGCACCGTGCTGGAGAAGAGATCGTCGAACCGCCACAGGTGCCGCAGCGAGGAAACGTCGCCCTGCGGCGACACCACGACGTCGAGGCGTGCTTCCGCGAAGATGTGCGGGTGGGCAAGTGCGGGAGAAGCCAGGGCGAAGCCTGCGAGCATGGCGGCAGCAGGAACGGTCGTTCGCGAAAAGGGTCGCATCGGTTCCACGGCGAACAGGTGTTGATTTGGCCGCCGGTCGTCTACCATAAAACCGGCGAAATTGGGACTGTCGCCGGCTCACCCGCCGTCATTGTCCTTGAACCACTGCACGAGGAAATCCACGAACACCCTGACCTTGGCCGGCAGGTAGCGCCGGTGCGGATAGACGGCGAAGATGCCGGCGCCGGTCAGCATCCTGTCCTCGAGCAGGGTCTGGAGCCGGCCCGCCTCGATCTCGGGCGCGGCGATGAAATCGGGCAGGATGGCGTAGCCCAGGCCCGAAACAGCGGCGGCGCGGGCCGAAAGTGGACTGTTCACCTCGATCGGGCCGGAAACCGCAACCGAGATCATCTCGCCATTGTCGCCCTTGAAGGGCCAGTTCGCCAGCCAGCGTCCGTTGGTGTCGATGATGCAGGGGCGCGACGACAGATCCTGCGGTCGCTTCGGTGCGCCGGTACGCGCGATCAGCTCCGGCGAGGCGCAGACTTTTACGGAGAAGGGCGCCAGCCGGCGGGCGATGAGCGAGGAATTCTCGAGTCTCGAAATGCGGATCGCCAGGTCGAAGCCTTCCTCCACCAGATCGACGAAACGATCGTCGAGGTTGATGTCGAGCACGATGTCGGGATGCGCCAGCGCGAAGTCGATCAGCGACTGCCCGATCGGCGCATCGGCGAAGGTGCGCGGCGCGGAAAGCCTGATCCGTCCGCGCACGTCGCCGGAGGATTCGCGCACCGTGTCGGCGAGGCTGTCGATCTCGCGGATGATCTCGTTGGCGCGCTTGTAATAGGTGTGCCCCGCCTCGGTCAGCGAGAACTGCCGCGTCGTGCGGTTCAGGAGCAGCGCCCCGAGTTCGTCCTCCAACTCGCGCACGTACTTCGAAAGCAGCGCCTTCGACCGTCCGATCTTGCGCGCCGCCGCCGAAAACCCTTCCGCCTCGACGACGTCGATGAAGGCGCGCATGCGGGTCAGCGTGTCCATGCGGATGCTCCGTCATTTGAGACCATGGAGATTTGGTCGCATGAACCGGCATTGCGCCGCTGCGAAATCCGGGGGTATCCAGTTCGCGCGCCCGACGTGATATGAAGACACCCACGATCGGAGCGGACATGTCGAAGCCAACAATCTTCACCATCTCGGCCGTATGGGACGACGAGGCGTCTGTCTGGAGCGGACACTGCGACGACATACCGGCCGCCGCCGATGCCGCGACGCTCGACGAGCTTCTGGCAAAGATGTCGGCGATGGCGCTCGACCTGTTGCCGGACAATCATCCCGAACTGGACCGTTCTTCGGTCTTCCTGCAGATCACGGCGCTCCGCGAGGCGGAGCGTTCCGCGGCTTGAATGGCGCCGCAGTTCGACAAGGCGCTCCGCAAGCTCCTGTCGGAGGCAGGCTGTGAGCTCGTTCGCCAGGGCAAGGGTAGCCACGAGATCTGGCGCAGCCCGATCACGGCGCAGAACTTTGCGGTGCCTGTCGGCATTCCGAGCCGGCACACCGCGAATGCGATCCTGCGGCAGGCCGGGCTGCCGAAGGCGTTCTAGCCGCACGCAATTTCTCGGCGCCTTCACCCCGCTTCCCCCAGTAAGGCACGCCCCATCCCGATCAGCGCCATGTCGCTCCCGGCAGGACCAAGCAGCGAGATGCCGAACGGCGCGCCGTCGACCGTGCCGAGCGGCAGCGTGATCTGGGGAAAGCCGGAGAGGCCGGACAGGCAGAGCAGCCGCAGCGCCCGCTCGCGGTAGGTTTGCAAATCGTCAAACGTCGCGTTCTTCAGCGGCGCAGCACCCGGCACCGTCGGCATCACCAGGATGCCGTCGTCGCCCAGCATCTGCGCGAACTCCTCCCGGAAGGCGTTTCGCCGGGCCGTCTCGGACGCGAAGGTCGCCGCGTCGATCGTCGATCCGAACTCGAAGCGTTCCCTCACTCCGGGTCCGAGCCGGCGGTCTGCGGCCGAGATCCAGGGGCCGTGCACCTGCCACGCTTCGTGGGACTGGATCTTGCGAAAGCACCAGTAGAGGTCGTCGATAGAATGGGAAAGCGGCGGCGACGTCTCCGGCGCGTCGATCGTGGCCGCGACCTTCTCCACCATGCGCGCGTATTCCGCCTCCTCCGCCGGGCCGAGTAGGAGGTCGTCGAGCGCGGCGAGCCGGAAGAGTTTTCCCTCCCGCCGCGCCGGCGCGCCCAGCAGCACCTCGCCAACCGTCTCGTAGGTCCCGATGTCTTTGGCGAACCATCCGAACGTGTCGAGGCTCGGCGCCAGCGGCATTGTGCCTTCGAGCGAAATCGCGCCGTGGGTGGTGCGCAGTCCGACCAGTCCGCAGAAGCTCGCCGGCGCGCGGATCGAGCCGCCCGTGTCGGAGCCGAGCGCGATGTCGGCCAGCCCTCCTGCCACCGCCGCTGCCGAACCCGAAGACGAGCCGCCGGTCACGCGGTCGGGCGCGGCCGGATTGACCGGAAACGGATAGTGGGCGTTCTGCCCCATCAGCGAAAAGGTCAGCTCGTCAGTCTGCGTCCGGCCGACGAAGTTCGCGCCCGCATCGAGCAGGGCCTGCACGGCCGGAGCCGTGCTTGCCGCGGCGACCGCCTCTGCGAGCTTCTGCGGATTGCCCCCGCCGGTCTTCTGGCCGGCGATGTCGAATATGTCCTTTATTGCCAGCGTCAGCCCCGCCAGCGGCCCCTCCGGCGCGTGTGGCACCTCCGGGTAATCATGGTCGAGAAAGGCGTTGTAGGAATCTCGCTGCCGCATGGGTGGTCCGCAAGTGTGAACGATGAGACGAACATCGTTCAATGCGTCGCAATGCGCAAGGCGCGGCGCCTCCGATCAGGCGATGCCCGGTCACGCATCCCCGCCTTCCGGGTCGGAGGTTTCCGCTTCTTCCGAAAGCAATGCCCGCACCGTCGCGACCGGCAGGAACATCCTCAGGGGATTGGAAACGAGCGCGGTGAAGCCGTAACTTTCGTAGAGCGCCTTTCGGCGAGCGACCCGCGCCGGATCGCCGCAATCCAGCACGTCGAGCATCACTACCGCTATCCCGACCTGATCTGCCGCTCTGGCAATTCGTCTAAGCGCATCGACCAGGAGATCGCCGCCGAAGCCTTGGCCCCGAAACTTTCCGTCCCGCCCGATCATAGAGATGTAGGCTGCCGGAATGCTGCCGTGGGATGGTCGGGCACGCGAAAACCTCTTCGGCAACTCGTCGTGATGCACAGCATGGGCATTGATCGCGTAGAATCCCACCACCAATCCGTCGGGCGCGATCATTACGTATAGCCGGACGTTTCCGGCCTTGGCGAGCTTGTTGGCGGTCTTGCGGAAATAGTTGTCGACCTGCTCGATGCCGCACGAAAAAGCCGTTCGATCGTGCCTGTCGGGATCGAACGGCTCGATGAGGAAGGACGCGGCGCCTTCCTCGGGCATCACCTGGAAACGATGGTATCGCGATGCCGCCGGAAAGCAGCTCGCAAGGTCTCCGTGGGCTCCGGCGCTGAGTCCAAGGCGGTGAAGAACGCCTCGTAATCCGCCGGCTTCAGCATGGTATGTTCGTGCGCCGCGATGGTCTCCATCGCGGCCTGATAGGCGGCATTCATCGTGAAAGTGGAATCGTCCACTCCCGACAGCGCCGCGGCCTGCTGGATGGCCTCCTTGATGCGCGGCTTGGTGCGGAAGTTCATCCGCGCGTCGCTGCGCTCATCGACCAGTTTGGAAGTATCAACGAACCCGAGCATGACATTCTCCTGTCATTGCCGTATGTACGCCAGATCGGCGTACATGGCAAGCTCAAGGTTCAACCAGTGCGGAGCCGCATCCTCGCCGCCCGCGACAACCTCAGTCCTCCTCCGGAATCACCGCCGGAGCGACTTCCGTCTGCGCCGGGCGCGGTCCGTCTGCGTTGCCGGATGGTTCCTGCCCGTTCATCTCCTCGTCGGCCGGCGCAGCTGCGTCGGTGGAGGGTTCAGTCGCCTTGGGTGCGGCGGCGTCCTGATTCGTCGGTGCGGGGAGGGCGGCCGGCGCCGTCTCTTCGGCGGCATCGTTCGACCCGATCGCGCTGGTGGCGACCGGATCCTCGCCCACCGGCTCGCGCGTGATGGAGCCGTCGGCGGAGGCCACGCGCCACACCGTGTTGCCGGCGTCGTCCGCCACCAGCAATGCGCCGGTACCGTCGATCGTCACGCCCACCGGCCGGCCGTGCGCCTGGTCGCCGTTTATGAACCCGGTCACCACGTCCTGCGCCTTGCCCGAAGGCTTGCCGTTCTCGAACGGGATGTAGACCACCTTGTAGCCGTTGAAGGAGTCGCGGTTCCAGCTGCCGTGCTCGCCGACGAACGCACCGCTGCGATACTGTTCGGGCAGCACCGATCGATAGGTAAAGGTCATCCCGAGCGGCGCCACGTGGCTCGACAGCGCGTAGTCCGGCGATATCGCCTTCTCGACCATGTCGGGCCGTTCGGGCTTCACGCGCGGATCGACATGCTGCCCGAAGTAGCTCCAGGGCCAGCCGTAGAACGCGCCTTCCTTCACGGATGTCATGTAGTCGGGCACGAGGTTCGGGCCAAGTTCGTCCCGCTCGTTGATGACGGCCCAGAGTTCGCCGCTGTCGGGATTGAAGGTAAGGCCGTTGGGGTTGCGCAGGCCCGACGCGAAGACACGCGAAGCGCCGGTCTCGCGGTCGATCTGCCAGATCGCGGCGCGACCCTTCTCCGCCTCGATACCGTTCTCGACAATGTTGGAGTTCGAGCCGACCGAGGCGTAGAGATACTTGCCGTCCGGGCTCAGCACCAGGTCCTTGGTCCAGTGGTGGTTGATCGGGCCCCCGGGAAGCGGCGTCAGCACCTTGGGTTCGGCAGTGATGCTCGCGGCGCCCAGTTCATAGGGGTATGCGAGCACTGCCTCGGCGGAGGCGACATAGAGCGTGCCGTCGTACCAGGCGACGCCAAAGGGCGAGGCGAGGTCGGTCAGGAGGTCGTGCGTCTCGTCCACGGTGCCGTCGCGATCCGTGTCGCGCAGCAGGGTGATCTTGTTGCTCTCTTTCTGCTCGCCTCCGCCGCCATGCGCCATCGACATGATGAATCCGCGAATCACGTCCTTCGGCCGCGAGACGGGTTTGCCGGAGGGGCCGCGCGACTGGATCACCAGAACGTCGCCGTTCGGCAGGGTGTGCACGTTGCGCGGGTTGGCCAGGCCGGTGGCATAGGCGGTGACCGTGAGACCTTCGGGCACCGTCGGTGTCTGGCCTTCGCCCCAGCCGATCACCTCGGCGATCTTCATCTCCGCGATCAGCCCGGGGTTCGGTTCGGGCAGCACGGGATCGGGGCCCATCTGCTGCGTCACGTCGAAATCCTGGGCGTGGCCCAGGCTTGCCGGCGCGAATGCCAGGCAGACGCTGGCGAGAAGGGTGCGGGTGAAAAACGATCTGCTACGCATGGTGGGACACTCCAGCGCCGTGGCGGTAGACCATCGACCGGCCGAGCCAGTCCGTGATGATCATGACGACGACGGTTATGACGGAAAGCGTGAGGCCCCACGGAACGATCGCGGTCCAGCCGTCGCCGGCATGGACCAGGCTGTTGAGCAGGGCGAGGACGAGGACGACGACGCTGCCGATGACGTGCAGCCAGGCCGGCCGGCTGGCGCGAATCGCGGGCCGCACGGCAAAGTCGATGATGCCGACGATCACCGCGAGCGCGCCGAACACCAGGCCGGCAAAAAGCAGCCATGAGGAAAAATTCTGCCACATCAGGTTGAACGTACGCCAGTAGGCGATGTCCGTCAGAAGCGTGAGGGTGAAGCAGACAACGGGGAATTGCACGAACGTCGAATAGATCGGCTGTCCGCCGACCGCGACTGTGCTTCTTGTTTCGAGGGGAGCCATGATCACACCTTCTTTCAACGTGTAAGGCGAGTCCGTCCACTACGGGCGAGTTGCCGATTGGTTCCCTGCCGCGGCCCTTTCTGCGGCAATCCGCCCGCTGGGAAATTTCTCGCCCGATCCTCGATTTTTTCATTGATTGTGAAGGCCCTCGCGCATATATCCCGGCTGCCCAAAGTCGCACGTGCCTGTGGGCGTCCGCCGGTCCCTCGAATGGCGAGGACATCGGTAAGGTAACCGGAGTTAACCCCTCCGGTCGGTTCGACGGCCAACCGCCGATCCGAGGACGCCTTGAAGCAACGACGGTGCGGGCCTTTCTGGTTCTCTTCCGGTTGTCCAAAGACCGGGGTTACTGAAGAGGCACACCATCATTGCCGACAGTGCGGACGGGGCTCCCTTCCAAAGCTGAGGCAGACAAAGCGAGCGCCGGCTGAACAGCCGTCACTCATCGCCGCGCAAAGCGGGTTCCTGGTACCGGCGTCTCCACCGGCCGGATCCTCGACTCTCGCTTTTCGCACTTTGTCCGAACCGCTCTTCGACCGGCCGTGCGCCGGCGGGGCGGAGCCCGATTGCGCGCGCCCGAAAGGCGCGATTGGAGAGACCCGATGGCCACCCAGCGTATCCTCGACTTCCTCGCCACCCGCCGCCCGAACGGCCCCTGCCTCGTCGTCGACCTCGACGTCGTGCGCGACAATTTCCATGCCTTCGAGAAGGCGCTGCCCGACAGCCGCATCTTCTACGCGGTGAAGGCAAACCCGGCACCGGAAGTCCTGCGCCTGCTCGCGACCCTCGGCTCGTCCTTCGACACCGCGTCGGTCGCCGAAGTCGAGATGGCGCTCGATGCCGGCGCGACCGCCGACCGCATTTCCTTCGGCAACACCATCAAGAAGGAGCGCGACATCGCGCGCGCCTTCGACCTCGGCATCCGCCTCTTCGCGGTGGACTGCGTCGAAGAGGTCGAGAAGATCGCCCGCGTCGCCCCCGGCGCTCGCGTCTTCTGCCGCGTGCTCACCGACGGCGAGGGCGCCGAATGGCCGCTCAGCCGCAAGTTCGGCTGCGTGCCGGCCATGGCCGTCGACGTCCTGCGCCACGCCAAGGCGCTCGGCCTCGATCCCTACGGCGTCTCCTTCCACGTCGGCTCGCAGCAGTGCGACCTGACTGCGTGGGATCGCGCGCTGGGCGATGCCAAGCGCGTCTTCGCCACGCTCGCGGAAGAGGGAATCGTGCTCAAGATGGTCAACATGGGCGGCGGCTTCCCGACCCGCTACCTGCGCGACGTGCCGGTAGCGGAAGCCTATGGCCGGGCGATCTTCTCGTCGCTCAAGAAGCACTTCGGCAACCAGTTGCCCGAGACCATCATCGAGCCGGGCCGCGGCATGGTCGGGAATGCCGGCGTCATCAAGTCGGAGGTCGTTCTGATCTCCAAGAAGTCGGCAGAGGACAAGGTGCGCTGGGTCTATCTCGACATCGGCAAGTTCGGCGGCCTGGCCGAGACCATGGACGAGGCCATCCGCTACCCGATCGTCACCCCGCACGACGGCGGCGAGGTCGCTCCTTGCGTGCTCGCTGGTCCGACCTGCGATTCGGCCGACGTCATGTACGAAAAGACCCCGTACCCGCTGCCGCTGTCGCTCACCATCGGCGACGAGGTGCTGATCGAGGGCACCGGTGCCTACACCACCACCTACGCCTCGGTCGCCTTCAACGGCTTCGAGCCGCTCCGATCCTACGTGATCTGACGGCTCGCGAGAGCCGCCAGATCACCCCCGTCGCCGGTCGTTAAGGCCGGCGCCGGGTTCGCTCGTGGACTTTTTCTCCGCTTGTGAAGGATCGCGGATATGAACTTCGAAACTGCAGTAGCCGGTGACATGCATGTGACGGCGCTCTCCCCCTCGAGGGAGGCGATCGGCAGCGTCACGATCGCAAGCGAACAGCCCGCCGACGTCGTGCAGCGCGAGGCGCTGCTCGACCGTGCCATGGGACCGATGCGCAAGCGCAAGTCGTCGGAAAAGCTGCGGCGCGGCCGCAAGCCGTCGGAGGGCCTCGCCTTCTCGGCCAGGGACCCCGAGGGTCGTCTGATCGGCACCGTGCGGCTGTGGGACGTGAGCGTCGGCGATTGCCGCGCGCCCGCTCTGCTGCTCGGCCCGCTCGCCGTCGATCCCGCGCTGAAGTCCGCCGGGCTCGGCACGGCCCTGATGAACCACGCCATCGCCGAGGCACGCCGCCTCGGCCACGGCGCCATCCTGCTCGTCGGCGATGCGCCCTACTACGCCCGCTTCGGCTTCTCGGCTGAAAAGACCGACGCTCTCGCCATGCCCGGCCCCTACGAGAAGGACCGCTTCCTGGCGCTGGAACTGATCGAGGGTTGGCTCGACGGCACGAAGGGCGTGCTGAAGGCGTCGGGGAGGAAGATCGTCAGATCAGGCGCATCGCGCCGGGCCATGGCCGCCTAGGCCGGGCCTCTGGGCCGCTCCCGATGCGTCGAGCAGCGGGGGCCTTCGGTCGGGAGCGGCCTTTTTCTTATTCGATCATTGTCGTCCGAGCCGGTCACGCACTTCCATGAGCGCAAAGCCGAGCAGGTTTTCTCCGCGCCATTGCAGCGGGTTCGTCGCACGCTCATTGTCCGCCGCGAGGCCGATCCCCCAGATCCTGTCGACGGGGCTCGCCTCCACGATGACCGCGTTGCCGGTGGAGAGCAGGAACTCGCCGAGCGGCGGGTTCTGCCGGAACTTCTCGAAATTGCCCTCCACCACGATGCAAAGCTTGGCCTCGTTCCAGCGTGTCTCGTCGAACCCCCGGACCTGCCTGCCGAATTCCTTCACCTGTTTCGGGCTCGATGCGGCGCGGATCTTCTCGGCGGCTTCTTCGTCGCCGAACAGCCGGGCCTTTCCAGCCATCATCCAGTGTTCCGCGGTCGGATAGATCCGTCCCGCCGATGTGAAGGGCGAGGGCCACCACTGGCTGAAGCATGCGGCTGTGATGCTGCCATCCTTCGCCGGCTGATGACCCCAGAAGAACACGAACTTCTTGCGGCTTTTCGCGCGGAACTCTGCCTCCAGCCAGGATCGATCGTAGGTCATGAACTTTCGATCCGTGGTAGCGGATCGGTTGTCAATCCTTGGCTCCCGCAGGAGCTAAGGATCAAAAAAAGAGAGGGCGGCAACCGCCACCCTCCGGAAACGAATAGCCGAAGCTTCAGAGCACCTGGCTCAGCGCCATCGCTGCCGACATGTCGCCGTCGACCTTCATCTTGCCCTGCATGAAGGCGGCGGTCGGGTTGAGGTCGCCGGCGGCGAGTGCCTCGAAATCGTCCTTGCTCATGGTGATGGTGCAGTCAGCGTCGCCGCCGTCGGTAGACACCGTCTCGCCGTCGATCATCAGGGCGCCGTCGGAGCCGAGGTCGATCTTCACGGAGCGGTCGAAGCCCGAGCCGGACAGGCGCTTGCCCATTTCGGTGGCAATCTCGTCGAGGGTCATGTCAGTCTCCTTGATGTGCAGGCGAACGCAATGAACGCCTCGGTTGATCGGTTGCGCCGCAGTGGCGTCTTTCGGCGCTTCCCATACCAGTCGATTGACGTTTACGTCAACGTTGCCTAGCATCCGCGCCGGAGAATCCCGGCTCGATCTAGAAAGCATCGTGCCGGGAGTTTGTTTCGCGCGTGCGACGGTGCCGCACCGTTCGCGTTGTCGAGGCAGGCGGCGTGCCGAGGAGGAGGATGCATACAGTTCACGTCCGAACACCAGGATCTGCGCCGCACGGTGGCGAAATTCGTCGAGACCGAACTCGATCCATACGTGGACGAATGGGAGGCGGCGGAGGAGTTTCCCTCGCACGAGGTCTTCAAGAAGCTCGGCGATCTCGGCCTGCTCGGCATCAAGTACGATCCGGACTATGGCGGGCTCGGGCTCGACTTCTCCTATTCCATGGTCATGGCCGAGGAACTGGGCCTGTGCGCCTGCGGCGGCGTGCCGATGGCGATCGGCGTCCACACCGACATGTGCACCCCCGCGCTGAACCGCTTCGGCTCCGACCACGTCAAGAAGAACTTCCTCGCGCCCTCGATCGCCGGCGATTTCGTCGGCTGCGTGGGCATCAGCGAACCGGGCGCCGGCTCCGACGTCGCGGGCACGAAGACGGTGGCGCGCCGCGACGGCGACGACTACGTCATCTCCGGCACCAAGATGTGGATCACCAACGGCATGAAGGCCGACTGGTGCTGCCTGCTCGCCAACACCTCCGACGGCCAGCCGCACAAGAACAAGTCGCTGATCTGCGTGCCGATGGACGCCAGGGGAATCACGCGCCAGAAGATCCACAAGATCGGCATGAACTCCTCCGACACCGCGCAGCTCTTCTTCGACGAGGTGCGCGTTCCCGCGGCCAACCTGATCGGGCAGGAGGGCATGGGCTTCACCTACCAGATGCTGCAGTTCCAGGAGGAGCGGCTCTATCTGACCGCGAGTTCGATCAAGGCCTTCGACCGCCTCATCGATCTCACCATCGAATACACCTCCGAGCGCAACGCCTTCGGCAAGTCGATCCTCGACAACCAGGTGGTGCATTTCCGCCTGGCGGAACTGCGCACCGAGGTCGAGGCGCTGCGTGCGCTCGCCTGGAGCGCGGTGGAGCAGTACGTCGCCGGCAGCGACGTGACGAAACTCGCCTCCATGGCCAAGCTCAAGACCGGGCGGCTGGCGCGCGAGATCTCCGATGCCTGCCTGCAATACTGGGGCGGCATGGGCTTCACCGCCGACAATCCCATCAGCCGCGCTTACCGCGACACCCGCCTCGTCTCGATCGGCGGCGGCGCCGACGAGATCATGCTCGGCATCATCTGCAAGCTGGAAGGCACCCTGCCGGGCACGGGAAACCGCGCGCGGAAGACCGACTGAGCCGTGGTGGCACGCCATCCGCCACCCTCCATTGCAACCACCGTGGAACCCTAAGGCTGCCGCTTCATTAAGCGAAACGCGCGCTGCGCGTCTCTCTTCTCGAAGGAACCACTATGGCCAAGTCCACCAAACAGTCGTCCAGCACGACCGCGACGATCCACGACCAGAAACTCGTGCGCGGCAATGGCGGCGAACTGCACCAGATCGCCGAGGGCGATACGCCCGTCATGACCACGGCGCACGGCGTGCCCGTGTCAGACGACCAGAACACGCTGAAGGCCGGCCCGCGTGGCCCGAGCCTGATCGAGGACTTCCACTTCCGCGAGAAGATCTTCCATTTCGACCACGAACGCATCCCCGAGCGCGTGGTGCATGCGCGCGGCTACGGCGCGCACGGTTATTTCGAGACCTACGAGTCGCTCGCCAAATACACCCGCGCCGACATTTTCCAGCGCGCCGGCGAGAAGACCCCGGCCTTCGTGCGCTTTTCCACCGTCGCCGGCTCCAAGGGCTCGTTCGACCTCGCCCGCGACGTGCGCGGCTTCGCGGTCAAGCTCTACACCAAGGAAGGCAACTGGGACATCGTCGGCAACAACATCCCGGTCTTCTTCATCCAGGACGCGATCAAGTTCCCCGACTTGATCCACTCCGTGAAGGCCGAGCCGGACCGCGGCTTCCCGCAGGCTCAGTCGGCGCACGACAATTTCTGGGACTTCATCTCGCTGACCCCCGAATCCATGAACATGATCATGTGGGTCATGTCCGACCGCGCCATCCCGCGCTCCTTCCGCTTCATGGAAGGGTTCGGCGTCCACACCTTCCGCTTCCTGAACGAGAAGGACGAGTCGACCTTCGTCAAATTCCACTGGAAGCCCAAGGCCGGGCTCCAGTCCGTCGTGTGGAACGAGGCCGTGAAGATCAATGGCGCCGATCCCGACTTCCACCGCCGAGACCTGTGGGACGCGATCCAGGCGGGCGATTTCCCCGAATGGGAACTGCGCGTACAGCTCTTCGACCAGGCCTTCGCCGACGGCTTCGATTTCGACGTGCTCGACCCGACCAAGATCATCCCCGAGGAACTGCTGAAGCCGATCCCCGTCGGCCGGCTGGTGCTCGACCGCATGCCCGACAACTTCTTCGCCGAGACCGAGCAGGTCGCGTTCATGACGCAGAACGTGCCGCCCGGGGTCGACTTCTCCAACGACCCGCTGCTGCAGGGCCGCAACTTCTCCTACCTCGACACCCAGATCAAACGGCTGGGCTCGACCAACTTCAGCCATATCCCGATCAACGCGCCGAAGTGCCCGATGCACCACTTCCAGCAGGACGGGCACATGGCGATGCGCAACCCCGTCGGGCGCACCAACTATCAGCCGAACTCGTTCGACGACGGCCCGCGCGAATCGCCCCGTCGCGGCTTCCGCTCCTTCGCCGAGCCGCTCGAGGGCGAGAAGGTGCGCCTGCGGGCGGAGAGTTTTGCCGATCACTACAGCCAGGCGCGGCAGTTCTTCGACAGCCAGACCGCGCCGGAGCAGAAGCACATCGCCATGGCCCTGACCTTCGAACTCTCCAAGGTCGAGACCCCGGCGATCCGCGAGCGCATGGTCTCGCATCTCCTCAACATCGACGAGGGACTGGCCGAGATGGTTGCCGACAAGCTCGGCATGAAGAAGCTGCCCAAGCCGGCCGACGCTGCGGTGACGCCGCGCACCGATCTCGACCCGTCCCCGGCGCTCTCGATCATCCAGAACGGCCCCGACAGCTTTGCCGGCCGCAAGGTCGGCGTCCTGGTCAGCCCCGGCGCCGACGCCGCGCTCCTGAAGAAGCTTCAGGCCGCGCTCCAGAAGGAAGGCGCGATGATGGAGGTCGTGGCGCCCAGGGTCGGCGGCGTCGAGGCGGCCGACGGCAGCTGGATCGAGGCCAAGCACATGATCGACGGCGGGCCGTCGGTCCTGTTCGACGCCGTGGCGCTGATCCTGTCGGAGGAGGGAGCCGAGCACCTGACGGGCGAGGCCGCCGCGCGCGATTTCGTTGCCGACGCCTTTGCCCACTGCAAGTTCATCGGCATCACCGCCCACGCCGCGCCGCTGCTTCAGAAGGCAGGCGTGGAGCCGGACGCCGACGAAGGAATGATCGACATCGGCGACGGCCAGAAGGCGATCGACGGTTTCATCGCCTCCTGCCGCAAACTGCGTCTCTGGAGCCGCGAGATGGCGGTCAAGCTGTAGCGGCCCCGACCATGTAGGAAGCGAAGGCGCCGGTGCAGAGCCGGCGCCTTCGTGCTTGTTCGGTGACCCGCGCGAAGTGTGCCGGTCAGTGCATCAGGCCCGCCGTGCGCAGGGCATCCTCGATGATCTTCTGGACGCCGGTCGCCTCCGCTGCCGGCTGATGCGTATCCCGCTTCGGCGCCGCGGCCTTCGTCGCATCCTGCCCGGTCGCATCGCGATGGGGCCGGGAGGCGGGCGACACGGCATCCGTTTCCCCTTCCGTCACGACCGCTTGCGCGATGCCCCAGAACCCGGCAATCCGCCGCGTCGACGAAATGCCGACGTCCAGCATGTAGGGTCCCACCGACCCCGGCCCGTCATGGCCGACCGGCGTGCCGTGGCCCATGCCGGCGATCATGTTGACCTCCAGCACCGCCTCGCCGGCGGCGTCGCACCAGACCTGCCGCGTCAGCCGGCCCGCCGTCTCCGAGCGGCTCGGGTTCGCGCCGAGCCCGTGCACCCTCTGCCATTGCGCCACGATGGCGTCGGCATTGGAGGGCGCCACGGTGTGGTCCGCCGTGCCGTGCCAGACCGAAATTCTTGGCCACGGCCCGCGATGGTTCGAGGCGCCGCGCAGTGCGCTCTGAAGCTCCTCCACCGATCCGCCGCCATGGCCGCGCATGCGGTCGAACGCCTCGGGCACGGTCGTGGCGCTGCCGTGCGGCAGGCCGGCGATGATCGCGCCGGCGGCAAACACGTCCGGATAGGCCGCCAGCATGGTCGCCGCCATCGCGCCGCCGGCCGAGAGCCCGGTGACGAAGACGCGCTGGCGGTCGAGGCCGTGCTCGACCAGCATCGCCTCCACCATCTGCCGGATCGACAGCGCCTCTCCCGCCCCGCGCCGCGCATCGGCGGGCTGGAACCAGTTGAAGCACAGATTGGCGTTGTTGCCGCGCTGCTGCTCGGCATAGAGCACCGCGAATCCCGCCTCCTCGGCAAGCGTCGACCAGCCGGAATGCCGGTCGTAGCCGGCGGCGTCCTGCGTGCACCCGTGCAGCACCACCACCAGCGGCGCCCCGTCCGGCAAGTCCTCGGGCACATGGTACGCCGCCTTCAGCGCGCCGGGGTTGGAGCCGAAGGCCGTCAGCGGCGTCAGATGGCTCGTCGCGCCGGCCTGGCCCAAACCGGCGCCCTGCCGCGCCCGCATCGCCGAAAGGCGCGCGATCGTATCGGATATGTTTCGCAATTGAGAGGTTCCCGTTCAAGCGTCCGGGATTGGACGGCAGTCCCTCCAACGTCCCGGCGGCGCAATCGTTGCTGCACTGCACAATAGGGGGTCGGGACGAGGGGTGGAAGGCAAAAATCCGGGCATCGTTCGGAGCGGCTGCGGAAAAGACGAAGCGGCCATTCGCTTTTCAACGCCATTGCGGTCGTTTAATCCGTCATAGCGATCCCCTAGCAGCCGCAATGACGGGTTGGGAAGATACTCGACAACGACCTTATATCATATTGCAGAGGGTGATAGTCAAAGGAGTACTCAACACGGTCGCGATTTTGGCGATACGGACGGTGTGGTTCCCCGCTAAACTGAGCGCAATTCAAACGTTTGGATAGCCATTGTGAAGCTATTGTTCCAGCCCAGAGATTATGCTGCAATTGTTACACGATTTTTAGAGGTCGGGAATTGCATTGAAGAAAGTTCCGTTCATCAGCGCTGTAAAGCTGGCGCGAGCCGACGATAGCCACATCGTCCCGACCACACTCTATTACGACGGGAAGAAGGTATATGCCGGCAAAGAGGCAAGAGAACGCAGTCCGCGACCCGAGCTGCTGATCGAAGAATTCAAGATCGCTCTGGGCAACACCAATCCTGACGCGATTGATCGGCGGTCGCTCAATACGGACAAATCTTTTCGGCGCACACCCGTTGGTTTGGCGAAGGACTTCTTCGACGAGACACTGCGTAAAATCGAAGGATGGCTCGACGTTCTGACCTGCCACTGAGTTTTTCCTCCACCTGGAGTTAGAGTCCGGCTCTCGATCGAAGGACGGACAGATGAAGCGAAAGCGATTTACGGAAGAGCAGATCATCGGGGTTCTACGCGAGCACGAGGCGGGTGCGAAGGCAGGTGACCTGGCCCGCAAGCACGGGGTCTCTGAGGCGACGCTGTATAACTGGAAGGCGAAGTATGGCGGCATGGACGTGTCCGACGCCAAGCGCCTGAGGGCTTTGGAAGACGAGAACGGGAGGCTGAAGAACCTGCTCGCCGAGCAGATGCTGGAAGCCTCGGCCCTTCGCGAGCTCCTGTCAAAAAAATGGTAGGGCCCGCCGCCAAGCGCGAAGCCGTCGCGCATCTGCAGGCCGTCATGGGTCTGTCGGAGCGTCGGGCCTGTTCCATCGTCGGTGCCGATCGCACGATGATCCGCTACCAGTCGTGCCGGGCGCCGGAGACCGAACTGCGCGGCCGGCTGCGCGATCTCGCCAACGAGCGCCGGCGTTTCGGCTATCGGCGCCTGTTCATCCTGCTGCGGCGCGAGGGCGAGCCATCAGGGATCAACCGCATCTATCGGCTCTACCGCGAGGAGGGGCTGACAGTGCGCAAGCGCCGGGCGCGGCGACGCGCGGTGGGCACGCGGGCGCCGATCCTGGTCGAGGCGAGGCCGAACGCGCGTTGGTCGCTGGACTTCGTGCACGACCAGTTTGCCTGCGGGCGGCGGTTCCGCGTGCTCAACATCGTCGACGACGTGACCCGCGAATGCCTGGGCGCCATCCCCGACACGTCGATCTCCGGTCGTCGGGTGGCCCGTGAGCTGACCGATCTGATCAGCCGTCGCGGCAAGCCGGACATGATCGTTTCCGACCACGGCACGGAGTTCACCTCGAACGCGATCCTCGCCTGGTCGAAGGATCATCGCGTCGAATGGCACTACATCGCGCCGGGCAAGCCCATGCAAAACGGTTACGTCGAATCCTTCAACGGCCGGATGCGCGACGAACTCCTGAACGAGAGCCTGTTCTTCGGCCTCGACCACGCCCGCAACGCCATCGCCGAGTGGCGGCAGGACTTCAACTCTGCGAGACCTCATTCCTCGCTCGGATACCAGACCCCGGCGGCCTTCGCCGGAACTCTCGCCGCAACCGCCTCCGACGCTTCGCTCGATAAGGGCTTCGCGTCTCCACCGGTTGCTCGAACCGCGCCCTACGGCGTAACAGAAACGGCCAAGGCTCTAACCGCCGCTGGATGAAAGTTCAGTGGCAGGTCACACCTTCAAGGCTGTTCAATTCCGACAAGAGCAAGTGATCTCCGAACGTGGGGAGCAATCTGAAGCATGGGAAGCTTTGTCCATCTTGCGAAAATCAGATCAGCGGTGGTTCTACCTCGAAGGTATCAACGTTACCGGTAGCAACTGACTCATCTAAGGACGGATTTCATTTTAGATGAACGCTGACTTATAGAGGCAGAGGTCTGCTTTTGGGAGTTTCAACCCGGAAGGCGTCAGTCCGCCTCCCACTTCATGGCGGTCGTTGTCTGGCCATGGTTCACAGGCCTGCCACGGCACATTCCCTCTGTGGACAAACCTACATGCCCACGCCGAACTCGACTTCACCAACATACGGATTTTACATCCCTTTTTCCCAGCTGCCGACCTCCTGCATCGCCCTTTTCATCCACGCCCCCTTTGCCCCGCCCCACAATGGCCCCCGGACATGGAGCGCCAGGACATGCACGGCAGGGCACGGGAGGATCGGACGCAGAGGCGCATCATTGCGCTGCTCGTCTCGTTCGCCGTGCTGGCCGAGCGCGCCGCCGGGCGGTCCTTTCCCGTCCGCTGGTTCGTGCTCGTCCTGCTGCGCCATGCCCAAACCGTGGCGCTGGCCTATGTCGCCGAGGTCATGCAGGCGTCGTTCATCGAACTCGAGGAACAGCCGGAAACTAGCTTCACGGCCGCCGATGCCATGCTGCTTTGCCTGCGCTTTCGCGCGCTCGCGGCGGTGCTCGGCGCCCTGCTGGGGCCGGAGGCAAGGCCGGACGAGGACGGCGCCCGCATCGTCGGCACGGACCGTCGCGCCGCGCCATGCGTTTGCCTGCTCCTCGTCGTTCCAGGCAGGGCCGCGCTCCGGCCGCCCTGGCACGTCCCGACCCGGCGATCCGCCGGCACGCTCGCACCGTAGTCAATTCGCCGGACGGCCCCGCCGCGCCGGGCGGCCGTGCTGGTCATGGCCGCGCGGCGCCTATCCGTGATGCCTTGATCTCGATCCCCCATTGTTATACCAGATAACATTAACTTCGGGGAGGAAGCGATGCCGGTTGTGAGCGCGCCTGGAATGCGGCCCGTGCGCATGGGCGAGAATTCCGTCGAGATGACGCGCGGCGCCGACGGCGTCTTCTACGTCAAATCCCGCTTCGCCCTCGGCGACTATCCCCGCTCGATGACCGACTGTCTGCGCCGCTGGGCCAGGGAAACGCCCGACCGCGTCTTCCTCGCCGATCGCGGCCCGGACGGCGCCTGGCGCAAGGTCACCTATGCGCGGGCGCTGGAAAAGGCCCGCGCGATCGCGCAGTTCATCGTCGACCGCGGCCTCTCGGCCGAGCGCCCCATCGTGGTGCTCTCCGGCAACTCGGTTGAGCACGGCCTGATCGCACTCGGCGCCATGATGGCCGGCGTGCCCTTCGCGCCCGTCTCGCCGGCCTATTCGCTGGTCTCGAAGGACCACGAAAAACTCAAGCACATTTTCTCGCTGCTGACGCCGGGGCTGGTCTTCGCCGCCGATGGAAAACCCTTCGAGCCGGCGTTGAAGTCGGTCATGACCCCCGACATCGGTCTCGTCGTCGCGCGCAACCCCGCCGACGGGTTCGCCAGCGACAGCTTCGACGACATCTTGGCGACCGCCCCGACCGACGCCGTGGAGAAGGCCGACGCGGCGGTCGATCCCGATGCGCCGGCAAAGTTCCTCTTCACGTCGGGTTCCACCGGCATGCCCAAGGCGGTCATCAACACGCAGCGCATGATGACCTGCAACCAGGTGATGATTTCTACCGCGATGGAGTTCCTGAAAGAGGAGCCGCCGGTTCTGGTCGACTGGCTGCCCTGGAACCACACCGCCGGCGGCAACCACAATTACGGCATCGCGCTCTTCAATGGCGGCACGCTGTGGATCGACGACGGTGCGCCGACGCCGGCCGGCATCGAAAAGACCGTCCGCAACCTCACCGAGATCGCGCCGACGCTCTATTTCAACGTGCCCAAGGGCTACGAGATGCTCTGCGAGCACCTGTCGCGGAACGAGGCGCTGCGAAAACGCTTCTTCAGCCGCGTCCAGATCCTGCAGTACGCGGGCGCGAGCCTCTCCAAGCACGTGTGGGACACGCTGGAGCGGCTGGCCACCGAGACGGTCGGCGAAAAGATCATGATCATCACCGGCTACGGTTCCACCGAGACGGCGCCGTTTGCCTTCACCACCACATGGCCGGTCGGCCAGCCGGGCGAGGTCGGCCTTCCGTCGCCCGACATCGAGGTCAAGCTGGTCGAGAACATCGGCAAGCTGGAGCTTCGCCTCAAGGGGCCGAACATCACGCCGGGCTACTGGCGCCAGCCGGACAAGACGGCCGAGTGCTTCGACGAGGAAGGGTTCTATAAGATCGGCGATGCGCTGAAATTCGTCGATCCCGACGACGTCTCGAAAGGCTTCATCTTCGACGGCCGCGTCACCGAGGACTTCAAGCTGTCGACCGGCACCTGGGTCAACATGGCCGGCGTGCGCACCGGCCTGATCGCCGCCTTTGCGCCTTATGTGCGCGACGCGGTGCTGACCGGCCTCGACCGCAACCACATCGGCGCGCTGCTCTTCCTCGATCTCGACGCCGCCCGCCGTATCGCGCCGGAACTCGCGGTCGCAGACGAGGAGCATTTCGCCGTCCATCCCGCCGTGCGGCTGATCTTCCAGGAACGGCTGGACGAGCTGGCGAAGAAATCCACCGGCAGCTCCAATCTGGTGGCGCGCGCCATCATCTGCGACCGGCCGCCGGCGATCGACGCGCACGAGGTCACCGACAAGGGCTCGATCAACCAGCGCGCCGTCATGGCCGCCCGGCCGGGGCTCGTGGAGGACCTCTACAACGACCCGCCGCCGCCGCACGTGCTGGTCGCGAAGCGGAACTGAGCCATGCTCGTTTCGCGGCGCGAGGTCGAGATCGAGTGGGGCGACTGCGATCCCGCGGGCATCGTCTTCTACCCGCGCTACTTCGCCATGTTCGACGCCTCCACCGCGCTGCTCCTGGAGCGGGCCACGGGCATGAAGAAGATCGCCTGGACGAAGAAATTCGGCATCGTCGGCATCCCCATGGTCGACACCCGTGCCAAGTTCATCGTCCCGTCCCGCTACGGCGACCTGATCGCCATCGAGACACGGGCGACGCGGCTCGGCCGCTCGAGCTTCGACGTCGAGCACCGGGTCTTGAAGAGCGAGACGCTGGCGATCGAGGCGCAGGAGACGCGCGTGTGGGCGGGCAGGGACCCCGACGATCCCGACGGGATCAAGGGCATGCCCATCCCGGAGGAGGTGGTCCGCGCGCTCAAGGCCGATTGATCCCCGGCGGAAAACCTATTCGCCGGGCGCCAGCAGACGGTCCAGCAGGTCGATCAGCCGGTCGCGCTCCGCAACCCCGCCCAGCCGCTCGATCAGCCGGTTCTCGTGCTCGGCCCAGATGGCGGTCATCTTCTTCACGAACTTCTCGCCCTCGGGCGTCAGGTGCACGGAGTGCGACCGCCGGTCCGTCTCGGCCTTTCGCCGCTCCGCCAGCCCGCGCCGTTCGAGACTGTCCATCAGTGCCACGAAGTTCGCCCGCTTGATGCCGAGCGACTCGGCGATCTCCGACTGCTTCAGCCCCGGCCTGTCGGCGATGATCGCGAGCACCGAAAATTCGGCCGGCCGCAGCTTCACCTTGGAGAAGGACTCCAGAAAATCCTGGAACACGAACAGCTGCGCGCGCCTCAGCTTGTAGCCGATGATGGTCGCCATCGGCGGCACCTCGACGCGGCTGTCCTTGGCGGACGACTTGCGCGAGACCGCCCGGGCTTTCATCGGACCTCGTAGACCTTGATGACGACCGCCGCCGCCTGCCGCGCGCCGGTCCCCACGCAGATCAGCCGGTTCAGCCAGGCATATCGGCTGTCGCCGGTCTCGAAGCGCGGGTGCGTGCGCATGTAGTAGAGCGATGGGTCAACCGGCTCGCCCCGGCCGAGCGCGGCGATCACCTCCGGCGGGCCGTTGCGGTAGCCGAAGTTGCGGATGTCGATCAGTGCGCCGTCGTCCGTCTCCATGGAATAGCGCGTGTCGAGTTCGGCGTTGCCGTCGGCAAGGATGGTCTGCCAGTCGGCGCCGAGGTTGAGGATGCGGCCGTTCAGCCGCTCCCCGGTCACCGTGCCGCCGACGATCGGGATGATGCGGCGCCGGCCGCGCGGGGAATCGCCGAGCTCCATCGGGACGGCAAGTTCCACCGTCAGGTCGCACAGATGGACGAGTTCGGGCTTGGCTATCATGCGGATTTCTTCACTTCATGGTCATCGGCAGGAACAGCACGATCGCCGGGAAGACGATCAGCAGGATCAGGCGGACAATGTCCGTCATCACGAAGGGCAGCACGCCGCGGAAGATCGTGACGAGACTGACCTCGCGGGCGATCGTGTTGATGACGAAGACGTTCATGCCCACCGGCGGCGTGATCAGTCCCAGTTCCACCGTCATGACGATGATGACGCCGAACCAGATCGGATCGAAGCCGAGATGGGTAATCACCGGAAAGACGATCGGCACCAGGAGGATGATCATCGCCATCGCATCGAGGATGCAGCCCATGATCAGGAAGAAGGCGAGGATCAGCGCCAGCGTGCCGTAGGCGCCGAAATCGAGCGCCACGAGGAAGGCGGTGATCTTCTGCGGCGTCTGGGTGATCGCCAGGAAATAGCCGAACAGCACTGCGCCGATCAGGATCGTGTAGATCGCCACCGATGTCCGCAGCGCCTCGATCAGGCTGTCCATGATGCTGGCGAGGTTGAGGCGGCCGCGGGCGACACCGATGACGGCGGTCAGGAACGAACCGACGGCGGCTGCTTCCGTCGCGGTCGCGATGCCGAGATACATCGACCCGATGATCGCGATGAAGAGGATGAGCACCGCCCAGACGTCGCGCAGCGATGCGACTGCCTCGCGCAGCACGAATGTCTCGCCGGGGGGCAGCGAACGGCCGTAGGCGATGCGAACGGTCGCCATGTACATGAGCACCGCCAGCCCGCCCGGCACGATGCCGGCGATGAAGAGTTTCCCGACGTCCTGCTCGGTGATGTAGGCGTAGACCGCCAGGACGACCGATGGCGGAATGAGGATGCCGAGTGTTCCGCCCGCCGCGATCACGCCGCTCGAGACGTCGTTGGAATAGCCGACGCGGCGCATCTCCGGCAGCGCGATCTTGGTCATCGTTGCGGCGGTCGCGACCGACGAGCCGCAGATGGCGGCGAAGCCGCCGCAGGCCGCGATAGTCGACAGCGCCATGCCGCCCTTCAGGAAGCCCAGCCAGGCATGGCCGGCGCGGAAGAGTTCGCGCGACATGCCCGAATTCGTCGCGAAGACGCCCATGAGAACGAAGAAGGGGATCAGGCTCAGGTTGAAGTCGGTGATGACGCGGATCGGCGACTGCGCCAGGAGGTTCAGCGCCGGTTTCATGCCGGTGATCGCCGCGAAACCGCCGACGCCGATCAGTCCCATCGCGACGCCGATCGGCACGCGCAGCGCCATCATGGCGAAGAGGGCGACGAAACCCGCGACGGCGATGAAATCAGCGTTGGCCATCGGGTTCCCCGCCCTGCTCGCCCGTTTCGGCGGAATCGAAATGGTCGAGTGATCCCCGGCCCGCGGCTATGATGACGATGCGTGCCAGGACGGTGACGACCGACACCGCCGCGCCGGCGCAGATCAGCGCCAGGAAGGGCCAGGCGGGAAGCCTGAGGTCGAAGGTCGCCTCGCCGCTGCGGTAGGCGCTCGCGACGCGGTCATACATCTTCCAGCTGAGCAGGATCGTGAAGACGAGCAGCACGCTCCAAGCGATGATGTCCACGATGCGCCGCAGCCGCGTCGGCATCATCTCGACGAAAAGGTCGACCTTGATGTGGGAGCCGCGATAGCCGACGCTGGCGAAACCCCACATGATCGCCACGCCGAGCATCAGCCGTGAGATGTCGAAGGCTTCGGGAATGGGCGATGCGAAGCCGTAGCGCCCGACGGCAGACGCCACCACGAGCAGGGTTATGCCGGCGAGGAACAGACCGGCGATCCTGTCGATGGCCAGCGAGAACCGGCCGATAGCCCGGATGAGCGCGTTCATCTGTTCCACCCGCCAGAGGAAGGGGGAGCCGGCTGAGCCGGCTCCCGAGTGTCGATCAGTAGCGCGAATCGTTGGCTTCGAGCGCCGCTTCGAAATCCGCGTAGATCTTGTCGGGATCGCCGCCGACCTTCTTCACGTCTTCCTTCCAGGAATCGATGAGCGGCTGGGCTGCGTCGCGCCACATCTGAACTTCCTCGTCGGTCGGCTTGTAGAGCTCGTGATCGGGCGAATCGATCATCTTCTGGCGGCCGGAATACTCGTTATCGGCCCAGCCGGTGGAGAACTGCTTGGACCATTCCGGGGTGCAGTGGTCGTCGATGACCTTCTTGTCCTCCGGTGCGAGGCCCTCGTAGGTGTCCTTGTTGAACAGGAGCATCTGCGAGGACAGGTAGAACGGCATGTCGAGGTGATACTTCACCTCGCTGTCGATGCCGAAGATGTAGATCGAGTTCCACGGGAAGGTCATGGCGTCCGCGGTGCCCTTGGCGATCGCCTCGCGCGCCTCGGGTGCCGGCACCTGAACGCTGGCGCCGCCGAGCTGGCTGACGAAACGCGCCATCGTGGCGTGCGCAGGTCGGATGTTCTTGCCCTTCACGTCGGCCGGAACCTTGATCGGCGTCTTGGAGTGCATCGTGCCGGGATCATGCGGGTTGATCAGGCAGAAATGCACGTCCTTCATCTCGGTCTCGGCGATCGGCGCGTACCATTCGTGCAGCGCCTTGGCGCCGTCCTTGGCATTCGTCGCCTGGAACGGGATTTCGGCGAGGCTGTAGATCGGGAAGCGGCCCGCCTGATAGCCGGGGTTGGTGTAGCTGATGTCGACGATGCCGTCGCGCGCCATGTCGTAGTGATCGGGCGCGGCGCCCAGCTGCTGGGCCGGGAAGATGGTGATGTTGATGCGGCCGTTGGATGCTTCCTTGATGGATTCGGCCCAGGGCTCGATGCCGAGCGACTGGATCGGGTGCGTGGCGGGCACCCAGTGCGAAAGCCGCAACTCCACTTCCGCCGCGTTGGCGGCGAAGGCCGATACGGAAACGGACAGTGCTACAGCAATGGCTGCGATGGTCTTCGTGGTCATGAACTTCCTCCCTTGAGGCCGCCAATGTGGCACGGGAGAACCGGTCTTGACCATCCCCCGGAGCGCACTTGAACGACCCGAGAATGTTATGATATGAAACAATTTAATCAAGACAAATCTTCGCGGGCCGGCGATGCCGCGATGGGGAGTGCCGCCTGATGAGTTCCGCAAGCAAACCCGCCGCGCAGGGGGAAACGGACGGTCCGCTTCGGGTCCAGGTGCACGATGCCGTCGCGGTCGTGTCCTTCAATCGTCCCGAGAAGCGCAATGCCATCAACGACGCGCTGCTCGAGGATCTGCGGGCCTTCTTCAACAGCCCGCCGAAAGGTGTGAAGGCGGTCGTCCTGCAGGGGCTTGGCGGGCATTTCTCGGCAGGCCTCGATCTTTCGGAGCAGTCGCAGCGCGAGCCGCAGGAAGTGCTCTATCACTCGCGCGGCTGGCACACCGTCATGGAGCAGATCCAGTTCGGCGGGCTGCCGGTCGTTTCCGTGTTGACCGGCGCTGTCATGGGCGGGGGGCTCGAGATCGCGGCGGCCACGCATGTGCGGGTTGCCGAACCTTCGGCGGTTTTCCAGTTGCCGGAGGGCAAGCGCGGGATTTTTGTTGGCGGGGGCGCCACGGTCAGGGTCGGTCGCATTCTTGGCGCCGACCGGATGACCGAGATGATGCTGACAGGCCGGCGGTACGGGGCTGAAGAAAGCCTCAACCTCGGCCTGTCGCATTATCTGGTCGGCGAAGGGGAGGGGCTGGCCCGGGCGTTGCAGCTGGCGGGCGAGATCGCGAGCAATGCGCCGCTGGTAAACTACCTCATCGTCCACGCCATCTCGCGCATCGACGACATGTCGCGCGCCGACGGCCTCTTCACGGAAAGCCTGTCCGCGGCGCTGTCGCAATCGGGCACCGACGCGCAGGAAGGGCTGAAGGCCTTCCTGGAAAAGCGCAAGCCGAGCTTTCGGTAGAACTCCTTCGACCAGTCCGCGGACCGCGGTGCGGCCCGCCCCTCAATGCGCCTTGAAGACAGGGCGGTTGTCGCCGCCATTGCTGTCGCGGCGGCGCAGGGCGTTGTCGCGGATCTGTTCCTTGGTGAGATAGTCGATCTGCTCGATCAGCACCTCGTGGACGAGATCGGCGCCGACGCGCTCGTTGATGCTGTCGCGCAGTTCCGTGCGCATGGCGGCGACGTCCAGCCCCGCTGGGTCGGCGAAGTCGATCTGCGGATTGGAGAACAGATAGGTATAGAGCTGGTCGACGAGCAGCGTATCGGCCGGAAGACTCAGCTTCTTCAGCTTCTCCGGTTCGATCGCATAGACGAAGCGCGACAGGAAATAGCCCACCACCTCGCCGCCCTTGACGACAGGCACCGAGAGCATGTCGGTCTTCATGTATTCCAGTTCACCGAGGAAGGGGGATTCCGCCACGGAATCGTGCTTCTCGCCGCTCGCGGAATAGGAAAAGAAGATCGTTCCGATAGTCACCCCGAGGATCCACAGGGCGGCCGCGATGAACTTGATCATACGGCATGGCTCCGGCGGAAGTTCGTCGAGCTGTAGGTGCCGTCACCTTCGGATCGCTCGATCGCTTCCTGCAGCAAGCCCGCCACTTCCGTGACGGCGGCGAGATGCGCGGCCAGCGCCGCTTCGTTCTCGACGAGCTTCTGACGCAGGCGGACGATGCCGTCGCGATTGGCCTGCAGCGTCTCGCTGCGCACGTCCTTCACGGCCTTGTTCAGTTCGTAGAGGTAGCGGCTCTTGCGCGCGTTCGAGGCCTTGATGTCGAAATTGACGTCGGTGCGGATCGAGGTCGTCTCGAGGTCGATCGCCTCCTCGATGCGGGAGACCACGGCGGCGAGGTTGGTTCCCTGCGCCGGCGTCGCGGGACGCGCCGGCCTGCGGGGCTGCTGCACCGGCTGGGGAAAATACATGTCCTGCTCGCTCATCGGATTTCCCTCGGGAATTCTACTCGTCGGCGGTGACGCCGGTGGCGGTGGACGCGATATCGGTGACGCTGCGCATGATGGAGCGCTGGATCTCGTCGACCATCGCCGAGGACAGGAGCGATTGCGCGTCGGCGTTGCGGGCTTCCTGCGGATTGCCGTTGACGCCCTGCACCGCGACGCGCTCGTCGCCGGCCAAGTAGTAGTCGCCGAGCACCTGTTTCGCGATGCCGATGCCGCCCGCCTCGGCCATCTGCGTTCCGATCTGCTGGGCGAGGAAGCTCTTCCACATCTCGCCGGCCATCCCGGTGCCGTAGACGCTCTCGGCCTGCGAGGGCAGCATCTTCTCGATGAAGTTCTGCAGCACCATGGCCTCGAACTTCACGTAGGAATCGGCCTCGGTCGTCCGCATCGGTACCCGGCCGGCCGGGACCGCGCGCGCGGCGCCGGAAGCGGCCTGCGAGAACGCCTCGGCGTTCTTCGTCCCGCCGATCGACATCAGCCTGGCGCGCGCAGCCTCCAGGGCCGCGGGGTCCGCCGCCCGGGCGACGTCGAGCACGATGTCGCTTGGTGGAGAAATAGCCAAGGGGCCGTCCTCGCCTTCTGCTTCACTGCTTCCCGTTTTCGCAGAACAAGCTTGCCGCAGGCTTGCCCGGTCCCGCCTCAGGCCTTGCGCGGGGAGATCAGCCGCTCCACCGCCTCAAGCCCGCTCACTTCTTCCGCCTTTCGATCGTCGATGCGCCGGGAGGCATGGAAATCCTGCTCGATCCGGTCCTTGCGGACATTCTCGCGTGCGATCTTCCCCGCCTCGGCGGCCGCGGCCTCGACGAAGCCGTCGCGCTTTTCCATCGCGCGGGTGATGCCGCGCTCGTAGAGATCGGGAAAGAGCCCCGACAGCGAGCCGGCGTCATCTTTCCGCGCCGCGATTTCGGCGGCTTCGGCATCGGCCGCGTTTGCCTGGTTCAACAGCCCGGCGCGGCGCATCTCGTGCATGGCGGTGAGCTTGTTCTGAACCCGAAGGAGGCGCCTGAGGCGCTCGGTGCGCTGCGTCATGGTTTATCTCCCGATCGTGACCGGCACGAAACCCTCGGCGAACAGGCGGAGCATGGGCCCGATCCCGAGGTAGACCAGCAGCAACCCGCCCGCCAGCACGAAGGGCAGCGATATGAAGTAGATCGGTATCTGCGGCGTCATCTTGTTCACGAAGCCGATCGCCAGGTTCACGAGGATGCCGTAGGCGATGAAGGGGCTGCCGAGTTGCAGCATCACCAGGAAGGATTCCGACAGGGTGTCCGTGATGTCGGTCAGCGCCGAGCTGGGGCTGAACAGCAGGTTCGGCGGCGCGATGCGGTAGGACGCGACCAGCCCCTTGATGATCTCGTGGTGGAAATTCATGACGAACAGCAGCATCAGCGCCGAGAAGGTGACGAGGTTGGCGATCGGGGCCTGCGCTTCGGCCTCTTCGATCGTGGGCGCCACCATGCCGCCGAAGCCCATCATCATCGCCATCGCGCTGCCGATGAACTGCAATGCCAGGACATAGATCCGGGTCATGATGCCGATCAGCGCGCCGATCAGTATCTCGGAGATGATCAGGCCGGCGAGCACGACGGGTTCGCGGCTGGCGAAGGGGACGAGGCTGTCCCACAGATGCATGAGCAGCGCGAAGGTCGCCGCGACCGCAACGAAGAGCCTCACCTGCACGGGCACGCGCACGCTGGAGAGGCCGGGCATCAGCATGAAGCAGGCGCCGATGCGGCAGAAGGCCAGGAAGGCCGCGATGACGAGCTGGTTCGTCAGCAGGCTCAAGAAAGCGAGCCCAGCACCCGGATCTCCGCGCCCTTCGCGATCTCGACATGCGACAGCACCGGAAGGGTGGGGAAGAGCCGTTCGATGATCATGCGGACATAGGGCCGCGCGTCGGGCGCGGTGACGATGACGAAGCGTTCGCCCGTATCGAAATGCTTGCGGATCACCTTCGCGGCTTCCTGGCCGAACTCTTCCAGGAGCCGCGGATCGATGTCGAACTCGCGCACCTCGCCCTTGGCGTCCCGCTTGAGGGACTGGTGGAAGACCAAGTCCCAGCGGTTGCCGAGGCGCAGCACCTTCATGACGCCGCCATGCGAGAGGTCGCCGCAGATCTGCTGCGACATCCGGATGCGGACGTGCTCGACGATCTGCTCGGTGCGGCGCACGTGCGGCGCGATCTCGGCGATGGCCTCGATGATGAGGTGGAGGTTGCGGATCGAGACGCGCTCGGCGAGAAGCAGCTTCAGCACGGCCTGAAGGCCGGGATACGAGATGCTCGACGTGCAGATCTCGTCGGCGAGCTTGCGGTATTCGGGATCCTGCCGCTCCAGCAGCGCCTTCATGTCCTTGTAGGAGAGAAGCTGCGGAAGGTTGTTGCGGATCACCTCCGACAGATGCGTGAGCAGCACCGAGAGATTGTCGGCGAAGGCGTAGTTGTCGCGCTTCAGGTCCTCGGCGAAGGTCTCGGGAACCGAATAGGCGCGCATGCCGAAGGCAGGCTCGCGAACCTCTTCACCGGGCATGTCCGGCGGCTCCTGGTTGCCGAGGAGGATCATGACTTCGCCGACGCGCATCTGGTATTCCACCACGACCGTGCCGTGGACCTTGATCTGGTAGCTCTTGGGCGGAATCGAGAAATCGTCCGTCAGCCTGACCTCGGGGACGACGAAGCCATATTCCAGCGCGAACTTCTTGCGCATCTTGCCCATGCGGAACGCGAGTTCCTGATGCGATGCGAGCAGCCGGGTCGACAGCTGCTTTCCAATCAGGAGCTCGATCTCGGCGGTCTTCAGGGAGGATTTGACCGAGTTCTTGTCCTCTTCCTCCTTGACCACCTGCTTCTTGCGCTCCTCCTCGACTTCGGCCGCGACGCGGCGGCTCTCGCGCAGCGGGATCACGTAGCCGACCGCCGCCATCGAGAACGCCAGCACGAGGAAGGGGAACAGTGGCAGCCCCGGCAGGACGGCGAGCAGGAGAAGCAGGCCGGCGGCGACGTAGAGCGCGCGCGGATAGGCGGAGAGCTGGCCGAAGACGGCTTGGTTCGCCGAGCCGCGCGTGCCGCCCTTGGAGACGAGCAGGCCGGCGGCGAGCGAAACGATGAGAGCGGGGATCTGCGTCACCAGACCGTCGCCCACCGAGAGCTTCACGAACACGTCGGCCGCCTCGCCGAGACCCATGCCGTGCCGGCCGTAGCCGATGGCGATGCCGCCGACGATGTTGACGCCGGTGATGATGAGGCCGGCGATGGCGTCGCCGCGCACGAATTTCGAGGCGCCATCCATCGAGCCGAAGAAGGAGCTTTCCTCCTCCAGTTCGCGCCTGCGCGCCTGAGCCTGCTTGTCGTCGATCATGCCTGCGGAAAGGTCGGCGTCGATCGACATCTGCTTGCCGGGGATGGCGTCGAGGGTGAAGCGGGCGCCGACCTCGGCGATACGGGTCGAACCTTTCGTGATGACGATGAAATTGACGATGATCAGGATCAGGAAGACGATGAGGCCGATGACGAAATCGCCGCTCATGACCAGGTTCGAGAAGCCGCCGATCACGTAGCCGGCCGCGTTCGTACCCTCGTTGCCGTGCGAGAGGATGACGCGCGTGGTCGCGATGTTGAGCGCCAGCCGCAGCATCGTGGCGATCAGGAGGATCGTGGGGAACGAGGAAAAGTCGAGCGGCCGCTGGATCCACAGCGACACCATCAGGATCAGCACCGCCAGCGCGATCGAGAAAGCGAGCCCGATGTCGATCATGAACGACGGGATCGGCAGGAACAGCACCGCCAGGATGGTGACGATGCCCATCGCGAAGAAGATGTCGCGGCTGTTGCGGGCGGCCGCGGCCGGTACGGGTGTGGTGGTGACTGATACCGCCATAGTCGCGCGGAACTCCATCCTGCTCTCAGGCAGGGGATACTAGAAGCTCAAGCTTGCGCGAGGGGTGAGAGGCGTGGCGGCAGCCGGCGGGATCAGAAGCCGTTCTGGATCCGCTGGAAGATGACGTTGGTGAAGCTCGATATCTGCGCGCCGACAAACGGTCCGGAGAATGCGACGGCGAGCAGGATCGCGACGATCTTGGGCACGAAGGTCAAGGTGATTTCCTGCACCTGCGTCAGCGCCTGGACGAGCGCGATGGAAACGCCCACGAGCATGGCCACCACGACCGCGGGGCCGGAGGCCAGAAGGACCGTCCAGATCGCGTACTGGACGATCTCGAGAGCGTCGGCTTCGTTCATGGGTGGATCGTAGCCGTCACTTGATGGTGACGCCAGAGCCGATGAGGAGTTCCGACCCGTCCTCGAGCACGGCGACCACGCCCGAATCGGTGATCCGCGCCTCGACGACCTTGCCGGAAACCTCGCCGTCCGCGGAGGTTGCTGTGCGGCCGATGATGCTGGTCGCCTGCGTGAGGATCGAGAACTGGAGAAGCTGGTCGAGCTTGGTGTTCGTCTGGACGGACTGCTCGACCTGGGAGAACGTCGCGAGCTGGGCGACGTAGTCGGTCGAATCCATCGGCTTCGTCGGGTCCTGGTTCTTCATCTGCGTGACGAGCAGCCGGAGGAACGATTCGTAGTCGACGGTCGTCGCGGCCTTCTGCTGGGAGGCCGTGGTGCCGGACAGGGATGCGATGGCGTCCAACGTCATGATGCGCGTGCCTCCATGGAAGTGTCATCGGGGATCCGCGGCGTGTTCTTCTGCTCGGCGATGATGACCGCCTCGATGGGAAACAGGGTGCGGATCAGCTTCAGGGCGTCGTAGATATGGCCCTCGGCGACCATGCGGTCGACCTGCTTCAGGGAGGCGAGGATCTGGTCGTTGCTGAAGCTCGCGAGCAGCATCGGCAGCGACTTCCGGAACATGTCGCGCGCTTCCTTCGCATCCACCGGGTTCATGAGGATGACCTGGACGATGAAGTATAGCTGGCGCAGAGGCGTCGATGCGTTCTCCGGCAGCATGACATGATTTTCGAGCAGGAACTGCACGTCGTTGAGGAACTCGATCGACGTCTTGCGGTCCACCTTCACGACGGCGCCGTTGATGTAGATCTTCTCGTTGGCCTTGAGCGATATCTTCAGCGTGTTCTTCATTGAATTCCATCCCGGATGATCTGGGACACCTCGATCAGGCCGTCGAAATTATCCGAATCTCCCCGGCGGACCGCTTCCGCTTCCCGCAAGAGCCACAGGCCGATGGAGATCAGGTTTGCGCGCAGCTCGTTGGGAAGCTGGTTTTCCGGGCTGCCGAGGTCCTCGATGAACGAGGTCCAGACCCGGTTCAGGAAATGGACGGCCTCGACGGCCTGCATGGAACTGGTCCCGCCGTCGCGCGCCGCGACGAGCAGGTCGATCGAGCGTGAGAGCAATTGCCGCTCGCGGTCCTTGGCGTCGACAAGGGAATCGGTTTGGATCTCGGCGTATGAAAACTGATACATCTCGCTTCCGTATTCATTGCGCACCGTTGCCGGCGGCGGATTAAGACAACAGCCTCGTCAGGCTCAGCTGCTGTATGCGGGCAGTCAGAGCGTAGGAGGTTTCAATCTGTGATATCAACGCGTTGACTCGTGTGGACGCTTCATAGGGATCGACGCCTTCGAGGTCGTGCAGGAAGTCCTTGAAGATGTCGGACTGCATGGTGATGCGTTCGCTCGCCTGGGTGATGCGCTGTTCGACGAAGCCGGTCTTGGCCTGCGTCTGGGCGATGTCGCCCATGGCCTCTCCGACCAGCAGCGTGGCCTTCTTGGCGATCGTACCGAGCGCCTGGTCGTTCAGCGGCGCCTCGAAGAGGTTGGCGACCATGGTGGCCGCCATGACCAGCTTGCGGATACCCTCGTTGTTGGCGCTGACGGAGGTCTCCGCCGTCTCGTTGAGCGCGATGCGGGTGGTTATCCCCTGATCCGTCGCTTCGGACCAGACCGTCGACCATCCGTCGCCGAGGAACAGGTCGCTTGCAGCGCCTTCCATGAACGCCGTCATCTCCTCGGGCGTGATGTCGGCCGCGGCGGCGTCGCTCTGGGCAAACCCGAACTTGGCCTCGAACGCGGCGTCGAAGGCGGCCTTGGCGGGTGAGCCGGAAGCGAAGTAGTCGGCAAGCGGGACGACGTCCGTATTCACGCCGGCGAAGATGTGTTCGCCGTTGAAGCTGGAGTTGACGATCCCGGTCAATGCCTCGAGCATCGAAACGGCCGCTTGCCGCGTCGTCTCCGGCGTGGCGTTTCCGGAAGAGGCGGACGTCATCGCGGTCAGGAAGGTCGATGCGGCGTCGGAGATCTGGGACAGCGAGTCCTGCGTCGTCGTGAGGCGCGAGGCGACCAGCGTGTTCGAATCGATGATCGCCTTAAGGCGATCGATGTCGCGCGACAGCGACACGGTCTTGCCCGTGCGCACACCGAGCGCAAGGCCGGTGTCGGCGACCTTTCCGGACTGGACTTCCTTCTGGCCGTCGACGAGGTCCGCCTGCATGCGGGCCATCGAGTACCGCAGCGCCTCCCGGATCGAGCTTGTCGAGACGTAGGAAAGTTTCATCGCAGGGTCACGCCATGTCCAGGAGGGTGCCGAGCATTTCGTCGACGGTCCGCAAAATGCGCGCCGACGCCTCGTAGGCATGTTCGAGATCGAGGAGCAGGGTCATCTCGATGTCGACGTTGACGCCCGTCTCGCTCGACAGCGCTTCCTGCGTGCGCGTCAGCATGGCGCTGCTCGTCAGTTCGGCGCGCGACGCGTTCTGGCGCAAGCCCTCGATCCAGCCGACGGAGTTCGCGGTGAATTCGCTGAGGCTCACGCTCGTCGCGATGCCGGCCCCGGCATCGAAATTCATGTCCTGGTCGACCGCGTCGCCATATCTGATGAGCAGCGCAGAATAGGAGGCGCCCGCAGAATTCGCGCGGTAGGCCGCGCCGTTCGCGCCGCCGTCGCGCAACAGGGTCGGGTCGCCGCCACGATCGGAATCGAAGGCCGCGTTCACGGAGATGTCTGCGGCAAGGCCGGTGCTGGCCGAACCCGCAGCCGGCAGTGCGGGACCGCCGCTCCAGGTAAAAAGACCGGCGAGAGCGGATGCCCCGCCGCCGCTCTGGTCGGTTTCGGCGAATGCCTGGATGGTGCCGCGCGCAATCTCGTCCAGTTGAGACTGGAAGGTCACAGCCACATCGTCGCGAAGCTTGACCAGGCTGCCGAGCTTGCCGGAGATTGCCGACATGGAATCGGCGGAAGACAGCGGGACGCTGTCGATGTAGACCGCGTTGCCCTCGATGCCGGCGCCGTAGACGGTGGTCGGTTCGAACGAGACCTCACGGGCGACCGTCTCGAACAGGGTCGACCCGTCCGCGGTCGTGATCACCATGTCGGAGTTCGCGCGGGTGAAGGTCGAAATCGGCACGTACTGGGCGATCTGCCGCAGCAGCGCGTTGCGCTGGTCCATCGCGGTATTGGCGTCGCGACCTGTCGACGTCGCGGCGATGACCGCCTTGTTCGCCGTTTCGAAGTCGGCGAGCAGCTTGTTGAGATCGTCCACCGCCGCGCCGATTTCGGCATCGGCGGCGGCTCGGAAGGACTGGATCTGGGCGCTACCCTCGTTCAGCGAACGGACCACCTGGCGGGCGGCATTGAGCGCCCCTTCGGCGAGGTTGGCGCTCGATGGGGTCGTCGCATAGAGCTGCAGGGCTTCCTGAAGATCGCCCAGCGCGGTTGCCGCCGAAGAGGCGTTGTCGCTGCCGTTGACGCCGAGGGCCAGGTCGTTGAGCTTCGACAGCAGGCTTTGCTGGCCCTCCCACTGCGAAAGCGCCGACAGGTTCTGCTTCTCCAGGGCAGCGTTCGCGGCACGCTGGATGGTGGAAACGCGCACGCCGGTGTCGGTGCTGGTAAGCACCGCCGACCGGCGCGAGTAGTCGGCGTTGTCCGCATTCGTGATGTTCTGCGAGACGACGCTGGTGCGGCGCGAAGTCGCCAGTAGCGCGTTTTGAGCGATGCTCAGCGCGGTGCTCAGCGACATTCCCTATGGTCCCCCGACCCGAACATTCGAAACGCTACCTCTTGAGATTGACCAGGATGTCCATGAGTTCCGAACCGGTCTGGAACACCTTGGAGTTGGCGGTGTAGCTGCGCTGTGCTTCGATCATGGACGTCAGCTCTTCGCCGATGTCGACATTGGACGCCTCGATGGCGCCGGAACTGATGTTGCCGAACCCGCCCTTGCCCGCGAAACCGAAGAAGACGTCGCCCGAATCTGCGCTCTGGCTGAAGACGTTGCCGCTTTCGACCGTGAGCCGATCGGGGCTGCGGACGTTCGCCAGGGGGATCTTGTAGAGCGCTTCCAGGCTGCCATTGCCGTATTGCGCGTAAATCGTCCCGTCGTCGCCGAACTTCACGCCTTTCATCGGGCTGGCCGCGCTGCCGTTCACCTCCGCTTCGCCCGGAACGAAGCCGGTTGCGAGCTGGGTCATCTTCGACAGGTCGAGCTCCATGGTCTCGCCGCCGGGGATCGGGATGTCGATGCTGTTCGCGCTACCCGTGGTGAGCTTGCCGTTGTCGGGGTCGAACGTCAGGGTCTGGACGGCCAGCGCATCGGAGGAATAGGGGAACCCGGTGGTCGCGGTGCCGTCTGCCCGCGAGTATACGGCGACTTCCCATTCGTTGTTGGCCTTCTTGGTGAAGTAGACGTCCAGCAGGACTTCGTCGCCGAGCTTGTCGTAGGAAACGAGCGATATCTTGTTGGTGTACTGGGCGCCGGCGACGTTCTCCGACGGGAGCTTCGCGGCGTCGACGATGTCGGCCTTTGCCGGCAGGTTCGCCGAATAGGTGCCGAAGGTGGACGGGACCGCCTTCATCGCCTGCTGCGAAATCTTGACGGGCTCGAGCCCTGCGAAACCGTTCGCGGTGGTGCTCGGGTCGCCATTGGCATAGCTGTAGCCGAGCAGATAGAACCCTGCCGCATTGACCAGTCGACCTTGGTCGTCCGGAACGAAGGATCCCGCCCGCGTCAGGAAAGGCTGGCCCGAGGAGTCCTGGACGACGAAGAAGCCGTTTCCGTCGATCGCGAGGTCGGTCGCGGACGTCGTGTACTGGATGACGCCCTGGCGCGCGACCGCGGCTCGGATGTCCGTCACCACGCCGCCGGACGAATATGTGCTCGTCCCGCCACCGCTGATCATCAGCGTCGAGAATTCGGCCGAAGCCTTCTTGTAGCCATTCGTGCCGGAGTTGGCTATGTTGTCGGCAACCGTTCCGAGCCTGTTCGACTGGCCCTGCATGCCGGACACGCCGGTCCGCATCATTCCGTAGAGGCTCATTGCAACCTTCCCTCGTGTTCAGCGCCGCTGATCCTGAGGCTAGCGCACCTGACTTGTGCGAAACTGTACTCGACCGGGGAGTTGCCTCTTGCGTCCGTTGCCAGGGATCATGGACGGCCAAGGCGGCCGTCCGGGTCCCGGTCAGACGTTCAGGCAGTACCCCAGGAAACGCTTGGAATCGATCGGGTCGTAACCGAGGCGTTCGCGAAGCTTCTTGCGCAGCTTGCTGACGTGGCTTTCCACGACGTTCTCCTCGACGTCCTCGTCGAAGATGCCGTAGATCGCGTTGAAGACCTGGGTCTTCGTGACCCGGCGTCCCCGGTTGCTCGCCAGGAACTCCAGGATGCGCCGTTCGCGACGCGGCAACGGCAGTGGCTCGCCATTGATCTCGGGATCCTTGCCGTTCATGAAGATGCGCAGGCTCCCGATGTCGGTGGACGCGCCATCATCTGAAGCGCGCCGCCGGATCGCTGCGATCCGCGCCATGATCTCGCGAATATGCACCGGCTTGCGGATGACGTCGTCGACACCCGATTCGAACAGCCTGAGCGTGTTCTCCAGCGAGTGCTGTTCGCTCAGCGCGATGACCGGCGCGCCGGTCCTCTCGCGCAGCATCCGGGGTGAAATCGGATGCGTATCGCATTCGCCGATCAGGAAGGCGCCGATGGCCTGGAGATCCTCGTCGGCCGCGCTCGAAACCCACTCGCCGAATTCGGTAGCACCGAACCCCGCGCTTGGAACGCCCTCCCTACCGAAAAGCGAAGAATACCCTTCTTTTACGCGTGCACGCTCATCCACAATGACAATCATCGGCCCGCCCTCCGAATCAGTTCCATGGTCCGCCGAAAAAAGGCGTAACCGCTGGCGGGAATCGCCGACAACTGTAAGATCTTGTATGTTGAAATACGGGATTCCCTTCAGGTAATCCCCGCATTCATCCACAGCATATCCACAGGCGCGGCAATGCCGACTCAAGCCTACGTTGGCGGCTGAAATCGCTTACTGGTTGCAGAAGGCTCGGGCGTTCTCGGTCCAGCTTCCGAAGCCCGTCGCGACCATGTTGGCGATGACCCGACAGACGTAACGCTTCTGCGCGGGGTCGTTGTCGGGACCCGCATGATAGCGCGCGACCGCCATCGACCAGGTGGCATGGCGGCGCTTCAGGTTGGACAGGAAACGGGCCGCGTAGTCGACGTTCTTGTGCGGATCGAACATGTCGGAGAGGCTGCCGAACTCGGTCGAATGGTAATGGTGGTTGATCTGCATGCAGCCGACGTCGATCAGCTTCTTCCCCTCCCGGCGCGCGGCGGCGAAGATGCTCTCCGCCTCCGCCGGGGAGCGCGCGAACGAAGCCTTTCCCTCGATGTTGAGCGCATAGGGCTGGAGGCTTCCCTTGTGGCCGGTTTCGGTCAAACCTACTGCATATAGTATCCCGGCCGGCACGCCGTACTTGTGGGACGCGCGCAGGATTTCGCCTTCGCAGGGATTGGATGGGGCCGCGGCTGCCAGGCTAGATGTAAATACCGTCAGCAGAAGGCCGAATGCGAGATGGGTTTGCATCGCTCTCCGAGGGGATGGAATTGTTGCTTCGGTTCTGGTTGCCGCCCGGCTGCCCCTGGTCTCTCCCGGACCCTTGCGACAGGCCCGCGGACGCCTCGCCGGAACGGCCGCCCGAGCCCGTTTGCGGCTGGGCGCCGGTGGCTTGGGGCTGCTGCTGAATCGTCACGTCGTCGACGCGAAAACCGAGCCCCCGCAGCGACGATACGATCGCGTCGCGCTCGCTTGAAAGCCGGTGATAGGCTTCCGGAGTGTCAACCTGAATTTCAACCGATAGTTGTTCACCCGTCAACCGCAGGCGAGCATTGACCTCGCCGAGATTGGCCGGATTGAGTTGAATCTTCAGGTCGCGCAGGGGAGCCTGTTGACTCCGCGTAACGTCCGTTTCGAGCGTGTTCATCTGCTCGATCGCGCTACGCCATTCCCCGTCGCCCGCGATTGCCGCGGCAAGGCCGGCCACGGTGCGCATGTTCTGGGGCGCGGGAGCGACGTTGAGCGTGTCGCCGACTACCTTGACGCGAAGATCGCCCTGTTCGGATACCTTGCCCGGATCCGCTTTCGGCCCACTCTCGGTATCGTTTTCGCCCGCCGCCTCGCCATCCGCCGCGGCGGTGATCGCCGCTGTCGTTGATAAGTCGGCGACCGTCCTTGCCGCACCATTCGGGCGGGAGCCGCGGTCGTCGCCGGATTGTGGATCGGCGCTCTCGCCATCCTCGGCGGATCCCTCGTTTGCGACTGCGTTCGCGAGCCTCGGGTCGGCCACCCGTGTTGTGCCCTCGGCGACGCGGCTGCCTGTTTCGCGCTGCAGGACGGGCGCCTGCGCGACGAGAGCGATCGCGGCGCCTGCCGGCATCTCGATCTCCTCCGTCTCGCCCTTGTCCGGATCCTCAGGGTCGATCTCCTCGTCCTCGATTCCATTCTTGTCGGAATCGGGCGCGGCATTCCTGTCGTCGACGCGCGGGTTAAGGATGCCGAACATCTTCGACAGCCGCTGCAAGGGCGAGAACTCGCTGTCGGCGTCGACGATCCGGGGCGAAGCCTCGTCGTCCGTACCGACGGCGCGGGCATCCTTGGCCTTCGCGGTCGCTTCCCCGTCCATCTCCTCGGGCTGTCCGGAAGTATCGCCCGACACCGCGCTTTTCGGGTCGCGCACCGGGGAGGGGGCCTTGCCGCCCGCGCCTTCCAGCAGGTTGGAGAAGGGATCGCCTTCTCTCGCCGTGCGTGCGCCCGCGGGCCGCGTCGAAGGGGCCGCCGGCATGGGCATTGCTGCGACGGGTGTCATTTTTCCACTTCTCCCAATAGGCGATCCACCGCATCCAGTTTCTCGCGAACCGAACTGACGAGTTCCTGCGAAACGGTATCGACTTCTTCCGAGGGTTTTTCCGATAAGGCCGCTTCGGCTGATATCGCCGGGGCCGGGTGTTCTTCGGAACCGGTTGGCGTATGCGCAAGTGTCTCTTCGCCCGCTGCTTCCGACGCGTGAGACGCCACCGTTTTGGAAACGGCGGGCTGCGAAGCCTCCTCAACCGACGGTTCCACCCCCGTGGGAAGCGCAAGAACCTCCGCTGCGATCGCTCTTGCGGCAAGCAGCAGCCGGCGGTCGCGCGGCGAAAGCTGGTCCGGGTCGACCTTTTCGAGGTTCTCCAGCACTTCCTCGACGTTCTCGGACGTGATGGAGGAGATCGCCTGGTAGAGGGTCGCGCGCGGGTCGCCTTCGCCATCGACCTGGCGGGAAATCGCGGTGGCACGGCTCGACGCGAATGCCGAGCGGTCCACTTGCCCCTTGATCGTGCTGCGTCTGGCGAGGCGGAGATAGATCGCCTCCTGCTGCGCGGGGTTCATCAGCGACACGATCGTCTCGATCTGTTTTTCGGTGATCGCATCGTGGAAGGTCACCATGCCTTCCACGAAAGCGTCGGCGAACTCGCTGGCATATGGCGAGCGCAGGAAGCGGCGCGTGTACTGTTCCGCCAGCACGAGGAAGCGGTCGGGCCGTTCGAGGGCGAGTACCAGAGGCAGCGAGCGCCGGAGCGCCGCTTCCTCCACCAGAGTGCCCGGCGCAAGCAGCCTCGCCTGATCCATAAGCTTGAGCGCCGCTTCGGGGCGCTTGATGCCCATGATGGAGCCTTTGACGAGCGCCACGAACGCGCCGGTTTCGCTTCCCCTCGCCATCGGGTCGATCGGTGCGAGGATCTCGCCTGCCTTGGCCATCTGGCCGGTCATGTAGGCGAGTACGCCCTTGCCCAGCACCGCGTCCTCGCCCTCGAGACGGAGCTTCGACAGGACCACCTCGATGGTCGTGGGATTGCCGCCGCTCATGGCATAGACCAGGAGCGCGGTGAGGTTCCGCCGGTCCTCGAATTCCTCGGTGCCGGCCGTGCGGAAACGCTCGTCGATCATCGCCAGCATTTTCTGCTGCATCGGCATTGCCGCGTGATCGCCGCGCGCCAGCTGATCCTGCACGAGCTGCAATGAACGCACCATCTTGTAGAGTTCGAGCGTACCGGCCGCATGCGCGTTCGCCCCGCCGACGGCGAGGAACGCGAAGGCAAGCGCTGCGGCCGTCCATCTCATCCACGGGTTTCCAGAAGAATCTCGATCCTGCGGTTCTGGTCCGCATAGGGATCGTCCGGCACCTTCAGCTGACGGTCGGCGAAGCCTGCGACTTCCTCGACGCGCCGTTCCTCGAGACCGCCGCGCACCAGCATGTAGTAGGCCGACTGGGCACGGGCGGAAGACAAGCGCCAGTTGTCATAGGTCTTGTTCTTGAACGGACGCCCGTCCGTATGGCCGTTGATCGTGATCTTGCCCTTACGTCCGTTCAGGATCGCGGCGACCTTCTCCATCGCCAGCACGAGCTCGCGTTGAGGCACGGCCGAACCGATCTCGAACATGCCGTAGTCGAGCTGATCGGTGAGCGAGATGATGACGCCGCGCTCGGTCGGCGTGACGGAGATGCCCTCGGCGATCTTCTCGCCGCGGCCGAACGCCTTCGCCAGTTCGGCCTTGATCTCCTTCGCGGCCTCGATCGCGGCGGGATCGATGCCGGGTTCCGCTTTCTCTTCGCCGTCCGCTTCCTCGCTCTTGGCCTCTTCCGCGGGTTTCGCCTCGGCCGGCTGGTTGAAGGCGTCGTTGGCGAAGGGATCGCCTTCCGAGGCGGCCGGGCCGATGCCGCTGCGGGGATCGGCGCCACTGCTCGCTTCGGAAACCTGTGGATGTTCGAAGAGGTCGGGCTCGCCGGGCTCGTCCTGCTCGACCTGCTTGGACCAGAAGTCCGGTGCGAAGGGGTCGCGGAAGGACTCCCCGCCCGCCGCACCCGTCGCGGCACCCGCGGACTGCGCGCCGCCGTCGCCCTTGGCGCTCAGGTTCTGCAACTCGCCGGATTCGGCGGCAATCTCGGCAAGCACGGCATAGGGATCGGAAAAGAGATGTTCGTCGGACTGGAGCTCCGCCTTTTCACCTTCCTTCGAATTCATCTGCTCTCCGACCCCGGAGGAGGAAGGGCCGGTCGATTTCGACGACGTGCTCTCCTCGGACGGCGTCTCGGTGGAGCCCTGCTCTTCCTGGGGACCGGCGCCGACGTCGTCCAGGCCGCGGCGGCTGGAATTGCGGTCCACGAGCTTGATCGGGTTGAAGTAGCTGGCGACGGAGACCTTGGTCTCCTCGTTCGCCGCGTTGATCAGCCACATCACCAGGAAGAAGCACATCATGGCGGTCATGAAGTCGGCGAAGGCGATCTTCCAGACACCTCCGTGATGGGCGTCGTGGTCGTCGCCATGGCCATGCTTGACGATGATGATCTCGTGGGGGTGTTCCGCGTCGTGACCACTCATTGCAACGTCTCCGACAGCGCTTGCGACCACTCAGACAGCCGCGTCTCGTAGAGGCTTTCGTCGATTCCGACCTCCAGGTCGAAACCGTCTGTTTCGGTGAATTCGATGCGGCCGGAATGCTCGCCGACGGCCGCCTCCAGTGCCTCGAAGAGCGACAGCGGTCCGCGAACCTTGATGCGGACCGCGCCCGAATCGTGGATGGCGTCCTTGATGATTGCGCCGAGGCTCGCGACCGACTTCTCTTGCAGGCTCGCCGTCAGCAAAGGACCGAGCAGCTGCGAGGTCACCGACGAGGTGGTGCTGGTCAGCTTCTCCTCCAGCACGGTCAGCTGCTCCTTTAGCGCCGACCCGACCTGGCGGCCGCATTCCTCCCGCAGCCTTTCCATGGCTTCCGCATGCGCGGTCCTCTCGGCTTCCAGCGCTGCCTGGAATTCGCCGTCCAGCCGGTCCCGCAGTTCGGCCTGCGCCTTCTCCACCGCCTCCTCGACGAGCGCTGCGACGTCTGGCACCTCTTCGGGCGCGGGGAGGGTGATCTCGTCCGGTGGCTCGCCGAAATCCGGTTGGCCGAAGTCGAAAGGCGGCGCGTCGGCGAAAGCCGTGTCGGAAGGCGCCGGCTTGCCGAAATCGACGAGAAGGTCGGCGACGGTTCGCATCAGGCCGCGGCCGCCTCGGCGTTAACCCACTTGCGCAGGATGGCGGCGGTGCGCTCCTCGTTGATGTCCACCATGTGTGCGAGGCGCTCCTGCGGCGCCGGGCGCAGGCGCATCTTGAGCTCTTCCATGACGTCGCTCTCGGTGGGTGCGCCGCCCATGCCGGCGAAGCCGCCCATGCCCCCGCCGCCGTCCATTTCGGCAAGCGGGTCGGGAAGCGCCATGTTGTTGAGCGGAGAATCGAAGGGAAGCTGCAGGTCGCCGAAATCCGGTCCCTCCACGCTCTCCGTCTTCGTCAGCGCCCTGGTCAGCGGGCGGAGCCCGAACCAGGTGACGAGGAACACGACGATGACGAACGCCAGGGCGTTGATCATCGAGCCGGTGTAGCGGCCGGCCATCTCCAGGTAGCCCGGCTCGGCAATGGTGTCGGCCGTCATCTCCTCGACGAACGAGAGTGCCGTGACCGAGACCTTGTCGCCGCGTTCGGAGTCCAGCCCGGCGGCCGTCGAAACCACGGTCTCGATCTCGGCTATCCGCGCGTCGATCTGCTCGGCCGTCGGGTTCTCGCCCAGCGTCGCCGTCACCTGGTCGCGGTTCACCACGACCGCGATCGAGAGCTTGGAGATCGAGTAGCCGTTGCTGGTGGTGGCGATCCGCTTCGAGTTCAGCTCGTAGTTGGTGATTTCCTCGCGGCGTTCGCTTGTTTCGTTCGAGGTCGGTCCCGGCGCGGCGGCGACAGCCTCGTCCGGCAGGTTCTGCTCCACGCCCGTCGGCGCCGTGGCACCGCTCTCGTTCGAATTGTCGTTCGAGCGGATCGTCTGGATCGAACGCTCGACCTTGGAATCGGGATCGAAGATCGTCTCCTCGATCTGGCGGCTGTCGGTGTTCACCACCGCCTTCACGCTGGCGCGGAAGTTGTCGCGGCCGAGGAAGGGCGACAGGGCCTTGTAGATGTTGTCGGCGACCTGGCTCTCGACCGTCCGTTCGATGCTCATCGAGCGGTTGAGGGAACTGCTCGCCGGGTCGTCGCCGCTGGCGAGCAGCGAACCGTCGGTATCGAGGACCGTGACGTTGTCGGAGGTGAGCCCGGGAACCGCCGCGGCGACCATGTGCCGGATCGCGTTGGCCGTCTTGATCTCGTCGATGCCGCCGGACCGGATGACCACGGAGGCGGTGGGCTGCTGCTCCTCACGGCGAAAATTCGCCTGTTGCGACATCACGATGTGCACGCGGGCCGACTTCACGCCGGAGATCGACTGAATGGTGCGCGCGATTTCGCCTTCCAGCGCGCGCACCCGCGTGACTTCCTGCATGAAGGAGGTGAGACCCAGGGACCCGACATTGTCGAAGAGTTCGTAGCCGGCGTTGGAGCTGCTCGGCAGCCCCTTCTCGGCCAGGATCATCCGCGCCCGTCCGGTCTGGCCGGTGGCGACCATCACCGTCGTTCCGTCCGCGCCGACGTCGTAGGAGAGACCCGCCTCGCCGAGGACGACGCCAATCTTGGCCACGTCGCTGCGGTCGAGACCGACATAGAGCGTCTCGTTGGCCGGCCGGTTGAGGAAGATCGCGCCGCCGATGACGACGGCGAACACGAAGGCGAGAATCCCGCCGCCGATCGCGGTGCGCTTGGGACCGAACGCGGCGAGGTTGTCGATGATCTTCTGGAATTGGTCAGGCACAGGTCGGATTCCCGAATGACAGGCTTCGGGAGACTAGTGGCTGAACCTTGTGCGAAAATGATATCGGGCCGCTTCCAGGGAAGCGGCCCGACTGGAGGTGGCGTCCGGCGGACCGGACGCCGTTAGAACCCTTAGCGGAAGAGCGACAGGATCGTCTGCGAGTTGCCGTTGGCGATCGACAGCGCCTGGATGCCCAGCTGCTGCTGCACCTGGAGCGCCTGCAGGCGGGTCGATTCCTTGTTCATGTCGGCATCGACCAGCGAACCCACGCCACGGTCGATTGTGTCCATGAGGTTGGTGGTGAACTCCGTCTGCATGTCGATGCGCTTCTTGGCGGCACCGAGGTCCGAAGCGGCCGTCGTCATGGAGGCCAGAGCCGTATCGACCGTGCTGATCATCTCGTCGAGATCGGCGAGATCCGCGTCGGAGTTGGTCAGGGCGGAGATGTCGAGGTCGGAGACCGAGTAGTCGACGGCGCCGTTGGTGGTGGTGGATACGGCGTCGAGGATGCCCGACTGGTCGTTGGCGTCGAACAGCTTCACGGAACTGACGTCGATGGCAATCGTACCGATCGAGACGGAGCTGTCGGCGGCTCGGGTGAACGACGACACGATCGACTTCGTGGCGTTGTAGTCGGCGGCGCTGGAGTCGACCGACAGCCAGTTTTCGCCGGAGAAGCTCGACGCAGCGGCGTTGCTGGTCAGCTGGCCCTGGAGAGCGGTGATTTCCGACTGGATCTTCGCCCGGTCGACACCAGGCTCACGAGCGGCGACCAGCTTGGACTTGATCTCGTCGACGACTTCGATCGCGGCCTTGGTACCGGTATAGGCGGTGTCGATCTTGGCGGCGCCCAGTCCGAGCGCGTCCTTGACGGTCGAAAGCGCCTTGTTGTCGGAACGCATCGTGGTGGCGATCGACCAGTAGGCGGCGTTGTCGGAAGCTTCGGAAACGCGGTAGCCGGTGGAGATGCGGGCCTGGGTGGTCTCGAGGTTCTTGTTGGTGGACTGGAGGGTCTTGAGCGCGGTCATAGCCGACGCGTTCGTCATGATACTCGACATGGTGGTCCCCTGTACTAAACGCAATTACTCGACATACCGGGCTGATCCGGTAAGACGGCGCGGCGTCATGCCTGTCGAGGACCCGTACAAAGGGGGCGTCGATCCGTCCTGAAACGCAAAATGTCCCGACCTTATACAGCCGGGACATTTTGCTTCCGTTAAGTGCCGTGTTTAACGAACGGTTACCCGCGGAAGAGCGACAGGATGGTCTGCGAGTTGCCATTGGCGATCGTCAGCGCCTGGATGCCAAGCTGCTGCTGAACCTGAAGCGCCTGGAGGCGGGTCGATTCCTTGTTCATGTCGGCATCGACCAGCGCACCCACGCCGCGGTCGATCGTATCCATGAGGTTGGAGACGAAGGTGCTCTGAAGATCCACGCGCTTCTTGGTGGCGCCCAGGTCGGACGCCGCGGTGGTCATGGAGGCCAGCGCAGTGTCGACCGTGCTGATCATCTCATCGAGGTCGGCGAGATCCGCGTCGGAGTTGGTCAGGGCGGAGATATCGAGGTCGGAGACCGAGTAATCCACGGCACCGTTGGTGGTGGTGGATACCGTGTCGAGGATGCCCGACTGGTCGTTGGCGTCGAACAGCTTGGCGCTGTCGACCTCGATGCTGATCGTCCCGACCGAGACCGTGCCGTCGCCGGCACGGGTGAAGGATGCGACGATCGAGCGGGTGGAGTTGTAGTCGGCGACGCTGGAATCGACCGAGAGCCAGTTCTCGCCGGAGAAGCTGGAAGCGGCCGCGTTGCTGACCAGCTGACCCTGGAGAGCGGTGATCTCCGCCTGGATCTTCGCGCGGTCGACGCCCGGTTCGCGGGCGGCGACGAGTTTCGTCTTGATCTCGTCGACGACCTCGATCGCCGCCTTGATGCCGGTATAGGCCGTGTCGACCTTTGCGGCGCCGAGACCGAGAGCGTCCTGGACGGTGGAGAGTGCCTTGTTGTCCGAACGCATCGTGGTGGCGATCGACCAGTAGGCGGCATTGTCGGAAGCTTCGGAAACGCGGTAGCCGGTGGAAATGCGGGCCTGGGTGGTTTCGAGCTGCTGGTTGGTGGACTGGAGGGTCTTGAGCGCCGTCATAGCCGACGCGTTGGTCATGATACTCGACATTGGGAACTGTCCCTAACTGAACTAACGCTACAGGGACATACCGGACTTGACCGGTAAGACGGCTCGGCATCATGCCACTCGGAAACTCAATACTATGGTTACCGATCCGCCTTGAATGAAGACGTTGTGACAGGGAAAATTTACCAAACCGATAATGTTCGGAAGGAATCTGCCGAAGAGATTAACGAAACCTTGCCGGCGTCAGTTGAACGACCGCACCAGACTGCCGACGAGCAGATTCCATCCGTCGATCAGGACGAAGAAGAGGATCTTGAACGGCAGGGAGATGACCGTGGGCGGCAGCATCATCATGCCCATCGCCATGGTCACGGTCGCCACGACGAGATCGATCACGAGGAACGGTAGGACGATCAGGAACCCGATCTCGAAGCCGCGCCTGATCTCCGAAATCATGAAGGCGGGCACCAGGATCCGCAGGTCGACCGCCTCGCCGGTGACGACCGTCTGGCCGCGCTCGCGGGCGAGGTCGGCGAAGAGGTTGAAGTCCTCCTGGCGCACGTTGTCGAGCATGAAGGATCGGAAGGGATCGGAGATGCGTTCGAACGCTTCCGCTTCGCTGATCTCATTGTTCACCAGCGGCCTCACGCCGTTGTTCCAGGCCTGGTCGAAGGTCGGAGCCATGACGTAGAAGGTCATGAAGAGGGCGAGGCTGATCAGGATCAGGTTCGCCGGCGTGGTCTGGAGGCCGATGCCCGCGCGCAGGATCGAGAACGCGATGACGAAGCGCGTGAAGCTCGTCACCATGATGAGCAGGCCCGGCGCGATCGACAGGACCGTCAGCAGTGCGAAGAGCTGGATGATGGTGCCGACAGTCTGGCCTTGCAGCCCGTCGGTCAGCTGTCCGAGGTCGAGCTGCTGCGCCAGCGCCCCGCCGGTCAGGAGAAGCAGTGCGCCGCCGGCGAGCAGGAGCTTTCTCATTCGAACAGAAGGGTCCGGATCATGAGCTGGGTCGCGAGGCCGTCGCTGCGGATCTGCGCCCGTTCCTCGAGGTCGGTCTTGAGATGCTGGAAGCCGCTGGCACCCTGGACCTGCTGGAGCGAGACGGTGCGCATGTAGGCGAGCAGATCCTGATGGATGGTGCGCACCAGGTCGGATGGCGGCGGCGCCGAAAAGACGATCGAGATTTCCATGCGGACCCAGATGTCGGCCGGTGCCGCGAGATTGGTCGTGATCGGCTCCATGGGCACCAGCCGCGGGATGAGCTTGATCTCCCCGTCCTCGCCTTCGTGCGCTTCCCCGCCGCTCTCCTCGCCGTGACCCTCGTCCCCGCCTTCGGCTGCTTCGCCGGGTAGCGGGTCCACGGCGATCTTGATCGGTTCGGGTTCGACCGGCTCGCCGCTCCGCAGGTTCATGCCGGCGAACCATCCGCCGCCGACGGCCACGAGCGTCAGCACGACGAGAACCGCTGCCTGGACCATCATGGATGGTCCCTTCTTCTGGTTGGCGGCTTCGGCTGCGTCGAGCGACATGGGTGAAGGCTCAGAACGGAGAGATGATGTCGAGGATCTGCTGGCCGTAGGCCGGTTGCTGGACTTCGGTCAGACGTCCGCGGCCGCCATAGGATATGCGCGCTTCGGCAATGCGCTCGTAGGGTATGGAGTTCTGCGCACCGATGTCGGCGGGACGCACGATGCCGGCGATGGTGAGAATCCGGAGCTCGGCATTGACCCGCACCTCCTGCGAGCCGCGGATGATAAGGTTGCCGTTCGGCAGCACCTCGGTCACCACCGCGGCGACCGACAACCGGATGTTCTCCGATCGCGCGGTGGCGCCGGAACCGGTGGAATCGGACTTCGAGTTCAGGTCGAAATCGGCCGCCCCGCTGGAGCCGACGCCGTCCCAGTCGTAGCCGCCGCCGATGCCGAAGGTGCGCTTCGAGGTGCGCGACCTGTCGGACTCGTTGTTGAGGGTTGCCTTGTCGTTGATCGATATGAAGACCGTCAGGATGTCGCCGACCGACAGGGCGCGGGCGTCCTTGAAGAGCTGGCTCTGCTCGTCGTCCCACAGCGAAAAGCGCTTGACGGGTGCCGCGGGCGGCTCCGGATAGGCGTAGGCGGTCGCCGACGCCGGTTCCAGCCCCGACCCTACGGCCGAAAGCGCCGGCGGGCGGCCGATGTCGCGCAGTTCTCCGGCACAACCCCCGAGAGTCAGGCAGGCGATGCCGAGAATAGCGATGCGGTTCATGAGGGGTCCTCGGATTTGGCGACGTCGGCGATGATGCTGGTGAGCTGCGCCGCCGCCCGGCTGTCCATCTCGTTCAGTATGATGCCGGCCTGGCGATGATTGAGCTTCAGCAGGATCGCGGCGGCGAGGCTGGCGTCCAGCTTTTCCATGCGTTCGGCGGCCGCGTCGGGGCGCATGCGCGAATAGATGCCGACGACGCTGTCCTCGGCGGCCTCGATCACTTCCTTGCGCCTTTCGAGCCAGTCCTCGTATTCGGCGCGCTTGGCCTCGAGCGCGGCGATTCGCTCGTCGATCTCGCCGCGCAGGTCTTCCAGCTCCTTGGTCTGCACCGCATAGCGCCGGTCGCGCGCCGCATCGACGATGTTGGCGCAGAACTCGCGCACCTCGTCCGTCATCTTGCCCGGAAGATCCTGCGCGCCGGCCATGTTGCCGGTGACGGCTAAAACGGCCAAGCCCGTACCGAAGGCCAGGGCGGCGATGGACGCGGCCCTGGCGGTTCGGGATTTCGGCGGGGAAGGGAGGGCTGTCATCGAGGCGGCTCTACTGGAGGACGAGTTCGGCCTGGAGTGCGCCCGCCGACTTGATGCCCTGGAGGATCGCGATGATCCCGTCCGGCTTCACGCCGATGCGGTTCAGCCCCGAGACCAGGGTCTGCAGGTCGGGGCCTTCCAGCATGGCGACCTGTCCGCCGGCCTGCTGGGCGTCGATGGTGGTGGAGGGTTCCTCGGCGGTGACGCCGTCGGAGAACGGGGCCGGCTGCACGATCTGCGGCTGCTCGGTGATCCTCACCGTCAGCTGGCCGTGGCTCACCGCGACCTGCGATATCTTCACGTCCTGGCCGATGACGATCGTCCCGGTCCGCTCGTCGACGACGACGCGGGCGGGGGTGTCGGTCTCGACCAGCAGGTTTTCGAGTTCGGCGACGAAGCGCGCGGCGGAGACTTCCGTTGGCCGGTTGATCAGGATGGTGCGCGAGTCCTGCTCGGCGGCCGTGCGCTTGCCGAAACGGCTCTGCGTGTAGGCGTTGATCGTGTCGGTCACGCGGATCGTGGTCGAGAAATCCGGATTGCGCAGCTGCATGGTCAGGACGGTGTCGTCGTTGAAGCGCGCGTCGACCTGCCGCTCCACGATCGCGCCGCTCGGGATGCGGCCGGAGGTCGGAACGCCCTTCGTCAGCGTCTCCGCCTGTCCCTGCACGCTGAACCCCGACACGAAGACGGGACCCTGCGCGACCGCGTAGATCTCGCCGTCGGGCGCGCGCAGCGGCGTCATCACCAGCGTCCCGCCCTGCAGCGACGATGCGTCGCCCAGTGACGACACGGAAACGTCTATGCGCGCCCCGGACTGCACGAAGGGCGGCAGGTTCGCGGTGACGATGACGGCGGCGACGTTCTTGGCCCGCGCCTGCCCGCCTTCCATGGCGATGCCGAGGTTCTGAAGCATGGCGCGGATGGACTGCTCGGTGAAGGGCGAGTTGCGCAGCCCGTCGCCGGAGCCTTGCAGCCCGATCACCAGGCCGTAGCCGATCAGCTGGTTGTCACGCGCCGTCAGAAGGGTCGCGATATCCTTGATGCGCGAAACGGGACCGATCCGGTCCGGCAGCTCCGACGGACCGCCGGATGCCGCGACATTGACGCGAAAATTGCCCTCGCCGGCGGTGCCGGGCCGCAAGTCGGCGGCCAGCACCGGGGCGGCGAGCAGACAGGCCGCCGCGAGGATGGTCGAAGTCCATCTGGCGATCATAGTCCGCCGACCCTTATCGTTCCGTCGACCATGACGGTGCCGGTCAGCACCGCGCCGCTCTCGGAATTGCGCACGCGCACGACGTCGCCCGCGGCACCCGGCTGCAACGGCACGCCGACCGTCGAGATCTGCAGGGAGCCTTCGACGTAGTTCACCCGCACCGGCGCTCCAGCCTCCACCAGGTAGGCCTCGCGAACCGAGCTCAGCGGGATCAGCTTGCCGGGCAGCAGCGTGCGCTTGGCGACCATTCCGTCGATCTGGTCGACATACATGGCGATCGAGGTGGTGATGCGGCTCGAGCGGCGAAGCGGCACCTCCGACAGCGCGGCGACCTCGATCGTCTCGCCCGGATAGATGACGCGCTTGGGAATGACGGCCATCTCCTGCGCAGCGGCGTGCCCGGCGACGGTGCTGAGCACGAACGCTGCGAGCGCCGAGCGCAAAAGAGCCATGAGCGGGTTCGGCATCGTCCTACCGTATGCTTTGCGAGACCACGGAGGCCATTTCGTCGGCCGCCTTGATCACCTTGGAGTTCATCTCGTAGGCGCGCTGCGCGGAAATCAGCTCGGTGATTTCCTTGACCGGATCGACGTTCGAGCTCTCCAGGTAACCCTGCTCGATCGCCGCATAGCCCGGATCGCCGGGCACACCGACCGTGGCGCCGCCCGAAGCCGTGGTCTCGCGGAAAAGGTTGTCGCCCATCGGGGCGAGACCGGCCTCGTTGGCGAAGGTCGCAAGCGTGATCTGCCCGAGATCCTGGAGGTCCGCCTGGCCGTCGATGCGGGCGAACACCTGTCCGGACTTGTTGACGATGACCTCGACGGTCTGCGCCGGCACCACGATCGCCGGAACGACGCGGAAACCGTCGACGGTGACCAGTTCGCCGTTCGCGTTGGTGTTGAAGGCGCCCGAGCGGGTGTAGAGGGTCGAGCCGTCGGCGGCCTCGATCTGGAACCAGCCGGGCCCGGTCAGCGCCAGGTCGAACTTGTTGCCGGTGCTGGCGAGCGCTCCTTGCATGTGCACGTTGCGGATCGCGGAGGTCTTCACGCCCAGGCCGATATTGGCCCCTTCGGGTATGATGCTCTGGTCGGCACGGTTCGGCACGCCCTGCAGTCGCTCGGTCTGGTAGAGCAGGTCGGAGAATTCGGCGCGGGCGCGCTTGAAGCCGGTCGTGTTGATGTTGGCGATGTTGTTGGCGATGACTTCCAGGTTCAGTTGCTGGGCGTTCATGCCGGTCGCTGCGATGGCCAGGGCCTTCATCGTAATGTCCTCAGATCGCCATGCGGCTGATTTCGAGATAGGCGGTCACGATCTTGTCGCGGATCGAGATGGCCGCCTGGAGGGATTGTTCCGCGCTCATGACAGCGTCGACGACCTCGCGCGTCTGGATCTCGCCGCCTTGCAGGGCCTGGAGGGAAGCGGACTCGGCCTTTTCCAGGCTGCCCACCGTGCGAAGCGCCGCTTCGTTGAGGGCGGCCGCGAAGGACGTCGCGGTGCTGGCCGGCGAGACAGGCGGGGTGACGCCGCCCGTGGCGCTGCCGCCGAGACGGTTCGTCGTCAGGCCGTCGAGGAGGCCGATTCCCGAAATCATGTCGACCTCATCAGGTCGATCGTCATCGAGATCAGCTCGCGTGCCTGCTTGATGACCTGGAGGTTGGCCTCATAGGAGCGGTTCGCCTCCGACATGTCGGCCATTTCCACCAGCGCGTTCACGTTGGGGAGCTTGACGAAGCCGTTCTCGTCCGCCGCCTGGTGGCCCGGCTCGTATTCGACGCGGAAACCGGACTTGTCGAGGTCGACCGACTGTACCCGCACGAACGAGCCTCCGGTCGCCGAATCGACCGCCGAGGCGAAGGTGATCGTCTTGCGCTGATACGGATCCGAGCCGGGCGCATCCCCGGTCGACTGGGCATTGGCGATGTTCTCGGAGGCGACCCGCAGGCGGTGCGACTGCGCGTTTAGGCCGGATGCAGCCACGTTGACCGAAAGGGAAAGCGGGTCCATGGCCTCTACCTCACCGTCATCATCATCATGCGGTGGAAGGCCTTCACGATGGCCGTGTTCATCTCGAAGCCCCGGCGCACCTCGCCAGCCTTCACCAGTTCCTGCTCGATCGTGACCGAATTGCCGGAGGCCGAAACCGCCGCCGTCTCGTCGGTACGGACGTCGAACTCGCCGCCCCTGGCGCCGAGCGCGATGTGGCCGGGCGCGGTCGGCTGCATGCGCAGCTTGCTGCCTTCGAGCACGCGCTCGAACGGCTGTACGTCGACCGCCTCGTAGCCGGGAGTGTTCATGTTGGCGATGTTGCCGGCGACCGCCGACTGACGGACCGAAAGCCAGCGTGCCTGCTGTGAGGCGAGGTCGAACAGGTTGACCGGTTGCATCGTCAATTCCCTCCTGAAAGGGAATCATAGGCAGCCAGTCTTGCGTGGAACTTGCGGGCGGACCCGGTCAGCCCGGCGGGGTCGTCATGGGGTCATCTCGACGACCGCGTTGTCGCTCGTCCTGAGCACCCACTTGGCCCCGTCGAACTCGATCGCGACGACGCGCGAGTTGTCGGGCAGCACCGAGCCGCGCTCCACGACGAAGAGGCCGTTGTCGCTCTGGATCATCGCCCGGCCGTTGGCGACATGGATGAGGCTGAAGTTCGGTACCGTTGCGGGGAAGGCCTGCGTCGCGCCATCTTGGTCCGTGAGGGGCGGCGGCGTCTTGATCGATCCGACCGTTCCCGTGGGAGCGAAGTCGATGGGCAGGGACGCGATCTCGTCGCTCGTGAGGGGCTTGGGCGTCCATTGGACCCTCGGCGTGTAGAAGGGGCCGGTGAGGTCCGATCCCGCTGCGTCGTTGTCGAAGGCGATCTGCCCCAGTCCGAATTTCTCCTGATTGTAGAAGACGTACCAGGGAAAGGTCGCGCTGGCGGCGGTCAGGCCGATCCCCATACCGATCAGGATCGCGTCCCCGAGGCTGTAGCTGCGCCGTCCGTTGCCCGCCAGCTTCTCGTTGCGGCCGGCTGCCTTCATTCCCGGCAAGGTCGGTTCGGGGGCTTTCGGCTGCCTCCGGAGCCACCGTCCGAGCCTAGCCATCGGCCTTCTCCTGTTTCTTCAGATGCTGGGCGAGATCGCTGAACGGTTCGGCCGAGGCGCCGTCCTGCGGAGACTGAACAAGTGCCTCATAGATCAGCGGCACCTGACGCACGGCATTGTCGAGGTCCGGGTCGGCGCCCGGCTGATAGCCGCCGAGCAGCCGGATGTCGCGGGTCTCCTCGTAGCGCGAGATCATCGCGCGCAGGCGCATCACCAGGGCCTTCTCGCCGTCGTTCCAGGCGCGGTTGGCGAGGCGCGACACCGAGGCGAGGGGATTGACCGCCGGGTAGCGCCCCTGCTCGGCAATGCCGCGGTCGAGAACGATGTGCCCGTCGAGAATGCCGCGCACGGAATCGGCCACCGGATCGTTGTGATCGTCACCGTCCACCAAGACCGAGATGATGGCGGTGATGGACCCCGCGCCTTCCGAGCCGGGACCGGCGCGCTCCAGGAGCCGGGGCATGTCGGTGAACACCGAGGCGGGATATCCGCGCGCAACCGGTGGCTCCCCGGCCCCGATCGCCACCTCGCGCAGGGCATGCGCATAGCGGGTGACGGAATCGACCACCAGCAGCACCCGGTCGCCGCGATCGCGAAAATACTCGGCCACGCCCATCGCGGTGACGGCGGCGCGCTTGCGCATCATGGCGCTTTCGTCGCTGGTCGCCACGACCGCGACGGTCTTGCTCATGCTTTCCTCGCCGATCGTGTCCTCGAGGAACTCGCGCACTTCGCGGCCGCGCTCGCCGACCAGGGCGACGACGACCGTGTCGAAGGCGTGCGCCGCGGCGAGCATGGCGAGTAGCGTCGATTTGCCGACGCCCGACCCGGCGAACACGCCGAGACGCTGCCCGAAGCACATGGGCGTGAAGATGTCGATGACACGCACGCCGGTGCGGAACGGCGCGTCCACCCGCTGCCGGGACAAGGCCCCAGGCGTCGCGCCCGCGCGTCCGGGCGGGGTCTCGCCGTCATGCAGCGTCGGCCCGCTGTCGATCGCGCGGCCGAGCGCATCGACGACGCGTCCCCGCCAGCTTGCGTCCGGCGACAGGCGAAAGGCGCCGCGGATGTAGACCGGGTCCGAGACGCCGGCGTCCGACGTCTGTTCGAAAGGCGCGACGAGCACCTCCTTCTCGCAGATCTGGACGACCTCTCCGAGTTTCGCGCCGTGCCGGCTGCGATGCTCCACGACGTCGCCGAGGCGCGCGACGGCCGAGAGGCCGCGAACCCTATAGTGGGTCGCCGTCACCTCGGTGATGCGGCCGCCGCGGCGGATGATCGTGTCTTCCTCGGAGGCCTTCCGGTACAGGCGTTCCAGAAGCCGGAGCGTTTCCATCCCGGCTCTCGCGGGAGGACGCGGCAATTCCGGCAAGCCGCTATGGGAGGCGGTCACGGGTGCGTATTCTTCCTCGAGCACCTAACCATGCCCCCGTCAGGTGCCGATGGCCTTGACGGCCTCGCCGAGCGACTGGTCGCTCTGCCGGATGAGCGAGGCGGCGTTCTCGAAGGCACGCTGCACCATGATGAGGTTCGTCATCTCCAACACCGGATTGACATTGGATTCCTCGACGAAGCCCTGGACGATGCCAACGTCGTCGCGGTCCACGATCGCCTCCGGCGGCGTCGACGGCACAAGACCGGAATTGCCGTAGCGGACGAAATCGTCGCCCGGGACGAACGCGAAGACGCCGATCGCACCGACCGGCTGGCCGTTCTGGCGAAGCATGCCGTCGGCACCGGCCTCCGGTGGACCCGACAGCGGGTCGAGCTGGATCGCGGCGCCGCCCGCGTCGAGCACCGGGTAACCTTCCAGCGACACGAGTTCGCCCGTCTCCAGCATGGTGAAGCGTCCGTCGCGCGTCATCACCGAGCCTGCCGGAGTGTCGATGGCGAACCAGGCTTCCCCGCGGATGGCGAAGTCGAGAGGATTGCCCGTCTGCTTCAGCCCGCCCGACTTCGTGGACAGGTAGGTCGAGCCGGGAGAGACGAAGGAGACGGAGTCCTTGCCCACGCCTGAGAGCACGTCGTCGAACTTGACCTCCGTGGCGCGGAAACCGACCGTTCCGGCGTTCGCGACGTTGTCGGCGATGGTGGAGAGGCGCTTTTCGAGCGCCACCTGGGCAGAAATCGCGACGTAGAGGCCTGATTGCATGTCGCCGGCCTCAGAACTTCAACTGTTGCATGGTCAGGAGCACGTCGGTGGAAATCCCGTACTCTGTGGGCTGGCCGAACAGGATGCTGAGGTTCGACACGGAGGACGTGGTCGGATTTTCGATTTCCCACATGCTGGTAAAGCGGGTCAGGAACTTCGAAAGCTCCTCCGGATCGGCCAGATCCTCGATGTCGAGCTTCTTGCCGAGGATCTCCACCTGCTTGTCGATGTCGAGCAGTGCGAAGGACTCCGGCAGCCCGAACGACGTGCGAACCACCTTCGCTAGAGCGGTGTCGGCAAGGATGCCGTACATGCTGGTGAGTTCCGGCGCCTTGCGCTCGAAATAGAGCGCGAGCCGAACCCCCTCGTTCGTCTCGCCGGCGTCCTGCTCCAGCGTCTGGCGCAGATACTTGTCGACGGTGCCCTGCCTGGTCCTGTCGAAGACCGTCGCGGTCTCGCCGTACCGGGCGAAGTCGAACGTCTCGGCAAAGTCCTTGTAGCGCTGGTCGCTCAGCGTGTTGGCGAAGCTTCCCGAATCCTCGACGCCTTCCTTGAGCAGCTTGACCATGAACGCCTTGGCGTAGGCCATGTCCTCGAGGCCGAAGGCCTTCATCGCGTAGTTGAAGAGGCGCCGGTCCTCGACGAACTCGTCGATGGATTTCACGTTCTCGATGTTCTCCAGGTAGTACTCGGTCTCGCGCTGGACGAACGGCTGCGATTCGACCCTCTTGAGCGAGAGATCGAGATCGCGCGTGATCATCTGGTAGCTGGTGTAGGTGCTGACCAAGGGCCGGACTCCGCAGAGATACGAAGCGCCATCATATGGTTAATTCCTTGCGCGAACCTTTCCGGCGCCCGCAACTCCGGCGTCCGCTCCGCGATCAAGCTTCACACAAGGCACGGCCGGTAATCCTTCCGGCGGGCGCACTTACGGAGGGGCCGTCTTGGGTATTCTGATCGGGCTTGTGGTCACGCTGGGTTGCGTGCTCGGCGGGTTCATGGCGATGGGCGGCCATATCGAGGTTCTCGTCCAGCCCTGGGAATTCGTCATCATCGTCGGCGCCGCGCTCGGCATCTTCCTGGTCGGCAACCCGATGCCGACGGTGAAGGACACGGGCAAGGCCCTCCTCGAAGCCTTCAAGAACTCGGTTCCGGCCGAAGCGGAATACCTCGAGACCCTCGGCGTCCTGCACAGCCTGATGCGGGAGCTGAAGACGAAATCGCGTAGCGAGGTCGAGGGACACATCGACAATCCCGAAGAATCGACCGTCTTTCAGAGCTATCCGATCGTCCTGAAGAACAAGGACCTCACGAGCTTCATCTGCGACTACTGCCGCCTGATCATCATCGGAAACGCCCGCTCCCACGAGATCGAGGCGCTGATGGACGAGGAAATCCAGACCATCCGGCAGGACAAGATGAAATCCTACCATGCGCTGGTTTCGGTCGGTGACGGTCTGCCTGCGATCGGCATCGTGGCCGCCGTGCTCGGCGTCATCAAGGCCATGGGCGCGCTCAACGAGTCGCCCGAGGTGCTCGGCCACCTGATCGGCGCGGCGCTGGTCGGAACCTTCCTCGGCATCTTCCTGTCCTACGGCCTGGTCGGTCCGATCGCGGCGAAGGTCAAGTCCGTCCGCGAAAAGCGCAATCGTCTCTACATCATCGTCAAGCAGACGCTGCTCGCCTACATGAACGGTGCGCTGCCCCAGGTTGCCCTGGAGTTCGGCCGCAAGACCATCTCCGCGCACGACCGTCCGACGATCGACGCGGTCGAACAGCAGACGCTCAACGCCGGCCACGAAGCAAAGGCCGCATGAGATGCATGGCAGTGCCGCCCCTGCCGAAGGAAGTACCTCCCTGTCGATCATGGAGCGGCTGGTAGGCGCGACCGGAGAACCGGAGAAGGTCACGAAATCCGGCCAGATCCTTGGCGACCAGCTCCTGAAGCCGATGCGCGCCGGCCTGGAGGATGCTGCCAACGAGGCCGTGCCGTTCGAACTCGAGAAGGTCGAGGTCGATCGCATTTCGGAGATCGTCGCGGCGTCCGGACCGCACGACGCGGTGACGCTGGCGGCCTCCGGGGTGTCGCCCGACGCCCTGTTGATCCGCATCGAGGAGCAGGCGGTCGCCATCATCGTCAACGTGCTGTTCGGCGCGGAACCCGAAACCGGAGCCGGGCGGCTCGGGCGCGACCTGTCGCCGGTCGAGGTCGAGGTGGCCAATCTCGTGTGCCGCCTTCTCGCGGCCTCGTTCAACGCGGTCAGCCCGCCTGCGCAGCAGTTGAAGCTGCCGCTGCCGCCGGTCATCTCGGGAGACGTGCTGCGTTCGACCGCGCTGCGCGACGGCCCGGCCGTGCGGATCGACTACACGGTCGGCGCGGAGCCCGAGACGGGCCGCATCTCGCTCTACCTGCCGCAGCGCGTCATCCTGCGGCGCGGCAAGGACGAGGCGGCGGATCCCATGGCTACCGACGCGCAGTCGTCGGAATGGAAGGCCCGCTTCAACGACGAGGTCATGCGCGCCAGGGTGAAGCTGGAGGCGACTATGCCGGTCGGCAAGATGAGCCTCGGCGCCATTTCGGCTCTGCGCACGGGCCAGGTGATCGAACTTTCCCGCACCGCTCCGACCGAAACGCTGCTTTCGGCGAAGAACAAGCTTCTCTTCGTTTGCGAGTTCGGCCGGCTTGAACAAAACTACACAGTCCGAATCAAGGGTCCTGTCGATTCGGAAAACGACGCTGGCGGCGGACTCCCCTTGCCATGACGACTGAGGCAGAGACGCGCCGCATGGAGCATTTGCGATGAACCAGGGCAACGCCCAGGCGGAATTGGCCGAAGGCGACGAGGAGGAACTCGACCGCGCGATCGACGAGTTGCGCGGCGTCCTCCGGGAAGATGCGACGCCTGTCGGCGGGGCGGGCTTCGCCATGTCCGGGGACGAGGACGCCGATACCGGCGACTCGGCCTCCGGGATCATCATGAACATTCCGGTCGACGTGCAGATCGTGCTCGGAAGCACCGAGATGCAGGTGGCCGACCTGATGGCCTTGAGAAAGGGCGCGACCGTCGCGCTCGACCGGCGTATCGGCGAGCCGGTGGACGTGGTCGTGAACGGGCGCAAGATCGCGCGCGGCGAAATCACGGTCCTGGAGAGCGATCCGTCCCGGTTCGGCATCAAGCTCACCGAGATCGTCACCTCGGCCAAGAAGTCCTGATCGCGCGATGGATTTCGAATTCTCATCTCCGGACCTGGAACCGCGCGGATCGGCCTCCGCCAACCTGACGAAGGCGCAGAAGGCCGCCGCGATCCTGGTGGCGATGGGAAAACCGGCCGCCGGGCGGCTGCTCAAGTTCTTCAAGCAGGATGAACTGAGGGCGCTGATCGAGGGCGCCCGCAAGCTCAAGACCATCCCGCAGACCGAGTTGGAGAAGATCATCGCGGAGTTCGAGGACGAGTTCGCGGAAGGTGCCGGGCTGATGGATTCGGCCGACACGATGGACACCATCCTCAGCGAATCCCTCACGCCGGAGGAAGTCAGCGCAATCATGAACGACGGCGCCGGCGACAGTCCCGACCAGCCGCCTCCGATCTGGCCGGCAATCGAGCAACTGGAAGCGGAAAGAGTTGGGGGCTTTCTCGGCGCCGAGCACCCGCAGACAGCGGCCCTCGTCCTGACGAACCTCTCGCCGACAGCGGCCGCCAACATCCTCCTGACGATGCCGAAGAACCTGCGCGGCGAGGTCGCCAAGCGCATGGTGACGATCGGCACGGTCAAGCCCGCGGCCCTCAGGATCGTCGAGAACCAGCTCCGGGCGCGGCTGTTGGGAGAGAACTCCGCCAAGTCGCCGGCCGCCGGCCATGCGCGCGTCGCCACCGTGCTCAACGAAATGGACAAGACCCAGCTCGACGAGATCCTCTCCGACATGGAGAGCGCCGGCTTCTCGGACGTGAAGGCGATCAAGGCGCAGCTCTTCTCCTTCGAGGACCTGCCGCTTCTGGAGCAGAAGGCGCGGCTCGTCCTGTTCGACGGAATGTCGACGGAACTCGTGACGCTTGCCCTGAGGAATTCGGACGCCACGCTCCGCGAGGCGGTCCTGTCCGCGCTCGGTGCGCGTTCGCGGCGCATGATCGAAGCCGAACTGGCCGCCGACCCCGGCAATCTCCAGCCGGTGGCGATCACAAGGGCACGCCGCGAAATCGCGTCGGCCGCCATCAGGCTCGGCAAGGAAGGCCGCATCCAGCTTCCGTCCGCGCAGCAGGCCGCCTGATCCCAGGCGCCCTGCACGCGCCGATCCTCGCAATCCGGGCTGAGAAGCGGCGATGGCCGAAGACACCGACAAGGACAGCAAGACAGAAGAGGCGACGGAAAAGAAGATCCGCGACGCCATGGAGAAGGGCAACCTGCCGTTCTCGCGGGAAGCGCCGATCTTCGCATCCTTCCTCGCCTTCGTGACCTTCGCGCTGTTCTTCGCCTACGATACGATCCTGCATCTGGCGTCGTTCCTGGCGACGTTCCTCGAGCGCCCCAACGAGTGGCGGCTCGAGACCGAACTCGACGCGATCTCTCTCTACCAGGTCGTCTTCTTCGAGATCGCGCGGGCGATCCTCATCGTGATGTTCCTGCTCGTCGCCGCCGCCATCGCCGCGTCCGTCTTCCAGAACATCCCGCGTTTCGTCGGCGACCGCATCATGCCGAAACTGTCGCGAATTTCGCCGCTCGAAGGGTGGAAACGGATCTTCGGCGTGAAGGGCTTCGTGGAGTTCGCCAAGTCGCTCGGCAAGGTGCTCTTCGCCACCGTTTTCCTGGTCTTCGTCATGAGCGACGTGCATGCGCGCCTGCTCGCGGGCATGGTCACCAATCCCGTCAGCTTCGGTCTGGTGATCCGCGACATCGCGGTGGAACTGATCACCACCGTCGCCCTGGCCATGGCGCTGATCGCCGGCGCCGACCTTTTGTGGAGCCGCTTCCACTGGCTGCAGGAACTGCGGATGACCAAGCAGGAGGTCAAGGACGAGCTGAAGCAGGCCGAAGGCGATCCGATCCTCAAGTCGCGGATGCGCTCGCTGGCGCGCGACCGGGCGCGTCAGCGCATGATGTCGGCCGTGCCGCGCGCGACGCTCATCATCGCCAATCCGACCCACTACTCGATCGCGCTGCGCTACGTCCGCGACGAGACCGCGGCCCCGATCGTGGTCGCCAAGGGCCAGGACCTCATCGCGCTCAAGATCCGCGAGATCGCGGAAGAGAACAACATCCCGATTTTCGAGGACGTCACGCTCGCCCGCTCCATGTTCAAACAAGTTTCGGTCGATAACATGATCCCACCGCAGTTCTACCACGCGGTCGCGGAACTCATCCGGATCATCCAGAACGGCCCCAAAGGCCCGAAACCAGGCAATTTGAGCTCATGAATCGCCAGCCGCATTCCTCCGCACGGGAGATCATCGTCGCCAAGGCGATCCAGGAGGTCGTTTCGGAACTGCGCATGATCGACGTGGCCGACTATGTCGCGTTCATCCGGCTGGAGCATCACGCCAACCTGGCCGACATCGTCGAGACGGCCTCAGAACTCTACTTCATGCCGGGCACCGTGCTGTTCGGCAATGGGGGCGAGGTCAATCTCGGCTGGAGCGGCGAGCCGGTGATCACGCTGGACCTCCAGCTGAAGCCGATCGGGGCGACCGTCTACTTCGCGCTGCGTCTCAGCGCGCTCAAGGCGAGCGTCGAGGTGAGCTACGTGTCCTTCGACGATCCCTCGCCGGACCCCGCGGTGAACACGCGCTTCCTGGCGACGTCGCTCGAAAGTTCCCGCATCCGCAAGACCGAGCCGCTGGGACTCTGACCCGGAGATTTTCGGCACCCGGCCGGAAAGGCTCAATCGATCAGGCCGAGCCGCAGCGCCTTCGCCACTGCATGCATGCGGTTGACCGCGTTGAGCTTCTGCGAGGTAGCGGAGAGATACTGGTTGGCGGTGTGCACCGAAAGTCCCAGCCGCCGCGCGATCTCCTCGCTGGTCTTGCCCTCGGCGGTCAACCGGAGGCACTGGATCTCGCGCGCCGACATGGCCGGCACCTCGCCCGTCTGCACGAGCAGCATGCGCGCAACCGTGCCGAACAGGGTCAGCGCCCGGATGTGCAGATCGCACAGCATGGCGTCGTCCACCGCGATCTCGGCACCGGCAAGCACCACGAACCCTTGCGATCCGCCGTCCGCGAAGACCGGCAGCGCGAGCCCCGGCAGGCCGGGCGTGAGCGGCTGCGTCTCGCTGCCGATCGCCAGCAGCGGAAAGGCCGGGCAGCGCCCGGTCGCGGTCTCGCATCCCCACCAGAACGGCGTCATGGACCGGCCGGCGCCGCTTAGCCATTTCGCGCCCACTTCACCGCAGATCAACTGCGACAGGTCGGAGGAACGCGGGAACTTGCGGTCGAAGCAGAGTGCCATGCCCGGCCGGGCCGTGGTGCGCGAAAGCAGGAAGACCGCGTAGTAGGATGCGCCCGCGTCGGCCGCCATGCGGCGCACCTGGCGCACCGAGTCGAGCAGGAAACCGACGTTCTCGTTGGTCGCGTCGAGGCCCCTGGCCGCGATTTGGGACCAGTCCGCGATCGTCTGTCTGTCGGGAGCGGCTGGCATGATCGTCAGATGGCTCCGGTCCGGATCGCCGTGGCGATCGCCATGGCGCGATTGCTTGCTCCGAATTTCTGGATGGCGTTCGCGAGATAGCTGTTCACGGTGTTCGACGTGACGCCGAGGATGACCGCGACCTCGCCCGTCGTCTTGCCTTCGGAAACCCAGAAGAGGCATTCGCGCTCCCGCTCGGAAAGCGCGTCGGCGGCGGCTTCGCCGAGCAGTTCGGCCGGAAGCCGTCCCACGAGATAGCAGCAGGCGAGGCGGGCGGCCGGAAGCATTCCGATCCGGATCGCCCCGGCCTCGGCGGATGAGAGCAGCACGTGCCAGCGCCGCGTTCCGCCATGCAATGCCAGCGCATAGAGTTCGGCATGGCCGTGGCGTTTCACCAGCGCCCGCACCTGGCGCGGGTCCACCCGGTGTCCGTTGTCGCGGAGGTCCTTCCGGGCCGGCGCGGGTGAACGTGAGTCGAGGGCCGCGCTTTCGAGGTCCGCCAGCCGCGCCAGCGCAGTCTCGCCGACGAGATGAACGGTGTCGTAGATCCAGTTGCTCGCCACCACCCAGGGCTGGCTGCCGCCATGCTGATGCCGTTCGGCGAGCAGGAGGTAATGGGAGGCGCCGGTTTCGGCGGCGATGCCCGCCAGGCACAGGGAAAGCTGCTCGCGGCTCTCCACCTTCGCTATCGCGGCGAGCGTTTGCCGGGAAAGCGTCGGCCGCGCAACGGTCATTGCCGCTTCAACCCTCTCTTATGCCTCGGGGGAGGGTACAGGCGGAATCCTCCCGCGGCGGCGCGCCTCCTCGACGCGCCCGTGATCCGACACGAATCAGTGAACATGCCCAAGGATTTTCATGATGGAGGACTCCGGTCAAGGCATTGCTGCGCCCGCGCGAATCACGCGCTGCAAGCCGGAGTCCGCGTGTGCGAGTGGGCGGCCTCAGGGGACCGCAGGATTGCGGCAGGAAACGATCGGCGGAGGGGCCGCGAGGCTCTGCAGCTTATCCACGCTTTTCCCCGCGATCTGCCCCAGCACAGCCTTGGCGACCTCTCGACCGGCGAGGCGAAAGTCCTCCTGGCAGACATAGAGCTCCGGCCGGAAGAGCCGCAGCAGCTTCGAGGATTGCTTGGAGATCACGTCGACGTCCCGTCCGAGCTTCAGGCCTGCCTCCTCGATGCCTGCCACGAGCGCGAAGGTCGCCCCCCCGCTCGCGACCACCAGGCCGTCGGGCCGGTCCTTGCGCCGCATGAGGCGCACGGTCCTGGTGCGGATGTCGTCGATCAGGTCGTCGATGGAGACGCCGCTCCAGGCCACTTCGGTCGCGCCGGCCTCCAGCACGCCTTCCGAAAAGCCTTCGCGCGTATGGGTATGGTAGGTCAGGCCGACGGGCGGCGGCAGCAGTGCCAGCCGGCTCCTGCCGAGTTCGACCAGTTTCAGCGCCGCCTCGCGTGCGAAGGCGCGGTTGTCGAAATCGTGCCAGGCATGCTCGACCCCGACATTCGTCCGTCCATGCGTGGCGAACGGAAAGTGGTGCTCCAGCATGTAGTGAACGCGCGGATCGTCGGGCAGGGTACGCGACAGGATGATGCCGTCGGCCGATCCGGTCTCGACGAGGTAGCGGACCGGGTCCATCGGGTCGTTGCGCCGGGAATAGGGCGTTACGATCAGATGGTAGGGCGTCTCTGCCACCGTCTCCGAGATGCCGTAGATCATGTCGGAGACGAAACCCGTCAGGTCCTCCTCGGTATCGAGTACCAGGCTGATGACGTTGGTCTTTCCCGTGCGCAGGCGCACCCCGGCACGGTTTGGGCGGTAGCCGATCTGCCGGGCGACCAGGCGGACGCGCTTTTTCGTCTCCTCGCCGATCTCTGGCGCGTCCTTGAGGGCGCGCGAGACAGTGGTGACGCCGAGACCCGTCATGAAGGCGATGGTCTTCAGCGTCGGGCGCCCGCCGGATGGCATCGTTTCGGCGTGGTCGAGTCTCTTTTGCATCGCCCGCTAGCCGGCTCCGTGCCCCTGTTTCGATCGCGTGCCCCGGCAGTCCCCGGAATTCACACGCTTCCATCGATGTCGTGGTAGCATGAACCGCCGCGGGCCGGATTGGACCACCGCGAAAACCCCACACACCACAGCACCCGTTTTGACTCCGCCTTACGAGGATAACAATACCTGTAACGTTACAGTTTTTTTGATGAATGCAGCCTCGGGCGGATTCGATTTACCGGCTTTCGGGGTAAGGACGGCTCCCGAAACGCTGTTCACCCTCGAACGTGCAGCGGCGGCAACCATGCGGCTGCAGAGGACGCGTGATGGCGAGAGCGCCATTTTGTTGCGCCGCAACAGGGATTTTTCGCACTTGCGCCCTCCAGCCTGCATCCGGCGCCTTTAGTTCGGGTCGCGAAAAAAATTGGCCATAGCGTGCTTGCGCCAGTTGCGGTGGCGGATTCCTTCCCATAGACTGCCTTCCTGTAACGTTTCAGTTTTCAGGGAGGAAACTATGACATTCAGGTTGAGGACCGCTGCGCTTGCGGCAACCGTATCCCTCTTTTCCGGGGCCGCGATGGCCGCCGAATGCGAGGTCACGCACTGGTGGACTTCGGGCGGCGAGGCCGCTGCGGTCGCCGAATTCGCCAAGGCGTTCGATGCCACCGGGAACAAGTGGGTGGACGGCGCCATCGCAGGTGGCGGCGGCACCGCGCGTCCGGTCATGATCAGCCGCATCACCGGCGGCGATCCGATGTGCGCGACGCAGTTCAATCACGGTCGCCAGACCGAGGAACTGATCGAAGCCGGCCTGTTCGTCGATCTGACCGAACTGGCGGAAAAGGAAAACTGGAGCGAAATCATCAATCCGCCCTCCGTGCTCGAAAGCTGCACCGTCGACGGCCGCGTCTATTGCGTGCCGGTCAACATCCACTCGCCGCAGTGGCTGTGGCTGTCGCATGCCGCCTACGAGAAGGTCGGGCTCGACGTTCCCACGAACTGGGACGAGTTCGTGGCGGCTGCGCCGAAGCTGCGCGAGGCGGGCATCCTGCCGCTTGCGCTGGGTCAGCAGCCCTGGCAGTCGAACCTCCTGTTCGGCGCGGTCCAGATCGGCGTCGGCGGCATCGATCTGTGGAAGAAGGTCAATCTCGAGAAGGACGTCGAGGCCGCGCGCGGCGAGCAGATGGCCAAGGTCTTCCAGGCCATGGGCGATGCCCGCAGCATGGCGGAAGGCTCGACCGGTCAGGACTGGAACGAAGCGACCAACATGGTCATCCAGGGTACGGCCGGCGGACAGATCATGGGCGACTGGGCTCAGGGCGAATTCCAGGTCGCCGAGCAGAAGGCCGGCGAGGACTACACCTGCCTGCCGGGCCTTGGCGTTCACGAATACCTGTCGACCGGTGGCGATGCGTTCTACTTCCCGAAGGTCGACGATCCGGAGGTGACGGAGGCGCAGAGGCAATTGGCCTCGCTCATGGTGTCCAAGGACGTCCAGGTCGCCTTCAACCTGAAGAAGGGCTCCCTGCCGATCCGCGGCGACGTCGACCTCGCCGCCGCCAACGACTGCATGAAGAAGGGCCTGGAAATCCTGGCCGGAGGCAATCTCCTGCCGTCCGGAGACCAGGTGTTCTCCGCCGACACGCAGACGCAGTTCAACGACCTGATGGTCGAGTTCATGAACAATACCGACATCACGCCGGAACAGGCGCAGGAGCGTTACGCGGACATCGTCGAAAGCGCCGACTGACCGTTCGCTAAGGCCGTCACGGCTGCCGGCCCGCTTCGCCCGGGCCGGCGGTCATCGCACCGATGCCGGGAGGGGAGACCGCAAATGGCGCAGACCAGGCGGCCACCGCAGTTGTTCAGAAACCTCAGTGCCAAGATTGCCGCCATTCCGATGATCGCCACGGCCCTCGTGGTGTTCACCGGGGGCACGATCTGGACCATCGTCTATTCATTCACCAATTCGAAACTGCTGCCCCGGCTGAACTTCGTCGGGCTCGATCAATACGAGCGGCTGTGGGCTAGCCGCAAGTGGCTGATCGCCCTCGAGAATCTGTTCATTTACGGAATTCTGTCGCTCATCCTGTCGCTGGTCATCGGCTTCGTCCTCGCGGCGCTGCTCGACCAGAAGATCCGTTTCGAAAACACGTTCCGCTCGATATTCCTGTATCCGTTCGCGCTGTCCTTCATCGTCACGGGTCTGGTGTGGCAGTGGATCCTCGATCCCAATTTCGGCATCCAGGGGGTGGTCCGCGATCTGGGATGGGAGAGCTTCACCTTCGATCCGCTCTACAGTCAGGACATCGTCATCTACGGCATCCTGATCGCCGGCCTGTGGCAGGGTACGGGCCTGATCATGTGCCTGATGCTGGCCGGACTGCGCGGCATCGACGAGGACATCTGGAAGGCGGCGCGGGTCGACGGCATTCCGATCTGGAAGACCTACCTCTTCATCGTCATCCCGATGATGCGCCCGGTCTTCATCACCACGCTGGTCCTGATCGCGTCGGGCATCGTGCGGGTCTACGACCTCGTTGTCGCACAGACAAGCGGCGGCCCCGGCATCGCCTCCGAAGTGCCGGCCAAGTACGTCTACGACGCGATGTTCCTGTCGCAGAATCTCGGCCAGGGCTTCGCAGGCTCGACCATGATGCTGCTGTCGGTCCTCATCGTCCTCATCCCGTGGGCCTACCTCGAATTCGGGGGCAAGAAGCATGGCTAACGTCGGCGCGATCAATATGGCGGGGGCCAGTGCCGATGCCGCCTCGGCCGAACTCAGCGGCCCGCGCGGGGCGCGTCCTCGCCCCATGGTGTCGCGGCGCAACATCTTCATCTACGGCACGCTCTTCGTCGTGGCGCTGTACTACCTGTTGCCGCTCTACGTCATGGTCGTGACCTCGCTGAAGGGAATGCCCGAGATACGGCTCGGCAATATCTTCTCGCCACCCGTCGAGATCACCTTCGAGCCTTGGGTGAAGGCCTGGGCCACCGCCTGTACCGGCCTCAACTGCGAGGGGCTGTCGCGCGGGTTCTGGAACTCGGTGCGGATCCTGGTGCCGTCGGTCTTCCTGTCGATCGCCATCGCCTCGCTCAACGGCTACGCGCTCGCCAACTGGCGGTTCAAGGGCGCCAACGTGTTCTTCACCATCCTGATCTTCGGCGCCTTCATCCCCTACCAGGTGATGCTCTACCCGCTGGTCATCATCCTGCGCGAAATGGGGCTCTACGGTTCGCTCGCGGGTTTGGTTCTGGTCCACACCGTCTTCGGCATGCCCATCCTGACGCTCCTGTTCAGGAACTACTTCACCTCGGTGCCGGAGGAACTGTTCAAGGCGGCACGCGTCGACGGCGCCGGCTTCTGGGGCATCTATTTCAAGATCATGCTGCCGATGAGCCTGCCGATCTTCGTCGTCGCCATGATCATCCAGGTCACCGGCATCTGGAACGACTTCCTGTTCGGTGTCGTCTACGCCAAGCCCGACACCTATCCGATGACGGTCCAGCTCAACAACATCGTCAACTCCGTCCAGGGCGTGAAGGAATACAACGTCAACATGGCGGCGACGCTGCTGACGGGGCTGGTGCCGCTCGTCATCTATTTCGTGTCGGGCAAATTGTTCGTGCGCGGCATTGCTGCCGGTGCCGTGAAGGGGTGAGCGTATGCCGAGTGTGGAAGTCAAGGAACTGTCTCTGAACTTCGGGTCGGTCGAGGTCCTGCGCTCCCTCAACCTGGAGGTCGACCATGGCGAGTTCCTCGTCCTGCTCGGACCGTCGGGCTGCGGCAAGTCGACCCTTCTCAACTGCATCGCCGGCCTGCTCGATGTGTCCGACGGACAGGTCTTCATCAATGGCAAGAACGTCACCTGGGAACAGCCCAAGGACCGCGGCATCGGCATGGTGTTCCAGTCCTATGCGCTCTATCCGCAGATGACGGTCGAGGGAAACCTCGCCTTCGGCCTGAAGAACGCCCGGGTACCGAAGGACGAGATCCGCAAGCGGATCGCCCGCGCCGCGGAGATCCTGCAGATCGAGCCGTTGCTGAAACGCAAGCCGGCGGCACTTTCCGGGGGGCAGAGGCAGCGCGTCGCGATCGGCCGTGCGCTGGTGCGCGACGTGGACGTCTTCCTGTTCGACGAGCCGCTGTCGAACCTCGACGCCAAGCTGCGTTCGGAACTGCGTATCGAGATCAAGCGCCTTCACCAGAAGCTCGCCAACACGATGATCTACGTCACCCACGACCAGATCGAGGCGCTGACGCTCGCCGACCGGATCGCGGTGATGAAGGGCGGGATCATCCAGCAGTTCGACTCGCCCAAGACCATCTACAACCGCCCGGTCAATCGCTTCGTGGCGGAGTTCATCGGGTCGCCGGGCATGAACTTCATCGAAGGAACGCTCGAGACGCGGGACGGCGCTCCCTGGTTCGTCTCGGGCGATTTCCGTGCGCCGGTCTCCAACTACCCGTTCGACGGCAAGGGCTTCCGGGAAGGTCCGGCTTCCTTCGGCATCCGGCCGGAGCATGTGGGCGTGAACACCGGCGAAGGCTGGCCGTTTTCCGCGCAGGTCCAGGTCGAGGTGGTCGAGCCGATGGGCTCCGACACGCTGGTCTGGACGCGGCTCGGCGGCCAAAGCTTCACCATGCGCGTCATCTCCGAGCGGTCGCCCGAGACGGGCGCGACCGTGACGATCGGCTTCGACCCGCTCAACGCCTCTCTCTTCGACCGAGAGACGGGCGAGAGACTCTGACGTTTCACCATCATCGATACCGGGAAGAATTCATATGGACTGGTCTTTTCAGCTCTACAGCGCACGCAATTTCCAGCCATGGGACGGCGTTCTCAAGCTGCTTGCGGAGTGCGGATACCGCCAGGTCGAAGGCTTCGGCGGCGTCTATTCCGATCCGCCGGCGTTCCGCGCCGAAATGGACAGGAACGGCCTTTCCATGCCGACCGGACACTTCTCGATCGACGCGCTGGAAAGCGATTTCGACGGCGTGCGCCGCACCGCCGATGCGCTCGGCGTCACGACGCTGATCTGCCCCTTCCTCATGCCGGACCAGCGGCCCGCGGATGCCGCCGGCTGGCGCGGCTTCGGCGAGCGGCTGGCGCAGGCGGGTGAAAGGGCGGGCAAGGCGGGATACGGCTTTGCCTGGCACAACCACGATTTCGAGTTCAAGGCGCTGCCCGACGGCTCGCTGCCGCAGGACCTCGTCTTTTGCGCCGCGCCGGATCTCGGCTGGGAGATCGACGTCGCCTGGGTGGTGCGCGGCGGCGCCGATCCGTCGGCATGGATCGACCGCTACGGGTCCAGGATAAGCGCGGTCCACGTAAAGGACATCGCGAAGCCGGGGGAGGGGAAGGACGAGGACGGCTGGGCCGACGTCGGCCACGGCACGATCGACTGGGCGGCGCTCATGGCGCAGCTGCGCGCGAAGACCTCCGCTCGCTTCTTCGTCATGGAGCATGACAATCCCAACGACATCGGTCGCTTCGCCCGCCGTTCGATCGAAGCGGCCAGCACCTACCAGGAGTAAGACATCATGGCGAAGAAACTGGGCGTGGGGATCGTCGGCTGCGGAAACATCTCCGCCGCCTATTTGCGGCTCGGGCCGCTCTTCCGCGGTATCGAGATGCGCGCCTGCGCCGACATCGACATGGCGGCGGCCCGGGCGCGCGCGACGGAATTCGGCGTGCGGGCGTCGACGGTCGACGAACTCGTCGCGGCGGACGACGTCGACATCGTGGTCAACCTGACCATCCCGGCTGCGCACTACGAGGTTTCGCGCCGCGCACTGGAGGCGGGCAAGCACGTCTATTCGGAAAAGCCCTTCGTGCTTTCGGTCGCCGAGGGGCTCGACCTGAAGAAGATCGCGGCGAAGAAGAACCTGCGCATCGGTTCCGCGCCCGACACCTTCCTTGGCGGCGCGCACCAGTTGGCACGCCATGTGGTCGATTCCGGCGCCGTCGGTCGCATCACCAGCGGCACGTGCTTCGTGATGAGCCACGGCATGGAGCATTGGCACCCGAACCCGGACTTCTTCTTCAAGATCGGCGGTGGTCCGATCCTCGATATCGGGCCCTACTACATAGCTAACCTGATCCAGCTCATCGGCCCCGTGCGGCGCGTGGCGGCCCTGTCGTCCATCCCGGCCAAGGAACGCACCATCGCGTCCCAGCCCCGTGCCGGCGAGAAGATCCTGGTCGAGACGCCGACCACCATCCTGGCGCTGCTGCACTTCGAGAACGGTGCCGTGATCAGCCTCAACGCCAGCTGGGACGTGTGGGTGCACAATCATTCGCCGATCGAGCTGTACGGCGAGGAGGGCTCGCTCTTCGTGCCCGATCCGAACTTCTTCGGCGGCGAGGTGCGCTATACCACCAAGGAAAAGCCGGTGAAGAAGGCGCCCAAATGGGAGCATCCCTTCTCGGTGCACAATCAGGAGAGCCCGCGCGGGCCGCTCGCCAACTACCGGGCCTCGGGTCTGGCCGACATGGCGGTCGCGATCCGCGAGGGCAGGCCGCACCGCTGCTCCCTCGAAGCATCGCTGCACGCCATCGAGGTGATGACGTCGATCCTGAAATCGGGCGAAGCGGGCAAGTTCATCGAGATGAAGACGACCTGCGAGCGCCCGGAAGCCCTGCCGCCGAAGGAAGCCCGCGCGCTGCTGGCGGCCAAGCCCGAGAAGGCCGCGCGGGCGGCCTGAACATCCCGCGTCCCATCCTCCCGCGACTGCATCTCGCGCCCGGTCGGCCCAATCGCCGCACCGGGCGCGGTCTTGTTGGCGGGCTGCATCTGACCTGCTAGGTACGATGCGTTCTCAGCATTGAGCGGTCGCAGGCGTGAAGGGACTTCGCAAGGCATCGGGTGGCTGGACGGCGCATCTCGCGCTCGTGCTTTTGCTCGTCCAGCTTTTTGCGACGGGCTTCACCGCCGCCGGCCATGCCGCCGCGCCACAGGTCGACGCGTTCGGCAACGTGCTATGCCTTTCGGGCGCGCCGGGCGACCCGCAGACCGGCAGCCACGGCAGCCTGCCCGGTTGCTGCACCTTCGGCTGCAATCATGCTGCGTCGGAGCCGGTACTTTCCCAACAAGACACCGCAGCGCCCACGCCGCGGCCGTTGCCGCCGGTCGCGATCCTTCTTGCCGAAACCCGCCATCCGCTGCCCGGCCGTGCGACCCATCCCGGCAGTCCCCGCGCACCTCCGTCGGCCGTGTGATCGTCCGCTCCGGTAGAACCGGGGCGTTCCATTCCTGACCGATCACCCCGCGCGAGCGGGGATTACAGCCCGTTTCGGAGACACATCATGTCCGCTTTCATCCGCGCATCCGCGCTTTCCTTCCTGCGCCGTACCCATGCGGCCGGTTTCCTCGCGGCGACCTTCCTGTCGCTGTTCGCATTCGTTTCATTGGCCAGCGCGCACGAGTTCAAGGCCGGCGATCTCGTCATCCAGCATCCGTGGTCGCGCGCCGCACCGGCCGGTGCCAAGGTCGCCGGGGGCTATTTCGTGGTCCGCAACGATGGATCGGAGCCGGACCGGCTGCTCGCGGTTACCGCCGAGATCGCCGGACGGACCGAGATTCACGAGATGTCCGTAGACGACAAGGGGGTCATGACGATGCGCCCTCTCGGAGGCGCTCTCGAGATTCCCGCAGGTGGCGCCCTCGAACTGAAGCCGGGCTCGATCCACCTAATGTTCATGGACCTTCAATCTCTTCCTCAGGCGGATGAGCGTTTCGCGGGAACGCTGACCTTCGAGAAGGCCGGCGAGGTCGCGATCGAATTCAAGGTCGAAGCAATCGGCGCTGCAATGAAACACGGCGAGAACGGATCGAAGATGAAGATGGATTGATCCGCTGCGGCTGCTGATCGGTGGAGCGGCGCTCCCGGGGCCGCCGCCCCGCCTAGCCGCGTCCGCAGGATGCTCCATGTTGACATAAAGATATCCTTATGTGACTATCCGCTCATTCCGGAAACAGCATGAGAGTATCTGCCCCATGGCCTCCAGCCTCGACGCGCTCTTCGGCCCCGTCGCCCACAAGCTGGACGGATCGGAAATCCGCTCCGCACTGCTGGCAGCCGCGGCCGAACGCATACTCGTGCTCGACGGCGCCATGGGCACGGAGATCCAGGCGCTCGGTTTCGGCGAGGACCATTTCTGCGGCCAGCGCTTCGACGGATGCGCCTGCCACCAGCAGGGCAACAACGACCTCCTGATCCTCAGCCAGCCGGCCGCGATCGAGGAGATTCACTACCGCTACGCCATTGCCGGCGCCGACATCCTGGAGACCAACACCTTCTCCTCCACGCGCATCGCGCAAGCCGATTACGGCATGGAGGATATCGTCTACGATCTGAACCGCGACGGCGCGCGGCTGGCCAAGCGCGCGGCGATCCGGGCGCAGCAGGAAGACGGCAGGCGCCGCTTCGTCGCCGGTGCGCTCGGTCCCACCAACCGCACCGCCTCCATCTCGCCCGACGTGAACAACCCCGGCTACCGCGCGGTCAGCTTCGACGATCTGCGTCTCGCCTATGGCGAGCAGCTGCGCGGCCTGATCGACGGCGGCGCCGACCTCATCCTGATCGAGACCATCTTCGACACGCTCAATGCCAAGGCGGCGATCTTCGCCTGCGGCGAGGTGTTCGAGGAGAAGGGCGTCGACCTGCCGGTCATGATCTCCGGCACGATCACCGACCTTTCCGGCCGCACGCTGTCGGGCCAGACGCCGACCGCCTTCTGGAACTCCGTGCGCCATGCGCGTCCCGTTTCCATCGGTCTCAACTGTGCGCTCGGCGCCGCCGCCATGCGCCCGCATCTGGCCGAAATCTCCGGCGTTGCCGACACGCTGACCTGCGCCTATCCCAATGCCGGCCTGCCGAACGCCTTCGGCGAATACGACGAAAGCCCGGAATTCATGGCCGAGCAGATCGAGGGCTTTGCGCGCGAGGGGCTGGTCAACATCGTCGGCGGCTGCTGCGGCTCCACGCCGGACCACATCCGCGCCATCGCCGAGGCGGTTGCGAAGTATCCGCCGCGCGCCATTCCCGAGATCGCGCCGCTGATGCGGCTGTCGGGTCTCGAGCCCTTCACGCTCACGGACGACATTCCCTTCGTCAATGTCGGGGAGCGCACCAACGTCACCGGCTCGGCCAAGTTCCGCAAGCTGATCACCGCCGGCGACTACGCCACGGCACTCGACGTCGCACGCGACCAGGTCGAGAACGGCGCCCAGATCATCGACATCAACATGGACGAAGGGCTGATCGACTCGCAGAAGGCGATGGTCGAATTCCTGAACCTGATCGCCGCCGAGCCGGACATCGCCAAGGTGCCGGTGATGATCGACAGCTCCAAGTGGGAGATCATCGAGGCCGGGCTGAAATGCGTCCAGGGCAAGCCGGTCGTCAACTCGATTTCGATGAAGGAGGGCGAGGAGGCTTTCCTGAAGCAGGCGAAGCTCTGCCGCGCCTATGGTGCCGCGGTCGTCGTCATGGCCTTCGACGAGAAGGGCCAGGCCGACACGAAGGAGCGCAAGGTCGAGATCTCGAAGCGCGCCTACAAGCTGCTGACCGAAAAGGCCGGCATGGCGGCGGAAGACATCATCTTCGATCCCAACATCTTCGCGGTGGCGACGGGCATCGAGGAGCACGACGGCTACGGCCTCGCCTTCGTCGAGGCTGCGCGCGAGATCACGACCGCGCTGCCCGGCGTCCACGTTTCCGGCGGCGTGTCGAACCTCTCCTTCTCCTTCCGCGGCAACGAGCCGGTGCGCGAGGCCATGCACGCGGTCTTCCTCTACCATGCCATCCAGGCGGGCATGGACATGGGCATCGTCAATGCCGGCCAGCTCGCCGTCTACGAGACCATCGATCCGGAGCTGCGCGAGGCCTGCGAGGACGTGGTGCTGAACCGCGCGCCGAAGGCAGGCGGAACGGCGACGGAAAACCTGCTGGAACTCGCCGAACGCTACAAGGGCTCGGCCGGCAAGGAAGCGCGCGAAAAGGACCTGCGCTGGCGCGAGTGGCCGGTCGAAAAGCGGCTGGAACACGCGCTGGTCAACGGCATCACCGAATACATCGAGGCCGACACCGAGGAGGCGCGGCAGAACGCCGAGCGCCCGCTGCACGTCATCGAAGGTCCGCTGATGGCGGGCATGAACGTTGTCGGCGACCTGTTCGGCTCGGGCAAGATGTTCCTGCCGCAGGTGGTGAAGTCGGCCCGCGTCATGAAGCAGGCCGTCGCGGTACTGCTTCCCTACATGGAGGCGGAGAAGCTCGCCAATGGTGGCAGTGGCGAGCGCGAGAGCGCCGGCAAGGTGCTGATGGCGACCGTCAAGGGCGATGTCCACGACATCGGCAAGAACATCGTCGGGGTCGTGCTGGCCTGCAACAACTACGAGATCATCGACCTCGGCGTCATGGTGCCGTCGACCAAGATCCTGCAGACGGCGCGCGAGCAGAACGTCGACATCATCGGCCTTTCCGGCCTCATCACGCCCTCGCTCGACGAGATGGCGCATGTCGCGGCGGAGATGGAGCGCGAGGGTTTCGACATCCCGCTTCTCATCGGCGGCGCGACCACCAGCCGCGTCCACACTGCGGTGAAGATCCACCCGCGCTACGAGCGCGGCCAGGCGATCTACGTGACCGACGCCAGCCGCGCCGTGGGCGTGGTCTCCAGCCTGCTTTCGGCGGATGCGAAACCCGCCTATGTCGAGACCATTCAGGCCGAGTACCGCAAGGTGGCGGACGCCCATGCCCGCTCGGAGGCCGAAAAGCAGCGACTACCGCTTGCCAGGGCGCGCGCCAATGCGCACCGCATCGACTGGGCGGGCTACGAGCCGCCGAAGCCCTCCTTCCTCGGCACCCGCGTCTTCGAGGGCTGGGACCTGGAGGAGCTCTCGCGCTACATCGACTGGACGCCGTTCTTCCAGACCTGGGAGATGAAGGGCCGCTACCCGAAGATTCTCGAAGACGAGAAGCAGGGCGCTGCCGCGCGCCAGCTCTTCGAGGACGCGCAGGCGATGCTGGCCAAGATCATCGACGAGAAGTGGTTCGCCCCGAAGGCGGTCGTCGGCTTCTGGCCGGCCAACGCGGTCGGAGACGACGTGCGCCTGTTCACCGACGACGGACGCTCCGCCGAACTGGCGACGCTCTTCACGCTGCGCCAGCAGCTGACGAAGCGCGATGGCAAGGCCAACATGGCACTGGCCGATTTCGTCGCGCCGGAGGCGAGCGGCAAGCCCGACTATGTCGGCGGTTTCGTGGTGACAGCGGGCATCGAGGAGATCGCGATCGCCGAGCGCTTCGAGCGGGCCAACGACGACTACTCCTCGATCATGGTCAAGGCGCTGGCCGACCGCTTCGCCGAGGCTTTCGCCGAGCGCATGCACGAGGTGGTGCGCAAGGAGCTCTGGGGCTACGCGCCCGACGAGACGCTCGCGCCGGACCAACTGGTCGGCGAGCCCTACCGCGGCATCCGCCCCGCCCCCGGTTATCCCGCGCAACCGGACCACACCGAGAAGGAAACCCTCTTCCGTCTGCTGGATGCGGAACGGGAGATCGGCGTGAAGCTCACCGAAAGCTATGCCATGTGGCCGGGCTCCTCCGTTTCGGGCCTCTACCTCGCGCACCCCGAAAGCTACTATTTCGGCGTCGCCAAGGTGGAGCGCGACCAGGTCGCGGACTATGCGCGCCGCAAGGGCATGGCCGTGGAAGAGGTCGAGCGCTGGCTCGGACCGATCCTCAACTACGTGCCAACCACCTTCGCGGAGGCCGCGGAGTAAACTCCGTCAGTTCGGATAGGGGATCGGCACTCCGGGAGGTGCCGCGGGGCCTTGCGGAACGGCGATCGGGCCGCTGGGCCTCGGGCGAGGCTTTTTCTTCGCGGCAGGCGGCTTGGTCGTGGGCGTACTCACCGGCTGTTTCTCCGGTGCCGCGAAGGCCGGCTGCCAGATCGAAGCGAAGCAGGCCGCAGCGATGAACATGATCATCCGTTGCATTCCCCGATCCTAGACCTATTCCGTCTGGAAACGAAATCTTTCGTCGCGATCACCTGGGACGGTCTACCTGGACGGATCGGGCGCGGCACTATGGACAGACGCCTGACGCCTGACTACGGATCGCCGAGCCAGTCCAGTCCGGAGTCCGCATGAAGATCTTCGCCTATAAACCCGGTCATGACGGCCATGTCGCCATGTTGGAGGACGGCAGGCTCGCGTTCTCGATCGAGGCGGAAAAGGATTCCGGCCCGCGTTACGCGCCGATCACCCCCGAGCTCCTGCTGCATGGCCTCGGGCTTTGCGGCGGCGTTCCGGATGTCCTCGGCGTCTCCGGCTGGATGGGTTCGTTCCGCCCGATGGGCGACCCGATCGGCGCCGGCTATTTCGGGCACGACGAGGGAAACATTTTCGACCGGCCGCACCGCTTCATGGGTCGCGACATCCGCTACTTCTCTTCCTCGCACGAGCGGTCGCACATCGTCGGCACCTACGCCATGTCGCCGTTCCCCCAGGGGCAGGCCTGCTACGCGCTCGTCTGGGAAGGCGTCCTCGGCAGCTTTTACCGCATCGACGAAAATCTGCAGGTGACGAAGCTCGGCACGCCGATGAGCGGGCCGGGCCACAAATACGGTTTCCTCTACGGCCTCGCCGACCCGACCTACCCGATCGATGCGCGCAAGAGCCGCCGCGAGGATGCCGGCAAACTGATGGCAATCGCTGGCTACGGGCAGCCCTCGGCCGAGACGCCGGAGGAGCGCGCGCTGATCGAGAGGCTGATCTCCTGGGACGCCGTCGCCGCGCCGCTGCGCAAGGCGGATTTCACCGATACCCCGTTCTGCGACATCGGCCTGGAAACTGCGGAATTCCGCAACCTCGCCCGCCGTTTCCAGGACGCGATCTTCGAGCGCTTCCTCGATTTCGCGAAGGCCGGGATGTCCGACGGCCTGCCGCTGCTGGTCTCCGGCGGCTGCGGGCTGAACTGCGACTGGAACAGCGAGTGGAAGGGCACGGGCCTGTTCGCCGATATCTTCGTCCAGCCCTGCACCAACGATTCCGGCTCCGCGATCGGCACCGCGGCCGATGCGCAGTATCGCCTCACCGGCGATGCCAAGATCGAATGGAGCGCCTATGCCGGCGAGGACTTCGTCCACGACGAGGCGGACCTTTCCGGCTTCCAGGCCGTGCCGATGCGGGAGGCCGAGATCGCCAAGGCGCTGGCGGACGGCGCCGTCCTCGCCTGGGTCCAGGGCCGCTACGAGATCGGTCCGCGCGCGCTCGGCAACCGTTCCCTGATCGCTGCCCCCTTCACCAGCGAGATGCACACGCGCCTCAACGCCATCAAGAAGCGAGAGGGGTTCCGGCCGATCGCGCCGATCCTGCTCGAGGATGAGATGGACCGGCTGTTCGAGAACCACGGCCCGAGCCCGCACATGCTCTATTTCCAGCGCGTGAAGACCGATGCCATCAAGGCCGTCACCCATGTCGACGGTTCCGCGCGTGCGCAGACCGTGACGCGCGAGCAGAACCCGCAGATCCACGCGCTTCTCACCGAATTCAAGCGCGCCACGGGCTACGGCGTTTTGTGCAACACCTCGCTCAATTTCTCCGGCAAGGGCTTCATCAACCGCATGAGCGACCTGGTAGGTTACGTGCGGGAGACGGGACTCGACGGCTTCGTGGTCGGCGAGACCTTCTACCGCCGCGCCTGATCGGTCCCACGTTTGCAACCAGGTCTTTCATCCGGTTGCAGAAAATCCGTAAAACCCGCTAAAGTCGCTGCCGTCGAGGGCAGAAGCAGATCGCGCCGAGGCCAGCCGGCGCAACCGGGGAAGATGGGCTTCCCCGGCTGCGGCAACAGCCTTGCTCTCGAACGGAGGTGACGATCATGCGGCAAAAACCGTTGAGCGTCAGCTTCGAGATCAGGTGGACCCGGACTGGCTGGCAAGTCATCGTCCGAGTCCGCCTTTTCTCGTAGGCGAACGGAGGGCGGGCGAAAGCTCGCTCTCCACCTCCGAATATAGTCGATCCGCATCTTGGCGGCAATGAGTGCTGCAACCGCCGCGGGTTCACGGGTCTTGGGTACGACCGCGGACCAGAAGCACGTTCTCCGCGGTCGCCGCCTGTCGGCGATAGCCCTTCGCCGCCAGTTCGCCGAGACAGTCGCGTTCCCACAGGTGCGACAGCACGGTCTCGATGAGGATCGCCCGCGGCCAGAGCGTTGCCGGCGCCTGGTCGAACAGCGGCAGCAGCGCGCGGTCCTCGAAGCCTTCGACGTCGATCTTGAGAAGATCGATCCTCTCGATCCCGAGGTCCCCCAGCACCAGGCTCAGAGGCGCGACCTGCACCGTTTCCGTGCTGCGAACGGTGCCCGCCCCCTCTTTCAGCAGCGAGGCGTGGCCGATGTTGCCGCCGCCGTCGCTGAACAGCTGCATCGAACCGGCTTCGCCGGCGATGGCGAGGTTCTTCGCCACGACGTTTTCAGCGGCGTTCGCCGCGAGGTTGAAGGCGAGTTTGGCGAAGGTGCGCGGGTGCGGTTCGAATGCGACGACCCTGGTGTTCGGAGCGGCCGTCCGCGCCACCCAGAGCGAATAGGTGCCGACGTTGGCCCCGATATCCACGAACAACTTGCCGGGACCGACGAAAGGCCGGATGAGCCCATGTTCGTCCGCCTCCGGGAGCCTGCCAAGTCCGAGGAGAACCCGGTCGTCACGGTTTTCCGCCGGATAGAGGCGCATGTCGATGCCCTCGACGGTCGCGTCGAACGGTCCGGGCCGGCGCTTGGCGAGAGCCTTTCGCAGACGCTTGCGCCAGCGCGCCGGCAAGGCCGACGTGACGGTGAGCCGCCACAGTGCCCTGACGAGCCATCCCGCTCGCCGCAGGCCGAATTGCGTGGTCGTGTCGAGCGGAGCCAGCGGGCGCGCCATCGAGCATTGTCCTGGGGGGCTGGTGTCAGAGCGCGGCGGCAGCCGTCTTGGCCGAATCGTTCGCCGCCGCCTGGGCATCGTCGACCACGGAGCGCACCGAGCCGGCGATCGCCTTCTTCTGTTCCTCGGTCAGGTCGTCGGACCTATGCCCGTCGGCCAGCCGCACCGTGACCTCGCGGTGCGCGAAGCGAATGCCTTCGGCCGCGAAGACCTCGCGGATGGCGGCATAGACGACCTTGCGGGTGACGAACTGGTCCCCGGGACGGGTCATGAACTTGACCCGCACGATCATCGCCGAATCCTCCATCGAATAGACGCCCTGCGATTTCAGCTGCTGCAGGAACAGGTGCCCGACCACCGGATCGTCGAGCAGCCGCTGCCCGATCTTCTTCACCAGCTTGCGCACCTTCTCGATGTCGGTGTCGTATGTGAGGCGAAGCGGCAGCTTCATCATCACCCAGTCGCGCGAATAGTTGGTGAGCTGGTGGATCTCGCCGAAAGGCACCGTGTGAACCGCTCCGAGATGGTGGCGCAGCTGGAAGGAGCGCATGGATATCTTCTCCACAACGCCCTTCACGGTGCCGATCTCGATGTACTCGCCCTTTCGGAACGCATCGTCGAGCAGGAAGAATGCGCCGGAGAAGATGTCGCGGATCAGCGTCTGCGCGCCGAAACCGACCGCGATGCCGACCACGCCGGCGCCGGCGAAGAGCGGGCCGATGTCGACGCCCAGATTTGCCAGAACCATCATCGCGCCGATCGCCACCAGCAGGGTCACGATGACGTTCCGGAAGATCGGCAGCAGCGTCGCGATGCGCGTCTGCCCCTTGCCGCCCTCTCCCTCGCCCTCGCCGGGATTGGCGGCGTTGTCGTCCAGCGTGCCGCCTTCCTCGATGATCTTGTGGTCGATGAACCGGTTCACCGCCCGATAGAGCGAGGCGGCGACGATGATGACCAGGAGGATGTCCAGCGACGACGCGAACCAGTGCCCGCCCTCGCGGCCGAGATCTGCGCCCCACAGGCGCGCGAGCTCGCCACAGCAGACCACGAGGATGGTCGCCTGGATGCTGTTCTGGAAGAACTCCTTGAACGCCGGGAAGTAAGGCTGGATCGTCGTGGTGGGCCGCGACACGGGAGCCATGACGGTCATCTCGTCGCCGTCCTCCAGCATCTCGCGGACGTCCTCGTTCATCTCTGCCATCATCTCCTTGGAGGCCTCGGCACGGCGCCAGGCGCGCCGTTCGGCCTGCAACTTCAGGAGCTGGCGGCGGCGGTGGGACGCGGCGCGGCGCTCGTAGAGGATCTCGAGAAGATAGGCGGCGACAGCATAGGCGAAGACGCCGGCGACGAAGACCAGGATGGGTGCAAGGACCGGGACGTATCCGCCCGGATGCCCGAGCGTCAGCCTGACTGAACTCACGAGCCATGCAAACACGAGATAGATCAGCGTGGCGGGCAGCGCGAGAAAGACCGTGGCACGGCGCAACGGCGATTTCCGCGTGGTCTCGTCGCGGCCGAGCACGATCTCGTTCAGTTCCTTGTTGTGCCTGAGCGCCATGCCAGCCATCATCAGGGCACAGATCAGCATGCCCAGGATGAAGGCCATGTTCTGCGCGTCGTGGTTGACCGCCACCATGGACATGCCGACCACGCCTTCCGGCGGCGGCAGGACAAGGATCCAGCGGCACAGGCCAATGATCGTGGCCCCGACCGCCAGAATGATCGCCCAGTCGCGGAAGAGCCGCTCGGCCGCTTCGTCGGACAGGTTGATCAGCCTGTGCGCGGATGCGCCGGGCGCGAAGAAGTTCCAGAAGATGACGGTTCGCAGGATGCGATAGGCCACGTAGGTCGAGATGATGACGAAGATCGTCGTGCGTGACGGCTCGTGGCCGGTGTCGAATATCACCGCCACCAGCACCGCGGTCACGAACATCACCGCGGAACTCAGGAGCGTCCATCCGGCCCGCGCCAGAAGGTAGCCGAGCTTCGCCGACAGCCGCGTGTCTTCGGGACGATAAAGGTAGCGGAAATGGTCGCGTCCCCAGCCTGTCATCAGCTTGAAGGCAAGCCGTCCCGCCACGAGGCCGGCCACCGCGGTCGCGACAGCGATGAGAAGCCAGTGCGGCTGGCCGTTCGGGCTCGCCGCGCGCAGCGATTCCGGCATGTACTTCAGGTAGATGATGGAGTTCGCCACCATTCGCTTCAGGTTCTCGCGCGCCTGGAGCAGGCTGTCGGGCGACAGCGTCATCGCCATCGGCATCTCCTCGGCGGGCGCGGCCGTCGAATTCGGCTGCACGACAATGACGGTGGAGCCGTCCTTGCGCGCCTGTTCGATCAGCGCGTCGAGGCCGGCGGTCTGACCGCCCGCTGCCGCCTCCTGGGCGTAGGCGGCGGGGCCGCCGGTCCAGGACATCGTCGCAATCGCCGCGAACGCCAGTATGGCAAGAGGCAGCGCACGAGGCATTCCGAACCCAATCGCCTTCAGGAACATCCGCAGCTTCCCCACTTCCGCCGTTGTCTTCGTGCGCATCCGCCGCTACCCATCGCACGATCAGGGCCGATCCTACGATAAATCATGATCAAAAACACGTTCTACCTCGTGAGGCACGGCCAGACCCGGTGGAACGAGGAGGGGCGCTTCCAGGGCCGCAGCGACATTCCGCTCAGTGCCGAGGGGCGACGCCAAGCGCTGGCAAACGCGCGGCGGCTTCGCGCGTACCTCGATGCCGACCCGGATGCTCCGAAGGGCGTCGAGATCCTGAGTTCGCCACTGTCGCGCTGCGTCGAGACGATGGGCATCATCGCCGACGAACTCGCCATTCCGGAGAGCGCGCGCAGGATTGATCCGAGGCTCGTCGAGGCCGGGTTCGGCCGCTGGGAGGGGTTGACCACGCACGAGGTGAAGGACCGCTTCCCGGCGGAACGCAGGCTTCGCAAGGTCGACCGCTGGCGCTTCGCGCCGCAGGGCGGCACGAGCCATCAGGAGACGGCCGCGGACATGCGCTCGCTGATCGAAGACCTGCCGGGCGATCGTGCCTTCATCCTGGTTTCACACAGCGGCAATCTGCGCGTCATGTTCGCCATGCTAGAGGGGCTTGCCGAAGCCGACGCCATGCGCATCGCGGTGCCGCACGATCGCGTCTTCGCTTGTCGCGACGGGCGGCTCCATTCGATCTGAGAGAGGCGCGCGGGACGCGGAACGGCCGGGAAACAAATGTCTGATCCGCACCTTCTGCCCCTTGCCGCGACGGTGGGGAATTGCAAAACTCCGCTCCAATTCGGCGGCTGGCGGCTATGCTGCAAATCGGCGAACTCGGGGGAGTGGGGCGGTGGCTGATACGGCGCTGCGCGGTATGGGAAAGAACGGGCAGGACGAGGGGCGCGACTTGCTGCGCATCGAGGATCTGTGCATCTCGATCGCCATCCAGCGTTCGAAGCTCGACGTCGTGAAGGGCGTCAGCTTCCGCATTCCCGCCGGCAAGACCGTGGCGCTCGTCGGCGAATCCGGTTCTGGCAAATCCATCATCGCGCAGGCGATCCTCGGGATCCTGCCGCGCGTGGCCTCCATCACCGGCGGGCGCATCAGGTTCCGCGACCCGCTGCACCCCGGTTCGGAAACCGACATCGCGGCGATCGATCCTGCGAGGCCGGAGATGCGGTCGCTGCGCGGCGGCCGGATCGCGATGATCTTCCAGGAACCGATGACCTCGCTGTCGCCGCTGCACAAGATCGGCGATCAGGTCGAGGAGGCGCTCGTCCTGCATCGGGACGTCGCGTCGGGCGAAGCGCGCAAGCTCACCGAAGAGATGCTTGCTCTCGTCGGCTTCCCCGAGCCGCACCGCGCCTACGACATGTACCCGATGGAACTGTCGGGCGGCCTGCGCCAGCGTGCCATGATCGCCATGGCGCTGATCTGCCGTCCGGCGCTGCTGATCGCCGATGAACCCACCACCGCGCTCGACGTGACGGTGCAGGCGCAGGTGCTCGGGCTCCTGAAGTCGCTGCAGGCCAGGCTCGGAATGTCGCTCCTGCTCATCACCCATGATCTCGGCGTCGTTGCCAACATGGCCGACGAGGTGGTGGTGATCTACCACGGCGAGATCATGGAAGCGGGACCGCTGGAAGACATCTTCGGCAATCCGAGCCATGCCTACACCAGGGCGCTGATGAAGGCGGTGCCGGATCTCGACATGAAACGCGGCGAGAAGCTCGTGGCGCTGCGCGAGGCGGAAAAAGTCATCCCCGAGGCGATGCGCAAGGCGGGTCGCGGCCGCACCGCGTCCGACAAGCCGCTCCTGTCCGTGCGCCATCTCTCCAAGGTGTTCACGACCAAGTCGGGAAGCTGGTTCGGCGGCGAACACCGGCAGATCCACGCCGTCAACGACGTCTCCTTCGACGTGCATCGGGGCGAATGTTTCGGCATCGTCGGCGAGAGCGGCTGCGGCAAGTCGACGGTGAGCAAGCTGATCATGCGGGCGACCTCCTCGGACGGCGGCATGATCCATTTCGACAACGGCAACCTCGCCTGCGACGTGCGCACGCTGGAAGGCAGGGCGCTGAAGGAATTCCGCAAGCGCATCCAGATCGTCTTCCAGGATCCGTTCGGCTCGCTCAGTCCCCGCTCCACGATCCTGAACACGCTGCGCGAGCCTCTGGAGATACACAAACAGGCGTCCGCAGCCGAGATCACCAAGATGGCTTCGGACCTGATGGAACTCGTCGGCCTCAACCGCAGCCAGCTGAACCGCTATCCGCACAGCTTCTCGGGCGGCCAGCGCCAGCGCATCGGCATCGCCCGCGCCCTCGCGCTATCGCCCGACCTCCTGATCTGCGACGAGCCGGTCTCCGCACTCGACGTCTCCGTGCAGGCGCAGATCCTCAATTTGTTGAAATCGCTGCAGAGCGAACTGTCGCTGACCATGATCTTCATCTCGCACAATCTGGCCGTGGTGAAGTACATCGCCGACCGGATCGCGGTGATGCGGCGCGGGCGCATCGTCGAGATCGCCGATTGCGAGACGCTGTTCGCGCGGCCGATGCACCCCTATACGCAACGGCTGCTCAGTGCCGTCCCGAGCGCCAGCCTCGACCGCAAGCTCGATTTCTCCGATCAGCTGGGCGAGCACTGCGATCCGAGCGAGTTGTGGTCGCCCGAGTTCCGCAGTGCGGGCGACGACGGCCGCGATCTCTCCCTCATCCAGGTCGGACCGGGCCATCTCGTGCTCGCCCGCGACATGCCGGCGCGCGAAAAGGTGCCTGCATGACCCTGCGCATGTCCCGTCGGGCGCTGTTGCTCGGCACGGCCGGGGTCCTCGCCATGCCGAGGCTCGCCGTTGCCGCCCCGGCCGACGAGCCGCCGTCCCTGAAGAGCGCGGTCGAGGCCGGCGACATGCCGCCGATGCGCGATCGCCTGCCGCTGGTGCCCCGCGTCGTCGACTTCGAACAGCGCGGCAAGGCCGAGGGACGCCACGGCGGCCGGCTGAGCATGCTGATGTCCGACGCCAAGGACATCCGCATGATGACCATCTACGGCTATTCGCGCATGGTCGGCTTCGACGAGAAGCTCGACCTCGTGGCCGACATCCTCCTCGACTACCAGGTGGAGGAGGGGCGCATCTTCACCTTCCGCCTGCGTCCCGGCCATCGCTGGTCGGACGGACATCCCTTCACCGCCGAGGATTTCCGCTACACCTGGGAAGACGTCGAGAACGACGAGGCGCTGTCGCGCGGCGGCGTGTCGGCGGTCATGCTCGTGGACGGCGAGCCGCCGGTCTTCGAGGTCGTCGACGACCTGACGGTGCGCTACACCTGGCCGAGGCCGAACCCGCAGTTCCTGCCTTCTCTCGCCGGGGCGAGCCCGAACTACATCGCCCAGCCGGCGCACTACCTGAAGCAGTTCCACGCGAAGTATGCCGCGGCGGAGGACCTCGAACGTCTCGTGGCGGAGAACAATTCGCGCGACTGGGTGGCGCTTCACACCGTGAAGGCACGCGCCTACCGCCCCGAAAATCCCGATCTCCCGACGCTCGAACCGTGGATGAACACCACGCCGCCGCCGGCAGAGCGCTACATCTTCAAGCGCAATCCGTATTTCCACCGTGTCGACCCGTCCGGCCGCCAGCTCCCTTATGTCGACGAGGTCTATTTCGGCATCAGCTCCGCCGACATCATTCCGGCCAAGACCGGCAGCGGCGACAGCGACCTCCAGGCCCGCTATCTGCGCTTCGACAACTACACCTTCCTGAAGCAGGGTGCCGCCGCGCATGATTTCGACGTCAGGCTGTGGAAGGACGGCACCGGCTCGCAGGTCGCCTACGTTCCGAACCTAAACGTCAACGATCCGGTGTGGCGGGCGCTCTTCCACGACGTTCGGTTCCGCCGCGCCCTGTCGCTCGCCGTCCATCGCGAGGAGATCAACCAGCAGTTCTATTTCGGCCTCGCCAACCCGGCCGCGAACTGCGTCCTGCCGGGTTCGCCGCTCTACAAGCCCGAATACGAGCAGGCCTGGGCCGCCTACGATCCAGACCGGGCCAACGCCCTGCTCGACGAGATCGGGCTGGAGCGCGGCCGCTACGGCTGGCGCCATCTGCCGGACGGGCGCCGGGCCGAGCTGATCATCGAGCTTGCCGGCGGCAACGAGGAATCCGACGTCACCCAGCTCGTCGTGGAATACTGGGGCAAGCTCGGCCTGCGCGTCTTCCCGCGCTCCATGCAGCTCGACAACATGCGCCGCCGTTTCCTGTCCGGCGATACGATGATGTCGGTCTGGTCCGGCCTCAACATCGGCTACGCCACGCCCGACATGCCGCCCGAGGAACTGGCGCCGGTCTCGTCCGTGCAGGGCTCCTGGCCGAAATGGGGCCAGTTCCTGGAAACGGGCGGGATGGCCGGCGAGAAGATCGAGCTTCCCGAAGTGCAGCGGCTCGCCGATCTCTTCCAGCAGTGGCGCGTGTCCTCGGACACGGCCGAACGCAGGGCGATCTGGCACCAGATGCTGTCGATCTTCACCGATCAGGTCTTCACCATCGGCACCATCAACGGCGCGCTGCAGCCGGTGGTGGTTCGCAACAGCCTCAGGAACGTGCCCGACAAGGGCATCTACGCCTTCTCGCCGGTCGCCTATTTCGGCGTCTACATGCCCGACACCTTCTGGTTCGACAGGGAATAGCCGGCCTTGCTTCGCTACATCGCCTACCGCTTGCTGGCCGCCATCCCGACGCTGCTCCTCATCAGCGCGCTGGTCTTCTTCATCATTGAATTGCCGCCGGGCGACTATTTCGAAACCTACGTCGCCGAGCTTCAGGCTCAGGGCGAGACGGTCGATCCGCAGAAGATCGAGTACCTCAAGCAGGAATACGGTTTCGACAAGCCGCTGATCGAACGCTACTTCACCTGGGTCGGCGGCATGCTCCAGGGCGATTTCGGCTATTCCTTCGAGTACGAGCTGCCCGTCAGCGAGGTGGTGGGGAACCGCCTCTGGCTCACCGTTCTCGTATCCACGGTAACGATCATCTTCACCTGGCTGATCGCCTTCCCGATCGGCATCTACTCGGCCACCCACCAGTATTCCTGGGGCGACTACGGCCTGACCTTCCTCGGCCTGCTCGGGCTCGCCACGCCGAACTTCCTCCTGGCGTTGATCCTGCTCTACCTTTTCAACGTCTGGTTCGGCATGTCGATCGGGCATCTGATGGACGCCGAGTTCATCGACCAGCCGATGAGCTGGGCCAAGTTCGTCTCCATGGTGGAGCACATGATCATCCCCGTGATCGTGATCAGCACCGCGGGTACGGCCGGCATGATCCGCCGTCTGCGTGCCAACCTGCTCGACGAGTTGCAGAAGCAGTACGTCGTCACCGCGCGCGCCAAGGGCGTGCCGCCGATGAAGGCGCTGATCAAATATCCGCTGCGCATGTCGCTCAACTTCTTCATCGCCGACATCGGCTCCATCCTGCCCGCCGTCATCTCGGGTGCGGAGGTCGTGGCCATCGTGCTGTCGCTGGAGACCACCGGGCCATTGCTGATCCGGGCACTGCAGAGCCAGGACATGTATCTCGCCGGCTCGTTCCTCATGTTCCTGGCCACGCTCACGGTCATCGGCGTTCTCATCTCCGACATCGCGCTGGCGCTGCTCGATCCCCGCATCAGGCTGCAGGGAGGGCGCAGGCGATGAAGTCGTCGCTGCCGCCGGACGGCGCCGTGATCGGCCACTACGTCGCCGAGACGCCGTTCGATCCCCAGAGCATCGAGAAGCTCTCACCCGAGCAGGAGAAGATCTACCTCGCCTCGCAGCTCAGGCTGATGTGGTGGAAATTCCGCAAGCACAAGGCGGCGGTGGTCTCCGGCCTCTTCCTGCTGGTTCTCTACCTGTCGATCCTCATCAGCGAGTTCCTGGCGCCCTATAATCTGGAAAACCGCAACGTGCGGGCGATCTACATGCCGCCCCAGGCGGTGCATCTCTTCCACGAGGGTTCGTTCGTCGGGCCGTTCGTCTACGGCACGAACTACCAGCTCAACATGGACACGCTGAAGCGCGAGTACACGCCGAACACGGACGTGATCCAGCCGCTGCGTTTCTTCTGCCGCGGCGACCGCTACGAGTTCTGGGGCCTGTTCGACGCCAACCTGCATTTCTTCTGCCCCGCCGAGGGCGGCACGGCCCATCTGCTCGGCACCGACCGCTTCGGCCGCGACGTGCTCTCGCGCATCATCTACGGAACGCGGATTTCGCTGACCATCGGCCTGATCGGCATCACCGTCAGCTTCGTCCTCGGCATCACCATCGGCGGCGTCGCGGGCTACTACGGCGGCTGGATCGACCATGTCGTCCAGCGTGTCATCGAGGTCCTGCAGAGCATCCCCAGCATCCCGCTGTGGCTGGCGCTGGCGGCGGTCATGCCGGTCACCTGGAGCCCGATTCTCGTCTATTTCGGCATCACCATCATCCTGGGCCTCATCGACTGGACAGGGCTGGCGCGCGCGGTGCGCTCCAAGCTCCTCTCATTGCGCGAGGAGGAGTACGTGATGGCGGCCGAACTGATGGGCGCGAGCCCGCCGCGAGTCATCTTCCGGCACCTGATACCGGGCTTCATGAGCCATCTCATCGCCTCGGCGACGATCACCATCCCGACCATGATCCTCGCCGAAACGGCGCTCTCGTTCCTCGGCCTCGGCCTGCGTCCGCCCGTCACCAGTTGGGGCGTGCTATTGAACGAGGCGCAGAACATCAACGTCGTGGCGCTCTATCCGTGGCTGATCCTGCCGGTCGTGCCGGTGATCCTCGTCATCCTCGCATTCAACTTCCTCGGCGACGGTCTGCGCGACGCCGCCGATCCGTATCACTGAGACGGAGACTGTACGCCGGCGACGAGATCGTCGGCATGGTGGAAGACGAACCCGTGCTCGACCTTCAGGTGCCGTAGCAGGCCTTCCAGCGTCCGCCATGCCCGTTCGTCATGGTCCAGATGGTGGGACAGGATGCCGATCGGCGCTCCGCCCCGCTCGCGCGCCTGCATCAGCCGGCGCAGCAGTTCGCTTCTGATCCACTCCGGCTCGCGGCCCTGCCGCGTCTTCCAGTCCATCAGGTCGATCTGGGTGTTGAGTTCGGGAAGGCGGGTTCCCTTCGGCTCCCACGACCATGTCGAAAGCGCCGTGAAGCCGCATTCGTGCACGCGCGCGGCGACCTCCGGCGCGATACGGTTCCAGGGCGGCACGAGGATACCTGAGAGCCGTTCGCCGAAGATCCCGCCGAGCTTCTCCCGGCTCGCGGTCAATCCCTCCAGGATATCCCCGACGGCCATGCGGCCGCCGAGTTCGATCTTGCGCTCACCGTCGCCCGCGTTGTCCCGGTGCGCGATGCCGTGCACGCAGGGACTGACGAGAGGTACGTCGCGGAGCCGCTTACCGAGTGCCTCTGTTGCGCGTTCCGGGATCACCGCCAGCAGCAGGGGGATGTCCAGCCCCTCGCAGAGCGCCACCAGCCTGTCGAGCGCGGGACCGTGCTTGCTCGCATCGTCGTCGCGCAGCCAGAAGCGCGGCTCGAGGCCGGCGCTCTTCCAGCGTGCAAATTCCTCTTCGAGGGCGCCATCGGCGGTCATTGGGTCGCTCCCGGTCTCCGCGCGGCGGTGCCGGCGACGAGCGGTGCCAGTGTGGTCTTCAGCGTCTCTGCCGCGGCCGAAATCCCGTGATACCGCTGGCCTCGCGCTCGGCCAGCCGCGCCCATGATCTTGCGCAATGCCTGTGATCCGAGGAGCCTGCGAAGGCCCTCGCGAAAGCCGGTCATGTCGAACTCCGGCGCCAGCAGCCCGCTTTCGCCATCGGCCACCACGATCGGAACGCCGGCCGTCGCGAAAGCCGCCACCGGCAACCCCACCGCCTGCGCTTCGAGATAGACGATGCCGATCGCCTCGCGCACGCCGGGCCAGGCAAAGACGTCCGCTGCCAGCATCCAGGCGATCACCTCCTCCCGCGGCAGGGCGCCGGTGAAACGGACTCGCTCGCCGGCGAAGCCGAACATCGACTCGACCTCCGCCCGGCCGGGGCCGTCGCCGACGATCGCGAGGTTCCATTCCGGCGTGTCGAGACCTTCAAGCGCCTCGGCCAGCAACCGGTAGGAGTCGATCTTGGCACCTGGCCGCATCATGCCGACCGACAGGATCAAGGGATGCGGCGACGCGAAGGACGGTTCGATCGTCGTCCCGGTCGCTTCGAGTTCGGCGAGATCGATGAACGGCAACAGCGGCACGATCCGGTCCGTGTCCGGCAGAAAACTCTCGAGATACGCCCGGTCGGACGGCTTCAGGCAGAAGTTCGCTGCCGCACCGCGCACCTCCGCCTGCACCTGCGCCCGCCCGTCGGCCCAGTCCGCGTCCGTGTTCTGCCGCGTCCTGCACGCCTCGATGGTGACGTAGGGGATGCCGAGTGCTGCGCAAACGGCGGGGCCGATCCAGTCGGGCGACTTGCAGTAGGGATGATAGGTCATCCACAGATGCGGAGCGCTCGCGGGATCGGCGCGCCAGTGCACCAGGAGCCGCTCCGCTTCCCGCTCGCAGTCCTCCTTGCGCTGCAGGAAAAGCTCCCGCGAGGGCCGCTTCTGGTAGGAAATGACCTCGCTGGCGAGAAAAGCATCGAAGCCGGCGAGGTCGAGCGCCTTCAGAAGGTTCCTCGCGATCTCGCGGTCGCCGGAGGCAATCGGATGGTTCGGCGATTTCAGCGGCGCGTAGAAGGCGATCCTCGGCTTCATTGGAACGAGCCTCAGGCGGCCGGCGGACCGCCGCGCGCCAGTTCCGCGATGAGCCGCGCGGCCTTGTCGGCTCCGCCGATGTCGATGGCGGAGCGGTCGGGCGCCGGGCCCGCCATGGCGCGGTCGATGGCCGCCGCGATCGCCTCGGGCGTCTCCTCGTTCGGCGGCACGGCCTGCACCAGCCCCTTGCGCGCCAGCACGTCGGCGCGCGTGATCTGCTCCGTCTCGATCCCGTCGAACAACGGCGAGATGACGGCGCGGCAGCCGGCGGCGAAGATGTCGGCGGTGGTGTTGTAGCCGGCGCGCGAGATCGAGAGCTTCGCGCCGGCAAGAAGTGCGCGGAGGTCCGGCACGAAGGACTGGAACTCTATTCCTTCGTCGGCAAAGCGCCGCAGGTCGGCCTTCTGCTCATCCGTCGTGAAAAGGCCGCTCAGCACCAGCCACCGCGCATCGCGCATCGTGGAAAGCCGCCGCGCCTCCAGCGCCCCCATCAGGAGCCGGTGCCCGAACGCCCCGCCGCCCACCGAAACGACCACGTCGGGCCCGCCGTCCTGCCGCTCCGGAACCGCCGGCGCCACAATGCCGGTATAGGCGACCTTGCGGGCGATCTCGTCGGCGTGCGGGAACGTCTCGTCGATGCGGATGAATTCCGGGTCGCCATGCACCAGCACCCGGTCGAACCACGTGTTGAGGAGCTCGACCACCTCGCGGTCGCGCTCCGGCTTGCTGTTCTTCTGGATGATGTCGCGCACCGACGACACGATCACCGGCCGGCGCGGCCGCGCGTGTGCCGCTTCCATCAGCGGCAGCAGTTCGAAGCGCATCTGGCGGCGCCCGAACGGAAACGCCTCCGTCACGATGACGTCGGGAGAAACCACCTCGAAGAGCGCCAGCAGCCTGGCGCGCCGATCCTCCTTGTAGGCGTCCGAAACCGGATTGCCTTCCGGGTCCTCGAGCTTGTTGAAGGCCTCTTTTCCGGCGCGAACCGGCGGCAGGTAGTGGATGCGCGCGTCGGCGATGTCGAGGCCCGGGATGGGCATCCCGCCGAACGCCAGGTCCACCTCCAGCCCCTCGCGCCGCAATGCACGAACGATGCGGCTTGCGCGGAAAACGTGGCCCACACCCATCAGGTGCTGGACATAGAACAGGACGCGTGCGCTCACGAGGCCACCTTCTCGCGTTGGGAGCCGGCCACCAGGCCCTCGGCCTCGAACAGTGCGATCAGCCGACCGATCGTGCCGAGATGGTCGAAGCTCGCATGCACGCGCTCCATTCCGGCCTCGCCGAAGCGCGCCCGCAGGTGCGGATCGCGGGCCGCTCGCCCGATCGCCGCCGACAGCGCGTCCGGATCGTCCGGCTCGACCAGGATGCCGGTGCGCCCGTCCTCGATCAGTTCGGGAATGCCCGAGATCGGCGTCGAGATGCACAGCACGCCCTGGCTCTGGGCTTCCACGAGCACGTTGGGCAGGCCGTCGCGGTCGCCGCTCGCCGCGATCCGGCAGGGCAGCACGAACATGTCGGACGCCTTGTAGGCATCGAGCACCTCGCGCTGCGACATCGAGCCGTGCAGGTCCACCCGATCCGAAATGCCCAGCCGCTCGGCCTGCTCCTTCAGCGCGCCGGCCAGTTCCCCGCCGCCGATATGCGTCCAGCGCCAGTTCAGGTCCTGCGGCAATCGCGCCAGCGCGTCAGCCAGCGTGTCGAGCCCCTTCTTCGCCACCGCGCGGCCGACCGAGAGGATGCGCACCGGATCGGCGGGATCGCTGCCGTCGCGGCTGCCGGCCGGCCGGTCGGGCCGCGGAAAGCGCGACAGATCGATGCCGTGATAGACGAGCGAGACCTTGTCCGGATGCGGGGCGAGGTCCTTCAGGTGCCGGCTTCCGCCCGCCGTGCAGGTCACCGTCCAGGCCGCCGCGTCGAGCTTTTCGGAAAGCTCCCAGTCCGGCGAAGTCCAGATGTCCTTGGCATGTGCCGAGGCGCTCCAGGGCACGCCGACGATTTCACTGGCATAGCGCGCCACGGAGGAGGGCGTGTGGATGAAGTGGCTGTAGATCCACCGCGCCTGCCGCGGGAACTCGGCGGCGAAGACCAGCGCCTGGCCGAAGCGCCGGATGCGGTTCATCGTGAAATCGCGGCGCAGGTCCTTCAGCCAGTGGCGCCATGCCGTCCGGTAGCCGGGCAGCGCGCGCACCTTCAGCCATGAACGGAAGACGCGCATCGGCTCCTGGTGGAGATATTCCGGCAGGTAGATCACCGGTGCGCGGATCTCGTCGTTGATCGGATGCGTCTTCTTGTCGGTGGGATGTCGCAGCGAGACGAGGCACAGCTCGTACCCGGCGCGCTCCAGCTCCAGCAGTTCCTGCGCAATGAAGGTTTCCGACAAGCGCGGGTAGCACTTGAGGACAACGGCGATGGTGGGCTTCATGAATTCGCGGTCTTCAGCCGTACTTCGTTCGAAGTCGCTTCTTCGCTGCGCCGGTAGAAGAGGATTTCCGTCAGCGCGCAGATGCGGTTCAGCCCGTCTAGGTCGGGCCGCGACACGGCGGAGGAGGGAACCGGACGGTCGAGCACCCGGCTTATCGCGGCCAGGAAGCGCTGCGGGTTCTTGGCGTCCTCGATGTCGATGGCGTCGACCCAGCCGAATTCCTCGGCGCGTCTTGCCCGGATCGACTGTTCGCGCCGGGGCGCGGTGCGTGGCACGAAGAGGGCCCGCTTGTCGAAGGAGATCACCTCGCAGAAAGTGTTGTAGCCGCACATGCCGATGACGGCGCGCGCGTTCGCCACCACCGCCTCGAGATTGGTATCGAAATCCACCACCTGCACGTTGGCGAGGCTCGCCGCGCGGGCGGCGATCTCGAAGCGCTCGCGTTCGGTCATGAACGGCCCGAGCACGAACAGGAACTCGCGCCCCCGCGTGCGGTCGCGGCGCACGGCGTTCAGTGCCGCCGACATGAGTTCGTAGCCGTCCCCGCCTCCGCCGGCCGTCACCAGCACATAGTCGCGGCCATATTTCTCGGTGACGTCGTCGTCCTGGATCGAGCGCGGCAGGAAGCCTGTGTATCTGGTCTGCGACAGGACCCATTCCGGCAGGTCGATGCCCGCCAGCGGGTTATGGAAGCTGCCGGGACCGTAGATCCAGATCTCGTCGTAGAGGTCGAGATGCTCGACGATGTGCTTGCGCTGCCATTCCTCGCGCAGGAGTTCGGGCGCGTCGAGCACGTCGCGCAGGCCCAGGACTGCGATGGTGCCTTGAGTTTTCAGCCATTCGAGCGTCGACAGCATCTCGCGCGCCAGCCCGAGCGGTTCCTTGTCGACGATCACCATGTCCGGCCGGATGCGCTCGGCGGCGGCCCGGATCACGGATTCGCGCGCGGCCATCGTCTCCTCGAACGACTTCTCGCCGCTGCCGGACACGTAGTTGCCATTCGCCAGTTTCTGCGCGGCCGGGATCTGGATGTATTCGACGCGGTCTTCGAAGGGAAAGGCGTCCACCACCGGGGACCCCGAGACGATCGAAATCGTCGCGCCGGGAAAATGCGAGACCAGCGCATGCGCGATGGTGCGGCTGCGCCGCAGATGGCCCAGGCCGAACGTATCGTGACTGTACATCAGTACAGAGAACTTCAAGACCGGGTCCATGCGCGCCTGATACGTTCGGCAAAACCTAGCTAGAAGGACGATGTAGGCCATATCATGCGACAGCGCAATGAACGGTCCGCGATCCGGGCTGTGCCTGCCGCGCGCCGACGCTCCCGGCTTGCTTGCCATAGGTCTCCGCAGCCATTAAGCCGGACCGAAGGCTTGAGCCGAACCTGAATTGCCGACGGTCGAACATGCCGGTCCGGACATCCGGCCTCGCGAATTCACCGCCCAGGAGCGAGAAACGATTTGTTGAAGACGACGACAGGGCAGGCGGGCGCGGCGCCGGCCGAGACCCTCGAATACCCGTTCGATCATCCGCCCGCCACCGGCGAGGTCGTGGAGGTGGCGCCGGGCATCCTGTGGACCCGCATCCCGCTGCCCTTCAGGCTCGACCACGTCAACATCTACCTGATCGAGGACGGCGACGGCTGGGCGGTGCTCGACACCGGCATCTCCGACAAGCCGACGCGCGCCGTTTGGGAGCAGCTCTTCAGCGGCCCTCTCGCGGGGCGCAAGCTCACCCGCCTGATCGTCACCCACTACCATCCCGACCACATCGGACTGGCCGGGTGGCTCTGCGAGCGCTTCGGGGTACCTCTCCTGACCAGCCAGACGTCTTATCTCGGCTGCCTCACCATCTCGCTCAGCCCCGGCTCCATGGAGGCGAAGCCCTTCCGCGACTTCTATCTGCGCCATGGCATGGCCGAGGAGACGGCGACGCTGGTCTCCACGCACGGTCACGGATACCTGCGCATGGTCACGCCGCTGCCGATGACATTCATGCGGCTTGTCGCCGGCGACGAACTCAAGCTCGGCGGACGCCGCTACGAGGTCCTTTCGGGCGACGGTCACGCACCGGAACAGATCATGCTCTACCGGCCGGAGGACAAGGTGTTCCTCGCCGCCGATCAGGTGCTGGCCAAGATCACGCCCAACGTTAGCGTGTGGGCGGCCGAGCCGGAGGGCGATCCGCTCGGCCTCTACATCCGCTCGCTCAACGCCATCCGCGACCGTATCCCGACCGATGCGCTGGTCCTGCCCGGCCACCAGCTGCCGTTCTACGGCGTGCACACGCGTTGCTCGGAACTGATCGAGCATCACGAGGAGCGATGCGCGATGATCGCGGACGCCTGCGCGCAAGGCCCGAAATCGGTGGCGGAGCTCGTCCCGTTCATCTTCGCGCGCAAGCTCGACCCGCACCAGCTCTCCTTCGCCTTCTCCGAGGTCCACGCGCATGTGAACTACATGCTGCGCAAGGGCGAACTTGCCTGGGAAGACCTGTCCGCCGCGAAGCTGCGCGCCGTCTACGTCGCCGCCTGAGCGTACCTGCCGGCCGGTCAGGTCGGCGGCTGGCGCCCGCCCGCTTCCGGTGCATCCACCAGCTTGCGATAGAGATGCCAGGTCGCGTGGCCGAGGATCGGCACCACGACGATAAGCCCCGCCAGCAGCGGCAGCGAGCCGATCGCCAGACCGGCCGCCACGATGAGGCCCCAGAGCAGCATCGGACCCGGGTTGGAGAGCACGGCGCGCGCCGAGGTCTCGATCGCCGCATAGGCGCCGACGTCGCGGTCGAGAAGCAGCGGGAAGGCGATCACCGTCAGAAGCACCACCAGCGCGAACACCAGCCCGACCGCGTTTCCGACGAGGATGAGCGTCCATCCGCGTCCGGTGGAGAACACGTCGCCGACGAAACCGCCGAGAGTTTCCGGCGATGCGTCGCCGTAGAGCGAGGAATAGATGCCCTGCGCCATCAGCACCCATGCCAGAAACAGCGCCAGCAGGAACAAGGCCACCGCCAGGATGGCAGGCATGGCCGGCGAGAACCGCACGTCCAGCGCATGCCGCCACGAGGTGTCGAGCCCGAGCTCGCGCCGCCTGCTGATCTCGTAGAGCCCGATCGCCGCCAGCGGTCCGAGCAGCGTGAAGCCGGTGATCAGCGGATAGATCAGTTCCACGGCGTTGCCGCCCGAACTCCAGGTGATCAGCACGAAACCCATGATCGGATAGATCAGCCCGAGAAAGGCGTAGTGTGACGGCTTCTGGCGAAAATCCTCCAGGCCGCGCGCGAGCGCGTTGAAGACGTCGCGGCTGGTGATGCTGCGCACGTCGAGGCGGGTCGCCGCACCGTGCGCGTCGGCATAGACATGAAATGCAGCCATCAGAGTTCCTCCTGACCAAGATGTCCTGGCCGCGATCCGGAGGCGCTCGTCGCCGAAAGTGGTCACGCCTGTCCGCGACCGTTACGGCATGCATGATAGCGCGGTTTGGACTTTCCGCCACTCACATCGGCGTTTGCGGGATTTGAGAGGCTTTGCGCGCGCTTATCCGGCCGCCGCTGTGGGACGGTCCGGCGCGAACAGGTGGCACCGCACCCCCGCCCGATCCACCTCGAAGACCGGCGGCACCACGGTCTTGCAATGCGGCATGACGAAGGGGCAGCGCGGATGGAAGTGGCAGCCCGGAGGCGGGGTCACCGGGTTCGGGATCTCGCCGGCGATCGCCAGCCGCTCCTTGCCTTCCATCTCGATGTCGGGCACCGCGTCGAGCAGCATGCGCGTGTACGGATGCTTCGGATCGGCGAAGAGTTCGCGCGCCGGCGCCTCCTCGACCAGCCGTCCGAGGTAGAGCACGCCGACACGGGTCGCGACGTGGCGCACGACGGCGAGATTGTGGCTGATGAAGAGATAGGTCAGTCCGAGCCGTTCCTGGAGGTCGCGCAGGAGATTCAACACCTGCGCCTGCACCGAGACGTCCAGCGCCGAAGTCGGTTCGTCGCAGACGATGAAGCGCGGATTGGAGGCCAACGCCCGGGCGATGGCGATGCGCTGCCGCTGTCCGCCGGAAAACTCGTGCGGGAATTTCTGGCCGTCGCGGGGATCGAGCCCGACGAGCGACAAAAGTTCGCCCACGCGCGCGGTACGCTCGCGGGTGTCCGGGATCAGGTCGAAGGCCTTGATCGGCTCCTCGATAATCGCATGGACGCGCCAGCGCGGGTTGAGGCTGGCGAACGGGTCCTGGAAGATCATCTGGATGCGGCGCTGCATGCGCCGCCGCGCGTCGCCCGATCGTTCGCTCCAGACGTCGGTGCCCTCGATCGAGATCGACCCTGCCGATGGCGGCAGCAGCCCCACCATCATCTTGGCGATCGTCGACTTGCCGGAGCCGGATTCGCCGACCAGCGCGTACGTCTCGCCCTCGTTGATGGAAAAGTCGACGCCGTCGACCGCCGTCAGCTTCACGCGGCCGCCGCCCTCGATCAGCCGGTTGAGCAGCGGCTTCGACAGGTCGAAGACGCGCCGCAGCCCCTTCACCTCCACCAGCGGCGATGTCCGCGCCTCCGAGCCGTGGGCTTGCTTTTCGAGCACGCTCATCGCGCCGCCTCCGTCGTGCGCGCGGCGACATGGATGCCGGCCGCCGCTGCACGCTCGGCCGCGTCCGCCGGGGCGCTGCCCGACGCGTCATGGAGATAGCACGAAGCCTCGCTCGCTCCTGCCGGGTAGATGCCCGGTCGCTCCCCGGTGCAGCGGTCGAATACATAGGGGCAGCGCGGATTGAAGGCGCAGCCCGCCGGAATGGCGCCGAGCCTCGGCATCGAGCCGGGGATCTGCGCCAGTTTCTCGTCGGGATCGCCGGCGAGCGAGGGAATCGCCGCCATCAGGCCCTTTGTGTAGGGATGCTGCGGGTTTTTCACCACGTCGCGCACGGGACCGATCTCCGTCAGCCGCCCGGCATAGAGCACGCAGACGCGGTCGGCGGTTTCGGCGATCACGCCCATGTCGTGGGTGATCAGCATCACCGACGCTCCCCGCTCCGCGCAGAGCTTCTTCAGCAGCGCGATGATCTGCGCCTGGACGGAAACGTCGAGCGCCGTCGTCGGCTCGTCGGCGATCACGAGTTCCGGGTCGGCGGCCAGCGCGAGCGCGATGACCACGCGCTGGCGCATGCCGCCGGAGAACTGGTGCGGATAGGCCGAAAGCCGGGCGCCGGCCGCGGGGATGCCGACCTCCTCCAGCAGCCGCTGCGCCTTGTCGCGCGCCGCCCGCTGCGGGATGCGCTCATGCGTCAGGATGGTTTCGACGAGCTGGTCGCCGATGCGATAAAGCGGGTTCAGGCTGGTCAGCGGGTCCTGGAAGATCATGCCGATGCGCCGGCCGCGGATCTGCCGCATCCGGTCCGGCGGCAAATGGTCGATCCGCTCGCCCGCGAGCAGGATCTCGCCGCCCGCGACGCGCGCCGGAGGCTCCAGGAGGCCGATGATGGCCGATCCCGTGATCGACTTGCCGGCGCCGGATTCGCCGACGACGCCGAGCACGTCGCCGGGCGCGATGTCGAAGGACAAATCGTCGATGGCGGTGAGAACGCCCTGGCGGGTCGGGATTTCGACCCTCAGGTTCCGGACGGAGAGGATAGGGGTCATCTGAGCTTCGGGTTCAGCGCGTCGCGCAGCCAGTCGCCGAGCAGGTTCACCGACAAGGCCAGCACCGCAAGGGTTATTCCGGGAAAGATCGTGATCCACCACTCGCCGGAGAACAGGAAGTCGTTGCCGATCCTGATCAGCGTTCCGAGCGAGGGCTGGGTCGGCGGCACGCCCACGCCGAGGAACGACAGCGTCGCCTCGGTGATGATGGCGAGCGCCAGGTTGATGGTCGCGATCACCAGCACCGGCCCGAGCACGTTGGGCAGCACGTGCTTGAACATGATCGTCCAGGGCCTCAGCCCGATCAGCCGGGCGGCCAGCACGTATTCCTTGTTCTTCTCCACCAGCACGGACCCACGCACGGTGCGGGCGTACTGGACCCAGAAGGACAGGCCGATCGACAGCACCAGCACGCCGAAGACGATGTCCTCGTAGGCGCCCGGACCGGCGAGCCCGCGCGCCACGCCGTCGATCAGAAGCGCGGTGAGGATCGCCGGGAAAGTCAGCTGCACGTCGGCGATGCGCATGATGATGGAATCGGTGACGCCGCCGACATAGCCGGCGACCAGCCCGAGCGTGACGCCGATGACCATCGCGAAGATGACGCTGGCGAAGCCGACCGCCAGCGAGATGCGCATGCCGTAAAGGATGGTCGAGAGGATGTCGCGGCCCTGGTCGTCGGTGCCGAGCAGGAAGCGCGGGTCGCCTTCGCCCGTCCAGCTCGGCGGATAGAAGGAATCCATGATCGACAGCGTCGCGGGGTCGAACGGATTGTGCGGGGCGATCAGCGGCGCCAGCAACGCCGAGAGCACCAGCGCGAGCGCCACGATCGCCGATACGATGGTGAGCGGCGAGCGCGTGAACGAGTACCAGACGTCGCTGTCGCGCGCCCTTTCGAGGAAGCCCGGCACGCGCTCCGGCGCGTCGCCGTCGGCCGGTCCGGTTTCGCTCTTGTGATCCGCCACCGTTGCCATCTCAGCCGCGCGCCCCGCCCAGACGGATGCGCGGATCGACGGCGACGTAGAGCATGTCGACGATGAAGTTGATCATCACGAACAGGAAGGCGATTAGGAGCAGATAGGCCGCCATGATCGGGATATCGACGCTCTGCACCGCCTGCAGGAACATCAGCCCCATGCCCGGCCACTGGAAAACGGTCTCGGTGATGATCGCGAAGGCGATGATCGAGCCCACCTGCAGGCCGGTGATGGTGATCACCGGAACCAGCGTGTTCTTCAGCGCATGGCCGAAATTGATGGCACGCCGCGAAAGCCCACGGGCGCGCGCGAACTTGATGTAGTCCGTGCGCAGCACCTCGAGCATCTCGCCGCGCACCAGCCGCATGATCAGCGTCATCTGGAACAGCCCGAGGGTGATCGCCGGCAGGATCAGCGACTGAAGGCCGGATTTCGTCAGGAGCCCCGTTGTCCAGTTGCCGAATATCCTCACCGTGTCGCCGCGCCCGAAGGAAGGAAGCCAGCCGAGGTTCACCGAGACGATGAAGATCAGGAGGATGCCGATCAGGAAGGTCGGCAGCGAGACCCCGATGAGCGAGATCGCAAGGAAGCCGCGCGACACCCACGAAAAGGGATAGAGCCCCGTGAATATGCCCATGGGGATGCCGATCGCCAGGGCGAAGACGGCCGAGACGAAGGACAATTCGAGCGTGGCGGGCAGGCGCGAGGCGATCAGCGAGGCCACCGGCTGCTTGAACTGGTAGGAGATGCCGAAATCGAGCTGCGCGGCCTTCACGATGAAGCGCCCGAACTGCACCAGCACCGGATCGTTCAGCCCCAGCGCCTGGCGCAGCGCCTCGCGCTCGGCGGGCGAGGTGTCGACGCCGACGAGCTGGTTCACCGGGTCGCCGACGAAGCGGAACATGAGGAAGGAGATCAGCGCGACGACCAACATGACGCCGATCGCCTGGACGAGTCGCCGGATGGCGAAAGCAATCATGAATTACCGCCTCTCGCTGGCATTCCTGCGGCCCGCGCGTGATCGCGCGGGCCGTGGGTCGTCTATCGAGGCGTTCAGTTCACCTTTGCCCAGTAGAACAGGACCTGGTTGTCCGGGCGCTGGACGATGTCGATGTTCTTGCGCTTGCCCCAGGCGAGAGACTGCTGGTGCAGCGGGATGTGCGAGGTCTCGTTGGTCATGATCGTGTACGCTTCGTTGATCATGGCATCACGCTTGGCCGTATCGGTCTCGCCGAGGATCTTGGCCGCCAGCGCATCGACCTCGGGATTGCAGTAGCCGCCGAGATTGAACGGCCCGCCCTTGCCGGTCGCGTCGCGGCAGCCGGCGAGGTTGGTCAGCACGTTCCACGAGTCCAGCGAACCGGGCGTCCAGCCGAGCAGGAAGAAGTCGGTGTCGTAGCCGCCGGGCGCCAAAACCTTGGCGAAATACTGCGACTTCGGCTGTGCGTTGAGGTTCACCGTGACGCCGATCTTGGCGAGCATCGACACGGCCGCCTGGCAGATCGCCTCGTCGTTGACGTAGCGGTCGTTCGGGCAGTCCATGGCGACCGTGAAGCCGTCCGGATAGCCGGCGTCCGCAAGCAGCTTCTTGCCCGCTTCTGGATCGAAGGGCCAGCGCTGGAAGTCGCCCGAGCCGGAATAGAGCTCGTTGGCGATCAGCAGCGGCACCGGCGTCGAGAGGTCGCGCATGACGCGGGCCTTGATCGCCTCGATGTCGATCGCCTGGTAGAACGCCTTGCGGACGTTCGGGTCCTTGAACGGGTTCTTGCCCTTCACGTCGGACGTCGCGAGTTCGTCGTCCATCTGGTTGAAGCCGAGATGGATGACGCGCAGTTCCGGTCCGGTCAGCGCCTCGGTGTTCGGGTCGGCGTTGACGCGCGGAATGTCCTGCACGGGCACCGGGTCGATCAGGTCGACGTCGCCGGCCAGGAGTGCGGCCACGCGCGTGCCGTCGGCTGCGATCGGCGTGAAGATCACCTCGGTCAGATTGTGCTCCGGCGTGCCCCACCAGTTCGGGTTCGGCTTGAACACCGTCTTGACGCCCGGCTCGTGGCTCTCGAACATGAAAGGGCCGGTGCCGTTGGCCTTGTAGGCGGCCGGTCCGGGGCTCGTGTCCTTGGCGGAGACGGGAGAAACCGCGCCTTCGGCCTCGGCCCACTCCTTGTCCATCATGTACCAGGTGTCCCACTCGTAGTGCAGGATCGGGTTCGGCGTCTTGAGCTTCACTTCCACCGTGTAGTCGTCGACCTTCACCCATTCCGAATCGGCCGGAATGCGGGTCTTCAGGTCGGAACTCTCGGCGCGCACGCGCTCGGCGGAAAAGATCACGTCATCGGCGTTGAAGTCGTTGCCGTTGGCGAACTTGACGCCTTCGCGCAGCTTGAAGCGCCAGGTCAGCGGATCGACCACCTCCCAGCTCTCGGCGAGCCCGGGGATGATCTGGAGGTCCTTGTCGCGCTTGGTCAGGCCTTCGTAGACGTTGCCGAACATGCCGAGCGAGAAGGTCTCGTTCAGCGTGTAGGGGTCGAGCGCGTTGAGCGTGCCCTGGAAGGCGAAGCGCAGCGTCTCGGCATGCGCGGCGGAGCCCATCAGCAGGCTGGCCGCGGCCGCCGCGATGGCGGTGCGCCGTCCGCGCGCAAATATGTTCTTGATGTGCGATCGGTCGTTCATCGGTTGGTCTCCCATTGCCGGGCATCGGCCGTCTTTTTGTGCGGCCCGTCACGCCTCGAACCCGCACTATTCAGAAAAGCAAAGCCGGGCGCAACCCATTCCGATCATTGGCCATCATTTCGACCGATGCGCGAGGATCAGATGTGCAGCGCATGCCCCAGCGTACGCATCGCGGCCTCCTGGAAGGCCTCGCCCATGGTGGGATGCGCGTGGATCGTCTGCGCGACGTCCTCCAGGCGACCGCCCATCTCGATCACGCTCGCGAAGTATGAGGAGAGCTCCGAAATCTGCGTTCCGACCGCCTGGATGCCGAGCACGACGTTGTCGTCGGCACTCGCCACGATGCGGATGAAGCCGTCGTCGCGCTCCAGCGTCATCGCTCGTCCGTTGGCCTGGAACGGGAAGATGCCGGTGCGCACGTCGTGTCCGGCCTTCTCGGCCTCCTCGGGAGACAGGCCGGCCGAGACGATCTCGGGATCGGTGAAGCAGACCGAGGGGATGCATTGCCGGTCCCAGGCGCGTCGGTGGCCTGCGACGATCTCGGCCACCATTTCGCCCTGCGCCATGGCGCGGTGCGCCAGCATCGGCTCGCCGGTCACGTCGCCGATGGCGTAGACGCCACGCATCGACGTGCGGCAGTGCTCGTCGATCGCGATCGAACGGCCGTCCATCGAAAGGTCGAGTTCCTCGAGCCCCCATCCTTGCGTCGCCGGTTTGCGCCCCACGGTGACCAGCACCTTGTCGGCCTCGACCGTCGCGTCCTTGCCGTCCGCGTCGGTGTAGGCGAGGGCGCGGGAACTGGCGGAGTAACGATCCGCCTTGGCGCCGGTCATCACCGTGACGCCGAGCTTCTCCAGCCGCCGCGCCACCGGCTTCGTCAGCTCGGCGTCGTAGAGCGGCAGGATGCGGTCCATCGCCTCCAGCACCGTCACCTTCGCACCCAGCTTGGCGAAGGCCGTGCCCATCTCCAGCCCGATGTACCCGGCGCCGACCACCGCCAGCCGTTCGGGGATTTCTGCCAGCGCCAGCGCCTCGGTCGAGGAGATCACGTTGTCGCCGAAGGGCAGGCCGGGCAGTTCGACCGACACGGATCCGGTGGCGATCACGATGGTCTCGGCCTCGATCGTCTGCGGTCCGGTCGAGGTCTCGACCACCACCGTCTTGCCGTCGCGGAATTTCGCCCAGCCGTCGACATGCTTGACGTTCGCCTTCTTCAGCAGCCCGGCGACGCCGTTGGTCAGCCGGCGCACGATGCCGTCCTTCCACTCGATGGTCTTGGCAAAATCGATCGCCGGATCGGCGGCGCTGATGCCGAGCGGCGACGACCCGCCGGAGAACTCGCCGAGCTTGTGGAACTCGTCGGCGGCATGGATCAGCGCCTTGGACGGGATGCAGCCGACATTGAGGCACGTGCCGCCCGGCTTCTTTGCCTCCACGATGACGGTGTCGAGCCCGAGCTGCCCGGCGCGGATGGCGCACACGTAGCCCCCTGGTCCGGCACCGATGACGAGGAGCTGGCACTTCATGTCTCTCATGATCTCACTCCTCGATGAAGATCGAGGCGGGCGTCTCCAGCAGCGCTTTCACCCGCTGCACGAACACCGCCGCGTCCCAGCCGTCGACGACCCGGTGGTCGAAGCTCGACGACAGGTTCATCATCTTCTTCGGCACGAACTGCGTCCCGTCCCACATCGGCCGGACCTGCATCTTGTTGACCCCGACGATCGCCACCTCCGGATGGTTGATGACGGGTGTCGTCGCGATGCCGCCGAGCGCGCCGAGGGAGGTGATGGTGATCGTCGATCCCGACAGTTCCTCGCGCGTCGCGGTGCCGTTCTTCGCCGCTTCCGCCAGCCGGCCGATCTCGCCCGCGGCGCCCCAGAGATCGAGCGCCTCGGCGTGCCGCACCACCGGCACGATCAGCCCGTTGCGCGTCTGCGCGGCGATGCCGCAATGCACGCCGCCGAACTGGCGCACCACGCCCGCCTCGTCGTCGTAATGGGCGTTGAGGTTCGGCTGTTCCTTCAGGGCCTTGACCATGGCCATCAACAGGAACGGCAGCAACGTCAGCTTCGGCCGGTCGTCCTTGCGCGACGCGTTGAGGCTGGCGCGCAGTTGTTCCAGCGCGTCCATGTCGATCTCCTCGACATAGGTGATGTGGGCAATGCGCGACTTCGACAGCGCCATCTTCTCGGCGATCTTGCGCCGCAGCCCCACGACTTTCAGTTCCGTGACGCGGCTGTCCGGCATCTTTCCGGAAGGCGCGCCGGGCCGGGCGCCCTGTTCGACGTAGAGGTCGAGATCCTCGTGCGTGATGCGTCCCGCCGGACCGGTTCCCGGCACGAAGCGCAGGTCGATGCCGCGCTCGCGCGCCTTGAGCCGCACCGAGGGCGCCGCCAGCGGCTTCTCGCCTTCCTTGCGCGAATGCGAGGAGAGCGTGCGTTTCGGCTCGGAGGCTTTTTTCGGCGGTGCCTTCGGCTCGGGCGCGGACGCCTCGGCCTCTTCCTCCTCTTCGTCGCTCGAGTCCTCGTCTTTCGGCTTCTCCTTGCTTGCCTCGGGCTTCGCCTCCTTCGCCGGCTTGGCCTTCGGCTGCGCGCCCTTGTCGGCCGACACATTGCCGTCGCCCGAGACTTCGAGCTTCAGCAGCGGCGCGCCGACGGCGATCTGCTCGCCGACCTCGCCGCCGATCCACTCCACCGTGCCTTCGACCGGGGAGGGGATCTCCACCGTCGCCTTGTCGGTCATGACGGCGGCGAGCACCATGTCCTCGGTGACCGGATCGCCGACCTTGACGTGCCATTCCACCAGTTCGGCCTCGGCGATGCCTTCGCCGACGTCGGGCATCTTGATGACGAAGGTTCCCATCTCAGCCCTCCATCACGTCTGTGAGTGCCGCCGCCAGCCGCGCCGGCCCCGGGAAATAGGTCCATTCCTGCGCATGCGGGTAGGGCGTGTCCCAGCCCGCGACCCGTCGGATCGGCGCTTCCAGATGATAGAAGCAGTGCTCCTGCACCAGTGCGGCCAGTTCCGCGCCGAAGCCCGACGTCAGCGTCGCCTCGTGCACGATCACGCAGCGCCCGGTCTTCTTCACCGACGCCACGATCGTTTCGAGGTCGAGAGGATGCAGGGTCCGCAGATCGATCACCTCGGCATCCACGCCGCTCTCCTCGGCCGCCGCTTCCGCGACGTAGACCATCGTGCCGTAGGCCAGCACGGTGACCGCGCTCCCTTCGCGCCGCACCACCGCCTTGCCGAGCGGCACGGTGTAGTGCCCGGCCGGCACCTCGCCCAGCGGGTGCTTCGACCAGGGGATGATCGGCTTGTCGTGGTGGCCGTCGAAGGGGCCGTTGTAGAGCCGCTTCGGCTCCAGGAAGATCACCGGGTTCTCGTCCTCGATGGAGGCGATCAAGAGCCCCTTGGCGTCGTGCGGGTTCGACGGCATGACCACCTTGAGGCCCGAGACGTGCGTGAACAGCGCTTCCGGGCTCTGGCTGTGCGTCTGGCCCCCAAAAATGCCGCCGCCGGTCGGCATGCGCACCGTCAGCGGACAGGTGAAGTCGCCGGCCGAGCGGTGGCGGATGCGCGCGGCTTCCGAGACGATCTGGTCGTAGGCCGGGTAGACGTAGTCGGCGAACTGGATTTCCACGCACGGCCGCAGGCCGTAGGCGGCCATGCCGATCGCCGTGCCGACGATGCCGGCCTCGTTGATCGGGCTGTCGAAGCAGCGGTCCTTGCCGAACTTCTCCTGCAGGCCCTGGGTGCAGCGGAAGACGCCGCCGAAATAGCCGACGTCCTCTCCGAACACCACCACGTTCTCGTCACGCTCCATCGCCACCACATGGGCGTCGCGGATCGCCTCGATCATCGTCATGCGCGGCATGTCAGTACCCCGCTTCCTGCCGCTGACGCCGGAGGTTCGGCGGCATCGTGTCGTACACATCCTCGAAAATGTCGCGCGGCGAGGCCTTCGGTCCGGAGTGCAGCGTGCCGTAGGATTCCGCCTGCTTCTGCGCGGCGAGCACCTCGGCGTCGATCTCGGCCTCGGCCTGCTTGTGGCGCTCCGGCGACCATGCGCCGACGGCGACGAGATGGTTCTTCAGCCGTTCGACGGGATCGCCCAGCGGCCAGGCGTCGGTCTCCTCCTTGGGCCGGTAGGCGGAGGGATCGTCCGAGGTCGAGTGCGCGGCGGCGCGGTAGGTGACGTATTCGACCAGTACCGGCCCGAGGTTCTTGCGCGCCCGCTCGGTCGCCCATTTCGCCACCGCGTGGACGGCGAGGTAGTCGTTGCCGTCGACCCTGAGCGAGGGGATGCCGAAGCCGTGCCCGCGCGCGGCGAAGGTGCCGGAACCGCCCCGCGCAATGCCCTGGAAGGTCGAGATGGCCCACTGGTTGTTGACGATGTTCAGGACCACCGGCGCCTTGTAGGTCGAGGCGAAGACGAGGCCGGCGTGAAAATCGCTCTCGGCGGTCGAGCCGTCGCCGATCCAGGCCGCGGCGATCTTCGTGTCGTGGCGGATCGCCGAGGCCATCGCCCAGCCCACCGCCTGCACGAACTGCGTGGCGAGGTTGCCCGAGATGGTGAAGAAGCCGTGGCTCTTCGACGAATACATCACCGGCAGCTGCCGCCCTTTGATTGGGTCGTGCGTGTTGGAATAGATCTGGTTCATCATGTCGACCATCGGATAGCCGCCGGCGATCAGCAGGCCCTGCTGGCGATAGGTCGGAAAATTCATGTCGCCGTCTTCCATGGCCTTGCGGAAGGCGCAGGCGATCGCCTCCTCGCCCAGGCACTGCATGTAGAACGACGTCTTGCCCTGTCGTTGCGCCATCAGCATGCGCCGGTCGAAGGCGCGCACGCGCATCATGTCCCGCAGGCCCGAAAGTGCTTCCTCCGGCGTCAGCGTGCCCGACCAGGGTCCGACGGCCTCGCCCTTGCGGTTGAGCACGCGGATGATGGAATAGGCCATGTCGCGGATGTCGGCGGGCGCGACGTCGACCGGCGGGCGGTCCACGGTGCCGGCCTTGGGGATCTTCACGTTGGAGAAATCCGGCTTGCCGCCCGGCCTCACCTCGGGTTCCGGAACGTTGAGGCGAAGCGGAGCGGTTTCGGCCATGTCTCGTCTCTCTCCCCAGAGCGCCCGCGCGGGTTGATGCCGCTGCTTCGGGCGATCGCGCCATTCTTCACCTTCCGATAGCGCGGACAAGAGGCAAACGGTTCCCTCGCGAGGATAGCAAGAAGCGATCCGGCGGGGCCGGCCGGCGCGAAATTTTCGCAAAGTGAAGGCGCTTCCGCGCGACTACTTCAGCGCGCGAACCTTGTTCGCGTCGAGGAAACCGAGTTCCCGCCGGTCGCAGGCGAGCGGCACGAAGGAGACGGTGAGCCCCGACGGCCGCAGCGTGCAGAGCCCGAAGGAGGCGCCCGACATAATACGCAAGCCCTTGCGGTAGAGCGGATCGATGAAGGCCTGCAGGCCCATGCCGACGACGACCGGGACGCCATGCCAGATCGACACGCGGTCGTGGTGGATATGGCCGGTCAGGACACCGGCGACATTCCTGCCGCCCACGATCTGCCGAAACCGCTCCGTCTCCGCCACGCTCAGGCTCTCCCAGGCGAAGGGCGATTCCTCGTCGATGCGCGGCGCGTGGTGCATTACGATGATCTTCGGCAGGTCCGGCTCGTTGCGAAGTGCGGCTTCGAGGAATGTGAACTGGGCCTCGCCGACTTCGCCGCTGGTGCGGCCGGGCACGCTGGTGTCCAGCACCACGACATGCACGCCAGCGATCGTCCGCTCGTGGCAGTACCGCGCCTCGGCATCCTGTGTCCGGTCGAGCATGCCGGCGTAGAAGCCCGGGCGGCTGTCATGATTGCCGAGCGCATGGACGACCGGCATCGGCAGCGCTTCGAGCCTCTGCCGGACGATCCGGTAGCTCTCCTCGTCGCCCTTGTCCGTGATGTCGCCGCTGACGACGACGAAATCCGGCGCCGGGTCGATGCCGCGGATCATCTCCAGCGCCGCATCGAGCCGCGCGACCGGTTCGTCGTCTCCCGGCGTCGCGCCGGTCGGGCGCGAGACGTGGATGTCGGTGAGATGGACGAACCGGACGGCGCGCTCAAGCATCGATCAGGCCGCCCGTGCCGTCTTGAGCGTCCGCGCCCGCTCCGCGAGCGAGTTGGTGGCGTCCGCCGTCTCCCGTGCGGAATGCCAGTGTCGCGCCTGGAGTTCGATGTTGGGAAACTCGCACTCGGCGATGATCGTCTCCCGGGGATTGTCGCCCCAGCCGACAGGCAGATGGAGATCGCCGTGGCCGTAGGCGATGCGCTCGCCGTGCGTGTACATCCAGATGTCGTCCTGCCGTCCGAAGCTGTCGTGAACATGCAGGTGCCGTCCCCACGGCGCAAGGGCCCTCGATCTCGTCGAGGAAATCGCCCCGCCGGCCGTCATGGTCGCGCTTCAGGCAGGAGTGGCTGAAGTCGATCGTCGCCATCAGTTGGGATGGCCGATCGCCCCGAGTTCGGCGGCGAGGCGCCTCTGCGACGTGGCATGCGCCTGCGCGTCGAAGCCGGCGAACGGCGCCTCCACGCAGATCACGATCGGATCACCCCGCCGCGATCACCTCGACCTCGACCTTGAACTCCTCGCGCGTGAAGCCGGAAACGATCATCAGCGTCGAAGCGGGCGAGGGCGCCGGGAACAGCCGGTCGCGCACGGCCATGTACGGCTTCATGTGCTCGCGCGCCGTCACGAAGGCGTTGATGCGCACCACGTTTTTCAGCGTCATGCCGGACGCCGCGAGGATCTTTTCCACCGCCCCGAAACAGATCTCCGCCTGCGCTTGCGCGTGTTCGGGAACCTCGTCGTCCGGCGAGATGCCGAGCTGCCCCGAACAAAACACCAGCCGCGCCCCGGCCTCGACCTCGACGGAATGGCTGTAGGCGGCGAACGGGGCCCGCACGCCTTCGGGTGTGAGATGTTTCAGCATGGCCGGTCTCTCGGATCGATGGATCGGGCGTATTCATGCATGGGCCGGGATCGATGTCGACGGGAGGGGCGGGGAAGCCTGCGGTTCAGGTGTCCGTGCGAGCCGCTGCCTGCCGGGCAGCATGAAACAGAATACTATGAATCTGTTTCAGAACTCGAACGTGTGGACAGGGTGAAAAGGAACATCTTCATTTCGCCTTTCCGCTAAAATTTCTCCTTTCCGCCAGATCCGAAATCCTGAATAGCGACGCCAACAATCGAGTCTGGAGAGGGGGCGCCCGGCGAGCCACCAGTGTAGTGCAGGACGATTTGACCAATCGCATTTTTAATCAAGACAAAGACTTTATGCATCTGGTCATGGTTAAGAACCAACTTCGCACCAGGTTCGACCAAGTCCGCCATCTTTTTGAGTTTAGAATGCTCCGTTGCCGTGATAATTCCTTTGGCGTGTATTATCGCCTTTCGAAGGATTCGAAGGTCGCCTAACGCATCTATTTTGATGTCGTTTGGTTCGACCCCACGCACCTTTGCAATGGCAGGCCGAACCTCCTCATCCCAATAGGCGAATATGAAAACGATGATCGACCAGCAAATTTGTTGTTCGTTAAATCCGGCTTCCCTGTTGTCTTTGAGGTAGATAGAGCTTTTGCGGATGCTGGAATGAATGATATCGGGCTGGCTCGGGTCTTCCATGCTGTCCCAAACCACGACTTCCAGCCCGTCCCGCAACTCCTTCCGGGTTGGAAATGCGACCCGCTCCACTTGGCGCTTGATGCGAACCGTGTTCCCTTCGAAGCCATTAAGGCAGTCCATGTAAACTGACGATTGCTTGTTTACGAAGTCGATGAAGCCCCGCAGGATGGGCAGCTCAGCCGTCGCTTTGTCAAAATCGAATTCTGCCATCCATTCGCCTCTGACACTCTACCCGCCGCTAGGACGAAAGTAGCCGAGCGCTAATCCCATTTGAAACAGAATTCTCAATTCCGCTTCACCGCCCACGTCCGCCGTCCGCCCTACAACAGCCCCGCCACCGCGCCCGCGCATTCCCGCAAGCACTCGACTGCCTCGCGCCGGAAATCTTCGTCCGCAAACCTCTCGCGCGGCGCCGAAAGCCCCAGCCCCGCCGTCGTGCCGCTCTGCGTCCGGATCGGCACCGCCAGCCCCGCCACGCCCACCTCGAACTCGCCCTCCACGAAGGCGTATCCGGCCTCGCCTCCGGCCTTCACTTCTCGCGCGATCGCCTCCCGGTCGATCAGCGTCAGCGGCGTGTGGGGCTCGAGCGGCGCCCCCTCGATCGCCTCCCGTGCCGTCTCCGCATCGCTCGCTGCAAGCAGCACGCGGCCGATCGCCGTCGACAGGAGAGGCACGCGGCTGCCGATGGTGAAGCCGATGCGCGCCATGCCGGCCTCGCTGCCCGAGTGCGCGACGTAGACGGCGTCCATGCCGTCGAGCATGGCCATGGAGATCGTCTCGCCGATCCTTTGCGCGAAGGCGCGCATCACGGGCTGGATGGTCTTGCCGAACTGCCGGCCCTGCAGGAAGCCGCCGGCCAGAACGAGGATGCGCGGCGTCAGCGAAAAGGCGCGATCCCGCTGCCGCACGTAGCCCAGATGCACGAGCGTCAGCACCAGCCGCCGCGTCGTGGCGCGGTCGTAGCCGGTCAGCCGTCCGATCTGCGGCAGCGTCAGTTCGGTGCTCTGCGCGTCGAACGCCTTGAGCACCGTCATTCCCTTGGCGAAGGTCAGCGAGATGTCGCGCTCGGCGACGGCGACATGGGCCGTCATGCCGGCTCGCCCCGGCGTCTTGACACGAACCCGGAATGCTTCGTACCGTCTGCACGATAATACATCATCCGTGCGATAATCGCACATCGGCAGTCGGCGTGCAAGCACACGATGCCGCTCCCTCGGCGAGGTTGCGATTTGTGGAGAAGGCTGGAAATCTCTATCTGGAGCACGGGCGGCAAAACCGCCTGTCCTTCCAGCGTTCCTCCAGCGAGCCACCGATGATGCCCATGGCGACCAGTCCCTCGTCCCGCTTCCGCCCGACCGCTTGCGGAGCCGTCCTGTGAGCGCCGGCGCCGTCATCGTCGGAGCCTCGCATGCGGGCGTGCAGGCGGCCGTATCCATGCGCCAGGCTGGCTGGCAGGAGCCGATCCAACTCGTCTCGGCCGAGGACGAACTGCCGTATCACCGCCCGCCGCTGTCGAAGGCGTTTCTGCTCGGCGAGAAGTCCGCGGACCAGATCCAGCTGCGCGCCGAATCCTTCTACGCCGCGCAAGGCATCGAGCTGCATCTCGGCACCCGCGCGCTCGGCGTCGACGCGGCCGAACGCAAGGTCCTCACCACCCGGGGCGAACTGGCCTTCGACAAACTCATCCTCGCCACGGGCGCTCGGGCCCGGCGCCTGCCGCTGCCGGGCGCCGATCTCGACGGCGTTTTCACCCTGCGCGACATGGCCGACGCGCGCCGTCTCAAGCCTGCACTGGATTCCGCCTTGTCGGTCACGGTGATCGGCGGCGGCTTCATCGGGCTGGAAGTCGCGGCGACGGCGGCCAAGAATGGCAAGGCCGTGACGGTGATCGAAATGCTGCCACGGCTTCTGACGCGCTCGGTGCCCGAGACCGTTGCCAAGCATCTCGCCGGCTATCACGCCGCCAAGGGGGCGACGATCCTCTTCGGAAAGCAGATCGAGGCCATCGAGGGAGAGGCCGGCCGCGTCCGCGCGGTGCGGCTCGGCGATGGCGCGCGCATCGAGGCCGATCTCGTGCTGGTCGGCATCGGCGGCGTCGCGGACCTGTCGCTAGCCGAGCCGCTGGGGCTTGCCACCGCTGCCGGCGGCATCCTCGTCGACGAGCACGGCATGACCAGCATTCCCGGCATCTACGCGGTGGGCGACTGCGCGGCGTTCGACAATCCCTATGCCGGCGGCGTGCTGCGGCTGGAATCGGTGCAGAACGCCGTCGACCAGGCCAAGGCCGCCGGCACGCACGCCGCCGGCATGGCCGCCCCGCTGTCGGCCGTGCCCTGGTTCTGGACCGACCAGTACGATTTGAAGGTGCAGATGGCCGGCATCGCCCCGGCGGACGGCGAGCAGGTGCTGCGCGGCGATCCCGAAAGCCACGCCTACAGCGTCTTCCATCTGCGCGATCGCCGCCTCGTGGCGGCCTTCTCCGTCAATCGCGCCGCCGATCACATGGCCGCGCGTCGCCTCATCGCGACCGGCGCGCCGCTCGATCTCGCCCTTGCAGCCGATCCCGCTGTGCCCTTGCTGCGCGCCGCTCCCGAACCGCAACTGCGATCGGCGGCACAATAGCCGTCACGAGCCCCGGAGGACCCCAGCCATGATGAGCCAGGAACAGAACGACCTTCTCACGCGGGTGGGGCCCGGAACCGGCGCCGGCTCGGTGCTGCGGCTCTACTGGCAGCCGGCCGCGCTCTCGGACGAGCTGATGTCGGCGCGGCCCGTCGTGCCGGTGCGGCTGCTCGGCGAAGACCTCGTTCTCTTCCGCGACAACGAGGGCGCGCTCGGCCTCATCGGCCGCCACTGCCCGCACCGCGGGGCCGATCTCTGCTACGGGCGGCGCGAGGACAATGGCCTGCGCTGCCCCTTCCACGGCTGGCACTTCGACCGCACCGGCCAGTGCGTCGAACAACCGGGCGAGCCGGAAGGCAGCCGCATGCACGAGAACATCCGCGCCGTCTCCTATCCCGTGGTCGAGAAGAACGGCATCGTCTTCGCCTACATGGGCCCCGGCGACCCGCCGCCATTCCCGGCGCTCGACTGCTTCGCCGCGCCCGACAGCCACGTCTTCGCCTTCAAGGGCCTGTGGGAGTGCAACTGGCTGCAGGCGATGGAGGTCGGCATCGATCCCGCGCATGCCTCCTTCCTGCACCGCTTCCTGCAGGACGAGGATCCGTCGGAAGGCTATGGCAAGCAGTTCCGCGACAAGGCCGGCAACACGGAGATGCCGATGACGCAGCTCCTGCGCGAATATCCGCGCCCCGACATCCGCGTCGAGGAGACCGATTTCGGGCTGCGGCTGATCTCGCTTCGCCACATGAAGGACGGGCGCAGCCACGTGCGCGTCACCAACCAGATCTTTCCGGAGGCGATCTGCATCCCGATGTCCAACGAGATGACGATCACCCAGTGGCACGTGCCCGTCGACGACGAGACCTGCTACTGGTACTCCATGTTCACGAGCTTCGGCAAACCGGTGAACAAGACACTGATGCGCGAGCAACGCATGAAGGAACACCGCCTGCCGGACTACGCGCCGCTCAAGAACAAGCGCAACAACTACGGCTACAATCCCGACGAGCAGGAGAGCCTGACCTATACGGGCATGGGGCTCGACATCAACGTGCACGACCAGTGGGCGGTGGAATCCATGGGCCGCATCCAGGACCGCACCGACGAGCATCTCGGCCGCACCGACGTCGCCATCATGAAAAACCGCCGCAAGCTGCTGGCGGCGATCAAAAGCGTGAAGGAAGGCGATCTGTCCACCTTGCCGATGCGCGGCGATGCGCCCGAGGTGGAAGCGGTACGCGGCCCCGTCTCCATCGACGCCATGGGCCCGACCGACGCCTGGGAAGACCTCTGGCCGCAAGCCGACCGCACCCGCCGCGCGGCGTGCGAATGGCCGGCGGCGCTGTAGCGGCAGCCGCATCGTACCGGAAATCTTTCGATCATGAACGCGTTCGGCTTCACCCCCCTCTGCCCTGACGGGCATCTCCCCCTCAAGGGGGGAGATCACTTGCCGCTGCGATCTCCGCCGTCCTCGGATGTTGCAGAACGGGCCTGGACAGCGAAGCCGCTGATCTCCCCCCTGGAGGGGGAGATCCCCGACAGGGCAGAGGGGGGGACCTCGGAGCGCCCAATTCTACGGCGGTTTCGCGCAAATCCCCGTCCGGAGCCCCGCGCATGAACGCTGGACAAGTGACGGGCGGCTTCACATCCGCCCACGCCCTTCTTTCCGACGACCAGCTCCGCCTCGCCGAGGACGTCATCGCCCGCGTTGCCTCGGAAAACCTCGAGACCATCCGCATCCTCTTTGCCGATCAGCACGGCGTCCTGCGTGGCAAGACCGTGGTTGCCTCCGGCCTCGCCTCGGCCTTCCGCAACGGCGTGGCGGTCACCTCGACGCTGCTCCTGAAGGACACCTCGCACCGGACCGCTTTTCCGGTCTGGAGCGGCGACATCGGGTTCGGCGACGGCATGCTCACCGGGGCCAGCGACATCCTCATGGTGCCGGACCCGGCGACCTTCCGCGTCCTGCCCTGGTCGCCGCATTCAGGTTGGCTGCTCTGCGACCTCTTCCACAAGGACGGCGCGCCGATCCCCATCTCCTCCCGCGCCATCCTGCGCAAGGCGATCGACCGTCTCGCCGCCACGGGCAGGCGCCTGGTCTGCGGCCTCGAGGTGGAGTTCCACGTCTACCGCCTCGCCGATCCGAGGCTCGCGCATACCGATGGCGGCATGCCGGCTTCGCCGCCCGAGACGAGCCTGCTTTCGCATGGCTACCAGCTCCTCACCGACGCCCGCTACGACGCGCTGGAGGAGGTGATGGACGATCTGCGCCGCGCCTGCCAGCAGCTCGGCCCGCCCGTGCGCTCCATGGAGGCCGAGTTCGGCCCCAGCCAGTGCGAGTTCACCTTCGAGCCGGACGCGCCGATGGCGCATGCCGACGCCATGATGCTGTTCCGTTCGCTGGTGAAGCAGGTCTGCGCGCGAAAAGGCTTGCACGCCACCTTCATGTGCCGGCCGAAGGTCGACAACGGCATGGCGAGCGGTTGGCACCTGCACCAGTCGGTGGTGGATGCGGCGACCGGCGCAAACCTCTTCATGCCGCACGCCGACGGCACGCTGTCGGACACCGCGAGCGGCTGGATTGCCGGCCTGCTCGACCACGCCGCCGAGACGTGTCTTCTGACCACGCCGACGGTCAACGGCTACAAGCGCTACCAGCCGTTCCAGCTCGCGCCCGACCGCATCCAGTGGGGCCGCGACAACAAGGGCGCCATGATCCGCGGCCTGATGGAGCCGGGCGATCGCGCCAGCCGCATCGAGAACCGCGTCGCCGAGCCGGCCGCCAACCCCTACCTCTACTTCGCCTCGCAGATCCTTTGCGGCCTCGACGGCATCGAGCGCGGGCTCTCCGCCCCGCCGCCGGTCGAGAGCCCCTACGAAAGCGCCGCCGCCCTCCTGCCGAAGAGCCTGATCGCCGCCATCGAACGCTTCGAAATGAGCGAATTCTACAAGGACAGGCTCGGCCCCGACACCGTCGCCTGGCTCACCCGCATCAAGCGCGCCGAATGGGACCGCTATCTCATGACGGTCTCGGAATGGGAGCAGCGGGAGTATTTTTCGCTGTTTTGAGGGGGGCGGACGCTCCGGTATCCGCAATTCCACTGGTGCTCTACCCGAAGGGATGCTGGATGAAGCAGAATTGAGAGTTCTGTTTTTGACTGGTACGCCAGTGAACGAGGGTAACTTGTCCCGTCTCTGGGGAGAGGCGGCGTCCATCGGTCGCCCCTCCCTTGGGTGCTGGGTCAAGCTTCCGCCGGCGTCATGATGGTCATACCCCACTTCTCGGCCACTTGCACGACGCGAGCCACGTCTGGGGGGCCGTCCATCGGTGCTGGCTGAGTCCGGTCGTCGGTGACCTGTGCGCCAAGCTCAGTAAAGAAGCCTTCGTGCATGTGGCCGGGCGCGTTGACGATCAGGACGCGAGCGGGTGCCGGCCCCACGGCCGAAAAAGCATGCACTGCCCCGTCGGGAACCCGGACGCTCTCGCCAGCCCTGCCTCGAATGGCTTTGCCCTCGACCATGAACTCCAGTTCGCCATCCATAATGAAAAAAGTCTCTGTTTCGCCGGCGTGACTGTTCGGCGGAGCGCCCAGACCCGGAGGAACAACGCATTCGACAAGGCAATACTTGTCAGACACCTCGGCTGGGAATGCGTGGAACGTCATCAGGATGCCGAGCGCTTCGTAGCGGCGGGGCCGCGCAGTCGAGTCTCGTGCGGGATCGGCCATGGTTCTCTCCTTGAACATGTTGACAATACCTGCTCATAATACACATGTATCGTTACGAGACAATAGTCTCATTACCGGAGATGCCTTCGTGTCATTCGAACGCCATGCGCAAAAATCACGCACCCGCGAAGCGCTTCTCGCGACCGCACGACGCCTCCTGTCTGAAAAGGCGACTTTGACGATCCCTGCCGTTGCGAAGGCCGCGAACATCTCTCGGGCGACAGCCTACAGGTACTTCTCAGACCCTTCCGTGCTGGCCGCCGAGGCTGGACTTGACGTTAGTGTCATCCCTTACGAAGACATCGTTCGGGATTGCTTCAGCACGCAGGCGCGGGTGCGCGCCGTTGCGTTGTTCTTTTTCGACCAAGCCATCGAGCACGAGGCCGAATTTCGGAGTTTCCTGTCACGGTGGCTGGAAAGTTGGCGGTTGGACCATCAGGCGCCCACTCGCGGCGGGCGTCGCATCACCATGTTTCGTTCCGCCTTGCAGGAAGTGCGTCACAAGATCGGGGATGAGGCGTGCGAACGGCTCGTGCGAGAATTGTCAGTGGCGACCGGCACCGAGGCCATGATTGCCCTGCTTGATGTAGCTCAGGCAGATCCCGCGACTGCGCGCGCGACCATCGCGCATATGGTGGAAACACTTGTCGTCGGCACACTCGGGACCGCGGAAGACTTTGAACCCGGGTCCGATTTGATGAAACACGACCCAAGCGGATTGTGATGCAAAAAAGCAGATGAGGCTTGTCAGCGCAGAGTGAAACAGAAGTGTGAATTCTGCTTCATTCAGGCGGATGGACACGTTTGAAAATGTCTTCGAGAACCCAAATATTGGCTTGATATTCATCATTCCTAGGCACCGCGACACTCTACGGGCGAGTGGAAAGGGTACGGTTCTCGCGCAGGACTTCGCGGTCAATGGTCGTCCGGCTGAACTCGTCCTTCTGCCACGAGTCGAGAGGGTGATGTGCCATTGCCCAAAGGCTTTCGTTCGGGGAAAAGTGTGGCAGCCAGACGCATGGCCGGATACGTCAGACGTCCCAACCCTCGCACACATATTCCTTTCGCATGGGGCTATGACCGAAGCGATAGAAGAGGTCGAGGCTGGCGTACGAGAAGACCGTGGGACCGGGCTCTATTGAGAGACTATTTTCCGTTTGCCGAAATCGGGCAGAATGGCCGGGTTCTATCTCTGGCGTTCGATTCTGAAGCAGAATCTCTAATCACGTTTCAGTTTTCATCTACACCGCGACTGCAACAGTCACCACAGCGGGGATCGGAACGTTCCATGAAGGTCCTTCCCCGTGTTTTTCCAGCACCTTGGCGATCACCGCCGCTCGGATGGCCGCTGCGTTTTCTGGGGGCTGAGGTCGTAACAACGCACCGCCCCTTGCCGTGCCATTGCGGAAGAAATCATAAGGCGCGCCGGGATCACTTATCTGCCACCCTGAGGCGACCGTAAATTGGCGGCAGTCCGCGAATCCGGCTGCCTCCAGAACCGCAAATGCCAGAACTGGATCGGCATAGTCATTCGCACCGGGCCCCGGCGGCAATGCAATGTCGGAGGCACCGTATCGACCAATTGCACCAAAAACATAGCCAAGGGCAGTATCCACGTCCGGCCCACACCACACCGAAAACGCTAGTCGTCCACCGGACCGCAGAACACGGCGCGCTTCTGCCACGACTCTTGGAGGGTCAGGCACATGCGGCATCCCAAAGCCGATTGTAATGGCATCAAAAGACTCATTGTCAAAATCCAAGGCCATGGCATCGCCTTCAACAAACCGGGCCTCCGGGACAGCAACGCGTGCCATGTCAAGCATGGCAGGTGAGAAATCGAGGCCAGTAGTTTGGGCGCCGGCTTTGACCAGTCCGGAGGTCACGTTGCCGTGTCCGCAGCACAGGTCGAGGGCTTTGATGCCGGGTTTAGCCTCGACAGCTTTAACCAAGTACGGCACCACCATATCCGCCGCTTTCGCAAAGACCCGAGCGTAGGAATGCGCAACTCTAGCATCAGCCCATTCACGCCTTTCCAACGCTGCGAAGGTGTCGGGTTCCTGCATTTTGGGCAATGTTTCGTCTCCTCGTTGCACGGCGAAGTCGGAGTTTCGAAGAGACCTTTTTTCAACTTCAAACGTCCGGGTGGGTTCATGGGTCCGTCGCGGTGAAGATCGCTTTCAGGAAGCAGAATAGCACAGGCTCGGGCTTCCTTCTCGCCCGCGAAAACCGTCAATCTGAAACAGAAGCATAGCATTCTGTTTCAATCTCTGCCTGCCTCACCCCTCGAGGCGCCACCTGACAACCCGGCGGCGACTGGACGGCGGTGAGAATCCGCGCGCCGCGCTCGACCTGTCGGTACATCGGTGCCTGCTCCATTGAATTGTCAGCAGCCTCCACTGGCCCAACACCGTGCCTGCTGACAAAACGCCGCAGGTCTCCTACATGGGCGCCATGAATCCCGTCATCTCCGTCCAGAACGTCTCCAAGCATTACGCATCCGGTTTCCAGGCGCTGAAGAGCGTCGACCTGGAAATCCGCGAGGGCGAGATCTTCGCGCTGCTGGGGCCGAACGGCGCCGGCAAGACGACGTTGATCTCCATCATCTGCGGCATCGTCAACAAGTCGTCGGGAACCATCCTGGTCGCTGGCCACGACAACGTCGCCGAGTACCGCAAGGCGCGCGCGATGATCGGGCTGGTGCCGCAGGAGCTCACCACCGATGCCTTCGAGACGGTGTGGGCGACGATCAGCTACAGCCGCGGCCTGTTCGGCAAGCCGCCGGACCCGGCGCATCTGGAAAAGGTGCTGCGGCAGCTTTCGTTGTGGGACAAGAAGGACGATAAGATCGTCGCCCTGTCGGGCGGCATGAAGCGCCGGCTGCTGATCGCCAAGGCGCTGTCGCACGAGCCGCGCATCCTCTTCCTCGACGAGCCGACGGCCGGCGTCGACGTGGAACTCAGGCGCGACATGTGGGAGATGGTGCGCGGGCTGAAAGCCTCCGGCGTCACCATCATCCTCACCACGCACTACATCGAGGAAGCCGAGGAGATGGCCGACCGCGTCGGCGTCATCTCGAAGGGAGAGATCATCCTGGTCGAGGAGAAGGCCGAGCTGATGCGCAAGCTCGGCGGCAAGGAACTGACGGTGCAGCTCAAGGAGCCGCTCGCCACCATTCCCGAAAGTCTCGCGGGCTACGATCTCGAACTCTCGGAGGACGGCGAGGCACTGACCTACACTTACGACACGCGCGCCGACCGCACCGGCATCACGCGGCTCCTCCGCGATCTCGACGGCGCCGGCATCCGGTTCCGGGATCTTGAGACGCGGCAGAGCACGCTGGAACAGATTTTCGTCAGCCTCGTGAGGGAGCGGCAATGAACGGTCACGCCGTCTGGGCCATCTACCGGCAGGAGATGGCCCGCACCCGCCGGACGCTGCTTCAGAGCATCGTTTCCCCGGTCATCTCCACGTCGCTCTATTTCGTGGTCTTCGGCGCCGCGATCGGCTCGCGCATCGAGGAGATCGACGGCATCTCTTACGGCGCCTTCATCGTGCCGGGGCTGATCATGCTGTCGCTCCTGACCCAGAGTATCTCGAACGCCGCCTTCGGCATCTATTTCCCGAAATTCGTCGGCACGATCTACGAGCTCCTGTCGGCACCGATCTCCTATTTCGAGATCGTCATCGCCTTCGTCGGCGCGGCGGCGACCAAGTCGATCATCCTCGGGCTCATCATCCTGGCGACGGCGTTCCTGTTCGTGCCCATGCAGATCATGCACCCGGCTGTCATGCTGCTGTTCCTGGTGCTCACCGCCTTCACCTTCAGCCTGTTCGGCTTCATCATCGGCATCTGGGCCGACGGCTTCGAAAAGTTGCAGCTGGTGCCGCTGCTCATCGTCACCCCGCTCACCTTCCTGGGCGGAAGCTTCTATTCGATCGACATGCTGCCGCCGTTCTGGCGCACGGTCACACTGTTCAATCCGGTGGTCTATCTGGTCAGCGGTTTCCGCTGGAGCTTCTACGGCCAGTCGGACGTCAACGTCGTCGTCAGCCTCGGCATGACGCTGGCCTTCCTCGCCGCCTGCCTGGCCATCGTCGCCTGGATCTTCCGCACCGGCTACAAGCTGAAGACCTGAACGGCCGGCCGCTCGCCCGCGGCCGTCCGCGCTAACCTTCCATCAACATTCTCCAAGCAATCTCGCAATCGCCGGTCGCAAAGCGATTCGGCACCGGATTGCCCGGCCGGTCGCCGCGAGGCGACGGACCGGCCGCAGGAACCACACCGCCGGACCTCCGGCTCGTGCGGCGTCGATGTATGGAGAGAAGTATCGTGAGCGTTGAACTGAACGTCGTCGAAACGGAAACCGTCGAATGCCGCATAAACGTCTTCCCGCTCTGGCGCCGCACGGCCGAGGTGCGCCGCGCCGCCACGACGCTCGCCGTCATTGCCGACACCGACGATGCCGATGATTTCCGCCATGCCCTGGCACGGCAGTACTTCGCCGAACTGGCGGATTTCGGATTGAGCGAAGACGAGCAGGACGAACTGGTCGGCGCATTCTTCCACCAGGTCGAACTCGAACTCGAAGTGATGTTCCTCGAGGCCAGCGAAACCGTCGGCTGACCGTAGCGGCGTCGCGGCCCCCGAAAGCCGGGCAGCCGAACTGAATTCGCCCGGCCCCAAGACCTGACTTCAAACCATCCACCGGCGCGCTGCCCGATCTCAAAGGCAGCGCGCCGTTTTCGTTTCGGCCGATGCACCACCACGGGGCGAGGGGTGCGCCTGCCTCAACACTGCCCAGTGACGGGTCGGCTGAAGGAAGCGCAGGCGATCATGTCGCGAACGCTCCGGGCGATCGCGAATCAGAATGGCCACGTCGTGCCATGCGAACGGACCGAATTCCCTGACACTATCGGTAACGCGGACCCCCCGCCCGGTTAACCAAGCTTGCCGGCGCGTTAAGCCTCGAAATAGACCTTCGTTCACCGCCGATCCCCGGTGAGAGCCCGGTTTTCCGCCCGTTTTCGAAGGTTCGGCCGTCATCCGCATACCTTACCCGCCCCCGCCGCGCGCCGGTCAAAAGCCGGTTTACGTTTTGTTAAGTACGTTCATTCACAAAGATTAAGACGCGTCAGGGGTTTGGCCCGCGAATCGGAAAACCTCAACCGCGTGGAAGACGGGAAATGGTCCGGTAGTGACGGGACCGATCACAAGAGGGGCTTAGCGTGTCCAGTATTCTGACCAACGCCGCTGCGATGACCGCGCTGAAGAGCCTTCAGGCGACCAACAAGATGTTGGAGACGACGCAGGCTCGCATCTCCACCGGGTACCGGGTCGGCTCCGCCGCCGACAACGCGGCCTACTGGTCCATCGCCACCACGATGCGCTCCGACAACAAGGCGCTGCTCACCGTCCAGGACGCGCTGGGCCTCGGCGCCGCCAAGATCGACATCGCCTACACCGGCGTCAACGAAACCATCAAGGTGGTGGACGAGATCAAGGCCAAGCTGGTGGCTGCCCGCGAGCCCGGCGTCGACCGCTCCAAGATCCAGGCGGAAATCACCGCGCTGCAGGGCCAGCTGGTCGGAAACGCGGCAACCTCGTCCTTCGCGGGAGAGAACTGGCTGTCGGTCGATTCGGACTCGACGGACTACAACTCCAGCAAGTCCATGGTGGCTTCCTTCACGAGAGCGTCGGACGGCACGGTCTCGGTCTCCACCATCACGATCAACACCGACTCCATCAAGCTCTACGATTCCGCGGTCGATGTGGCGCCGGCAGGCGTGGGCGATGTCGAAACCGGCGTCGGCATCCTCGACGCCAACTACGACGCAGACACCGGTGCAAGGATCACCAACACCTCGATCACGACCTTCACCGTCTCGACCCTCGATATCTCGACGCTGACCAACAACGCCGCCGATCTCTCGCTCCTCGACAACTACATCGCCGGCGTCGACGACTCGATCTCGCGCATGACCATCGCGGCCAGCGATCTCGGTGCGGCAAAAAAGCGCGTCGATCTCCAGGTGAGCTTCGTCAACAACCTCATGGACGCGATCGATCGCGGCGTGGGTGCGCTGGTGGATGCCGACATGAACGAGGAATCCACCCGGCTCCAGGCCTTGCAGGTCCAGCAGCAGCTCGGCATCCAGGGCCTCTCCATCGCCAACGCCAGCGTTCAGGGCATCCTCTCGCTCTTCCAGGGCTAGTAAGCCACTGAGCCTGCACGCTTCATCCGTATCTGAACCCCGGCCTTCGCGCCGGGGTTTTCTTTGGCCATAACCCCCAGTCCGAATGATCGTGGGGCTCCATTCATTGGTCTACCACCAATTTTCCGGAGCGGCGATCATGTTAACAGGTGTTAAACTATTGCGTGTCAAACCTTCTGGCGGGGGCTTGGACGTTTGACGCCAAAGGCATGAAGCCGCGCTCTTCCGCCGGTTCCTTCGGCATGTCCATCTCAGTCTCTTCAGGATCACGCGGATGACGGCTCTGTCTCGCGGCAACGACCAGCATGTTGCCGAGCGTCTGGAATTTATGGACCTCGACGCGAGCGCGCGGGCGAGTCTGCAGAAGTTGAAACCACTCATCGCGAAGTCGATCGGCCCGGCGCTCGATGCCTTCTACGCCAAGGCGCGCGCCAACCCGGCCACGTCGAAGTTCTTCTCCGGCGAATCCCACGTCGCGAGCGCCAAGAACCGGCAGGAGAAGCACTGGAACGTCATCGCCGACGCGCAGTTCGGCTCCGCCTATGCCGACGCGGTCACCACGATCGGCAACACTCATGCACGCCTCGGCCTCGAGCCGCGCTGGTACATCGGCGGCTATGCGCTGATCGCCGAAAAGCTGCTCGGCGCCCTCATCGCTGATCAGTGGCCCCGGTTCGGCGCGCGGAACGGCGGCCACACTGCCATGGCGGCATCGGTTTCGAGCCTCATGAAGGCGGTGCTCCTCGACATGGATCTCGCCATCTCGACCTATCTTCTCGCGCTTGAGCAGGAGAAGGCCAAGGCGGATGCCGAAAAGCAGGAAGCGAAGGACCGGCAGGACAATGCCCTGCAGGCGATCAGACTGGCACTCTCCACGCTGGCGAAGGGAGACCTGCGTGCGCGCATCGACACGCCGCTGGGTGACGAGTTCGAAACGCTGCGGGCCGATTTCAACCTGATGGCGAACGGGCTCGAGACCGCGATCGCGAACGTCTCCCAGGTCTCCAACAGCATCGGCGGCAGCTGCGACGAGATCGGTCAGGCGTCCGACGATCTTTCCCGCCGCACCGAGCAGCAGGCGGCGAGCCTCGAGGAGACCGCCGCGGCGGTCGAGGAACTGACCGCCAGCGTCAAACGGTCTTCCGAAGGCGCCAACGCGGCTGCCGAGAAGGTGGTCGCGGCTCGCCAGGACGCCGACAGGTCGGGCAAGATCATGACCGACGCGGTTGCCGCGATGGCTAGCATCGAGAAGTCGGCGCACGAGATTTCGCAGATCATCGGCGTCATCGACGAGATCGCGTTCCAGACCAATCTCCTCGCCCTCAACGCCGGCGTCGAGGCGGCACGTGCAGGCGAAGCCGGCCGCGGCTTCGCTGTTGTCGCTCAGGAAGTCCGCGCGCTGGCGCAGCGCTCGGCGGAGGCCGCCAAGGAGATCAAGTCGCTGATCCAGAACAGCACGACCCATGTCGAGAACGGCGTGAAGCTCATGGACCAGACCGGCAAGGTGTCGGAGCGCATCATCAGCCAGGTCATCGAGATCGATCAGCTCGTCGCCGGCATGGCCTCCTCGTCCAGGGAACAGTCCACCGGTCTGGCGGAAATCAACACCGCCATCTCGCACATGGACCAGGCGACGCAGCAGAACGCGGCGATGGTCGAGGAAACCACCGCGGCCGTCCATTCGCTGCGCAACGAAGCGGGGGAACTCGTCCGCGCGATCGCCAGCTTCTCCGTCTCGGGGCAGGCAAGACCGGCGCCGGCGCGCGCGCCTTCGTCCGCAGCGAGACCGGCATCGCGCCCGAAGGCTGCCGCCGCCGCTCCCGTGCGCGGAAACACTGCGCTGAAGCCGGCCGCCGAGCAGGATGGCTGGGAAGAATTCTAAGCGATGGGGATGAAATCAGACATGGCCGCGACCGTTTCTCTTCCGCCCGTGCTCGACATCACGGCAGCCGCGCCGCTCGCCGCCGATCTGATGGCGGCCCGGGGCAAGGACGTCTCCGTCGATGGATCGAAGGTCGAGAAGATCGGCGCCCAGTGTATTCAGGTGCTTCTGTCGGCCGTCGCGACCTGGGTCAACGACGGCATGGAATTCGAGCTGGCCCGACCCTCTCCTGTGCTGGTCGAGCGACTTGGGATCGCCGGGCTCGAGCCGGCCAATTTTTCTGCGAGGAATGCTTGAGATGAAGAAGACAGTTCTGACGGTAGACGATTCTAGGACCATACGGGAAATGCTCCGGGCGGCGCTTATCGACGCCGGCATGGATGTCCTGCAGGCCGAGGACGGCATGCAGGGGCTGGAAGTGCTCGACGGCTCGATGCCGGACGTGATCGTCACCGACATCAACATGCCGCGCATGGACGGCTTCGGCTTCATCGAGGCCGTGCGCGGCAGCGAGCGTCACCGGGCGATCCCGATCCTGGTGCTCACGACCGAGAGCGTGGACGACAAGAAGGACCGCGCGCGCCGTCTCGGCGCCACCGGTTGGATCGTGAAGCCCTTCGATCCGGTCAAGCTGGTGAGCGCCATCAACCGCGTCGCGGCATAACGCATTCAAGACCCCGGGGGACCTTGCCAGTGGATACGATGGCGGCGATCAAGCAGACGTTCTTCCAGGAATGCGAAGAACAGCTTGCCGAACTCGAAACCGGACTTCTCGCGATCGAGAGCGGAGAAACCGACGAGGATACGGTCAACGCCGTGTTCCGTGCGGTGCACTCCATCAAGGGCGGCGCCGGCGCCTTCGGTCTGGAGGACCTCGTCCGTTTCGCCCACACGTTCGAGACGACGCTGGATCTCGTCCGCAGCGGCCAGATCGAGCCCGATGCCGGGCTGATCAAGCTGATGCTGCGGTCCTCCGACACGCTCGCTGACCTGGTTCGCTTTTCGCGTGACGGGGGCGAGAAGGACGACGCCCGCGTTTCCCAGCTCCACGACGAACTCACGCGTGCCGCCAATCCGAACGCAGAAGTCGCCGAAACCAAGCCGGCGAAGAAGCAGCCCAAGAAGGCGGCCAAGGCGCCGGAGCCGGAGCCCGAGGAGCAGGAGACCGCCCCCGAGGACGACTTCGTCCCCATCACCATCTCCTTCGACGATCTGCTGGCCGGCGACGGCGACGATGCGCAGGACGACGGCCAGCGGGTCTACAAGGTCTGGTTCAAGCCGAAGCCCGAACTCTACGCGAAGGCGAACGACGCCATCAAGCTGCTGCGGGAGATCTCCGCGCTCGGCGAGGCCGACATCGCCTGCGACATTTCCGCGGTGCCGCTGCTCAGCGAACTCGATCCCGAAGGCGCCTATCTTTCGTGGAACATCCGGCTCGCCACCACCGAGCCGGAAGCCAAGATCCGCGAAGTCTTCGAATTCGTCGAGTTCGACTGCGACTTGACGGTCGAGCCGGAGCCGGAACCGGACCCGAATTTCGAATTCGTCCCCGAACCGATCGTTCCCGTCGGCGAGAAGGCGGAGGAGGCGGGCGAGGGGCCGCTGATCCCCGAAGCGGTCATGGCCAAGATCGCGGAGATCGCGTCGGCCGAGCCCGCCAAGGCATTGACGGCCGCGAACTCGCAGGCGCAGCCGGCACAGGCGGCGCAGACCACGATCCGCGTCGATCTCGACCGCGTCGACCGCCTGATCGATCTGGTCGGCGAGCTCGTCATCAACCAGTCGATGCTCTCGCAGCGCGTCACCGAAGCGGGCATCGCCCGGCTGTCGGAAGTCGCCGTCGGCCTCGACGACCTCGAGCAGCTGACCCGCGAGATCCAGGACTCGGTCATGGCGATCCGCGCCCAGCCGGTCCGCCCGATCTTCCAGCGCATGTCGCGCGTCGTGCGCGAAGTCGCCGACATGACCGGCAAATCCGTCCGCCTCGTGACGGAGGGCGAGAACTGCGAGGTCGACAAGACGGTCATCGAGCGTCTGGCCGATCCGTTGACGCACATGATCCGCAACGCCATCGACCACGGTCTCGAAAAGCCGGAGGAGCGCGTCAAGGCGGGCAAGCCCGAGCAGGGCGTCGTGCGCATGTCGGCCGCCCACCGGTCCGGCCGGGTCATCATCGAGGTGTCCGACGACGGTGCCGGCATCAACCGCGCCCGCGTCAAGGAGATCGCGATCAAGAGGGGCGTGATCGAGCCCGACGTCCAGCTTTCGGACGGCGAGATCGACGACCTGATCTTCGCGCCGGGGTTCTCGACCGCCAGCACCGTCTCGGACGTTTCCGGGCGTGGCGTCGGAATGGACGTCGTCAAGCGCTCCATCCAGGCCCTCGGCGGCCGCATCAGCATCTCGTCCAAACCCGGCAAGGGCACGGTGTTCACGCTCAGCCTGCCGCTGACGCTGGCCGTCCTCGACGGTATGGTGGTCACCGTGGCGGGGCAGACGCTGGTCGTGCCGCTGACGGCGATCGTGGAGACGTTGCAGCCGAAAGCCTCGGACGTCCACGGGCTGGGCGAGCGCGCGAAGGTGATCGCGATCCGCGGCTCCTTCATCCCGCTCATCGATGTCGGCAACAAGCTCGGCTACCGCGAAGAGGAAGCCGATCCCATCAACAGCGTCGCGATCATGGTCGAGTCGGAAAACCGCGCGCAGAGCGCCCTGATGGTCGACGGAATCATCGGCCAGCAGCAGGTCGTCATTAAGAGCCTGGAGACGAACTACGGGCAAGTGTTCGGCGTCGCCGCGGCAACCATTCTCGGCGATGGCCGGGTCGCCGTCATCCTGGACGTCGACGCGATCGTCGCCGGCAACCGATCCGATACGGCGAAGGCCGACGGCGCCAACCGCAAGAGGAATGCAGCATGATGCACGTCAAGGAACACGATGTATCGAAGGCGAGCGAGCTCATCGCCTTCAGGCTCGGCGGACAGGAGTTCTGCGTCGATATCATGTCGGTGCGCGACATCCGCGGCTGGACCCAGACCACGCCGCTGCCGCATTCGCCCGAATACGTGAAGGGGGTCATCAACCTGCGCGGTTCCGTGCTTCCGGTCATCGACCTGGCCGCGCGCCTGGGCTTCCGCTCCACCGAGCCGACGGCGCGCCATGTCATCATCGTGACGCAGGTCGGCAACCAGTCGGTCGGTCTCTTGGTCGATGCGGTGTCCGACATCCTGACGATCAACGCGGAGACCATCCAGCCGACGCCGGACGTCGCGTCCGAACTCGCAAGGGCTTTCATGAAGGGCGTGCTGGCGATCGAAGGCCGCATGATCAGCCTCATCGGGCTCGACAGCGTTCTCCAGTCCACTCGCGAAAGCTCGGGATTGCTCAATTGAGCCAGACTGCCGCGTCAAGGACGGGTGGGATCGTTCCGGGTGAGTACCTGCTCACCGCTGACGACTTCCGCCAGATCGCAGCCATCCTCCACGATCACGCTGGCATCCAGCTGTCGGAGACGAAGGCCGCGCTCGTCTATGCGCGGCTGGCCAAGCGCCTGCGGGCGCTCGGGCTGGAGAACTTCCGCGACTATTGCTCCTACGTGGTCAAGTCGGAGGGACTGGACGAGCGCCAGCGCATGGTGGCCGCTCTCACCACGAACGTCACCAAGTTCTACCGCGAGGCGCACCATTTCGAGCATCTGAAGCGGACGGTGTTTCCCGATCTGCTCGGCGCTGCGAAGCGGGGAGCCCCGGTGCGTATCTGGTCGGCCGGTTGCTCCAACGGGCAGGAGGCCTATTCGATCGCGCTGGTCATCCTGTCGATGATGCCGGACGCGGGCAAGCACGACGTGCGCATCCTCGCTTCGGACATCGATCCCAACATGATCCAGGAAGGCCGCATCGGACAGTATCCGGGCCAGGCCCTGACCGACGTTCCGCCCGAGCTGCGCAAGCGCTGGTTCCGCCGCGCGGCCGTGGGCGGCGACGAGTGGCAGGTGGCGGACGAACTGAAGGACCTGGTCTCCTTCCGCGAACTCAACCTGTTCGCCAAGTGGCCCATGCAGAAGAAGTTCGACATCGTCTTCTGCCGCAACGTCGTCATCTATTTCGACAAGGTGAAGCAAGCCGACCTGTGGACGCGCTTCTCGTCCGTGCTGAAGCCCGATGGCTGGCTGTACATCGGCCACTCGGAGCGGATTTCGGGGCCGGCGACCGATTACTTCACGTGCGAGGGCATCACCACCTGGCACCACATCAAGGGGAGTGTGCGGTGAGGCCTGTCCGTGTCCTGATCATCGACGACAGCGCGACCATGCGCAAGATCATCGGCTTCGCGCTGGCGAGCAACCCGGCCATCGAGGTCGTGGGCGAGGCGCCCGATCCGACCGAGGCGTTCCGGCTGGTGGATTCGCTTGATCCCGACGTCATCACGCTCGACATCGAGATGCCGAAGATGAACGGCATCGATTTCCTGCGCCGCGTCATGAAGCACCGGCCGCGGCCGGTCATCATGGTGTCGACGCTGACGGTCAACGGCGCTGCGGTGACGATCGAGGCACTGGCGCTCGGCGCCTTCGACTGTGTCGCCAAGCCGTCGCTCAAGGACGACCGCTCCTTCGAGGATCTGGTGGAAAAGGTGATCGCGGCGGGCGCGGGACGCAATCGCGCACGGCCGAGCAGGCCGTCTCCCGAGCCTTCCATGCCGGCTCCCGCGACCACCGGCCTTTCCGTCGCGCGCGAAAGGATCGTCGCCGTCGGCGCGTCCACGGGTGGCGTAGAGGCGCTCATCGCCATGCTGTCCGATTTCCCGGCCGATTGTCCGCCCACGGTGATCACCCAGCACATGCCGGCCAACTTCACGCGGTCCTTCGCGGAGCGCCTCGACCGGATGTGCCGGCCGACCGTGCAGGAGGCGGAAGACCGACGTCCACTCGCCCGCGGCAACATCTACATCGCACCCGGCGGCGAACGCCACCTGGAGATCGTGCGTCGCGGCGACGGCATGGAAACCCGGCTGCGCGAAGGCGAGACCGTTTCGGGCCATCGTCCCTCCGTCGACGTCCTGATGGCTTCGGTCGCCTCGGCCGTCGGACAGGACGCCGTGGGCGTGATCCTGACGGGCATGGGGAAGGACGGTGCGCAGGGTCTCTTGAAAATGCGCCAGTCCGGCGCCCGGACAATCGGTCAGGACGAACAGTCGTCGCTGATCTACGGAATGCCCCGCGTCGCCAGCGAAGTCGGTGCCGTGCAGAAACAGTTGCCATTGAACCGTATCGCGCGCGAGATCTTCTCGGGCGCGAGGTCGACTAGAGAAGGGACCGTCCTTTGTCACTCCTAGCCCAGTTGAAGATACTCGTGGTCGACGACACCACCACCAGCAGGATGCTTCTGCGCGACGCGCTCGAAACCATCGGCTTCCGCAACATCGCGGTCGCGGCCGATGGCGAACAGGCGATGCAGCTGATGATGTCGCAGCCCTCGCATCTCATCATCTCCGACATGAACATGCCCAAGATGAACGGGCTGCAGCTCCTCCACGCCGTGCGCAGCTACAAGCCCACCTCCAAGGTGCCGTTCATGATCCTCACCGGCAATGCCGACAAGAACGTGCTGATCGAGGGCCGCAAGCTCGGGCTCAACAATTACCTGAACAAGCCTTTCACCGCTCCGGATCTCAAGAAGGCGCTCGAGGCCATCGTGGGGAGGCTGCATTGATCGACAGCCGCCGCCCCGGGCGTATCCATGTCATCCAGGGTGAGTGCGCTGTAACGGATGAACCCGAAACCGTGCTGACGACGGTGCTCGGTTCCTGCGTTGCCGCCTGCATGCGCGATCCGGTCCTCAAGATCGGCGGCATGAACCACTTCCTCCTGCCCGGAGAGGGCGAACGCTCGCGCCTCAACGAGGCGGAGCGGTTCGGCGTCTACCTGATGGAGCTTCTCGTCAACGGTCTGCTGAAGCGCGGCGCGCGGCGCGAGAACATCGAGGCCAAGCTCTTCGGCGGCGCCCGCACCGTGCAGGGCTTCACCGACATCGGCGGCAAGAACGTCGATTTCGCCCGGCGTTTCCTCGAAAACGAGGGTATCGCCTTCCACGGCGGAAGCGTGGGGGGAAACCAGGGTCGCAGGCTCGAATACCAGCCCGCGACGGGTCGGGCCCGTCAGTTCCTGCTGCCGCAGGCCATCGCGCCCCTGCCGGTCGCCGAACCGCGCGTGCCGAAGGTTCCGGCCGGCGGCGATCTCGAGTTGTTCTAGGAGCGTCGTCGCATGCCTGCCGCAGCCCCAGCCTTCGCGCACGACCCGCATCACGAGCCGGTGCGCGACGTCATCGCGCGCATCGAGGCGGAACTCGAAACGATCGCCCATGCGATCGACGCCAACCACGCGCACATAGCGGTGGCCGTCGGCGAGCGCGGCAAAGGCGAGCCGGCATTCATGCGCGCCATGCAGGAGGCGGACCTCCTCTACCAGAAGGTCGAGGGCATCGCCGGCTTCCTGCGCACGCTGGCGGACATCATGCCCGCGGAGTGGGAGATCGAGACCGGCGGCGCGACGCGCAGCCTGAAGCTCACCGAACTCGTCCGCAAGATCGGTGCGAGCGTCTACGTCCCGCACCAGCACGACGAGGTCGATCACGGTCATTGCGACCTGTTCTGAACCCCTCGACGGCGGCGCAAACGCCGAATTCCGCGAACCTCCGTCACATTGGGACTTTGCATTCCCGCCACTTCCATTAGGATCGCCTCTCGCAGCCGGTCGGGCATCGCCCTTTGTCGGCGTCAATCCAAAAGGTTCCCTCGGGAGGAATGCATGACGATCCACAAGAAGAAACTTATAGCGGCCGGCGCCATGGCGTTCAGCCTCGCCTTCGGGGCCACGTCCGTGAAGGCGCAGGAATTCATCAACGTGCTCACCGGCGGTACATCGGGCGTCTACTATCCGCTCGGCGCGGCTCTGGCCCAGATCTACGGCGAGAAGATCGAGGGCGCGCGCACGCAGGTGCAGTCGACGAAGGCGTCCGTCGAGAACCTCAACCTCCTGCAGCAGGGCAAGGGCGAGATCGGTTTCGCCCTCGGCGATTCCGTCAAGTCGGCGTGGGAAGGCGACGAGGAGGCCGGTTTCCCCGGCAAGCTCGACAAGCTGCGCGGCATCGCCGCCATCTATCCCAACTTCATCCAGATCGTCGCCTCACAGGACAGCGGCATCGCGACCTTCGAGGACCTGAAGGGCAAGAGCCTCTCGGTCGGTGCGCCGAAGTCCGGCACCGAACTCAACGCCCGGCGCATCTTCGAGGCGATGGGCATGAGCTACGAGGATCTCGGCCAGACGGAATACCTGCCGTTCGGCGAGTCCGTCGAACTGATCAAGAACCGCCAGCTCGACGCCACGCTGCAGTCGGCCGGCCTCGGCGTCGCCTCCATCAAGGATCTCGCCACGTCGCTGCCGATCACCATGGTCGCCGTGCCGGCTTCGGTCGCCGAGACGCTCGGCGCGCCGTTCCTGGCCGAGACGATCCCCGCCGGCACCTACGAAGGCCAGTCCGAAGACGTGCCGACGCTCGCCATCACCAACATCCTGGTCACCCATTCGGACGTCTCGGACGAGACCGCCTACCAGATGACCAAGCAGCTCTTCGAGAACCTGCCGGAGATGGTCGCCGCGCATGCCGCCGCCAAGGCGATCAGCGCGGAAAAGGGAGCCGCTGGCCTGCCGATTCCGCTGCACCCAGGCGCCGAGCGCTATTACAAGGAAAAGGGCCTGCTCTGATCGGGCTCCGTTCCCGATCCGTCCTGAAGAACCGCGGCCGCCCTCACGGGGCGGTCGCTTCCGATGTCGGTGCCGGCGGATCGTCCGCGGGCGCTCCGCGGCCTTTCCCGCCCGGCCAGGATGGCCCGTTCGGGAAGCCGCGGCCAGCCGGGCGGCGACCGGCACCATTTTCCGGGGCATGACATGAGCAATCCGGCCGCCAGCGACGTCGGTTCCTCCGCCACCTTCCACGATCCCACGGGCGGCGGCTTTCCGCTGTCGCGCGAGGGACGCGTCCTGTTCTGGATCGCGGTCGCCTTCTCCGTCTTCCAGCTCGCCACCGCCGCCCACGTCGTCACGCTGCCGAGCCAGATCGTGCGCGCGTTCCACGTCGGTTTCCTGCTGCTGCTGGCCTTCCCGCTCGTCGCGGCCGCCGCCGGCTGGCGGATGCCGTGGAAGACGCTCGCCTGGGCCTTGGGCCTCGCCGCCATGGCGGTCGCCGCATACCAGTGGATCGAGTACAAGCCGCTGATCCTGCGCGCCGGCGATCCGCTGCCGCTCGACATTGTCTTCGGCGTCGTCGCGCTCGCCACGATATTCCTCGCCGCCTGGCTGATCATGGGGCCGGCGCTGCCGATCATCTCGGGCACCTTCCTTGCCTATTGCCTGTTCGGCGAATACCTGCCGGCGCCGCTCAACCACCGCGGCTACGATTTCGCGCAGGTCATCGACCACATGGCCTATGGGACCGAAGGCATCTACGGCATTCCGGTCTACGTCTCGTCGACCTACATCTTCCTGTTCATCCTGTTCGGCGCCTTCCTCGAGAAGGCCGGCATGATCAAGCTCTTCACCGACATTTCGCTCGGCCTCGTCGGCCATGCCCGCGGCGGCGCGGCGAAGGTGTCGGTCATCTCGTCCGGACTGATGGGCACCATCTCCGGCTCGGGCGTGGCCAATGTCGTCACCACCGGCCAGTTCACCATCCCGCTGATGAAGCGCTTCGGCTACCGCCCGGCCTTTGCCGGCGGCGTCGAGGCGACGGCCTCGATGGGCGGGCAGATCATGCCGCCGGTGATGGGCGCCGTGGCCTTCATCATGGCCGAGACGCTGGGCATCGAATACTACGAGGTCGTCAAGGCGGCCATCGTGCCGGCCATCCTCTATTTCGCCTCGACCTTCTGGATGGTGCACCTTGAAGCCGGCAAGCGCGGGCTGCACGGCCTGCCGAAATCCGAACTCCCCTCCGCCTGGGGCGCCCTCACGAAGGGATGGTACCTGCTGCTGCCGCTCGGCGTGCTCGTCTACCTGCTCTTCACCGGCTACACGCCGCTCTTTGCCGGCACGGTCGGCCTGTCCTTCACCGTGCTCCTGATCCTCGGCGGCTCGGTGGCGCTCGGCCTGCCCGGCCAGGTCATCCGCGTCATCTTCTGGATCGGCCTTGGTCTCGTCGCCGCGAGCTTCTTCCGTTTTGGCATCAACGTCGTGCTGATTGCCGTCGCGCTGCTGATCCTCGCCAACGTCTTCGTCGAGGGCGGCCGCAAGACGCTCGCGGTCTGTCGCGACTCGCTTGCGGATGGCGCGCGCACCGCGCTTCCCGTCGGCATCGCCTGCGCGATCGTCGGCATCATCATCGGCACCATGACGCTGACCGGCGTCGCCAACACCTTCGGCCAGTACATCGTCTCGGTCGGGCAGAACTCGCTGTTCCTGTCGCTGGTGTTGACCATGATCACCTGCATCGTGCTCGGCATGGGCATACCGACCATCCCGAACTACATCATCACCTCGACGATCGCCGGCCCGGCATTGCTGGAACTCGGCGTGCCGCTCATCGTCAGCCACATGTTCGTCTTCTATTTCGGCATCCTCGCCGACCTGACGCCGCCGGTCGCTCTCGCCTGCTTCGCCGCGGCCCCCATCGCCAAGGAGGGCGGGCTGCGCATTTCCATGGAAGCCGTGAAGGTCGCCGCCGCGGGTTTCGTCATCCCCTACATGGCCGTCTACACGCCCGCGCTGATGCTGCAGGACGGCGGACCGCTGGCCGAAACCATCGGCTACTGGCCGGCCGTCGCCTACATCGTCTTCAAGGCGGGGCTGGCGATCTGCCTGTGGGGCGCGGCCGTCATCGGCTACCTGCGCACGCCGCTCGCGGCCTGGGAACGCCTCATCGCCGCCGCCGCCGCCTTTACCCTGATCGCCGCGCTGCCGGTGACCGACGAGATCGGCTTCGCGCTCGCCGCGGTGGTGATCGGCGCGCATTTGTGGCGGACGCGGGGCAGGGCGGCGGAGCCGGCTCCCGAAGGTTAGAAGATGCCGCTCTGCATCCTCGCCGCCGGCAAGACCACGGTGCTTGCGGCGGCGGCGTTCACACTGTCCTGGACGCACTCTGTCGAAAAGACGCGTTGGGAGGAGGACTGGCGGGTCACGCCAGCCGGCCTCGAACTCGCCGCGGCACGCGTCGAGGGCACCGGCGCCGGCATGGAGATCCCCGATGGAGCGGTGCTGAAGGACGGCATGTGGACCTACCATCCGGCCCTGCCGCCGCAGGAGGCGCTGCGTCTTGCCAGTTCCGGCGCGACGGTTGGCGGGTGGATGCTATGCGCGGACGGCAATTGCCTGACGATCGGCGCAGAGCCGGCCGAACCGGTCGAAATCAGGGGCTGTGAGGATTAGGCTCCACAAGGACTGTACGGCCTTCGTGGATACACCTGGCCGGCTGAAGAGAGCAAATCATTGATTTCGTTGCGAAATGCTCGATTGGTCGATACTCCCGCCCCATATCTGTCCACGCCTTCCGCTCCTCCATCATACTCCCCTTCGTCACTTCCGCCGGGCCTTGGGTGGCTGCCGGGCCGACCGGGGGGACGTGGCGGCGCGCGGGATTGGCCTCGTCCGGTTGGCGGGGTCGGGGATTGCCTCGGCAAGGCCCCACGGTCCCGGCCCCTCCGGTGCTGGCGACCCACGGCTTTCGGGCACAGGGTGAGTCAGAGGGGGGCAGCAGCGTCGGCGGTGCGCGTCTGCCGGGCATCGTTTTAGAAAAACAGCGCTGTCGGACCGTCCGCCAGCGCGCGCACCGCCTCCCTCCGCGGAGGGTTTTTTCAATAGCCAGACGCTTCCGGCGGGCGTGGCGATGATGAAGCATGCCAGGTTTTCCGGCGAGAGGTCCCATGTGACGCCGCTTCCTTTTCGCCCCGTCACCCTTATGAATGGGCCATGGCCTTCACGCTCCGCCAGCTCCAGTATTTCGTCGCCGTCGCCGAGCAGGGCACGGTGAGCCGCGCCGCGCAGAATCTGTCGATCTCGCAGTCGTCGGTCACCGAAGCCATCAAGGAACTGGAGGGCGATCTGGGGGTGGAGCTGTTCGAGCGGCATCCGCGTGGGCTGTCCATCACCCACAAGGGCCACCAGTTCCTGCGCCATGCCACCAAGATTCTGGCCGACGTGTCGGACGCGCGGCGCACCTTCTCGGGCGATCCGGAGACCGTAACCGGTAGCCTGCAACTCGGCGTGACCTCGCTTGTCGCCGGCTACGTGCTGTCCGACCTTCTCGCCCGCTACCGCCGCGCCTGGCCGGGCGTGGAGGTCTCGGCCATCGAGGACAATGGCGACTATCTCGAGCATCTGCTGGTCGGCGGCGAGCTCGACGTCGCCGTCATGGTCATCTCCAACCTGCGCGACCGCATGGCGCTGCAGGCCGAGATCCTCGAAGTCTCGCCCTACCGGCTGTGGCTGCCGCTCGGCCATCCGCTGGTCGGCGCCGACATCATCACGCTGGCCGACATCGCGACCTTGCCGCTGATCATGCTCACCATCGACGAGATCGAGGAGAACACCGGCAAGCTCCTAATGGCGCTCGGCACCCGCCCGCACGTCGCGTTTCGCACCCGCTCGGTCGAGGCGGTCCGCAGCCTCGTCGCCACCGGGGCGGGGATCGCCCTGCTGCCCGACCTCGTCTACCGCCCCTGGTCGCTGGAAGGCGACCGCATCGAAAGCCGCGACGTCTCCGGCTCGCTGCCGGCGGTGCAGGTCGGCATGGTCTGGCGCCGCGGCTCCAGCCTGTCGCAGACCGCGCGCGACTTCATCGGCATCGCGCAGGGGCAGAGGACGATGCGGGGAAGGTGAGGGGGGTGGTGGCGATTGTGACGATGCGATGGACCGATGGAACAGAATTATGAACTGTTTCAGAATTCGTTTGCGATCCAATTGCAGGTGTCCCCATGCTGATTCCCTACTGGATTGAGTTCGAGAACGCTTCCGGCGTTGGCATAACGGCTCGGTCTGAAGACGACGCGCTTGCTTTGCTTGCAAGGGTGTTTGGTAATGAGCGACAACCACTGCAGATTTCACCTATCGACGACCTTAGCCATCTAGATCAAGAACACGTCGTTCCGAATATGGGAAACTGGCTCAGGCGTGGTATCTGGTACCCGCTGGGCTTCGATAGTGTACCCGAATTTTGAGGCTTGCTCACTACCCATGTCCAGCGTTCGAATTTATACAGAATCATAGTATTCTGTTTCAATATTTCGTCCCCCGCGGCAGGAAATCCTCTGCGCCACCGAACGTCGGCTTCCGGACTATACCGCACGTTTTCGAAACCCGTTTGCCGACCTCGGTGACGATGCTATTCTCATCGGCATGAACCAGCTCTTCCGAAATCCCGAGCTTCGCTCAGCCGACCTTCCGATCACCACCCGGGCCGCCGAGGGGCTGGAGCGGCGGCGGTGGACCGTGGCCGAGATCGAAGCGATGGTCAAAGCCGGTGTCCTCGACGAGGACGAGCGCTTCGAGTTGATCGGCGGGGAGATCGTGCCCATGAACCCGAAAGGCATCCGGCACGAGGTGCTAAAAAATGCGCTGGTGCGATTCTTCTCCAGAACCTTGCCGGAGGAGTTTCGGTGCGCCGTCGAAACCACCTTCCGCCTCCGCGAGGACAGTTTCGTCGAGCCCGATTTCGTGTTCTTCCGCAAGTCGGACGGCCTTGCCGCTCTGAAACCCTCCACTGCGCTTCTCGCAATCGAGGTCGCCGATTCCAGCCTGCGCTGGGATCTCGGGCGCAAGGCGCTGATCTACGCCCATTTCGGCATCCCTGAACTCTGGGTCATCGACGCGGCGAAGGAACTGATCCACGTCCATACCGAGCCGGGGCTGGAAGGCTACCGCTCGATCCGTCAGATTCCGGCCGCGGAGGAGATCGTCTCCACCGCCGTTCGCGGGCTATCTCTCACGCTCGCCACGCTCGAACGCTTCTGACGCCGCGCAGGTCAGTTGCGCTATCGGAAAAACCGATACCGCCTTTCTGACAAATGAAATTGCGAATGGCGGCAATCCTGTCACTGTGGCCGCAGGGATCATCCCGCCACAAGAGAGCGGGCCCTTTCAACGGGAGATCAGTCATGACGAAGAAGCTTCTGCATTCCTGCACCGCGCTGGCGCTCGCCCTGTCCGTCTCGGGCCAGGCGCTGGCGCAGATGACCGAGGTCGGCGAAAGCGAGGGCCAGGTCAACATCGTCGCCTGGCCGGGCTACATCGAGCGCGGCGAGACCGACAAGTCCTTCGACTGGGTGACCAAGTTCGAGGAGACCACCGGCTGCAAGGTCAACGTCAAGACGGCCAACACGTCCGACGAAATGGTGGCGCTGATGAACGAAGGCGGGTTCGATCTCGTCACCGCATCCGGCGACGCCTCGCTGCGCCTCGTCGCCGGCAAGCGCGTCCAGCCGGTCAACGTGGATCTGATCCCGAGCTGGTCGAAGGTCGACGACCGCCTGAAGGACGCGCCCTGGCACACGGTCGACGGCACCCATTACGGCGTGCCCTACATGTGGGGGCCGAACGTTCTCATGTACAACACCGAGGTCTTTAAGGAGGCGCCGGATTCCTGGAACGTCGTGTTCGAGGAGACGACGCTCGGCGACGGCTCGTCCAACAAGGGCCGCGTGCAGGCCTATGACGGGCCGATCCACGTCGCTGACGCGGCGCTCTACCTGATGACACACAAGCCGGACCTCGGCATCGAGAGCCCCTACGAGCTCAACGAGGACCAGTACAAGGCGGCGCTCGACCTGTTGCGCCAGCAGCGCCAGCTGGTCGGCCGCTACTGGCACGATGCCTTCATCCAGATCGACGACTTCAAGAACGAGGGCGTGGTGGCGTCGGGTTCCTGGCCGTTCCAGGTCAACCTCTTGAAGGCCGACAACCAGCCGGTCGCCTCCGTCTTCCCGAAGGAGGGCGTCACGGGGTGGGCCGACACGACCATGATGCATGCCGACGCCGAGAACCCCAACTGCGCCTACAAGTGGATGGAGCACACGCTGTCCTCCAACCTGCAGAGCGACCTCGCGGTGTGGTTCGGCGCCAACCCCTCCGTGCCCGCCGCCTGCACCGACGGCTCGGGCATGCAGACCGCGGAGGGCTGCACGGCCAACGGCATGGACAATTTCGATCAGGTCCGCTTCTGGACCACGCCGACTTCGAAATGCGCCAGCCAGGACGACCAGTGCGTGCCGTACTACCGCTGGGTCTCGGACTATGTCGGCGTGATCGGCGGGCGCTGAGGAAACGCCACGACAACGGCGCGGCACGCCGCTTGCGGCACCGATCCTCCCGGCGTTTCACGCCGGGAGGCATCACCCCCTCACCGGCCCTTCGGGCCACCTGTCCCCCTGCCCGGGGGAGAGGAACCGCGGCTGGACGAACACCGTAGCCTCGCGATTGGCGTTTCCTCTCCCCCGGGCAGGGGGAGAGGTGGCTCGCGAAGCGAGACGGTGAGGGGGTGCTATCTCAACCGAAGCGACCAACCCATGACCACAGCCGTTTCCTTTCAGACCGTCTCGCGCCACTACGGCCCCGTTCGCGCCGTCGACCGGGTCGATCTCGACGTCGCGGCGGGCGAGTTCTTCGCGATGCTGGGTCCCTCGGGCTCCGGCAAGACCACGTGCCTGCGCCTTATCGCCGGCTTCGAGCAGCCGACCGCCGGGCACATCGAGATATTCGGCGAGACGGCGGAAGGCGTTCCGCCCTACCGGCGCAACGTCAACACGGTGTTCCAGGACTACGCGCTGTTCCCGCATCTGAACGTCGTCGACAACGTCGCCTACGGCCTGATGGTGCGCGGCGTGGCAAAGGCCGAGCGCATGAAGGCGGCGGAGGAGGCGCTGGCGCTGGTGCAGCTTCCCGGCTACGGCCAGCGCCGCCCGGGCCAGCTCTCCGGCGGCCAGAGGCAGCGCGTTGCGCTCGCCCGCGCGCTGGTGAACCGCCCCAAGGTGCTGCTCCTCGACGAGCCGCTCGGCGCGCTCGACCTCAAGCTGCGCGAGCAGATGCAGGAGGAACTGAAGTCCCTGCAGCGCCAGCTCGGCATCACCTTCATCTTCGTCACCCACGACCAGGGAGAGGCGCTGTCGATGGCCGACCGCGTCGCCGTCTTCAATGACGGCCGCGTCATGCAGGTCGGCTCGCCGGAAGACATCTACCAGCGGCCCGCCTCGCGCTTCGTGGCCGATTTCGTCGGGTCCTCCAACGTGCTGCCGCCGGAATTCGTACAGCGCTACGACGGCCGCAAGGCCTGGGGCAGCCTGCGGCCGGAAGCCATCCGCATCCAGCAGGCCGCCTCCGGCGATGGCGTCCCCGCGCGTGTCGTTTCGAAGAACTACCTCGGCGCCGCCACCCGCGTCGCCCTCGACGCCGAAGGCCTGCGCCTCCACGCCATCGTGCCCGCCGGCGCCCGGCTGCCCGGAGAGGGCGAGGCCGTCATGCTGACCTTCAACCGCGAGCAACTGCACGTGATGGAGGGGGAGGGGTGACCGACGCCGTCTTCTCCTCCGGTTCCAGCCGCAATCCCGCCGTCCTGCCGGGACGCGGCGGGGCGTTCGGGGCCTTGTCGGACACGTTCTGGCGCCATCCCGGCCTGCTGCTCTTTCTGATGCTGACGCCGCCGGTGCTGTGGCTGGGCATCGTCTATCTCGGCTCGCTGTTCGCCCTGCTCGCGCAGAGCTTCTTCTCGATCGACGAATTCTCGGGAATGATCCGCTACGAGTTCACGCTCAAGACCTATGGCGAATTGTTTCGCGCCCAGAACCTCGACATCATCTTCCGCACTGTCGGCATGGCCGCGATGGTGACGCTGGCCGCGGCGGTCGTGGCGTTCCCGATCGCCTATTTCGCGGCGCGATACGCGCGCGGCAAGTGGAAGGCGTTCTTCTACCTGGCGGTGATGCTGCCGCTGTGGTCGAGCTACCTCGTCAAGGTCTACGCCTGGAAGCTCATCCTGGCGAAGGAGGGCATTCTCACTTGGCTGCTCGCCAAGCTGCACCTCGCGTGGCTGCTCGAGGCCTGGCTGTCGCTGCCGATCGTCGGCGGCAGCTCGCTGTCCTTCAGCTACACCGGCACCTTCCTCGTCTTCCTCTACGTCTGGCTGCCCTTCATGATCCTGCCGCTCCAGGCAGCACTCGAGCGCGTGCCGGGGAACCTGGTCGAAGCTTCCTCCGACCTCGGCGCCTCGCCGAGGCAAACCTTCCGCAACGTGATCTTCCCGCTGGCTCTGCCCGGCATGGTCGCGGGCTCGATCTTCACCTTCTCGCTCACCTTGGGCGACTACATCATCCCCCAGATCGTCGGCACGTCGCACCTGTTCCTCGGGCAGGCGGTCTACGTGCACCAGGGAACGGCCGGCAACATCCCACTCGCCGCCGCCTTCACGGTGGTGCCGATCGTCGTCATGGGCTTTTACCTGTGGGGCGCCAAACGGCTGGGGGCGTTCAATGCTCTCTGACCGCGGCCAGTCTGCCCCGCTCGCGCTAAAACTCGCCGCCGCGGCCGGGCTCCTCTTCCTGCACCTGCCGATCCTGCTGATCTTCGTCTACGCCTTCACGACGGAGGAGAAGAGCTACCAGTGGCCGCCGCCGGGCCTGACGCTGCGCTGGCTGGAAGTCACCTGGAACCGGCCGGACGTGTGGCAGGCGCTGTCGCTGTCGGTGCAGGTCGCGGCGATCTCGACGGCGATCGCGCTGGTGCTCGGCACCTTGTGCGCTGCCGCCGTCAGCCGGACGAAGTTCTTCGGCCGCGAGACGATCTCGCTGCTCGTCATACTCCCGATCGCGCTGCCCGGAATTATCACCGGCATCGCGCTACGTTCCGCGTTCAACCTGGCCGAGATCCCGTTCTCGACCTGGACCATCGTGCTCGGCCACGCGACCTTCTGCGTCGTCGTTGTGTATAACAACGCGGTCGCCCGCTTCCGGCGCACGTCGGGTTCGCTGATCGAGGCGTCGATGGACCTCGGCGCCGACGGTTTCCAGACGTTCCGGTACGTGATCCTGCCCAACATCGGCACGGCGCTTCTCGCTGGCGGCATGCTCGCCTTCGCGCTGTCCTTCGACGAGGTGATCGTCACCACCTTCACCGCCGGGCAGCAGCAGACCCTGCCGATCTGGATGCTCGAGGAACTGGTGAGGCCGCGCCAGCGCCCGGTCACCAACGTCGTGGCGATGGTGGTGGTGCTCGTCACCTTCCTGCCCATCCTCGCGGCCTTCTACCTGACCAGGGACGGCGACCAGGTCGCGGGGGCGGGGAAGTGAAACAGAGGCAGTGGGCAGTGGGCAGTCGGCAGTCGGGGCGAAGAGCTTCCCCGACTGCCGACTGCCTACTGCCGTACTGCCGATTGAACAAGGGAGACACACCAATGGACACTCAAATGCTGATCGGCTCGAAATTCGAGGCCGGGACCGAGACCGAGGAAGCGATCCTCAACCCGCGCACGGGCGCGACGATTCTGAACCTGCCGGAGGCCAGTCAGGGACAGATCGAGGCGGCGGTCGCCGCGGCCGAGAAGGCCTTCGCCACATGGTCGCGCACCACGCCGGCACAGCGCTCGGGCTACCTGCTGAAAATCGCCGACCGCATCGAGGCGGAGGCCGACGCGTTTTCGGCACTGGAAGCGCTGAACTGCGGCAAGCCGATCAACGCAGTGAAGAACGACGAGATCCCGGCGATCGTCGACTGCTACCGCTTCTTCGCGGGCGCGGTGCGGTCGATGCCCGGCGTGGTTTCGGGCGAATACCTGCCGGGGCACACCTCGATGATCCGGCGCGATCCGATCGGGATCGTCGCCTCCATCGCGCCCTGGAACTACCCGCTGATGATGATGGCCTGGAAGCTCGCGCCGGCGATCGCGGGCGGCAACACGGTGGTCTTCAAGCCGTCGGAGCAGACGCCGCTGACGGCGCTGAAACTCGCGACGATCCTCGCCGATGTCTTGCCTGAGGGGGTCGTCAACGTCGTGCTCGGACGCGGCGAGAGCGTCGGCAACGCGCTGATCAACCATCCCAAGGTCAACATGATCTCCATCACCGGCGACGTCGCCACCGGCAAGAAGGTGCTGCAGGCTGCGGCCAAGTCGGTGAAGCGCACCCATCTGGAACTCGGCGGCAAGGCGCCCGTCATCGTCTTCGACGACGCCGACATCGACGCGGTCGTGAACGGGCTGCGCGCCTTCGGCTACTACAATGCCGGCCAGGACTGCACCGCCGCCTGCCGCATCTATGCCGGCGGCAAGATCTACGACAAGCTCGTGGCGGACCTCTCCTCGGCAGTGTCCACCATCAAGTACGGCCAGGAGGACGACACGCAGAACGAGATCGGACCGCTGATCTCGAAGCGCCAGCGCGACCGCGTCGCCTCCTTCGTGGAGCGCGCGGCCGAGCTCAAGCACATCGAGATCACGACCGGCGGCAAGGCGGGCGATACCGGCGGCTTCTACTACCAGCCGACCGTGGTGGCCAACGCGCAGCAGAAGGACGAGATCGTTCAGCGCGAGGTTTTCGGGCCCGTGGTGTCGGTCACGCGCTTCTCCGACGTCGACGAGGCGGTCGGCTGGGCCAACGACAGCGACTATGGCCTGGCCTCGTCGGTCTGGACAAAGGACGTCGGCCGGGCCATGGCGACCGCCGCGCGGCTGCAATACGGCTGCACCTGGATCAACACGCACTTCATGCTGACCAACGAGATGCCGCATGGCGGGCTGAAGCAGTCCGGCTACGGCAAGGACATGTCGCTCTACGCGCTGGAGGACTACACGGCGGTCCGGCACGTGATGGTGGCGCACGGGTAGGGAGTTCATGATCTGAAAGCGGGCGAAATCCTGAACGATCGGGAAATCGATGAAATTCTCGCTTTGATGATGGCCATTGCCGTCCGGGATCACCGAGCTGTCGCGGAACAGGGAGCGCTGCTTCCGGAACACCGAAATCACTTCTGGACCACCATAGATTCCTATGGCCAACAGGAGTTTTGTAGGCCTCTTCGTCAACACGTAGAGGACGCGTCAATCGTTGCATTTTTGGATGGCCGAGGTTTCGCAGTCGAAGCCGAACTTAATGTCAAGGATGCGCGAGCGGAGGAAGTTTCTTCCCTCGTCGTATCCTTCGAGGTTCTGAGAGACAGCGGCGCGGGGGTCCATCTGCACTACGCCTATTGGTAAGCGCGGTCGGCCGTCGTGTCGGATGCGATTGATCTTTGCCGGGGATGCAAAGCCCTCCGTAGTGATGGACAGGCATGCCTCATGGCAAGCCAAGCACGTCCCCGCGGCTCGTCGCCGCGTAGTCCCTGACCGTCATCCCGCCTTGGCCGGTTCTTTCATGTGCTGCCAGTCGGCATGCTTCGGCGTGCGGTTCGAGCGATAGGCGACGTGGTGGATCTGCTCGATCTTGATGGCGATATCGCTCAGGAATCGGCAACGGTGCCGTCGCAGATTGGCGCGCCGCCGGATTGACGCTATGATGAACCTGACGCGATAGGCGGAGCGGCGACTTGCGCCGCGCCACTGCCACATGAACGCTCTCGGTGGGGAGGTCAGGCATGGTAATACGCATTCTAGTAGCGTGCGCCCTGATGATCGCGGTCGCGATTCCGGCGACGGCGGACGAGATTGCCGGCAGCGGCTTCAGGTCCGGAAAGTGGTCGGGCAGCGCCTATACCGACCAGGGCGCGTTCAGCCATTGCGCCATGGCGACCGACTACCAGTCGGGCATCCGGCTGCATTTCGCCATCGACAAGACCTATCACTGGCGGATCGGCCTGTCGCATCCCGACTGGAAGATGACGCCGGGCGAGAGCTTCCAGATCTCCTATGAGGTCGACCGCTACGGCGCCACCGCCTCGGATGCGCGGGTTATAGGAACGGACTTCCTGCTTGCCGAACTCGTCGCGACCGATCGCGTCTTCAACCAGTTCCGCCGCGGCAAGATGCTGAAGATCGACGCGGGAAGCCAGAGCTATTCCTTCGTGCTGACGGGCACGTCGCGCGCCCTGTCGCAGACGCTCAAATGCGTCGAGCGCAACATCGACTACCGCGAGCGGCCGGCTCCCGGGGCGCCGGGTGTTCCTTCGGCCTCCATGAGCCTCGACGGGGCGATGCCGACCGCCATTCCGACCCATGCGCCGGAAGCCACGCGGCGCGAGGCGAGCAGCGGCCCGCAAGCGCCGCAGGCACCGGCCGCGCCTGCTTCGGCGGAGGCTTCGAACCGCACGACGCAGATGCCGCAAACGGCGGCGCTCGACCTGCCCGACACCGGCACGGATGGCCAGCGCACGGCTGCCTCCGGCATTGGTCCGGTGGTGCTCGATGCGCCCGAGCCGACGCTGGACGCGGTGCGGTTCATGTTTCGCATCTTCCGCTCGGAGGACTTCGCGCAATACCGCTTCACCGACCACACGGGTGCTGGCGCGGATGCGTCGGGGATCGACCGTTCGGCCGCCATCGCCTGGACCTCGCCGCGCGGACCCGGCGTGCTGAAGGTCTACGACGCGGCTTCGGCGCAACTCGACGGCGTCATCGCGGAGGCGATCGCCGAGGACGCCCGCAAATGCCGCGGCGCCTTTGCATCCGGCAAGAAGCCGGCGCAGGAGGCTCCGGCGATCTCGACTGCGTTCACCGCCTGCAAGGACGGCGAGGTCTACGAGACCTATCGCGATTACGTGGCCTTCAGGCACGGCTCCGGCAATCTCTACCTGATCGCGAGCGACCAGTCCGGGACGTCGTCGATCGACGAGACGGTGCCGGCGACATTCGTGCGCAGCATCGTGGCGTTGGCCGAGTAGTTCCTGGCCCGCCCTTGGCCGATGCGGCCAACTGCATTATCTCAGGGCGCGAAGCGAACCGGAACCGCCCATGCCCGTCACCCGAGAAGCCGTCGTCGAAACATTGCGCACCATCAAGGGGCCTGACTTCGAGGGCGACATTGTTTCGCTCGGGCTGGTGTCCGACATCTTCATCGCCGACGCCAAGGTCTTCTTTTCGATCACCGTCCCGGCCGCCCGCGCCCAGGAACTGGAGCCGCTGCGAACCGCCGCCGAGCGCGCCGTGAAGGCGATGCCGGGCGTCTCGGGCGCCGTGGTCGCACTGACGGCGGAAAAGAAGGGCGGCGGCATGGAACGCGCCCCCGCGCCACCGCGGCCGGCGCCCCAGGCGGCCAGACCCGCTCCGCAGCCGGCCCCGGCGTCGCGGCAGTCGGGCAAGCGCGGGGTGCCCGGCGTGGCGTCGATCATCGCAGTCGCCTCCGGCAAGGGCGGGGTGGGCAAGTCGACGACCGCGCTCAACCTCGCGCTCGGGCTGCAGACGCACGGGCTCAGGGTCGGCGTCCTCGACGCCGACATCTACGGGCCGTCCATGCCGAGGCTGCTCGGGCTCTCCGGCCGGCCGGAGACGGTCGACGGCAAGATCCTGAAGCCGATGCAGAAGTTTGGCCTCAAGGTCATGTCGATGGGCTTCCTCGTGGAGGAGGAGACGCCGATGATCTGGCGCGGGCCGATGGTGATGTCGGCCCTCACGCAGATGCTGCGGGAGGTCGAATGGGGCGAACTCGACGTGCTCGTCGTCGACATGCCTCCCGGCACCGGCGACGCGCAGCTGACAATGGCGCAGCAGGTGCCGCTCGCCGGCGCCGTCATCGTGTCTACCCCGCAGGATCTGGCGCTGATCGATGCGCGCAAGGGGCTGAACATGTTCCGCAAGGTGGACGTGCCGCTGCTCGGCATCGTCGAGAACATGAGCTATTTCATCGCCCCCGACACCGGCAAGCGCTACGACATCTTCGGCCATGGAGGCGCCCGCAGGGAGGCGGAGCGGCTCGACGTGCCCTTCCTCGGCGAGGTGCCGCTGGAGATGGCCATCCGCGAAACCTCCGACAGCGGCGCGCCCGTAGTGGTCTCGCAGCCCGACGGTCCGCATGCGAAGATCTACAGGGACATCGCGCAACGCGTCATCGAGCGTCTCGAACAGGAGAAGTCGAGCGACGCCGGACCGGCGATCGTGTTCGAATAGTCCCCGTCAACAACGTCTCGCCGGCGTTTTCGTTAGAAATATTAAATTGTATTTGCTAGTGCTTGCGTGCGCGGTCGCGTCGCAAGTGCATTGATCGATTGCTCGTGCGGCGTCGCGCCAACGAAACTAAGACGCCGAGCGCACTGGACGACGCGTGGGGGGACATCCCGCAATCGTGCCGGCTCGATTGAGATGGGGCTTAAATGGCCGGCCGTGATTTCATACGGCACGTGGCGACGATCGTTTCGATCGATGCGGTCGGGTTCTCGCGCCTGATGGGTATCGACGACGAGGCGGCGGTCGCGATCTTCGAGGAGCGGCGCGACCTCATCGACGCCACCTGCAACAGGTTCGGTGGCCGCATGTTCGGCCCGGCGGGCGACAGCATGATGGCCGAGTTCGGCGCGCCGATCGACGCGCTGCTGGCCGTGCTGGACTTCCAGGACCACATCCGGGCCGCAAACGAGGGCCTGCCGCCGGAGCGGCGCATGGCGTTCCGTGCCGGGATCAACACCGGCCAGGTGATCGTCCGCGACGAGAGCCGGTACGGCGACGACGTCAACATCTCCGCTCGGCTGCAGGAGATCGCGCCGGATGGCGGGGTGGTGATCTCGGAGACCACCTGGCACCACGTCCGCGGACGCGCGGCGGTGAGCTTCGTCGATCTGGGGGAACGGGAGTTCCACAACATCCTTTTGCCCGTGCGCGCCTACCGCGTCGAGCGGGGAACGTCGGCGCGCCCCGAAGGCCAGGATTCGGCGCCCGCGTTCTCCTTCTTCCGCGCCGACGGAAAGGGCGGTCCGCCAGCGGTCGCGGTCCTTCCCTTCCGGATCGATGCGGACGATCCCGAGATCCGCTACATGGGCGAGGGCATCGCCGAGGACATCATCGCAGGGCTTTCCAATACGCGCTGGCTGCCCGTGATCGCCATGAACTCCAGCCGCCAGCTCACCGACGAAGCCATGATGCCGGAAGCGGCCGGACGTGCGCTGGGCGCGCGCTACGTCGTCACCGGCACCCTGTCGCGCAGCGGCAGCACGCTGCGCCTGCGCGCCGCGCTGGACGACGCCTCGACCAACCGCAACATCTGGTCGCGCCGCTACGATCGCGACGCCAGCGAGATGACCGAGATGCAGAGCGAGATCGGAACCGAGATCGTCGCGACGCTGGAAAAGGAAGTCGACCGCATGGAGCAGGCGCGGACCTTCCGCGTCCCCTGGGAGAGCCTGGAGACCTGGCAACTGGTGCGGCGCGGCCGCTGGCACATGCAGCGCCGCACCCGCGAGGACACGCAGATGGCGCTGGACTTCTTCCTCGCCGCCTTCGACCGCGACCCCAATTCGAGCACCGTGCTCGACGAACTCGCCTGGTGGCACTTCTGGCGCGCCTGGGTGAATTTCGGCGGCTCGGGCGACTACCAGAAGGATCTGGAAAAGGTCGTCCACTATTCCCGCAAGGCGCTCTACATGGACAGCCAGGACGCGCGCCCGCACGCGCATCTGGGCATCACCGACATCATGCTGACGCGCCCGGCGAACGCGCTGGAACATCTGGCGGAAGCGCTGCGGATCAATCCGAGCTTCGCCTTCGCGCGCTCCGCCATGGGCAGCGCGCACAATCTGCTCGGCGAGGCGTCGCGCGCCATTCCCCTGTTCCAGGACGCGGAACGGCTGAGCCCGTTCGATCTCTACCGCTTCCACAATCTCGGCGAGCTCGCCTCCGCCTACAGCCATGTGGAGGATTGGCCGGCCGCGGCCGCGGCCGCCGACCGCTCGCTCGCGCTCGCCCCCTCCTACTGGTACGCGCGCTTCCTCAAGGTCGGCGCGCTCGCCCGGATGGGCCGGCGCGAAGAGGCGCGGCGCGAACGATCCCTGCTTCTTGCGCGCGACCCGGACTTCCGCGTCGAACGTGCCGAGGTGATTCCCTTCGCGCGGGCCGAACTCAACCGGTTCCTGATCGACGGATACCTGATGACCGGCGATTGAGTGTATTCCCGGCGGGTTCAAACAAGAACCGCCGTTCTGTGAAGCGTCTCACTTACACCTGGTCGCGAAGGGCTCTAGCTGTCATCCGGGACCAATCGCGGGGACACGGATGTTCACGACGAAATTCTTCGACGGCGTGAAGCGCGCGCAGGCCGGCCAGAAGCCGGTGGCGGAACTGCCGCCCTTCGATCCGGAACGGATGCGCAGCAAGGGGCTGGCCTCGCGCGTGATCGGCTCGCTGGTCGACAACCCGCGCTGGTGGCTGGCGCTGCTGCGGCGCTACCGGCCGATCGCCCGCATCGGCAATTTCGCGCTCATCACCAAGGCGGCCGACGTGCGCGAGGTGTTCGAGCGGCAGGACGTGTTCCAGACCCCGTTCGGGCCCGAGATGGCGGAGATGGCCGGCGGGGCCAACTTCATCCTCGGCATGCAGGACGGCTGCGCCTACCGGACGCTGAAATCGTCCGTGCTCTCCGCCTTTCCTCCGGACGAGGTTGAAAGCCGCGTCCGCCCGATCGCTCGCGCGCATTCGCAGGCGATCATGCGCGGTGCGGTACCGGGCTTCGACGCCGTCGACGGCCTCCTGAAGCGCATTCCCGTGCGCATCTGCCGCGAGTATTTCGGCATGGTCGTGGACGACGAGGAGCAGTTCGCCGACTGGTCGATCGCGCTCAGCGCGCTGTTCTTTTCCGACCCGGCCGGCGACGCCAAGACCCGCGAACTGGCCGTCGTCGCCGCTCATCACATGCGCCAGGCGATCGATCGCTCCATCGACCGCGCCATCGCCGGCGACTGCCCGCCGGACACGCCGCTGGCCCGGCTGGTCGCCATCCACCAGGCCAAGCCCGACACGCTCCGGCGTGACGACATCAAGTCCGTGATGATGGGCATGATCTCCGGATTCGCGCCGACTAACCTGCTGGCGGCCGGCAACTGCCTCGACGTCCTACTCTCGCGCAAGGATGCCTACCACGCGGTGCGCAACGCGGTGGTGGCTGGCGACGACGTAGCGCTCGACCGGGCGATCCTGGAGACGATGCGCTTCAAGCCGATCTTCATCGGCCCGTTCCGCTATGTCGCAAGCGACGCCGTGATCGCGCAGGGCACCTGGCGCGAAAGGAAGCTGAAGGCGGGCATGACTGTCATGCCGTCTATCCTGTCGGCGATGTTCGACGAGGAGACCGTGGCCGATCCGGAGCGGTTCAACCCGGACCGCCCGGCGAAGGACTACATGGTTTACGGCCACGGCATCCACTGGTGCATCGGCTCCGCGATCGCCAAGGTGCAGATCGCCGAATGCATGCGGGCGCTGTTCCAGCGGCCGGACCTGCGGCGCGCGTCCGGTTCGGCCGGCAAGATGAAGCGTCGCGGCGCGTTCCCCGAATCCCTGCATGTCGATTTCGACGTGACCGAGGCGTCGAAGACGGTCGGCCATGCCTTCGTCACTATCGCTGCCAAGGTGCGCGAAGGTGTCGACGCGCAGATGCTGCGGGAGGCGGTCGATAGGCTCGGCAACCCGGCGATGGAAGGAATCAACCGGGCGCTGGACGAGACCGGCATCGTCCACTTCGCCAGCATGTCGGTGATCGGTAGCGCTGATCCGGCGGCCGAGAAGTCCGGCGACCGTCTCGACCTGGTGCTGGAGTTTTCCGCCGATGGCGAGCGCGACGCCGCCATCGCGGCCGTCGCCGAACATGCCGGGAGCCATCTGCGGCCGATCTTCGAGGCCGCCGGCGCGCTCCGTCCGGGGGCCGATCTCGCCGAGTTCATGCGCGGCCACGCGGTGGACGTCGCGCCCGGCATCCACAAAGCGGCGGGGCTCTGCTTCACCGGCACGCCCGGCCATTCCGTGCATCGCATCAAGGCGGAGAGCGCCTTCGAGGAGAGGTTGCGGAACATCCTCGCCACCGACCCGCGCCGGCCGGGCGAAAGCGCCAGCCAGCGGCTGGCACGCCTGCGGGAAACCGTGCTCTTCGCCGGCGGCTTCGAATGGGCCTTCCAGCATGCGTCGCACGGGCTGGAGGGTCCGGAGCGCCCGCTGACGGAAGCGCTCTCGGCCACCTTGAAGAACTGGAAGGTGTGGGGTCCGGCAGCCGTTCTCTGCCTGGGGTTGACGGCACTGCTCTTCGGCTTCGTCTTCGGACCCGTGACCGGCGTTGCGAGCGCCGTCTTCATCCTGCTGGCGAGCTTCGTGCTCGCGTTCATGTCGATCGTCGTCCTGGTCGGGGCGATCGGCGGGGGCGCATACCTGGCCTTGCGCCAGAAGGAAGGTCGCGACGCCGAGAAGGGCGCGCCTCTGCCGCCGGAGCGTTTCGCCCCCATCGCCGATCGCGAGAACCATCACGCCCACAATCACCTGGCGGCCATCTCGGTGATGAAGCCCGGGCTCTTGCGCCGGCTCACTCTGCGGCTGGCATTCGCGGTGATCAAGGGGGCAGCCACGCACGCCTTCCCGCCCGGGCGGCTCTCCGACATCGGCTCGATCCACTATGCGCGCTGGGTGCTTCTGCCGGGAACCAACAAACTGCTCTTCTTCAGCAACTACGGCGGCAGCTGGGGAAGCTACCTCGAAGACTTCATCACCAAGGCCAGCGAGGGCCTGACGGGCGTGTGGAGCAACACGCTCGGCTACCCGAAGACCAGCAACCTGTTCCAGAGAGGGGCGGAGAACGGCGACCTGTTCAAGCTCTGGGCCCGCGAGCAGCAGATCCCGACGCTGTTCTGGTATTCGGCCTATCCCAAGCTCACGACCTTCCACATCCGCAAGAACGCTGCAATCCGCACTGCCTTCGCCTCGGCCGATTCCGACAGCGAGGCCGCCGCGCTCTTCGCCGAGTTCGGCTCGGCGCCGCTGCCCGCGCAGAAACTCGAGAACGAAGAGATCCAGTCGATCTTCTTCGGCGGCATGGGCAAGCTCGGTGAAGCGGAGATGATCGCGCTCTCCATGCCGGAGGATCTGACCGACACCGAGAAGCGGCGCTTCCTCGACCATGTGCTGGCGAACGCCACCTTCGGCGACCGCGTGCCCGAGGAAGACGCCATGGTGGTCGCCCTCGCCGCCGGGGGGCTGCGGAAGCTCGGCCTGGGCGGAGACGGCGCCGTCGCGGGACTTCCGACCGCGTTCGTGCGCGGCATGGCCGCTCCCAACCAGGCTCGCGTGCTGGGCGACGTCGGCGAAAGTGCGGCTGAGAACTGGCTGTGGGGCGCGCCCGACAGCGCCGCCGATGCCGTCGCCGTGTGCTACGCCAGGACGAAGGCCGGGCTGCGGAAGAAGACCGCCGCGATCGCGCGGGTCGCGAAGGCCTCGAGGATGGTGGCGGTCGCGCGCCAGCCGCTCATCATCAAGAAGGATGCCGACGACAACCCGATCGAGCATTTCGGCTTCCGCGACGGCATCTCGCAGCCGATCATCGACGGCACGCCGCGCGCGCGGTCGGCGGGCGACCGGCAGCACCGGGTCGCCGCGGGCGAGTTCGTGCTCGGCTATGCCGACCAGAGCGGCTACGTGCCGACGTCGCTCACCGTGGACGGCGCCACCGATCCGGACGGGTATCTCGCGGGGCTGCCTTCGGCCACGACGCCCGCCGAGGATGCGACGCGCCGGGACTTCGGGCGCAACGGATCGTTCCTCGTCGTGCGTCATCTGGCGCAGCACGTCGACCGGTTCGAGCATTTCTGCCGCGATGCCGCCGAGGCGCTCGGGTCTCCCGAAATCGACGGAAAGCCCACGGAGGAGTGGGTCGGGGCCAAGATGTTCGGTCGCTGGAAGGACGGTTCGTCGCTGGTGCGCAATCCGACCGGCAGCGCCCGCAAGGACGATCCCTCCGCATCCGATCAGCCCGGCGCCAACCGCAGGAGGAGCGTGGCCGACAACGGCTTCCTGTTCGCCAAGGAGGATCCGCAAGGCCTGCGGTGCCCCTTCGGTTCGCATGTGCGCCGCTCCAACCCGCGCGATTCGCTCGGCACCGACACGGACACCCAGATCGCCCTTTCCAAGCGCCACCGGATCCTGCGGATCAGCCGCGCCTGGGAGAGCGAGACCGAGAAGGGCATCCTGTTCATGTGCCTCAATGCCGACATCGAACGGCAGTTCGAATTCGTGCAGCAGACCTGGGTGATGAACCCCAACTTCAACGGCCTGCGCGCCGAGCAGGACCCGCTGGTGGGCAACCAGTCGGCGCCGGGCAACTACACCATCCCCACGCCGGACGGGCCGCTGACGCTGCGGGGGCTGACGGCTTTCGTGACGGTGAAGGGCGGGGGCTACTTCTTCATGCCCGGCAAGCGCTCGCTGCGCTACCTGCGCGCGCTGGCCGGCGAGGCGAATGCCGTCGACCCGTCGACGCTCGGACCAGCCGCGGAGGCGATGGCCGTGGAAGGGGAACTGGTGGACGCGTAGGGGCCTCAGGAGTCCGGGCGCCCGCCGCCGCGGCTCAGTCGCCGGAGGCGGCGCCGATCCGTTCGAGGCCGCGGCCGTTGAGGATCTTGATGGCCCCGCGCTTGACGTCGATGAGCTTGGACTTGCGCAGGTCGGTCAGCGTCTTGTTGACGGATTCCCGCGTCGCGCCGAGGAACTCCGCCAGGTCCGACTGCGAAATGTGGATCCATCCGCCCTCGTCCTTGATGAGGCCCGACAGGAACGAGAGGCGTTTGGCGAGCCGCGCCTCGATCTTGAGGAGGGCCTGGTCGCCGAGTTCGGCGCTGACGTAGCGCAGCCGCGCGCACAACAGGCCAATCATCGTCGTCGCCAGCTTCGGGTGCTGCTCGATGCGGTCGAAGAGCTGGCGGCGCGAGAGGGAGACCAGCGTGGCGTCGGTCATACAGGTCGCGGTCGCGGTGCGGGTGCCGCCGTCGAGCGTGGCGATCTCCCCGAAGACACACTTTTCCGTCTCGAGATTGGCGACGAGCTTGCGGCCGCCTTCCGAATAGAGCGCGATCTCCACCGCGCCCTCGATCACCCCGTAGACACGCTCGGCGACGTCGTCCTGCATGAACAGGTAGTGTCCGGCGCGATAGTGCTCGTGCGTGCAGCCGGCGAACAGCGCATCGAAGATGTCTTCCGTGAGCCTCGCCCGCGGTTGCGGCCGCTCTTCCATTTCCAGCATTTGACTTGCCATGACCCGCTCCAACCGGTATCCGCCATCCTGCCCCGGATGAATGCTTTCTGCCGCTCATGACCCGACTTGTCGGCCGAGTCCAGCGTCTCCGCCGGCGCAAGGAGGATCAGGCGCATGAGCGAAGAAACAGTACTGCACGATCGGCGGGACGGCTACAGCATCCTTTCGCTGAACCGCCCCGAACGTCTCAACGCATTTAATGAATTGCAGCATCGCCAGCTGCGCGCGGCACTGGAGGCGTGCGCGCAGGACGACGACTGCCGCGCCATCGTGCTGACCGGTTCGGGTCGCGGCTTCTGCGCCGGGCAGGATCTTTCCGACCGCGACCCATCGGTCAGCGGCGAAAGGCCGGACCTCGGCAAGACGCTCGAGACCTACTACAACCCGCTGGTCCGGATGATCCGGGGCATGCCGAAACCGGTGATCTGCGCGGTCAACGGGGTGGCCGCGGGGGCGGGCGCCAACGTCGCCTTCGCCTGCGACGTGGTGCTGGCGGCGCGGTCGGCGAAGTTCATCCAGGCTTTCTCGAAGATCGCCCTGGTTCCCGATGCCGGTGGCACCTACTGGCTGACGCGGCTGCTCGGCGAGGCGCGGGCCAAGGCGCTGGCGCTGACGGCGCATCCCCTGCCGGCGCAGGATGCCGCCGACTGGGGCCTGATCTGGAAGGCGGTCGACGACGACAAGCTCATGGACGAGGCTATGGCGCTGGCCGAGACCTTCGCGGCGGGACCCACGAACGCCTACGCGCTCACCAAAAAGGCGATCCACGCCGCCTCGACCAATTCGCTCGACGAACAGCTCGACCTGGAGCGCCAGCTGCAGCGCGAGGCCGGCATGTCGGACGACTACAAGGAAGGCGTCTCGGCATTCCTGCAGAAGCGGGCGCCGAATTATCGCAAAAGGTCTGGCTGACGCCGGCTTGTCTGAAGGCGGGCGTCAGGCGCCGCTGACGATTGCGTTGAACTTCGAGAAGAACTGGCCAGCCAGCTTCTTGGACGTCGATTCGATCAGGCGCCCGCCGAGCTGGGCCATCTTGCCGCCGACGTCCGCCTTGGCCGTGTAGGTCAAAAGGGTCTCGTTGGGACCGGCTTCCTTCAGTTCCACGTCGGCGCCGCCCTTGGCGAAGCCGGCGACGCCGCCCTTGCCCTCGCCCTGGATCGTATAGGAATGCGGCGGGTTCAGGTTGATGAGCTGGACCTCCCCGTTGAAGCGCGCCTTGATCGGCCCGATCTTGAGCGACACAACGGCCGTCAGTTCCGTATCGGACTTCTTCTCCAGGGACTCGCAGCCGGGGATGCACTGCTTCAGGATTTCCGGATCGTTGAGAGCCTCCCAGACCTTGCCGATCGGCGCGCTGATCTTCTCCTCGCCCCCGAGATTCATCGCCATCGTGCCTGCCTCCGCGTTCGGTTAGCGGCGGGAGTAGCGCAGGCGTTGGGGGTTGTCCAGCGCGGCGGCGGCGCCTCGGCTTGCCCATGGCACGCCCGTGCACTATCGCTAGTGCGCCAGGCATGGAGGAAATTATGAGCGGTTCGGACGGTTCAAAAAAACAGGGCACCAAGCTGCGTTCGCAGCAATGGTTCGACAATCCGGCCGATCCCGGTATGACGGCGCTCTATCTCGAGCGCTACCTCAACTACGGACTGACGCGCGAGGAACTTCAGTCTGGCAAGCCAATCATCGGCATCGCGCAGACGGGTTCGGACCTGTCGCCCTGCAACCGCCATCACCTCGAACTCGCAAAGCGGGTCCGTGCCGGCATCGAAGCGGCGGGCGGTATTCCGCTCGAGTTCCCCGTCCATCCAATTCAGGAAACGGGCAAGCGGCCGACGGCGGCGCTGGACCGCAACCTGGCATACCTCTCCCTGGTGGAAGTGCTCTACGGCTACCCGCTCGACGGCGTCGTGCTCACCATCGGCTGCGACAAGACCACGCCGGCCCTTTTGATGGCGGCCGCCACGGTCAACATCCCGGCGATCGCGCTGTCTGTCGGGCCGATGCTCAACGGCTGGTACAAGGGCGAGCGGACCGGGTCCGGAACCATCGTGTGGAAGGCACGCGAGATGCTGGCCGAAGGTCATATCGACGTCGGCCAGTTCATGGACATGGTCGCTTCTTCCGCGCCGTCCGTCGGCTACTGCAACACGATGGGAACGGCCACGACCATGAATTCGCTCGCCGAGGCGCTGGGAATGCAGCTGCCGGGATCGGCCGCCATTCCCGCGCCCTATCGCGAGCGCGGGCAGATGGCCTATCACACGGGAAAGCGCATCGTGGAGATGGTGCACGAGGACCTGAAGCCCTCCGACATCATGACGCGTCAGGCGTTCGAGAACGCGATCGTGGTCAACTCCGCCATCGGCGGATCGACCAACGCGCCGATCCATCTCAACGCCATCGCCCGCCACCTCGGCGTCTCGCTCGACAATGACGACTGGCAACGGGTCGGCCACCACGTGCCGCTGCTCGTCAATCTGCAGCCGGCCGGCGAGTATCTGGGTGAGGACTATCACCACGCCGGCGGGGTTCCGGCGGTCGTGGCCGAACTCATGAAGGCGGGTCTCCTGCCGCATTCCGACGCGCTGACGGTGAACGGCAAATCGCTCGGAGACAATTGCCGCGGGGCGGAAAACCTCGATGAGAAGGTCATTCGCACGGTCGCCTCGCCGATGAAGGAACATGCGGGCTTCATCAATCTGAAGGGCAATCTCTTCGAATCCGCGATCATGAAGACATCCGTGATCTCGAAGGAGTTCCGCGAGCGCTACCTCTCGAACCCGGCCGATCCGGAAGCTTTCGAGGGCAAGGCCGCCGTGTTCGACGGGCCGGAGGACTACCATGCCCGCATCGAGGACCCCGCGCTCGGCATCGACGAGAACACGATCCTGTTCATGCGCGGGACGGGTCCGATCGGCTATCCGGGAGGAGCCGAGGTCGTGAACATGCAGCCGCCGGCCTACCTCCTGAAGAAGGGGATCCACGCGCTGCCCTGCATCGGCGACGGGCGGCAATCGGGAACGTCGGGCTCGCCCTCGATCCTGAACGCCTCCCCGGAGGCAGCCGCCGGCGGCGGGCTTTCGCTGCTGCGCGACGGCGACCGGGTGAGGATCGACCTCAACAAGGGACGTGCCGACATCCTGGTCGACGAGGATGAACTGGCAAGACGCAGGTCCGCGCTTTCGGAGGAGGGGGGATACCGCTTCCCCGCGCACCAGACCCCCTGGCAGGAAATCCAGCGCGGGATGGTCGACCAGCTTTCCGAGGGAATGGTGCTGAAGCCGGCGGTGAAGTATCACCGTATCGCGCAGGAAATGGGCATTCCGCGCAATAACCATTGAAGGCGCGAGCGTTCCCCCGCCGGTGTGATCATCGGCGGATAGCGATAGCGCGCCGCGGAAGGCCGGCGCGTCAGGAGCGCCGGAAGTCGGTCGGGGTCGCTCCCGTCGCCTTGTGGAAGGCGCCGACGAAATGGCTCGCCGACTTGAAGCCGGTCGCGGAGGCGATCTCGCCGACCGGGAGGCGCGTCGTCTTCAGGAGCCGCTTGGCCAGCTCGATCCTGCGCTGCAGGACGTAGGCATAAGGCGGAACGCCGACCCTGGCCTTGAATTCCCGGGCGAAGTGGAAGCGGCTGAGATTCACCACAGCGGCGAGAGCATCGAGTTTGAGATCCGAGACCAGGTTGGCATCGATGTAGTCGAGGACGCGGTTGCGCTGCGTGTCCGAGAGCCCCGGCCTGGGCAGCCCGTCGTAGCGACCATCCCTGACCTGGAGCCGTGCGAGCTCGACGACCGCCAGAACGCCCAAGGTCTCGGCGTAGAGGTCGTCGAGATCGTTTGCCGTGCTTCCAGCGGCCGTCGCGATCGATCGCAGCTTCTCCAGCGTGGACCGCAGCCGCCGATCGTCGAAATAGATCATCGGGACGCCGTCGCCGCCATACAACCGTTGCGTTTCGGCCGAGATGATTTCCGGGTCGAAGTAAAGCGTCGTGAAGCTGTTCTCGCGGGCCTTCGGAGTGGCGAAGCCGGTCGCTCGGCAATGCCGCGGCATGTAGGTGAGGCGGTTCCGCAGGTCCCTTCCCTCGATCGGGGGCAGACCATCGACCTTCATCTCGCCTTCATCCAGGATGAGGTCGTGAAGCGCCAGATAGTGGAGTTCACCGCTGACTTCGAAGGAATAAGGGGTGGGATCGGATATGCGCGTGTGTTCGACCGAAAAGCCGCGCCAGCTCAGTCGCCGCTTCGCCTCCGGCGACGTCCCCGGGATCTCGAACTTGAGTTGAAGTACGGGATTCTCTTCCATCCAGGTCGGAGCGTTTCAGAAGGCGGATCAGTTCGAATCAATGACAACGCTTAACACGCTGCGGTTGTCCGGTACACTGCGCGTCGACCGTCCGTTTGCAAGAAAGAGACGAAGAGGGTGGAACGGAGAAGCGCGGCACACAGGTCCGCGCTTCCGGCGTTCTATCCGCCATTCCGCTCCGATACCTTGGCCGAAAGCTCACGGGCTTCGATCAGGAGGGCGTCGAGTGTCTCGATCCGATTCTTCAATTCGGCCAGTTGCTTCTGGCGCAGGTCGTTCGCCGGCGCCTCGGGGGTGAGGGATTCGATACTGCTGATGGTCTCCAGCGTGTTGCCGACAAAGGCTTCCGCCATATCGGCAATCCGGTCGAGCCATTCCGCTTCTGATATTTCGTTCTCCTCGCCACCGTCTGAAGGCGTGGATGTCATGCCCCGTCTCTAGAATTCCTGCCAGCCGTCGATGTCCTCCGCCGGCTGGAGCTTGCGGGCCGTGGCGGAGCGATGCGCGGCGAAGGAGGCGACCTTCGCCTGCTGGCCGCGGACGTTTCCGTCATGCCTCGGCGGAGTGCGGCGGGGTGCGGTCGGCGCGGACGATCCCTCGCCGAGTTCGAACTTCGCGACCAGCGCGGCCATGCCGTCGGCCTCCCGGGCCAGCGAATGGGCGGCGGCGGTCGATTCCTCGACCATGGCCGCGTTCTGCTGGGTCGTCTGGTCCATCTGGCCGACGGCGACGTTGATCTGGGCGATGCCCGTCGCCTGGTTCTCGGCGGAAGCCGCCATCTCGCCGACCAGCTGGCTGATGCCGCCGAAGGACGAGACGATGCGCATCAGCGCCTCACCCGTGGTACCAACCAGCGAGACGCCGTTCTCGACATGCTCGGTCGAGGTCGAGATCAGCGTCTTGATCTCCTTGGCCGCCTCGGCAGAACGCTGCGCCAGCGCGCGGACCTCCTGCGCGACCACCGCGAAGCCACGACCGGCCTCGCCGGCGCGCGCCGCCTCGACGCCGGCATTCAGCGCCAGAAGATTGGTCTGGAAGGCGATCTCGTCGATGACGCCGATGATCTGGCTGATCTGGTCGGAGGACTTCTCGATCTGCTCCATCGCCGCGATCGCTTGCTGGACGATCTGGCCGCTCTTTTCCGCCTCGCCACGGGTGGTGGAAACGGTCGCATTAGCCGAGCGAGCGCCTTCGGCAGTCTTCTTGACCATGTCGGTCAGTTCGTTGAGCGCAGCCGCCGTCTGCTCCAGGCTTGCCGCCGTCTGCTCCGTGCGCTTCGACAGATCGTCGGAGGCGCGGGTAATCTCGGACGTGCCGTCGCGCACGGCATCGGCGCCGCTGGCGATCGACGACAAAGCGCTGCGAAGGGCGTCGATGGTGCGGTTGAAGTCGACCCGCAAGGCATCGTATTCGGTGGGGAAGCGTTCGGAAATGTCGTGCGTCAGGTTACCGGCGGCGAGGTTCTTCAGTCCGGCGGCGAGCGCTTCCACGACGTGGGTCTGCTCCGCCGCGCGGGCGGCCCGTTCTTCCTCGTTGCGCTTGCGCTCGAACTCGACGGCGCTGACGTCGGAGGCGAACTTGACCACCTTGAACGGCTTGCCGTCCGGCTTGAGCAGCGGGTTGTACGAGGCCTCGATCCACACTTCCTTGCCGCCCTTGCCGAAGCGCTGGAACTTCTGGGCGATGAACTCGCCGCGATTCAGCCGCTCCCAGAACTGACGGTACTCGCCGCTGTTGGCATAGGCCTGGTCGACGAACATGGAGTGATGCTTGCCGACGATCTCCGCTTCCGCATAGCCCATGGCCGAAAGGAAGTTCTGGTTCGCGGCGAGGATCGTTCCGTCGAGGTCGAACTCGATCACAGCTTGAGAACGCATGATTGCGGCGACTTTTGCCTCAAGCTCAGCCACGTGATCGTTGCCGGCCTTGGAACGTCCAAGGCCTCCGAAGAAATTCGCCAATCTAACCCCCTATGGTCGCTTTGGTCCGGTTGCGGTGAAGACACACTTCCGACGATAGAAAGCCGCCGGCGCTTGCCGGGCCGATATCGATCCGGTCAAGTATGATTGCGTGGTCCTATGCACGGAAGATAATCGTGGGGAGTTAACGAATTCCGATAAATTGCTCGCAATGACCGCTTTCGCAAGAAATTAGAAAAAAGTCAGCCGCGGAGGCAGTTCGGAGCTAGAATCCCCTGCTTTCGATTCCATCTACGTAGCGGAGGTTTCGCCGGATCACTCCCGATTCATCGACAAGGCCCGCCCCGTATCCCGCTCTTCGGACATCACGGTTTCGACGAGAACCGCAGTCGAAGTCTGAGGGGCTGGAATTCAGTGTCCCATCGCTGCGCGGGAGAGCTGGATGTTCTCGAAGCGCGCGCGCAGACGGTCGTCGAGGGCCTTGATCACGTGGCGGGGAAAGTGGGTCGACAGGATGCGGCGCTTCTCCGCGATGGCGCGCTCCAGGATATCCGGGCGGCCCTTCTCGACCCACTCCTTGGGCGAGAAGCGGTCGGCGACGGCAGGGTAGAAGTACTCGGTCTGCATGAGTTTCAGGGTCTGGGCATGGCCGAGATAGTGCCCCGGCCCGTTCAGACAGACGTCGGCGATGCTGTCGACGGAGAGCGCCGCGTCGCTGACCTCGATGCCGCGCACGCAGCGCAGGCACTGGCCGAGCATGTCGTTGTCGATGATCAGGCTTTCGAGGCAGAACCCGAGCAGAGAGGCGTGCATGCCGGCCGACTCGTAGACCAGGTTGAGCCCGGACAGTCCGGCCATCACGTTGGTGATGCCCTTTTCGTAGCCGGCCTGGATGTCCGGCATCTTGGAATCCGCCATCCCTGCCGCTGACCCGCCGGGAAGATCGTAGAACTGCGCCATCTGGGCACAGGCGGCGGTCAAGAGCGCCTGTTCGCCCGACCCGCCCGACATGGCGCCGGTCCGAAGATCCGAAACGAAGGGCCATGTGCCGAAGATCGCCGGGTGCCCCGGCTTGAGCGCATTCACGTAGACCAGCCCGGCGAGGACCTCCGCCACGGCCTGCACGACGGCGCCGGCGATGGCCGCCGGTGCGGTGGCCCCGGCCTGGCCCGCCGACAGGAGCAGGATCGGAATGCCGCCCTCGACGCAGGCTTCAAGCACGCCGCAGGCGTCCTCGGCGAATTTCATCGGCGGAACGACGAAGCAGTTGGAATTGGAGACGAAGGGACGGGCGCGGAAATTCTCCTCGCCCCCGGCGATGGCGTAGAGCATTTCCAGCGCGGGGGCGACATTCTCGCGCACGGTGAAGGACGTGCCGACATGCTTGGTCGTGCCGGTCACGCAGGCGTAGAGCGTATTGAAATCCATGTCGAGCGGATCGACCACGTCCCGCGGCACCATCGGCCGCTGGAAGAAGTGGATGTTGTCCATCAGGTCGACGATGCGCGCGGCGTCGTAGATGTCCTGGAGCAGGGATTCGCGATATTCGCGCTTCTCGACGTCCACGACATGCACCGCGGCGCCGGCGGTGCCGTAGTGCACCTTCTTGCCCTGCACGAGCATGTCGTGTTTCGGATCCTGCCCATAGAGCGTGAACTGGCGGGGGGCGTTGCGGATCGTCTCCAGCACCAGGTTGCGCGGGAAGCGGATGCGTCCGTCCGTACCGTATTCGGCACCGACCCTAGTCAGCGCCTCGATGCAGGAGGGAATGGCGTTGGCAAAGCCGACCGTCTCCAGGACGGTCAGGACCGCCTCGTGGATGCGCTCGAGATCGTTGCGGGACAGGACGCCGAGCTTTCCGCCCTCCATGCCGGGGCGTATCGGCCTCACATCGGCGGCAAGAGGAGCCGCCCGCATGGCGCGACGCGCCTCGCGTCCACCTGAGCGGCGCGAACGCTGCTCGATCGAACCGCTGTCTTCAGCCAGCACAGGCATTCCGCTACTCCCGCAATCCCCGTCCAACCGAAGCCGGAATCTCTTGTTCCGGTCACATCGGTGCAAGGCAAACTATGCTGTTGCCTGCGGACGCGCGGTTGGGCCACGGAATGCCGGGCTCTGGTCCAATTATGCCAGATTTGGGAGGCGCGGACGATCAGGCGGCCGCGGGACGACGGCCCGCCGCGGTCGCGAGTTCGCGGATGCCCGGCTCGATGTGCTGGAGTGCGATAGAAGAGATGCCGAGCCGCATGAATCGGCGCGGTGCGTCGCCCGCGTCGAAGAAGCGCGCGCCGGGCTCGACCAGCACGCTGCGGGTGGCGGCGTGCTCGGCAAGCTTGCCGGCGTCGGTGCCCTGCGGCCCCTCGAGCCAAACGGACGTGCCGCCGGCCGAATCCGCCGCGCGCCACTCGGGCAGGAAGGCCGAGATCGCCTGGACCAATCGTTTGCGCCTTTCGGCGAAGGCGTTCGACAGCTTGCGCACCAGCGCGTCGTGGTGGCCGAGCGACAGGAAGAGCGCCACCGCGCGCTGGTTGTTGGCCGGCGGATGGCGCAGCATGAAGCGCCGCAGCGCCCTGAGTTCCGCGATGAGATCGGCCGAGGCGACGATGTAGCCGAGCCGCAGGCCCGGCGCGAGGGTCTTCGACATGGAGCCGACATGGATGACACGACCGGCGCGATCGAGGCTCTTCAGGGCCTGCTGCGGCGCTTCGTCGATCAACTGGCTGTCGTAGCCGTCCTCGATGATGATCTGGTCGTTGCGGGCGGCGAGCGACAGGAGTTCGCGGCGACGATCCTCCGACAACGGCACCATTGTGGGGCAATGGTGGCTCGGCGTGACGAAGACGAAGCCGCTTTCGGCTGGGATCTCACGGGCGACGATGCCGTGCTGGTCGACGCGGACGGGATCGATGTCGGCACCGGCCAGCCGGAAGATCGAGCGGGCGTCGGGATAGCCGGGATCCTCCATTGCCACGCGCGAGCCCTTGGCCATCAGGAGCATGGCGAGCATGTAGATTGCGTTCTGGGCGCCCAGCGTCACGATGATCTCGTCGGGATTGGCGAAGATGCCGCGGCGGGGCAGCAGCCGCGCCTGGATCTGCTCGATCAGCAGCGGGTCGTCGCGGTCGACCATGTCGGCCGCCCAGTTGCGGATTTCCAGAACCGCCAGCGCCATGCGGTTGCACTCGCGCCATTCGGCCGTGGGAAACAAGCCCGGATCGAATTGCCCGTAGACGAAGGGATAGGAGGACTTGATCCAGTTCTCCATCTTCATCGGCGGTGGCATGTCGCTCGCTGCAATCCGGCGGCGCGCCTTCCAGTTCAGGCCAGGCGCGTTGTTGTCCTGCTTCGGCGCCGGCTTGGAGGGGGAGGTCAGGACGTCCGGGTTGACGAAGTGGCCGCGCCGCTCGCGCGCGATCAGAAAGCCCTGGTCGACGAGTTGCTGGAAGGCGAGAACCACAGTGCCGCGCGCGACGCCGAGCTTTTCGGCGAGGATACGGCAGGAGGGCAGGGGCATGGATGCGGCGATCTGCCGGTCGAGGATCGCCGCCACGATGGCCTGCCTGATCTGTGCCTGAAGGGTCTGGCCGGAATCCGGCGAGATGGTGAACAGGCCGGACCAGATGGCTGAATCGCTTCTTGCGGGCATTTTGTCGCTCCTTGTGTCGAACACTAAACATGTGAACCGTCTGCGACAAGGCTGGTCCAACCCGTTGCGCCACGGATTCTTGTCTCCATGGCAATTATGCCACGGCGGTATGACCGCTGGGTCAGGAGCGCCGAAGGGCAGGCTTCTTTTCGGGCGCGGATTGCTCTATCCGTGACCGACCAGCCGAGAGGAACCGCCGTGAACAGGACCGCCTTCTCCCGCGTGCTTGCTGAGCTCGATACGCACGCCGCCCATCTCGCGCCGGAGGATCTGCGCTCGGCGTTCGAGACGGACCCGGGCCGCTTCGGACGGTTCTCGCTACGGCTCGACGACCTGCTTCTCGACTGGTCGAAGACGTCGGTCGACGACCGCGCGATGGATCTGCTCGCGCGTCTCGCGGAGGCGGCGGACGTGGAAGCCCGCCGGGACGCGATGTTTGCCGGCGATCCCATCAATTCCACCGAAGGCCGCGCCGTGCTGCACGTGGCGCTGCGCGCGCCGCGCGAGGCGAAGTTCGAGGTGGACGGCCGCAACGTGGTTCCCGACGTGCACGAGGTGCTCGACCGCATGGCGGCGTTCGCACAGGCCGTGCGGTCCGGCGAGGCCAGGGGCGCGACGGGCAAGCCGATTGCTGACGTCGTCAATATCGGCATCGGCGGTTCCGATCTCGGGCCGGCAATGGCGACGCTGGCGCTCGCGCCCTACCACGACGGTCCGCGCGCGCATTTCGTCTCGAACGTCGACGGCGCGCATGTCCACGACGTGCTGAAGGGCCTCGATCCGGCGACGACGCTGGTCATCGTCGCATCGAAGACCTTCACGACCGTCGAGACCATGACCAACGCCGCGACGGCGCGCCGGTGGATCGAGCAGGCGCTCGGCGGTGAGGCGGTCGGCGCGCATTTCGCCGCCGTGTCGACGGCGCTCGACAAGGTCGGCGAATTCGGCATCGCGCAGGAGCGCGTCTTCGGTTTCTGGGACTGGGTCGGGGGGCGCTATTCGCTCTGGTCGGCGATCGGCCTGCCGATCATGCTGGCGGTGGGGCCGGAGCGCTTCCGCGACTTCCTCTCCGGCGCGCACGCCATGGACGAGCATTTCCGTTCGGCGCCGCTTCTCGAGAACATCCCGGTCGTGCTGGGGCTGGTCGGCTTCTGGCACCGCGTGGTGCGCCGCTATCCGGCACGCGCGGTGATCCCATACGACCAGCGGCTCGCGCGTCTGCCGGCCTATCTGCAGCAGCTCGACATGGAATCCAACGGCAAGTCGGTGACGATCGGCGGCGAGAACGTGCGCGGCCCGACCGGGCCGCTGGTGTGGGGCGAGCCGGGCACGAACGGGCAGCACGCCTTCTTCCAGCTGCTGCACCAGGGCAGCGACGTCATTCCGGTCGAGTTCATCGCGGCCGCGCTCGGCCACGAGCCGGACCTGCGCCACCAGCACGAACTCCTGCTCGCAAACTGCCTGGCGCAATCGGAAGCGCTGATGAAGGGTCGCTCACTCGATGAAGCGCGCGAGCAGATGCTCGCCAAAGGAACGGACGCCGCCAAGGTGGACGCGATCGCGCCGCACCGCGTCTTTCCCGGCAATCGGCCGTCGATCACCATCCTCCATCGTCTGCTCGACCCATTCGCGCTCGGCCGGCTGATCGCGCTCTACGAGCACCGCGTCTTTGTCGAGGCGCAGCTTTTCGGCATCAACGCCTTCGACCAGTGGGGCGTGGAACTGGGCAAGGAACTCGCCACCGCCCTGTTGCCCGTCGTTCAGGGGAAGAAGGATGCCGCGGCCAGCGACGCATCGACCGCCGGGCTGGTGGAGCATCTGCGCGGACTGGCGGAGACCGGACGCGCGTGACCATCAAGGGTATCCTCTTCGACAAGGACGGCACGCTCGTCGACTTCAACAGGACCTGGCACGCCATCGGCGATCAGCTCGCGCTCGAGGCGGCGGGCGGCGACCGCGACAAGGCCGACAATCTCATGGATCTGGCCGGCTACGACTTTTCGACCCGCCGGTTCCGCCCGGACTCCGTCTTCGCGGCAGGCACCAACGCCGACATCGTGGCGCTGTGGTATCCCGACATCGCACCCCGCCTGCGCAAGGGGCTGGTCGAGCGGTTCGACAGCTTCACCGCCAACGAAGGCGCCCTGCGCGCCGTGCCTCTGGAAGGCGTGCTGGATGCGCTCGCGGCCCTGCACGGCAAGGGCTACAGGATGGCGGTCGCGACCAACGATTCCACCGCCGGCGCCTCGCAGACGCTGCTGATGCTTGGCATCTCACACATGTTCGTCGCCGCTTACGGATACGACGCTGTCGCGCGGCCGAAGCCGGCGCCGGACACCGTCCAGGCCTTCTGCGACCTTACCGGCCTGAAGCCGCGAGAGGTCGCGATGGTCGGCGACAACCGGCACGACCTGGAGATGGCGCGCGCCGCCGGGGCCGGGCTGGCGGTAGCGGTGCTGTCGGGCACGGGCACGCGAGAGAGACTGGAACCGATGGCCGACGCCGTGCTGAACTCGGTGGTGGATTTGCCGGCGTATCTTGCGGGGTGAGAGGTCTTGGCGGGCTGGATTTTCCGCGGAGGGGCCGCCGTTCGCGGCAGGCCGACCTCTGCGCCACCTGAAGGCGGTGGAATCATGCTCGGCTCATACCGACGGCGTATCGGCATGGGCGGTCGAAGGAGAGTCTACTTGAACTCAAGCGTGTTGATTCTTCCGATCAAATCGCTGTCCAAATTCAGCATGGCTTCCGCGACATCCACATGTCCTTTAGCGATGGCCAGAGCTGACATTGCCGACAATAGCGTAGCTTGATCCCAAGCATCATTTCGATGGAGGCTCACGATCTCGCCCAGTCCTGCCAGAGCGCGGTGATAGTCGTCGGCGCATTCGGCTGGGATATCGGGCCCTCGACCCGCTCTCCGCGCGACTTCAATTGCCGCAGGTAGCTCGAAGAACGAAAAGTCGATGGGCGTTCGCGTTTCGGCTGCGATTTCCACTATGTGCGGAACAGCTGCATAAGAGGCTGTAAGAACGTCACCTTGGTGGCAGAGGCACGACCAGAGGCTATACCACGGCTCGTCCTGATAGTTTTTCTTCGGACCAGTCGTTGCGCGCAATTCTCTCAGCAGCCGTGGAACGTTCTCCGCGCACCCGTATGCGTGTTGCAGGTACCCCCATCTGTGGTCTTCAAGCGAGAGCACGGGGGTAACCCACCTTTCATAGCCCGGCGATCGAGCACCGCCGTTCTGTGGACACGACCGATATCCCGCTCAGCCCCGCAACTCACGCCGCAGTATCTTCCCCACGTTCGTCTTGGGCAGTTCCGTACGGAACTCGATCTGCTTCGGCCGCTTGTAGCCCGTCAGCTTGTCCTTGCACCAGGCGCGGATGTCGTCGGCGGTGAGCGCCGGGTCCTTCTTGACGATGAAGACCTTCGGCACTTCGCCCGAGTGCTCGTCCGGCACGCCGACGGCAGCGACCTCGAGCACGCCGGGATGGCCGGCGATGACGTCCTCGATCTCGTTGGGATAGACGTTGAAACCGGAGACCAGGATCATGTCCTTCTTGCGGTCTACGATCTTGACGAAGCCGTCCTCGTTCATGAAGCCCATGTCGCCGGACTTGAAGAAGCCGTCGGGAGCCATGACCTTTGCGGTCTCGTCGGGGCGGTTCCAGTAACCGGCCATCACCTGCGGCCCGCGGATGCAGATCTCACCAACCTCGCCGAGTGGCAGGTCGGCGCCGTCCTCGTCGCGGATGACGATCTCGGTCGAGGGGATCGGCAGGCCGATCGTTCCGGTGAATTCGTCCGCATCGAAGCGGTTGCCCGTGGCGACCGGCGAGGTCTCGGACAGGCCGTAGCCCTCGGCGATCACCAGCCCCGTCAGCTTCTTCCAGCGCTCGGCCACCGGACGCTGCACGGCCATGCCGCCACCGAAGGTCAGCACCATCGACGAGAAGTCGAGCTTCTGGAAATCCTCGTTGTTCAGGAGGGCGTTGAAGAGCGTGTTCAGGCCCGGGAAGATGTTGATCTTGTACTTCTGGAACTCCTTGACCAGCGCCGGGATGTCGCGCGGGTTGGGCACCAGGATGTTCTGCGCGCCCTGTTCCATGCCCATCAGCGCGTTCACCGTGAGCGCGTAGATGTGGTAGAGCGGCAGGGCGCAGAGGTAGACAGGCCGGTCCGGCCGCGGCCTCTTGGCGTAGGCCGCCTCGACCCAGAGCGCGTTCTGGGCGACGTTCGCCAGAACGTTGCGATGCAGCAGCGTCGCGCCTTTCGAGACGCCGGTCGTGCCGCCGGTATATTGCAGGAAGGCGACATCGTCGGGGCCCACTTCGACCGGCTTCAGGCTCGCGGCAGCGCCAGCCTTCATGGCTTCGTTGAACTTCACGTGCCCCGGCAGTGACCAGGCCGGCACCATCTTCTTGACGCGGCGGACGACGAGATTGACGATCAACCCCTTGAGGCCGAGCATGTCGCCCATCGAGGCGACGATGACGTGCTTGACTTTCGTGCGTGCGACGACCGCCTGAAGGACGGAGGCGAAATTCTCCAGGATCACGATCGCCTCGGCGCCGGAATCGTTGAGCTGGTGTTCGAGTTCGCGGGCCGTGTAGAGCGGGTTGACGTTCACCACGGTGCAGCCGGCACGCAACGTGCCCATCATCGCGACCGGATACTGCAGCACGTTCGGCATCATCAGCGCCACGCGCGCGCCCTTGGCGAGACCCTTGGACTGGAGGAAGGCGCCGAAATCGGCGGAAGCTTTTTCCACCTCCGAATAGGAGATGGATTTGTCCATGCAGGTGAAGGCGGGGCGATCCGGATACTTTCGGCAGGACTGGACGAGAAGCTCGCCGATCGAATTCGCCGGGAGCCCGGCGATGTCGGCGGGGATGCCCTGCGGATAGCTTTTCAGCCAAGGGCGATGGACGACCTGCGCCGCCCCGTTGTTCGTGGCCATTCCTTGCCTCCCGAGCGATTGCCGGCGATGCAGCCAGTCACTGTCTGGGCGCACGCCATTCTTCCACCGATCCTCTTGCCGGCGTATCTCACCGTATCTAGGAGCAATGCCGAAGGCCGCGCAAGTCTTACCCTAACGTAAGCGTAAGCCTTTTCCTGCCCGAAGCTGCTTCAAGGGGCGCTATTGGCCGAACCCCTCGTGGTTCGAGAGGAATTCCAGCTCTTCCGGCGTGCTGTCGCGTCCAAGTATCCGGTTCCGGTGCGGGAACCGGCCGTATCTTGCAATGATGTCGCGGTGCTCGATGGCGAACTTCAGGCTGTTTTCGTTGCCGAGATCGTGGAACAGCTTCACGCAGAGTTCCTGGTCCGACAGCACCTCCGAATGCATCAGCGGCATGTAGAGGAACTGCTTCTCGTCCGGCCCGAACCCGGAATCGTATTCCCGCGAGATGGCCCCCTGGGTGATCGCGATCGCGACCGGGTCTCCAAGGAAAGCCTCGGGGGTTCCCCGGTGGATCTGGCGCGGGAACTGGTCGAGAGCGATGACCGCGGCGAGCGCTGTACGGGGGTCGCCGAGATGGTCCTCGGCCCGGGTGCCGAGCAGGTTCGTGCAGAGCGGGAGGAAACGGGAGCGGATCTCCGCGTCGAATTCGTCGCTGCCGGCGAACCAGTCCTCCTTCCCGTGCTCGACGAACCAGAATGTCAGGATTTCCTCAGGCGTCCATTGCATGCAAGCGATCCGATCTCGTTTGTCGTCCAATCGATCCAGTTAGGATACGCATGCCGCAATTGCAAAGCACGGAGCACTTCCTCGGGAGGGGCGGATGCGGGCCGTGCGTATGCCGGCGACCAGGGCGACCTTCCGTAGCGACAGCGCCGCAGGGGAGTTTTCTTGGCGATCAAACGGTGCTTATATGCCGCCTTCCACGGGCCGGGGCACAACGGTTCCGGCCAAAAAGACACGGGAGTATCAAACATATGAAAAGGTTCAGTTTCGCGGCCGCTCTGCTGGCCGCGACGGTGTTGAGCGGCGCGGCAAGCGCGAAGACCCTGGTCTATTGCTCGGAAGGTTCGCCGGAAGGCTTCGACCCCGCGCTCTACACGGCCGGTACCACCTTCGACGCCTCCTCACGCCCGGTCTACAACCGTCTCGTCGAGTTCACGCCGGGCACGACCCAGATCGAACCTGGTCTGGCCGAGAGCTGGGAAGTCTCCGACGACGGGCTGGAATACACCTTCAAGCTTCGCCCGGGGGTCAAGTTCCAGTCCACCGACTTCTTCTCGCCCTCGCGCGACATGAACGCCGATGACGTCATCTACTCGTTCGAGCGCCAGCTGAACGCCGACAACCCGTGGAACCAGTACGTTGCCGGCGCCGCCTGGGAATACTTCAACGGCATGGGCATGCCCGACCTGATCAAGTCGATCGAGAAGGTCGACGACATGACGGTGAAGTTCACCCTCAACAAGCCTGAAGCGCCGTTCCTGGCCAATCTCGGCATGGACTTCGCCTCCATCATGTCGAAGGAATACGCCGACAAGCTGGAAGCCGACGGCAAGATGGACCAGCTCAACCAGATGCCGCTGGGCACCGGTCCCTTCGAGTTCGTGAACTACCAGCAGGACGCGGTGATCCGCTATCGCGCCAACGAGGACTACTGGAAGGGCAAGGAGGCGATCGACGATCTCGTCTTCGCCATCACGACCGACGCGGCGGTGCGCCTGCAGAAGCTGCAAGCCGGCGAGTGCCACATCTTCCCGTATCCGAATGCCGCGGACGTCGAGTCCATGAAGTCCAATCCGGACCTGACGGTGATGGAGCAGGAAGGCCTCAACGTCGCCTATCTCGCCTACAACACCACCCAGGCGCCCTTCGACAAGACCGAGGTGCGCAAGGCGCTGAACATGGCGATCAACAAGGAAGCGATCGTCGACGCCGTGTTCCAGGGCGCGGCCACGCCGGCCAAGAACCCGATCCCGCCGACGATGTGGTCCTACAACGATGCCATCCAGGACGATCCGTACGATCCGGAAGCGGCCAAGAAGATGCTCGAGGAAGCCGGCGTCACGGACCTCAAGATGAAGGTATGGGCGATGCCGGTGGCGCGCCCCTACATGCTCAACGCGCGCCGCGCAGCCGAACTCATCCAGTCTGATCTGGCGGCGGTCGGCGTCGAAGCCGAGGTCGTCTCCTACGAATGGGCGGAGTATCTCTCGCGCTCCAAGGAGAAGGACCGCGACGGCGCCGTGATGCTCGGCTGGACCGGCGACAACGGCGACCCGGACAACTTCCTCCACACCCTGCTCGGCTGCGACGCCGTCGGCGGCAACAACCGCGCGCAGTGGTGCAACGAGGAGTTCGACGACCTCGTCAACAAGGCCAAGACCACGACCGACAAGGACGAGCGCACCAAGCTCTACGAACAGGCGCAGGAGGTCTTCAAGCGCGAGGCGCCGTGGGCCACGATCGATCACAGCCTGGTCGTGATGCCGATGCGCAAGGAAGTGCAGGGCTATGTGATGAGCCCGCTCGGCCAGCACAGCTTCTCCGGCGTCGACCTCGCCGAATAAGCTGTAGGTGAAACGGGCTGCGGGGGCGATCGCGACGCGAGCGCCCCCGCTGCTTTTGTGCTACTCAGCCGGGTGTCGCTGATCTCCGGCAACAAGGGTATCAGATGCTCAGGTTCCTCGTCGGCCGACTGGCCGTCTTGATCCCGACCTTCATCGGGGTCTCGATCATCGCGTTCTCCTTCATCCGGCTGCTTCCCGGCGACCCCGTCATGCTGATGTCGGGCGAACGGGTGATGTCGCAGGATCGCTACGAGCAGATCTCGCGCGAACTCGGCTACGACCGGCCGCTGGTCGTGCAGTATGTCGACTATCTTGGCGGCATCCTTTCCGGCGATTTCGGTACCTCGATCGTCACCAAGCAGCCGGTGCTCTACCAGTTTGGCGAGCTCTTTCCGGCGACGCTGGAACTGTCGCTGTGCGCCATCATCTTCGCGGTGCTGATCGGCATCCCGGCCGGGGTCTTCGCGGCCATCAAGCGCGGCTCGTTCTTCGACCAGACGATCATGGGCACCGCCCTTGTCGGCTATTCCATGCCGATCTTCTGGTGGGGGCTGCTGCTCATCATCCTGTTTTCGGGCATCCTGCAATGGACGCCGGTCTCGGGCCGGATATCGCTGCTCTACTACTTCCCGCAGACAACCGGTTTCATGCTGATCGATTCGCTCTTGTCGGGACAGGCGGGAGCCTTCCGCTCGGCCGCGAGCCATCTGATCCTGCCTACGATCGTGCTCGGCACCATCCCGCTCGCGGTCATCGCGCGCCAGACGCGCTCGGCCATGCTGGAGGTGCTGGGCGAGGACTACGTGCGCACGGCGCGCGCCAAGGGCATGCCGCCGTTCCGCGTCATCGCCGTCCATTCTCTGCGCAATGCCATGATCCCGGTGGTCACCACGATCGGGCTGCAGGTGGGCGTGATGCTCGCCGGCGCCATCCTCACCGAGACGATCTTTTCGTGGCCCGGTATCGGCAAGTGGATGGTGGATTCGGTGTTCCGGCGGGACTATCCGGTCATCCAGGGCGGACTGCTTCTGATCGCCGCCATTATCATGCTGGTCAATCTCATGGTCGACATCCTGTACGGCCTCATCAATCCGCGCATCAGGCACTGAGGTCGGCTATGGCTCAGGCGACAACCACGGCAATGGACCAGGCCAAGGCGGGCGCTGCCTCCCGGCGGCAGATGCTGACCGAGTTCTGGTTCTACTTCTCCGAAAACAAGGGCGCGGTGATCGGCCTCGTCGTTTTCGTCCTCCTCGTCGTGCTGGCGCTGCTGGCTTATGTCATCGCGCCCTACGATCCCAACGCCCAGTTCCGTGACGCTATCCTCGTTCCTCCGTTCTGGCAGGACGGCGGAAGCACGGCATTCCTCTTGGGGACTGACCAGGTCGGCCGCGATATCCTCTCGAGGCTTCTTTTCGGCGCGCAGTACTCGCTGTTCATCGGCGTGGTGGTGACGACGCTGGCGCTCACCGGCGGCATCTTCGTCGGCGTGATCGCCGGCTATTTCCGCGGCTGGGTGGACACGGTCATCATGCGGCTGATGGATATCATCCTTGCCTTCCCGTCACTGCTCCTGGCGCTGGTGCTGGTCGCCGTGCTCGGCCCCGGCCTGATGAACGCGATGATAGCCATCGCGCTCGTGCTGCAGCCGCATTTCGTGCGCCTGACGCGCGCGGCGGTGATGTCCGAGAAGGGCAAGGATTACGTGGTGGCCGCAAGGGTCGCCGGGGCCAAGCCGCTCCGGCTGATGTTCCTGACCATCCTGCCCAACTGCATGGCGCCATTGATCGTGCAGGCGACGCTGTCCTTCTCGACTGCGATCCTCGACGCCGCCGCGCTCGGCTTCCTGGGCATGGGCGCGCAACCACCGACGCCCGAATGGGGGACCATGCTTGCCGAGGCGCGCGAGTTCATCCTGCGCGCCTGGTGGGTGGTCACGCTCCCCGGCATCGCGATCCTTGTCACCGTGCTGGCCATCAACCTCATGGGCGACGGATTGCGGGATGCGCTGGACCCGAAGTTGAAGAGGAGTTGAGGGTGGAGGCCTGGGTTGGACCTGCCATCGTCGCAGCGATCATCTCGGGTCTTATCAGTCTTGCTGTCGTCCAACTGAACTTCCGGCAAGGGCGAAAACTGGAGCAGGCGAGGCGGGATGAGAAGGTCAGGGATTTCCAGATTGCGATTCGCGCGGAAATCAGAAGCGAATTGAGAAACCTGGTTCAACACGATGTGGCCGAGCAACTCGTACTGGTGAAGTCGCGCTACGAGCGCGACCCGGCCTATTCTGTTTCAGTCCCGCGGCCGGTTCGTCAGTCTGTGTTTGAGGCGCTGGTAAACGAGATCCACGTGCTGCCGGAGGCTGTGATCGATCCGGTCGTGCTTTATGCGAGACAACGGAATGCCATCGACTCGATCGTTGAGGACATGCGTGCACCAAGCTTCGTAGCTCTATCGCGTGAGCAGCAGATATCGATGTACGAGGATTATCTGCGAATGTGGGACGCTTGGCGTGAGTTCGCCGTTACTGCCGAAGCTGCGCTGAGCGGCAGTGCGTCAATATCCGGGACGCGGGCCGGTTTGCCCGCTGATAGGCGGAACTGAAGGTAGGGGGCGCGGCTTGGACAACGTAGAGATCTCACCTGTTCGCCATCAACATAGGCGTCTTCGAAGCAAAAATCCAATCGGGATTCGACCATGCCCCTTCTGACCATCGAAAACCTCGTCGTCGAATTCGCCACCGCAAGCGGGCCGTTCCGGGCGGTCGACGGCATTTCGCTCTCGGTCGACGAGCGGGAGGTGCTGGCGATCGTGGGCGAATCCGGATCGGGCAAGTCGGTGTCGATGCTCGCCGTCATGGGGCTCCTGCCGTGGACGGCGAAGGTGACGGCCGACCGGATGGAGTTCGAAGGCCGCGACATCCTGAACATGAGCGAGGCGGACCGCCGCAAGCTGATCGGCAAGGACATCGCCATGATCTTCCAGGAGCCGATGTCGAGCCTGAACCCCTGCTTCACGGTCGGGTTCCAGATCGAGGAGGTGCTACGCTTCCATCTCGGGCTCGACCGCAAGGCGCGGCGCGCCCGCGCGGCCGAACTGCTGCGCGACGTCGGCATTCCCGATCCCGAACAGCGGCTGTCCTCCTTCCCGCACCAGATGTCGGGCGGCCAGTGCCAGCGCGTGATGATCGCCATGGCGCTCGCCTGCAACCCGAAGCTCCTGATCGCCGACGAACCGACCACGGCGCTCGACGTCACCATTCAGAAGCAGATCCTCGATCTCCTGATGTCGCTGCAGGTGGAACACGGCATGGGCCTGATCATGATCACCCACAACATGGGCGTGGTGGCCGAGACCGCCGACCGCGTGATCGTCCAGTACAAGGGGCGCAAGATGGAGGAGGCCGACGTGCTGTCGCTGTTCGAGAACCCGAAGAGCAACTACACCAAGGCGCTGCTTTCGGCGCTGCCCGAGCGCGCGACTGGCGACAGGCTGCCGACCATTGCCAGCTTCATGGAAGGTTTTGAAGCGGCGGGAGACGCCCGATGAGCGAGATCGTCGTCGAAGGCCGCAACATTGTTCGCGACTATCGCATGGGCGGCGGGCTGTTCTCGCAGGAGCGCGTGGTACACGCGGTCAAGGGCGTCTCGTTCAAGGTGGAGAAGGGAAAGACCCTGGCGATCGTGGGCGAATCCGGCTGCGGCAAGTCCACGTTGGCGCGCATCATCACCATGATCGACGCCCAGACCGACGGCGAGCTCTTCATCGATGGCGTGCCGGTCGACATCCGCACGCAGTCGATGACGCCGGAGATGCGCCGCAAGGTGCAGATCGTCTTCCAGAACCCCTACGGATCGCTCAATCCGCGCCAGAAGATCGGCGACGTGCTGGGCGAGCCGCTGTTGGTCAATACCGGCATGCCCGCCTCCGAACGGCGCGACAAGGCCATGCAGATGCTGCTCAAGGTCGGCCTCGCGCCGGAGCACTTCAACCGCTATCCGCACATGTTCTCCGGCGGCCAGAGGCAGCGCATCGCCATCGCGCGCGCGCTGATGCTCAATCCGCGCCTGCTGGTGCTCGACGAGCCGGTCTCGGCGCTCGACCTTTCGGTGCAGGCGCAGGTCTTGAACCTGCTCGCCGACCTGCAGGACGAGTTCGAGCTCACCTACGTCTTCATCAGCCACGATCTGTCGGTGGTGAAGTACATCGCCGACGAGGTGATGGTCATGTATTTCGGCGAGGCGGTGGAGTACGGCTCGCGCGACGCGGTGTTCGCCGACCCGAAGCACGAATACACCAGGACGCTGTTCGCGGCGACGCCGCGCGCCGATGTCGAGAGCATCCGGCAGCGGCTGGCGAAGAAGGCGGCCTGAGCGTCCCATGGACATCCCGACATTCGACGACGTTCTTGCCGCTCAGGATCGCATCGGACCACACGTTCACCGCACACCGGTCCTGACCAACGGCCAGCTCGGCGATCTCGCCGGTGCCAGCCTGTTCTTCAAGTGCGAGAATTTCCAGAAGGTCGGCGCCTTCAAGGCGCGCGGCGCCTGCAACGCGGTCTTCAGCCTGACGGACGAGGAGGCGAAGCGCGGCGTCGCCACGCATTCCTCCGGCAATCACGGACAGGCCATCGCCTATGCCGCTGGGCGGCGCGGCATCCATTCGACGATCGTCATGCCCAAGACTGCGGCGAAGCCGAAGTTTGACGGCGTGCGCGGCTATGGCGGCGAAGTGGTGACCTGTCCGCCGGGGACCAGGTCCCGCGAAGAGGCGGTCGCCGCGGTCCTGGAGCGGACCGGCGCGAACTTTATCCATCCGTTCGACGATGCCCACGTGATCGCGGGGCAGGGCACCTGCGGGCTGGAACTGCTGCAGGACGCCGGACACCTCGATGCGATCGTCGCTCCGGTCGGCGGCGGCGGGCTGATCAGCGGGACGTGCCTCGCGGCTTCGGGCTTCTCCCCCGCGACGAAGGTCTATGCGGCGGAGCCCGAGCAGGCCGACGATGCCTGTCGCTCGAAGCGCGCTGGCCATATCGTCGAGGACGATGCGCCGCAGACGATCGCCGACGGGCTGAAGGCCTCGCTGAAGCCGCTCACCTTCCATTTCGTGGCGAACCACGTCAGCGAGGTGCTGACGGTGTCGGAAAAGGAAATCGTCGATGCCATGCGCCTCGTCTGGGAGCGCATGAAGATCGTCATCGAGCCGTCGAGTGCGGTGGCGGTAGCGGCGGTGCTGAAGAACCGGGAACTGTTCGCGGGCCAGAGGGTGGGGATCATCCTCACGGGCGGCAACGTCGATCTCGACCGGCTGCCCTGGGCGGGGTAATCGGCCGCATCGGTTCTGCCGTTGCCGATGCCGTCATGCTAGGGCTCGTCCCGAGCATGACCGCTTAAGGGGCTGGATTGGCAGCAGCCGTACGCTCCCTCCCGCAAGGCATCTTCTCCCGTGCCGCGAAAACACTATCTTGGCTGGATGCGTCCGTCAGACCTGCTGCAGCCCAGACCCGAAGGCCTCTACTGTCCGCCCGGCGACTTCTTCATCGATCCGGTGAAGCCGGTCGACAAGGCGCTGATCACGCACGGGCATTCCGATCACGCGCGGCCGGGCCATGGCGCGGTGCTGGCGACGCGCGAGACGCTGGACATCATGGCGATCCGCTGCGGAGAGGATTTTGCCGGTTCCACGCAGGCGGCCGCCCTCGGCGAGGAGATCTCCATCAACGGCGTATCCGTCACGTTCTACCCGGCAGGGCATGTGCTGGGTTCGGCGCAGATACGGGTGGCGCATAGCGGGCAGTGCATCGTCGCGTCGGGCGACTACAAGCGACGGGCCGACCCGACCTGCCGCGGCTTCGAGCCGGTGTCGTGCGACGTCTTCATCACCGAGGCGACCTTCGGCCTCCCGGTCTTCCGCCATCCCGACGATCGCGAGGAGATCGCGACGTTGCTGAAATCGGTGGCACAGTTCCCGGAGCGCACGCACCTGGTCGGAGCCTATTCGCTGGGCAAGGCGCAGCGCGTCATCCGCCTTTTGCGCGACGCGGGATACTCGGAGCCGATCTTCGTCCACGGGGCGCTGCAACGGCTCTGCGACTATTATGCCACGCAGGGGGTCGAGCTCGGAGCGCTGGAGCCGGCGACCGTCGACAAGGGCGGCAAGACGGACTTCGCCGGCCGGATCGTGGTCGGGCCGCCATCGGCGTTTTCCGACCGCTGGGCGCGCCGTTTCGCCGATCCGGTGTCTGCCTTTGCGTCGGGCTGGATGCGCATCCGCCAACGGGCGAAGCAGCGCGGGGTGGAACTGCCGCTGATCCTTTCCGACCACGCCGACTGGGACGAACTGGTCGCCACCATTACCGAGACCGGAGCAGGGGAGGTCTGGGTCACGCACGGGCGCGAGGAGGCGATCGTGCGCTGGTGCCAGATCAACGGCATCGCCGCCCGCCCGCTGCATCTCGTCGGCTACGAGGACGAGGAGGATTGATGACGGGGGCTTTTTCGCGCCTGAAAGACCGGGCGCGCGAGATCGAGCGGGACGTGGTTGCGCTCTGGTTTGCCGCGCGCGACAGCCGCACGCCTGTCGCCGCCAAGCTGGTCGCGGCTACGGCGGCGGCCTATGCGCTGAGCCCGATCGATCTCGTCCCAGATTTCATCCCTATCATCGGCTACCTCGACGACCTGATCCTGCTTCCGCTCGGCATCGCCCTGGCTGTCAGGCTGATCCCGGATGCGCTTATGGCGGAATTCCGGCGCGACGCCGTTCAGCAATTGCAGCGGCCGCGTAGCGCGGCCGGCGCGGCGATCGTTATCGTTGTCTGGATCGCCGTCGCCGTGCTGCTGGCATGGTTGTTTTGGCCCGATCAGGGGGCCGGGAGGTAGACGTGCGCCGCTTCGCCGAACTCCTAGATCGTCTCGTCCTGACGCCGTCGCGCAATGCGAAGCTGAAGCTGCTTTCCGATTACTTCCGCTCCACGCCCGACCCGGATCGCGGCATCGCGCTTGCTGCGATCACGGGGGACCTGGACATTCCGGGCGTCAAGCCGGCCATGCTGCGCGCGCTGGTGATGGAGCGGATGGACGCGGTGCTGTTTGCCTATTCCTACGACTATGTCGGCGACCTCGCGGAGACGGTATCGCTCGTGTGGCCCGCCGCGCCCGACGTCGAGCGACGCAATTCCGAACTGTCGCTGTCGGATGCGGTCGAGGCCCTGCTCAATGCAGGGCGGGTTCAGGGGCCTGCCGTATTCGCCGGACTGCTCGACCGGCTGGAAGCGTCCTCCCGCTTCGCGCTTATCAAGCTGGTGACCGGCGGCATGCGGATCGGCGTCTCCGCGCGCATGGCCAAACAGGCGCTTGCCGATGTCGGGCAGGTGGACGTTTCCGAGATCGAGGAACTCTGGCACGGGCTCGATGCCCCTTACGAAGAATTGTTCGCCTGGCTGGAAGGACGCGTCGAAAAGCCGGTGGCAGCGGCCTACGCGCTGTTCCGGCCTGTCATGCTTTCCAACGCGGTCGCCGAAGGCGATCTCGAAAAGCTCGAACCTGCCGACTACGCTGCCGAATGGAAGTGGGACGGCATCCGGGTACAGACTGTAGCCGAGGGCGGCGTGGTGCGGCTTTATTCGCGCACGGGCGACGACATCTCGGGCGCGTTTCCCGACCTCATGGAGGCGATCGAATTCGACGCTGCCATAGATGGCGAACTGCTGGTCGGGGTCGCCGGGCAGCACACGGGCACCTTCTCCGATCTCCAGCAGAGGTTGAACCGCAAGACGGTGTCGGCGAAGATGCGGGAGAAGTTTCCGGTTTTCGTCCGGTGCTACGACCTGCTCCAGGTCGGAGGCGAAGACCTGCGGCCGTTGCCGTTCCGCGAGCGGCGGCAGCGGCTGGAGGCCTTCGCCGCGGGCCTGCCCAGTGAAAGGTTCGACCTGTCGCCCTTCGTGGCGTTCGAAGGCTGGCAAGAACTGGAGGAGAAGCGCTGCAACCCGCCGCATCCCATAATCGAGGGGGTGATGCTGAAGCGCTGGGATTCGGCCTATGTGCCGGGCCGACCGAAGGGGCCGTGGTTCAAGTGGAAGCGCGATCCGCACACCGTCGACGCCGTTCTGATGTATGCCCAGCGCGGCCACGGCAAGCGGTCGAGTTTCTATTCCGACTATACGTTCGGCGTATGGACCGGGCCCGAGGAGAAGCCGGAACTGGTGCCGGTCGGAAAAGCCTATTTCGGATTTACCGACGAGGAACTTCGGCAGATCGACAAGTTCGTGCGCGACAATACGGTGGAGCGCTTCGGACCGGTGCGGTCGGTGAGGGCGGACACCACGCACGGGCTCGTGCTGGAGATCGCCTTCGAAGGGCTGAACCGCTCGCAGCGGCACAAATCGGGCGTGGCGATGCGTTTTCCGCGCATCTCGCGGCTGCGCTGGGACAAGCCGGCGGCGGAGGCGGACCGGCTGGAGACCCTGCAGGCGATGCTCGACTGACCGGGAGGGCTAATCCTGGACTGAGACGCGGATGTCGCGAATATCCACCGCGCGGCCCTGGTTCTCCACGTCGGAGACGATCGAGATCGTGCCTCCGGCGACAGGTTCTCCGGCCGGAACGTCGAGGTCGAAGAGGAGATCGGTCTGCTCCACGGTCACGTCGTAACGGTTGCGGCCGCAATCGCCCAGGGCACCGAAGTCGCAGGTGACGGAGATCTGTGTCGGTTCTCCCTCTTCCGCGGCGGCGACGACGTTGAACACGGTGCGCCGCCCGGCAATGCGATCGAGAATGCCCTGGCCGACGTCGAATATCACCGGCTCGTCGGGAGAGGCGGTGCGGATGCGCAGCACCTGTCCGCCGTCCGAATCCACCACCGCGGCCTCGGCGCCGGGCGGGGTCGAGACGCGCGTCGGATCCGTCGGATCGAAGATCGTGATCCAGTCGGCCTCGTCGTCGGAGACGCTCGCGAGCGGTGGCGAAGGATCGTTGCCTTCCGGCGCGAATTCCTCTTCTTGGAGAGCGAGCGGGGGATTCGGCACGCTGGTGTCGCGCTCCTCGGCCGACATGAAGAGGCCCTGGTCGATGGTCCACCAAGCACCCATGGCGACCGCCGCCAGGAGCGTCAGAACCAGGAAGGCGATGGCATAGGCGCGTCCGCGCCGCCGTTTCGGCGCCGCGCGATACTCGCCCTGCAGGTCCGGCGAATAGGGATCGACGGAGGCGGAAGGCACCGCGGCGAGGACGTCGTCTTCGAAACCGGGTTCGCTGCGTTCGGTCCGTGCCCTGCGCAACGGGCCGCCGCGGGTGCCACGCGAATGCAGTTGCCGGTCCTCACCATCTACGCGGGGCTCGATGACGGGCATCGCGATATCGGCGGGCTCATCCTGACCGGTATCCTCGGCAGCGACCTGTGGCGCCCGGCGATATGGCCGGTCATCCGGCGGCTCGACGGTGTCAACGGCGACGGGTTCCTGCTCGACGGGCGGCTCCCCGGGAAGATTCGTCTCGTCCGCCGATCCATCGTCGGTGTCCGCGGGCGCCTCGGGCTCGGCGGGTTCTTCCGCCGGTTCGGGCTCTGCGCGCGAGGGCGTTTCGGCATCGTCGATGGGAAGGGTCGCAACGACGAACTCGGATTCGACCGTGCTGATGCTCGCCTTCAGCATCTGGCGCCGCTGCCCTATGGTCTCGTCGTCGAGCTGCGGATTGTTGGCGATGCTTCGTTCCAGCGCGGCGTGCACGGAACGATAGACTTTCTCGCGGAAGCTGCGATCGCCCGCATCGCCCTTTTCGAGCGCGCTCCTGATCGTCTTTTCGATCGGATTCAATTCAGGTTCCTCGCATCCCCGCCGACATGGTTAGCCGGACGGGTCGGCGCAATCAACAGCGGCGCTGTGTTCTCGGCGCAACGCGCGGGCCGCGGCCCGGTTGCGCGGGGGTGTATGGAACGTCGCGACGCGGTTGCCGCAAAGCCGCATTCTGCTAGAAGCGACCTTTACGGAAACGTCAACAATCCGCCGGGAGAGAGCGTGCATGGCCTTGCCTGAAATCCTGAAGAAGAACCTGCGCATCCCGGTGGTCGGCTCGCCGCTCTTCATCATTTCGCATCCGCCGCTCGTGCTCGCGCAGTGCAAGGCAGGCATCGTCGGTTCGTTCCCCGCGCTCAACGCTCGGCCCGAGGCGCAACTCGACGAATGGCTGGCGCAGATCACCGAGGAACTCGCCGCGCATGACCGGGCGAACCCGGCTCAGCCGGCGGCACCCTTCGCGGTGAACCAGATCGTCCACAAGTCCAACACCCGCCTTCAGCACGATCTCCAGATGTGCGTGAAGTACAAGGTGCCCGTCGTCATCACGTCGCTCGGCGCGGTCGAGGAAGTGAACCAGGCGGTCCACTCCTATGGCGGTATCGTGCTGCATGACATCATCCACGACCGCCATGCGCGCAAGGCGATCGAGAAGGGCGCGGACGGGCTGATCGCGGTGGCGGCGGGCGCGGGCGGCCATGCCGGCACGCTGTCGCCTTTCGCGCTGGTCCAGGAAATCCGGCAGTGGTTCGACGGGCCGCTTCTGCTTTCGGGCGCCATCGCCAATGGCGGCGCGATCCTCGCGGCGCAAGCCATGGGCGCCGATATGGCCTATATCGGCTCGCCCTTCATCGCCACGCGGGAGGCGCGCGCCGAGGACGCCTATAAGCAAATGATCGTCGACTCGAAGGCGGCCGACATCGTCTATTCGAACCTCTTCACAGGCGTGCACGGCAACTACCTCAAGGGGTCGATCCGCGCTCAGGGGCTCGACCCCGACGATCTGCCGGCTTCCGATCCTTCGAAGATGAACTTCGGCAGCGACAAGACCAAGGCCTGGAAACACATCTGGGGCTGCGGGCAGGGGATCGGCGCGGTCGAGGCCGTGACGACGGCCGCCGAACTGGTCGACAGGCTGGTGGGCGAATACGAGGCTGCCAGGCGGAAGCTCGCCGCGTGACCGAAGAAGCCGGCAAGCGGTCCCGCGAGGTCCTGTTGCCGGTGGCGATGATGATCCTCGCCTGTGCGCTGGTCGCGGCCACGATGCTCTTTGCCAAGATGCTCGGCCGCGCCGTCGAAGGTCCGCCGATCCACCCGCTGCAGGTGACGGCCGGCCGGTACATCTTCGCGCTGGTGGCGTTGGCGCCGGTAATCGCTTGGTACCGGCCGCCGCTGCGGGGCGCTGCGTGGGGCAATCACGTGCTGCGCGTGGCGGCGGGCTGGTCGGGCGTCACCTGTCTCTTCGCCGCGGCCGCTTTCATGCGGCTTGCCGACGCCACCGCCATCGGCTTTCTCAATCCGATCGTCGCCATGGTTCTGGCGATCCCGATCCTCGGCGAGACGGTGGGGAAATGGCGCTGGGGCGCGGCCTTCGTAGCCTTCGTCGGAGCGGTGGTCCTCGTCCGGCCGGGCACGGACGCTTTCCAGCCGGCCGCGATGATCGCGTTGCTCGCGGCCCTGCTCGTCGGGCTGGAAGTCGTGCTCGTCAAGCGGCTGACCAACATCGAGACGCCGCTCAGGATTCTTGCCATCGGCAACATGATCGGAGGCGTCCTGGCAATCGGCGCCGCAAGTTTCGTGTGGATCTGGCCGACGCCCATGCAGTGGATGCTGCTGGCGGGAATCGGTTTCGCCATGGTCGCGGCACAGGCGCTGCTCCTGCAGGCGCTGAAGCGGGGCGACGCCAGTTTCGTGATACCGCTGTTCTACTCGGCGCTGGTCTTCGCCGGCCTCTACGACTACGCGGTCTTCGGCGAGCGGCCCGGCATCAACACCGTCATCGGGGCGATGATGATCATTGGCGGCTCCCTCGTCATCGCCTGGCGGGAACGATCGCGCGAATGAAGGCATACGCCGTGGTTTCGCGTTGAGCCTTCCGCACGGCCTTGACACCGGCGGACCGACACCGCTCCTATCGGTGCGAAACAGCGCGCGGATTTCGACATGCTCAAGACCCCATACCTGCTCTTCCTCGGAGACGCTCCTGACCAGCTCGCGGCCAAGGTGGCGCAGGGCATTCGCGACTGGCGGCCGGAATTCGCGCTCGGCCAGCTGAGGCTGGAGGCCTGCAAGGCGGACATGAAGCTGCCGGACATGACGATCGCCGAAGCGCGGGACGCTGGTGCGGCGACGCTGGTCGTGGGCGCCGCGAACCGGGGCGGGGTGATTTCGAAGGACTGGGTGAGGACGCTGGTCGAAGCGGCCGAAGCAGGCATGGACATCGCATCGGGGCTGCACAACCGGCTTTCCGACATCCCCGAACTCGTGGCCGCGGCCGAGCGGGCCGGGACGCAGCTCTTCGACGTGCGTCTTCCGACCGTGAGCTATCCGATCGCCGACGGGAAGCCGCGCACCGGCAAGCGATGCCTGGCCGTCGGCACGGACTGTTCGGTGGGCAAGATGTACACCGCGCTTGCCATGGAGCGCGAGATGCGCGGACGCGGCATGAAGGCGACCTTCCGCGCCACCGGCCAGACCGGCATCCTCATCACCGGCTCGGGCGTCCCGCTCGACGCAGTGGTGGCCGACTTCATGGCAGGCAGCGTCGAATGGCTGACGCCGGACAACGATGCGGACCACTGGGACCTGATCGAGGGGCAGGGGAGCCTATTCCATCCGTCGTATTCCGGGGTGACGATGGCGCTGGTGCATGGCGGGCGGCCGGATGCGCTGGTTCTCTGCCACGAGCCCACCCGCACCCACATGCGCGGCCTGCCACACTACCAGTTGCCTTCGCTGGAGGCGCTGCGCGATCTCGCGCTCGCGACGGCGCGGATCGTCAATCCGGATGTGACAGTCGCCGGCATCGCGGTGAACACCGCCGCGCTCGGGGACGAAGAGGCGCGCCAGTGCCTGGAGAAGATCGAGGCGCGCATGGGGCTTGCGACCGTCGATCCGTTCCGCGACGGCGCCGCCCGCCTCGTGGACGCGCTTCAGGCCTGATCCGGTCAGAAGACTGCGGTCACGCGACGGCGGAATTCGGCAGTTCGTCGTCGGGGTTCTGCTGCATGACCTCCAGCACCTGCTTGCGGCAGCGCTCGAATGCCGCCACGCAATCGGGATCGAACTGGGCGCCCGCCTCCTGACGCAGGAAAGCGAAGGCGCGGTCGACGCTCCAGGCGGCCTTGTAGGGCCGGTCCGAGGTCAGCGCGTCGAATACGTCGGCCACCGACGCGATGCGGGCGACGAGCGGAATCGACTTTCCCGCGAGTTGCAGCGGATAACCGGCGCCGTCCCAGCGCTCGTGATGCGCAAGCGCGATTTCGGCGGCCAGCTTGAGCAATCCGCATTTGGAGCCGTGCAGGATGGAGGCGCCGATCTCGGCATGCTCGTTGATGTGGGTGCGCTCACCTTCATCCAGGCCGGAATCCTTGAGGAGGACATCGTCGCGGATGCCGACCTTGCCGATGTCGTGCATCGGCGCGGCGAGCTGGATGTCGCGGCAGAGTTCTTCCTTCAAGCCGAGTTCCCTGGCGATCATGGCCGAATAGATCGCCATGCGCTTCGTATGGGCGGCCGTCTCGCGGTCCTTGTAGCCGGCGGCCAGGGTGAGGCGGCTGATGATCTCCTCCTCCCGCTCGCGAAGCTCCTTCGTCGCCTTGTCGACCTCGGTGCGCAGCCACGCCGCCTGGTCGGCCAGCTTGCGCTGGACCTCGCAGAGGCGCACGAGGTTGCCGAGGCGCGCCTTGAACTCGATCGGCTCGATCGGCTTGTGCAGGAACTCCACCGCGCCGGCCTTGATGGCGCGCAGCCTGATATGCGCCTCCCGGTCGGCTGTCACCATGACGATCGGCTTTTCCTCGAACCGCGGCACGTTTCGCAAGGCGGTCAGCAGCTCGATGCCGTCCATGCCCGGCAGCCGGAAATCGACCAGCGCGATGTCGAACTCGAGCCGGTCCATTTCCGCAATCACTTTCAGCGGATCGGCATAGGTGATCGCCGTGCAGCCCGGTGTCTGCCGCACCAGCATCTCCATGAGCATCAGATTGGCATGGCTGTCCTCGACAATGAGGACCTTGAGTTCACCCATTACACTACCTTCCTGATCATGCGGCACATGCGGAACGTTCCTCGCTCAGCCGGGCGATCTCCGCCGCCATCCGAGAGACGGCGACCTCGCTCAGCCGTGCCGACCGCAGTTCTTCGGCGAGGTCGGCGCATTTGACGAAGCCGAGATTGGACGCCGAGCCCTTGAGGGAGTGAAGTGACCGGTCGAAGAGCTCGAGATCGTGCGTCTTCATCGCGCGGGCGAGATCAGCAAGGAGAGCGGAGGTATCGGCGAAGAAGACTTCGACCAAGGCGTCGAAGGCCTCGCGGCCGACCGCCTCGACAAGTTCGTCGACCCGCGCTTGGTCGCGATCGGGCGTAGACGCTGCATTCGGCGGCGCGCCCGCGCCGGCGGTTCCATGCGCCGGCAGCGCGGACGAACCTGACGCCCCGTAGGCGCGGATGAGGGCTGCGAGCTTCGCCGAGGAAATCGGCTTGGCTTCGAAACCGCTCATCCCGGCGTCGCGGCACAGAGAGCGATCCGTCTCGGAAGCGCTGGCCGTCATCGCAATGATGGGGACGAGCGCGCGCCAGTCGCCCGCCGCGCGGATCGCACGGGTCGCCGCGATGCCGTCCATGAGGGGCATCTGCATGTCCATCAGGATAAGATCGAACCTGTCCCGCGAACACATGCGGACGGCCTGCTCGCCGTCGACGGCGATCTCGACCGACTGGTTCAGCATCTCCAGGAATTTCACCGCCACCTGCCGGTTCACGAGGTTGTCCTCGACCAGGAGGATACGCAGGATCGGCAGCGGGTCGGATCGTTCCGATGTCGCGACCGGCGCCGCGGGCGATGCGACGGTCGCCACCGCCGGAACCTCGAACCAGAAGGTGCTTCCCCTCCCAGGCGTGCTGTCGACGCCGATTTCTCCGGACATCTCCTCCACGATGCGCTTGCAGATGGCGAGCCCGAGGCCCGTCCCCCCGTATCGGCGGCTGATCGTGCCGTCGACCTGGCTGAAGGCATTGAAGAGCCGGTGGCGGGCGTCCTCGGGGATGCCGATGCCGGTGTCCGAAACGCTGAAGCGCAGGCGCAATCCGCCCGCGCCGTCACGTTTTTCCTCGACTCGCGCTACGACCTTGCCCTGATCGGTGAACTTCACCGCGTTGCTGAGCAGGTTCAGCACGACCCGCCGCAGCCTGGCGGGATCGCCGAGGTACCATCCGTCGCCGCCGAGTGTCGCGCAGGCGCACGAAAGTTCGTTTCCCTGTTCGCGTGCGCGGCCGTCCATGACCCGCATGGCGTCCTTTACGAGTTCCCTCGCGTCGAAGGGGACGCTTTCGGGCGGCGTGTCGCCATGCTCCAGCTTGGCGAAATCGAGGATTTCGTTGATGATCTCCAGCAGCGCGGTTCCCGAACTGGTGATGACGCGCACGTTTGCCTTGTCCTCCTCCTCGAGACGCGCATGGCCGAGCAGTTCGGCCATGCCGAGGATGGCGTTGAGCGGCGTGCGGATCTCGTGGCCGATCGTCGCCATGAACTGCGACTTCGCACGATTGCCGGCTTCCGCGGCGCTGTAGGCATCGGACAGCTTCGCGGCGATGTTCTCCAGCTCCACGCTGGCCTTCTTGACGTGTGCGACCTGCTGCCGGAGGTTGAGCACCAGAAGTCCGATCGAAAGGGTGAGGGCCACCACGATCATTGCCGACATCCGCTGTAGGCGCATGACCTCTTCGCGCGCTTCCGCCCGGTCGGAGGAGACCGACGAGTTGGTGTAGGTCAGCAGATCGTTGGTCACCTGCAAAAGGTGCGGCAGGGTCTCGACCACCGGGGCCAGCAGGGACGGTGAGTGCGCCTGCCCGGCGCCGAGCGCGTTGAAGGGCGGCTCCATCCACAGGACCATCTCGCGGATGAGCGCCCGGTTGCGGACGATGCTGTCATTGTCCTCGAAGAAGGCGGCGTACTGGCTGTTGTCGAGGATGGACAGGCGCGAATAGAGGATGTCGTAGCGCAGCGCCAGCGTCTGCCGGGCGTCGTCGTCTTGGGCCCCGGAAAGCTTGTGGAGGGATTCCGACAGGGTCCGCGCTTCCCGGTCGAGCTGGTAGACGGCCCACAGCGCGTCCTCGCGAATGCTGTCGCGCAAGGTGTTCTGCCGGTTCGACAAATGTGCGAACATGCCGCCGAGCGCCACCATGAGGCCGAGCGAGAGCGCGATCAGATATCTCGTCGCTACGCGCGCCTTGCGGACGGCATCCTGGCTGGCTGTGAGCTGCGTGTTCAATCGACGACCTCGATCTCGCGGATCTGCCACACCGATCGGGAGAAATACTTTTCGTTGTAGAGTTCGGGGTTCTTGTCGAACGGGTAGATGAGGAACAGCGGACCCTTCTCGCGGACGGACATGGTCTCGCCGTTCATGCGAAGCGCCAGGATCGTCTCGAAATCGCGCGCGTCCTCGAGGGGCAGTTCGGCGGAGTAGTCGTTCAGCGCCTTAACCACCAGTTTGTGGCCGTGCGCCCCGACCGCCTCCAGCAGCGCGTCGAGATAGGGGCCCTCGAATTCGGTGACGCTATCCGTCCAGGGCGTGCGCATGGAGGCGCTGCGGCCGGCGATCTCTTCCAGCATCGCGAGGTCGAACTCGGCGGCCTCGCCGCTGTTGGTGCGCTCGATGGCGCCGGTGACGGAAAGGATGACGGTGCCCTTCGGCTGGCCGAGTTCGGCTGCGAGCGTGGACGTGGCGCCGAGCATTGCGAGCGCACAGGAAATCAGGAGGGCTCTCATACGAGGGAGACCTTTCGGGTTCGGCAATGCCGCTCATCGCGACGGGCGAGGCCTATCGTTCCGCGGAACGGCTAAAATCACGGGAGGTTTGCATGCCGGCGGCGCCGGCCGGCGGGAAGCGGCATCATGCCTTCGTGGCCATCAGGCCCTCGATCCCCACCGTTGCCCCAGCGTTAGCAGTCGGCCCTTGAATCTCGATGAAGACGATAGTTGCAAATCTAACGATTTGCCCTGAATTCATACGGCGCGGGTGGGGAAAACGATAAAGGCCCCGCATGGGGGCCTTCTCGACTTCGAAGTGATTCTTGCCTGCGCCTAGGCGCCGTTGGCCATTTTCACGGCGCGCTTGGCCATGACGACGATCAGGTTTGCCCGGTATTCGGCCGAGGCGTGGATGTCCGACATCAGGTTGCCCGAGGGGACGGTAAGTCCATCCAAGGCCGAGGCGTCGAAGTTCGACGAGAGTGCCGCCTCGATCTCGGAGGAGCGGAAGACGCCGTCGTCGCCCGCTCCGGTGACGCCCACCTTAACGCCACCGTCGCCCTGGGCGACGAAGACGCCGGTCATCGCGTAGCGCGACGCAGGATTGCGGAACTTCTGGTAGCCGCATTTGGTGGGCGCGGTGAACTTGACCGCGGTGACGATCTCGCCGTCCTCCAGCGCGGTCTCGAACAGGCCGGTGAAGAATTCCTCCGCCGCGATCTCGCGGGTGTTCGTCACCACGGTGGCGCCGAGCGCCAGGAGCGCGGCCGGATAGTCGGCGGCCGGATCGTTGTTCGCGATCGAGCCGCCGAGCGTGCCGAGATGCCTCACGTGCGGATCGCCGATCTGGCTCGCCATGTGGCAGAAGGAGTGGCACACGGCCGCCAGTTCCTTGCTGTCGGCGACCTCGGCATGGGTGGTGCCGGCGCCGATGGTGACGTCGCGGCTCGAGACCTTGATGCCCTTCAGGTCCGCGATATGGCGCAGGTCGATCAGGTCGCTGGGTGCCGCGAGCCTCGTCTTCATGGCCGGGATCAGCGTCATGCCGCCGGAAACGACCTTGCCGTCCTCGGCCTCGCCCAGGAGCTTGACCGCATCCTCCAGCGAGGACGCACGATGGTAATTTGTGGAATACATCTTCTTCGTCTCCGATCGCTTCGCTCAGTGCCGCGTGGCCGCCTTCAACGCCGCCCAGACCGTCAGCGGCGTCGCGGGCATGGTCAGATCATTGTTGCCGATCGCATCGGTGACCGCGTTGATGACGGCCGGCGGGGAGCCGATCGCGCCAGCCTCGCCGCAGCCCTTGATCCCGAGCGGATTGCCGGGGCAGGGGGTGTTCGAAGTCGACACGGTGAACGACGGCAGGTCGCCGGCGCGCGGCATGGTGTAGTCCATGTAGCTCGCGGTGATCAGCTGGCCCGACTGGTCGTACCGGCATCCTTCCAGCAGCGCCTGGCCGACGCCCTGGGCGATGCCGCCATGCACCTGGCCCTCGACGATCATCGGGTTGATGATGTTGCCGAAATCGTCGGCGGCCACGAACTGGACGATCTCGGTCGTGCCTGTGTCGGGATCGACCTCGACCTCGCAGATGTAGCAGCCGGCCGGGAAGGTGAAGTTCGACGGATCGTAGAAGGCGCCCTCCTTCAGTCCCGGCTCCATGCCCGCCGGCAGATTGTGAGCGGCGTAGGCGGCGAGCGCCATCTGGAACCACGGAAGGGTCTTGTCGGTACCCGCGACCTTCAATTCGCCGTTCTCGATCACGATGTCGGCCTCGTCGGCTTCCAGCAGGTGGGCGGCGATCTTCTTCGCCTTGGCCTCGACCTTGTCGAGCGCCTTGACGATGGCCGACATGCCGACGGCGCCCGAGCGCGAGCCGTAGGTGCCCATGCCCATCTGCACCTTGTCGGTGTCTCCGTGGACGATCGAGACCTGCTCGATCGGCACGCCGAAGCGCTGGTTGACGAGCTGGGCGAAGGTCGTCTCGTGGCCCTGGCCGTGGCTGTGAGAGCCGGTCAGCACTTCGATGGTGCCGGCCATGTTGACCCGCACCTCGGCCGATTCCCACAGGCCCACGCCGGCGCCGAGCGAACCCACCGCCTGGCTGGGCGCGATGCCGCAGGCCTCGATGTAGCAACTCATGCCGATGCCGCGCAGTTTGCCGCGGGACTTGGCCTCGGCGCGGCGCGCCTCGAAGCCGGCGTAGTCGGCCGCCTTCATCGCGGCATCGAGCGAGGCGGCGTAGTCGCCCGCGTCGTAGGCCATGATGACGGGCGTCTGGTAGGGGAACTCGGTGATGAAGTTCTTGCGGCGCAGTTCGGCGGGGCTGACGCCCAGTTCGCGCGCCGCGGTCTCCACCACGCGTTCCATGACGTACGTCGCTTCCGGCCGGCCCGCGCCGCGATATGCATCGACCGGCGCGGTGTTGGTGTAGGCGGTGCGCACGTTGCAGTGGATCGCCGGGATCGCGTACTGGCCCGACAGCAGCGTCGCGTAGAGGTAGGTGGGCACCGATGACGAAAACAGCGACATGTAGCCGCCGAGATTGGCGATGGTGTCGACCTTCAGCCCCGTCATGCGATTGTCGGCATCGAAGGCCATCTGTACCTCGGTGACGTGGTCGCGACCGTGGGCATCGGTCAGGAAGCTCTCCGTGCGGTCGGCGACCCATTTGACCGGCACGCCGGTCTTCTTGGAAGCCCACAAGCAGACGATCTCTTCCGGATAGATGAAGATCTTGGAACCGAAGCCGCCGCCGACGTCGGGCGCGATGACGCGCAGCTTGTTCTCCGGCGCGACGTTGTAGAAAGCGCTCATCACCACGCGGGCGACGTGCGGGTTCTGCGAGGTGGTCCAGCAGGTGTAGTGGTCCTCGGCCTTGTCGTAGTGGCCGAGCGCGGCACGCGGCTCCATGGCGTTCGGCACGAGGCGGTTGTTGACGAGCTTCAGTTTCGTCACGTGCGCGGCCGATGCGATCGCCTTGTCGGCGGCGGCGGCGTCGCCGATCTCCCAGTCGTAGATCAGGTTGCCTTCCGCCTCGGGGTGAAGCTGGGGAGCGCCTTCCTCAAGCGCCGCCACCGCATCGATGACGGCCGGCAGTTCCTTGTAGTTGACCACGACCGCCTCGGCCGCGTCGCGCGCCTGGCCCTTGGTCTCGGCCACGACGATGGCCACCGCCTCGCCGACGAAGCGCACGCGGTCGGTCGCCATCGGCGACCAGGCGCCCATCTTCATCGGCGTGCCGTCCTTGGAATGGATCATCCAGCCGCAGATCAGGTTGCCGATGCCGTCGGCCTTGATCTCCTTGCCGGTGAGGACGCCGATGACGCCGGGCATCTTCTTAGCGGCCGCGACGTCGATGCTCTCGATCTCGGCATGCGCGTGAGGGCTCCTGACGAACGCGGCGTGCTTCATGCCAGGCACGACCATGTCGTCGACGTAGCGCCCCGCGCCGGTGATGAACCGCTTGTCTTCCTTGCGCGCGACCCTCGCGCCGATGCCTTCGATGCCCATTAGAAACTCCTCCTCCGGAATTCTCGTGTCCGTTGCGGCCTGCGGCGGCGGTCGGGCGGGTTCAGACCCGCGTCGCGACCCTGCGCCGTTCCTCGGGGTGCGCCTTCAACATCCCGGCCGCTCCTCCTCCCCGTCGCGGTTTCAGGCCGCGCGGGCGGCGCCCTTCGACATGGTCTCCGACGCCGCCAGGATCGCCTTGACGATATTGTGATAGCCGGTGCAGCGGCAGATGTTGCCCTCGAGCTCCGAGCGCACGGTCTTCTCGTCCAGGCCTTCGGGATGGCGGGCGATCATGTCGGTGGCCGCCATGATCATGCCCGGGGTACAGAAGCCGCACTGCAGCCCGTGATGCTCGCGGAACGCCGCCTGGACGGGATGGAGATCGGCGCCGTCGGCCAGCCCCTCGATCGTGACGACCGTCGAGCCGGACGCCTGGGCCGCGAGCATGGAGCAGCTCTTCACCGCCTTGCCGTCGAGATGCACCACGCAGGCGCCGCACTGCGAGGTGTCGCAGCCCACATGCGTGCCGGTCAGGCCGAGGTTTTCGCGCAGGAAATGCACGAGAAGCGTCCTGTCCTCGACGTTCCCGGTGACGGTGCGGCCATTCACGACCATTTCGATTTCGGACATCAGTTTCCTCCTGACCTGCCTTCTGGGTGGGTGGCGCATGCCCATGCGCCCCAGGTTCGCCGGGGAGATTACTCCAGCGGAAGGAAGAGTCCATTGGCACAGGGAGGATTTTCTGCCGCACCGGAACATAACGGCTTTCCGGTAGGGCCGCCCGGCGGCGGTAGGTTGGGTGTTGCGGCCTGCGATCGCGAGGCCGGCAAGCCGCTGCGGCGGGGCACCTCGCGGGCTCCCGGCGACGGCTCCGTTCCCGGTCGATCGGCGCGTCGCAGGCCGACGGTGATTTGTCGCGGCTTGCCGCTTGAATTCGGCGCCCGATGCCGGTATCACGCGCTCACCTTCGCCCGAGGCGCAAACCGCCCCGGGCCGGGCCGCTTTAGCTCAGTTGGTAGAGCACATCATTCGTAATGATGGGGTCGCGTGTTCGAGTCACGCAAGCGGCACCACTTCCCAGTTTGACGACATCAAATTGCGCAGATGACCGGCGGTCCCCAGTATCCGAGGACCGTCGTCGTGCTCTACGTCCCGCTCAGTGCTCTCCCCGCGATCCACCTCGATCGAGGTGGATGTTGAACCACTCACGAAAGCCGGCCTCACATCCCATACGATTCATCGATCGCGGGACGCGCTCTACCTACTGCGGCAATCGCGGTACGACGAGATTGGCAGCGGCGCCCAGGTCCTCCGCTATCGCTATCTCGACGGCGTTCGCATCGCGTTTCTTGAGAGCATGGATGATCTGGTTGTGTCGCTCCATCGTCTCTTCGCTGCTGATCTTGTAGGGATGATGATGGAGAGCGGGTCCCATGCGGACCCAGAGATTTTCGATGAGGGTCAGGAGCGCAGGCCTGTCGGCCATGCGATAGATGGTGAAGTGGAAGCGGTAGTTCTCGGCAAGCGCTTCCTTTGCGGTTTCGAGGCGTGACATTCGTTCGTTGATCCGCTCGAGCTTTCCGAGGGTATCGGTATCCATGCTGCCCAACGCGACCCGCGCGGCAAGCCCTTCCAGGCGCTGCCGGATTTCGATGATATGACGATATTCCTGTTGCGAAACGTGCCGAAGTAAGAAGCCGCTCTGCGGACGCCCCTCCAGCACGCCGTCCGCTTCGAGACGCTTCAATGCGTCGCGCACCGGTTGCGCGCTGACTCTGAGTACCTGGGCGAGCGAGCGGCTGGTAAGGGATGTACCAGGCGCGACGCGGCCGCTCATCATGGCCTGGCGGATGCTACGGTAGACTTGCCTCTCGACCGTTTCGGCAAGCGTCGCATCGATCGCGTCGAGTTCGGGCGCCTGCGACTGTTGCCGACCGGGACCCGGCCGCCTGTTCACTTCCGACATCGCACCTCCACTGACCCTCGATACCACGGCTATGCAGCGCCACTATGCGTTTTCGATACCGTGCAGCCGCAAGCGCGGCCTGGGATCGGAAGCATCGCGTTCCTGCCTCCCACCACAGGACAATAGCGACTTTTCTGCGATAGCAAATTGACACATGGCTGCTTTTCTGCTGTTTTTGCTATATCAGATAGAGGCGGGACGGGAAAGCGCTGAACAAGTGCCTGAATTGCTCCTCCAGGGCCAGATCGTGATTGTAACGGCAGCCGGCGGCGGTGCCGGTGCGGTTATCGCGGCTACCTTGGCCGGGGCAGGGGCGCAGGTCTTCGCCTGCGATGTGAATGCGCAGGGTCTGGACGTTCTGGCATCACGCAATCCTGCCATCCACACCATTCCCGCCGACGTGGGAGATGAAGCCGCGATAGAGGACATCGTTCGCCGCGCCGGCGGGCGTATCGACCTTCTCGTCAACAATGTAGGCATCGCCGGGCCGACCGCGAATGCCGAGGACATCACGCTTCAGGACTGGAACGAGTCCATCCGGGTCAACCTGACGAGTCACTTCCTGTTCGCCCGCGCCGTGATACCGGGCATGAAGTCGCAACGCAGCGGCCTCATCCTCAACATCTCCTCCGGCAGTGCCAAAGTCGGTCTTCCCCTGCGACTGCCATACGTGGTGACCAAGGGTGCTGTGCTCAGCCTGACGAAGAACCTCGCGCGTGAACTGGGACCGCACGGCATCAGGGTCAATGCCATCCTTCCCGGAGCCATTCGTGGCGACCGCATCAATCGCGTTATCGATGCCAAGGCGTCCGCACTCGGGGTCGACCGGAACGAGTACGAGCGGCAGCTTCTGCGATATGTCTCGCTGCGCACCATGGTGGAACCGGAAGACATCGCCGCTATGATCGCGTTTCTCGCCTCGCCGGCGGGCGCCCGCATATCTGGGCAGATGATCGGCGTCGACGGAAACGTCGAGTGGGAAGAATGAAGATGGATCACCCCAGGTGGAAGATCGCGGGTCCGGGGTCGGCGCAATGACGATGCAGGGGCACAACGCATTGCCAGCCGTGCTCGCGGATGCGGTCGAGGCCTATAGCGCCGCCAATCCCGAGAGCCAGGCCCTGCACGAACGGGCGAGCCAGGTGATGCCGGGCGGCAACACGCGCACCGTGCTCTACTACACCCCGTTCCCCCTCACCATGGTCTCGGGCTCCGGCTGCCGCCTCGAGGACGCGGATGGCCATACCTATGTCGACTTCCTCGGCGAGTTCACCGCGGGTCTCTATGGCCATTCCGATCCATTGATCGCGGAGGCCATCGCCAAGGCAGTCGCAAACGGCGTGAACCTCGGAAGCCACGGGCCGCAGGAAGCGGCCTTCGCGGAGGCTATCAAGGACCGCTTTCCGTCGATGGAACTGCTGCGCTTCACGAATTCGGGCACCGAGGCGAACATGTTGGCGCTGGCACTTGCCAAGCACGCGACCGGGCGCGGCAAGGTGATGGTGTTCGAGGGCGCGTATCACGGCGGTACCCTGACGTTTCCCGCCTCCGAGGTACCCGTGAACGTGCCGCACGAGTATGTCTTCTCCCGTTTCAACGAGATCGAGGCGACGCGTCAGGCGATACGCGAAACCGGTTCCGACCTCGCCTGCGTCATCGTCGAGCCGATGATGGGCAGCGGTGGCTGTATTCCAGGCGACCCCGCCTTTTTGCAGATGCTGCGTGAGGAGACCGAGGCCGCGGGCGCGCTGCTCGTGTTCGACGAGGTGATGACGTCCCGGCTCAGCCCTGGCGGGTTGCAGTCCGAACTCGGGATACGGCCCGACCTCACCACGCTCGGCAAGTACATCGGCGGCGGCATGTCCTTCGGCGCCTTCGGCGGCCGTGCCGAGGTGATGTCGAACTTCGATCCCTCGAAGACCGGCTCGCTTCCGCATGCCGGCACCTTCAACAACAATGTTCTAACAATGGCGGCGGGTCTCGCCGGACTGACCAAGCGACTGACTCCGGCAGCCGTGCATGACCTCAACGCGCGCGGCGATTCGCTGCGGCGGCGGATCAACGCGGTCCTGGCCGGGGCGGGTGCCGGAATAATCGTCACCGGAATCGGCTCGCTGATGAACATCCACCCGATGAGAACCGAACCGAAGCGGCCGGCGGACCTCGCCGGAGCCGACCAGCGGATGCGCGACCTCATCTTCTTCGACCTGCTGGAAGACGGTTTCTATACCGCGCGGCGAGGATTGCTGGCGCTCAGCCTGCCGATCGGGGACGCGGAATGCGATGCACTGGTCGCCGCGGTGGCGCGGCGCGCGCCGCGCTGGGCGGCATTTCTGGGAAAAGACTGACGAGGCAACGGCTACGGGGGCGACATGCGTTTTGCGGTTGATACGGGGGGGACGTTCACGGACCTGGTCGTCGAGGACGACAGCGGCCTCTGCCGGCTCTACAAGGCCGCGACGACCCCGCACGATCCGGTGGCCGGCATGCTCGACGCTCTTTCCGTTGCAGCCGACGCGGACGGCCGATCGCTCGCCGAATTTCTTGCGGGCGGCAATACGCTGCTGCACGGTACGACCCATGCCATCAATGCGATAATCACAGGACGGACCGCCCGCACCGCCCTGCTCACCACTTCCGGACATGGCGACATCCTGGTGCTGCGGGAGGGCGGTCGCGCCGAGACGTTCAATTTCACGCACGAGTTTCCGGAACCCTATATACCGCGGAGCCTGACCTTCGAGGTACCCGAACGGGTGATGGCCGACGGGTCCGTCCGCCTGACGTTGGACGAAGAGGCTGTGCTCGAGCACATCGAACGGCTGAAGGAAAATGCGGTCGAGGCGGTCGCCGTCTGCCTCCTGTGGTCGATCGTCAACCCCGCGCATGAATTGCGGATCGGCGAACTCCTCGCCGAGCATCTTCCGGGCGTCCCCTTCACGTTGTCACACAAGCTCAACCCGGCCATCCGCGAATTCCGCCGTGCGTCGTCCGCCGCGGTCGACGCGTCGCTCAAGCCGATGATCGCACGCTACATGAGCGACCTGGAGCGGCGGCTGCGCGAGGCGGGCTTCCGCGGTCGCGTCCTGATCGTCACCTCGCAGGCGGGCGTCATCGATGCCGCGGACGCGGCGGAGGCGCCGATCCATATCGTGAACTCCGGCCCATCCATGGCGCCGATCGCGGGCCGCTATTACGCCGCCATCGACAGTGCGGCCGAGGACGCGATCATCGCGGATACCGGCGGCACAACCTACGACGTGTCGATCGTGCGCAAGGGCAACATCCCGACCACGCGCGAAACTTGGATCGGACCGCAATATCGCGGCATCATGCTCGGGTTCCCCTGGGTGGACGTCAAGAGCGTGGGTGCCGGCGGCGGATCGATAGCCTCGATCGACAGTGGCGGCCTGCTGCGGGTCGGCCCGGCGAGCGCCGGCGCCGTCCCCGGGCCCGCCGCGTACGGCCGCGGCGGCACGCATGCCACGGTGACCGACGCGGCCGTCGCTCTCGGTCACATCGATCCGGCATACTTCCTCGGCGGCGCGATGACGCTCGACCCGGAAGCGGCGCGCGCGGCGGTCGAGCGCGACGTCGCCGGACCAGGCAAGCTCCCGGTCGCCGAGGCGGCGGACGCGATCCTGACCATCGCGACCGAGAACATGGTGCAGGCCATCCTGGACATCACCGTCAAGCAGGGGATCGACCCGCGCGAAGCGGTGCTCATCGGCGGTGGCGGCGCGGCTGGCCTCAATTCTGTGCGCATCGCTCGGCGCCTCGGTTGCCGGACGCTGATCATCCCGGAAACCGGCCCGGCCCTTTCGGCGGCGGGCGCGTTGATGTCGGAACTGAAGGCTGAGTACCATGCCGCCCAGGTCGCCCATACCGACAGTTTCGACCACGACGCGGTCAACGCCACACTGTCCGCGCTGGCGCGGAAGGCGAGGGACTTCGCCGCCGGGCCGGGGGCCGGCGCGCTGGAGACCACGATCACCTTCAAGGCCGACGCGCGCTACGCGACCGAGGTGTGGGAGATCGAGGTTCCGCTTCGCGAAGGTTCGGTATCGGATGCTGGCGCGCTGTCGGAGTTCGTCGAGGATTTTCACCGCACGCACGAGACGTTGTTCTCGTTCCGCGACGAAGGCTCCTTCATAGAGATTGTCGGGTGGTCGGCATCCGTGACGTGCCGGCTTTCTGAAAGGAAGGACCTGCGTCTCGCCTCGCCGGCCGGCATCAAGGAAAAGTGGGTCCGCAATGCCTGGTTCGCGGGCATCGGATGGGCTGAGACCGACGTCTATCGCTTCGAGACATTGAAGGCAGGAGAAAGGATCGACGGTCCGGCCATCGTGGAGAACGACTATACCACGGTCATCGTCGATCCCGGCGCGAGCGCCGAGAGGCGGCCGTCCGGCAGTCTCGTCGTCGACGTCGGCCAGCAGTGAGGAGATGGCCATGGATCTCGTTACACTCGCACTCTTGAACAACCGCTTCGAAGGCGTGGCCCGCAAGATGGCGAACACGCTGCTCAGGACCGGACGCTCCGGTGTGCTCAACATCGCGCGCGACTTTTCCTGCTGCATCGTAACCGCCGACGCGGAGCTTCTGGTCGCCAATGAGGGCCTGCCCATCCACGTGCTGTCCGGCCCAGACATCATGGCCAGATACATGAAGGAATATTGTCCCGACCTCAAAGCCGGGGACGCCTTCATCAACAATTCGCCCTATCATGGCTGCAGCCACGCGGCCGATCACACCATCCTGGTACCGATCGTCGATGACGAGGGGCGTCATAGGTTCACGGTGCTGGCAAAGGCCCATCAGGCCGACATCGGCAACTCGATCCCCACGACCTATCACGGCGCGGCGCGCGACGTGTACGAGGAAGGCGCGCTGATCTTCCCGTCGGTGCGGGTACAGGAGAACTATCAGACCAACCAAGACTTCGTGCGCATGTGCCGTATGCGGATCCGCGTCCCGGACCAATGGTGGGGCGATTTTCTGGCGGCGCTGGGGGCTGCGCGCATCGGCGAGCAGGAAATTAGGACGATGGCGGCCGAAGTCGGCTGGGACGCGCTCGAGGCTTTCAGCCGCGAATGGCTCGACTATTCCGAGAAGCGTATGATCGAAGCGGTGCGCGCCCTGCCGAGTGGTCGCGCGACGCGTCTCAGCCGGCACGATCCGTTCCCGGGCACGCCGGAGGACGGCATACCGGTCACGGTGCATGTCGGCATCGACGCCGAAGCGGCGCGGATCTCCGTCGATCTCACCGAGAACATGGATTGCCTGCCTTGCGGCCTCAACCTATCGGAGGCGTGCACGCGTACCGCCGCCATGGTCGGCATCTTCAACTCCATCGATCACACCGTGCCAAAGAACGCCGGCAGCTTTCGCCGCATCGATCTGCGCCTCAAGGACAACTGCGTGGTCGGCGTGCCCCGTCATCCGACCTCCTGCTCCGTGGCCACCACCAACGTGGCGGACCGTGTCGCGAACCCGGTTCAGTGCGCCATCGCGGAGATCGCGGAGGGCAGGGGAATGGCCGAGTGCGGCGCCGTCATCCCGCCCTCGGTCGCGGTGATCTCGGGCATCCACCCGCGCGACGGCAAACCCTTCATCAATCAGGTGTTCCTGGGCATGACCGGCGGCGCTGGCAGCCCGAGCGCCGACGCATGGCTCACGATCGGCCACGTCGGCAACGCCGGCATGTGCAACCTCGATTCTGTCGAACTCGACGAGTTGCGCCAGCCGCTCTACGTCGCGTCGCGCCGGCTGCTGCCGGATACGGAGGGCGCCGGCGAGCATGTCGGGGCACCGTCTATCGCGGTCGAGTTCGGGCCGGTCGGTTGCGACATCTCCGTCGGCTACGTCAGCGACGGCGTCGTCAACGCCGCGCTGGGAACGCGTGGCGGTGGGGAAGGCGGCCCGGCCAACCAGTATCTGATCGAAGAGAACGGCAGCCGCGAACCCTTGCCGTCATGCGCCCAGGTCGACGTCGCCGACCGCCAACTCGTCCTGTCCATCTCGGCCGGAGGTGGGGGCTACGGAAACCCGAAATCGCGGCCGGCGGAGAAGGTCGCCCGCGATGTGGGTCTTGGGCGGATCACCGCCGAAAGGGCCCGGGCCGTCTATGGCGTGGTGCTGGGCAAAGACGGTTCGATCGATCCTGAAGAAACCGCGCGACTTCGCGCGGCCGCATGAAAGAGATCAACGAACTGGTCAAGGAGGACCAAAAAATGAAAATGGGAACACGCATCTTTCTTACGACCCTGATCGCGGCAACGCCATTCGCGGCGACCGCGCAGGAGGACGTGACGGTCGGCTTCGCCATTGCGCTGTCGGGCTTCGTCGCGCCCTATGACGACGGACCCTACAAGGCCGCGAAGCTCGCGATCGAGGAGATCAATGCCAAGGGCGGGCTGCTCGGGCGCAAGATCGTAGAGGTTTCGGCCGATACCGCGTCCGATCCCGCACAGGGTGCCACGGCGGCCACGGACGTTCTGTCCAAGAACGCCGAACTCGTCATGGTCACCTGCGACTTCGATTTCGGCGCACCCGCCGCTCTCGTCGCCCAGTCGCAGGACAAGATCGCCTTCTCGTCCTGCGCCGCCGACGCCAAGTTCGGCGTGCAGGGCATTGGCCCGAACGCCTACACGATGGCGACCGCCACGAACCACCAGGGCGCCATCCTGGCGGAGTTCGCCTGGAAGACCCTGGGCAAGCGGAACGTCTACATCCTCAACGACCTCCAGGTCGAGTACAACAAGTCGCTGTGCTCCAACTTCGAGAAGCGCTGGCGCGAACTCGCCGGAGGCGAAGGCGTTGCCGGTTATGACGAGTACAATGCCGGAAACGACACCGTCATCGCCGCGCAGGTCAGCCGCATGAAGGATGCCGAGGCGAAGTCGGACGTGATCATGTTCTGCGGAGCGATCAACGGCGGCTCCTACATCCGCCAGATCCGCGCCGCCGGCATCGACCTGCCGATGATCACCGGTGAATCCATGGACGGCACCTACTGGCTGGAAGCGGTTCCGGACCTGAGCACCTTCTACAACCTCACCTACGGCAGCATCCACGGCGACGACCCCGAGCCGCGCGTCAACGAGTTCGTCGAGGCCTTCACAAAGGCATACGGCGAAGCGCCGGTAACCGGTCACGCGCTCACCGGCTACAGTGTGATCGAAGCGTGGGCGTTGGCAGTCGAACGTGCCGGCACATTCGAAACCGAAGCCGTGCGCGCACAGCTGGATAGCTTCTCGGAAGAGGATCTGCTGGTCGGCAAGACCTCCTTCACCAGCGACCTTCACATCAGCAACGCCCGACCCATGACGATCATCGAGATCGAAGGAGGCAAGGCCTCGGCGACCGGCGTGTTCGATGCCGAGAAAACCCCCGAGATCACCTTCTGAGGCCTGGGGGGTAATAAAAGACAACCGGGCGGTGAACGTGAACGCGCTTCGTGCCGAAGACATCGGTGTCCGGTTCGGCGGCGTCGTGGCACTCCACGACGTCTCCCTCGAGATCAGGCCCGGCGAAATCGTCGGCCTGATCGGCGCCAACGGTGCGGGCAAAAGCACGCTCATCAACGTCATGTCGGGCTTTCAGCGGCCGACGACCGGGGGCGTCTGGCTGGGCGACCGGGCGTTGCTGAAACTCTCCCCTCACATGGTCGCGCGGGCAGGCGTGGTTCGAACGTTCCAGGGCGTGCGGCTGTTTGGGGAACTCACCATAGCCGAGAACGTGGCCGCGGTGGCTGCGGTGATGGGGAGTCCGGGGTTTGCCACGAAGGAACTCCTCGCAGCAGTCGGGCTTTCGGGCGACTTCGACCGGAAAGCCGCGACGCTGAGCTATTCGGATCAGAGGAAGCTGGCGATCGCCCGCGCGCTTGCCCTGGAGCCTGGCTTTCTGCTGCTCGACGAGCCCGCCGCGGGAATGTCGCCGCAGGAGGCCGAACAACTGGGCGTCGCGCTCAAGGAACTCGTCGAGCGCAGGGGCATCGGGCTGCTGCTGGTCGAGCACAACATGGATCTCGTCATGTCCGTCTGTCCGCGGCTGGTCGTCCTCGACGTCGGCCGCGTCATCGCCACCGGGCCGTCCGCTACCGTGCGCGCCGATCCGAAGGTCAGGGCGGCTTATCTCGGCGGGGTGCCACATGGCACTGCTTGAACTGGACCGCCTTTGGGTGAGCTACGGCCCCGTCCCGGCGCTGCGGGACGTGTCGCTTTCACTCGAAGAAGGGGAGACGCTTGCGGTCGTGGGGCCGAACGGCGCCGGCAAGACCACGCTCACGCTCGCCATCGCCGGTGCTCTGCCGGCCGCCGCAGGTACACTGCGGCTCGACGGGAAGCCGATCGGCGGGCTGCGCACCGAGGACGTCGCGCTGATGGGCATTGCCCTCGTGCCGGAGGGACGGCGCATCTTCGACGGACTGACCGTCCACGAGAATCTGCTCATGGGAATGTCGCGGCGGCTCGGCGACCGTGCTGCACGAAACAGGGCGCTGGCCGAAATCCACGCCATGTTCCCGATTCTCGCCGAGCGCCGCAACGGCATGGCAACCCGGCTCTCCGGCGGCGAGCAGCAGCAGCTTGCAATCGCGCGGGCGTTGCTCTCGCGCCCCCGTCTCCTGATCCTCGACGAGCCGTCACTCGGTCTTGCACCTCTTCTGGTCGACCGCGTGTACGACGTCCTTCGGGAATTGCGCGCCAGCGGTCTCAGCATCCTCCTGGTCGAGCAGAATCCGATGCGGATCGGCGCCGTGGCCGATCGCGTCATGGTGCTCTCTGGCGGTGAGGTACGCCTGGAAGGTCTGGCAGCCGACCTGCTCGGGGATGCCCGGCTGGAGAACGCCTACCTCTCCGGCGGGGAGCATGCCTGATGAGCTGGATCGTCCAGGCCCTGATCGACGCCCTGAGCATCGGCTCGATCTATGCGCTCACGGCGCTCGGGATCGGCCTGATTTTCGGCATCATGCGGCTGATCAACTTCGCCCATGCCGAGTTCATCACCGTGACGGTCTACATCCTCGTGCTGGCGATCGGGCTGGGCTTTCCCGTCGCGCTTTTCTTCGCGGCGGGTGGCGCGCTGGTGCTGGCGCTGCTTTCGGAGCGGCTGGCGTTCCGTCCGGTGCGGGGGGCCAATCCCTCGACCCTTCTGATCACCAGCTTCGCGCTCAGCTACCTGCTGCAGAACACCCTGGTGCTGATCTTCGGAGCCCGCCCGATGGGGCTAAACATCCTGCCTTCGCTTTCGCAGCCGCTGCTGATCGGCGACGTGCGCGTGCCCATGATCCAGGTCGTCACGATCGCCGTGACGATCCTGCTGCTACTGGGCACGGGTGCCTTCCTGCGTAAGACCCGGATCGGCATCGAGATGCGGGCGGCGGCAGTGGACTTCCAGATGGCGCGGCTGTTGGGCATCCGCGCCAACCGGGTCATCGCGGTGGCGTTCGGACTGAGCGGCATCCTGGCCTCGTCGGCGGCGGTGCTCTACGTCGCCCAGACGGGGGTCGTCGAACCACGCCTCGGGCTCCACCTGGCGCTGATCGGCTTCGTTGCGACCGTCGTCGGGGGCATGGGCAGCCTGCCGGGCGCGGTCCTCGGAGGCCTGGCGGTCGGCATGGTCACGGTCTTCCTGCAGGTGCTGCTGCCGGCCGACCTGCGTCCGTTCCGCGAAGCCTTCGTCTACATGGCGGTCATCATGGTCCTTGTCCTGCGGCCGCAGGGGCTGTTCCGCCCAGCCTCCGCCCGGGAGCGCGTCTGATGGGTGCGCGGGTCCAGACATACGTTCTCCTCGCCGGGCTGATTTTGCTGGCGACGCTTCCCGGCTATCTCGGGTCCGCGGCGACGGCGCGCTTCGCGGTCGACATGATGGTCAAACTGGCGTTCGTGATCGGCCTCTCCATCTTCGTCTCGAACACCGGCATCCTTTCGTTCGGGCATGCGGCCTTCGCCGGGATCGCGGCCTATACGTCGGCATGGTTCACCATCCCCGTGATAACCAAGAAGGTGTTCCTGCCCGACCTGCCGGCCTTCGTGCTGTCGACCGACCTGGGGCTCTGGGGCGGCATGGCCCTAGGGATGCTGCTTGCCGCCATCGTCGCCGCCATCTTCGGTGTCGCGGTGGTTCGGCTGGCGGGCATCGGCGCCAGCATCGCGACGCTGGCGTTCCTCGCCATCGTCAACACCACCATGTCCCACGCGACCGGCCTGACCAAGGGAACCGCCTCGCTGATCGGCCTGCCGCTCTCGGTCAATCTGCCGGTCGCCACCGCCGTCGTCCTCGCCTCTCTGCTGGTGGCGAGCGTCTTCGCCGGTTCGCGGGCCGGCCTGATGCTTCGGGCTTCGCGCGAGGACGAGGTGGCCGCGCTCGCATCGGGAATCGCGGTTCGCCGGCTGCGGCTTGCCGCCTTCGTCCTGTCGGCGGCGCTCGTGGGGGCTAGCGGGGTCCTGCAAGGCCACGCGATCGGCATTCTCTCCGTCAGCCAGTTCTATCTCGAACTGACATTCCTCACCCTGGCGATGCTCGTCATCGGTGGCCAGCACAGCCTTTCAGGGGCGGTGGTCGGCGCGATCGCGATCGCCTTCGTGGGTGAGGTGCTTCGCAACCTAGCCGGCGGGTTCGCGATCGCCGGGTTGACGATTCCCGCCATGCCGGGGCTGCGCGAGGTTGGTCTGGCGATCCTCATGCTCGTCGTTCTCATCCTCAGACCGAGCGGCATCACAGGAAATCGCGAATTGACGTTTGCGAACCTTCTGCGGCGCGGGACACGGCGGCGAGAAGCACAGGCAGATACTGCTATATCAGATTGACGGCGCGCCGATATCGCGCTTAACTGCGATATCAGAAGGAATGCGGATCATGCGTGCAGGGATCATCGGGACCGGTCTGATCGGTCGCGGTTGGGCAACGGCTTTTGCCAGGGCAGGCTGGAGCGTCAGCCTCTGGGATCATGCGCCGGGCGCTGCGGCCTTGGCCCTGTCCTCGGTCAAGATGGCGCTCGACGACATGGCGTCGGTCGGACTGGTCGCCGATCCGTCCGCGGCGGCCGCGCGCATCCGAGTGTCCGATACGCTTCCCGATGCCTTGCAGGATACGGACTACGTTCAGGAAAGCGTTCCGGAAGACGCAGAGATAAAACGTGGCGTGTTCGAGCTTCTCGATCGCTATGCGCCCGCAGGCGTGCCGATCGGGAGCTCCTCCAGTTCGATCGTCGGGAGCCGGTTCCTTTCTGAAATCCCAGGCCGCGACCGTTGCATCGTCGCCCATCCGGCAAATCCGCCCCACCTCATGCCGGTCGTAGAGGTGGCGCCATCACTCTGGCACGACGAGGCGTTCGTAGCGGAGGTGTGCGGCCTGCTGGCATCGATCGGCCAGGTGCCGGTGGTCGTGCGCAAGGAGATCGAAGGCTTCGTCATGAATCGCCTGCAGACGGCGGTGGTGAACGAAGCCGTGGCGCTCGTCGCCAGAGGCGTCATCGATCCAGCGGATCTCGACGCGGTGATGAAACACAGCCTCGGATTGCGCTGGGCCCTCATGGGACCCTTCGAGACCATGGACCTGAACGCTCCGAACGGCTTCCTCGACTACGCCACCCGCTACGGTCACCTCTACCAGTCGATGGGACGCGACCTGCATGTGGGGGAAGCATGGCCGGACGACGCCTTGCGGACCATCGAAGACAGCCGGCGGCAGGAAACTCCCCGCGCGGAGGTGGGCGAGCGGATGCGCTGGCGCGACAGGGCGCTCATGCGCCTGATGTCATTGAAAGACAAACTCTAGTCATCAGCGGAGGGGTATCCAACCCATGTCGGGAAAAGTCATCATCACCTGTGCAATCACGGGCGGAATTCACACACCGACCATGTCCCCGCACCTTCCTATCACGCCGCAGGAGATCGCAACTTCGGCGATCGAGGCGGCGGAGGCGGGCGCCGCGATCATCCACCTGCACGCGCGCGACCCTGAAACAGGGCGGCCGCGGCAGGATCCGGACCTGTTCATGCAGTTCCTGCCGCGCATCAAGCAATCGACCGATGCCGTGCTGAACCTGACGACCGGCGGCGGGCTCGGCATGACGCTCGACGAGCGCCTCGCGCCGGCCCATCGCGCGAAGCCGGAGGTCACCAGCCTCAACATGGGCTCCATGAACTTCTCCGTCGCACAGCTGGCGCGCAAGTTCACCGAATGGAAGTTCGACTGGGAGAAGTCCTACGTCGAGAACTCCTGGAGTACGATCTATCCCAACAGCTTCGACATGATCGAGCGCATCATGGTGGAGGTCGGCCAGGCTTACGGCACCCGGTTCGAGTTCGAATGCTACGATCTGGGCCACCTCTACAACCTGAAGCAGTTTGTCGACCGCGGCCTGGTCGAGCCTCCCTTCTTCATCCAGGGCGTATTCGGCATCGCGGGCGGGATGGGTGCGGAACTCGACAACCTGATGTTCTTCAAGCAGACGGCGGACCGGCTTTTCGGGTCGGACTACCGTCTGTCCTCCTTCGGCATCGGAAAGGCCCAGATGGGATTCCTGACGATGACCGCGCTGATGGGCGGAAATGTGCGGGTGGGTCTCGAGGACTCACTCTACATCGGCCGCGGCAAGCTCGCCAAGTCGAACGCCGAACAGGTGACGAAGATACGGCGGATCATCGAGGAACTCGGAATGGAAATCGCGACGCCCGCAGAGGCGCGAGAAGTTCTGGGCCTGAAAGGCGGCGACAAGGTCGGATTCTGACTTCAACAAAGGAGAATGGGAAATGATCATGAAACGTCGTGAATTCCTGGCTGCCGCGGCCGCCGGCGCGGGCACCGTCGCACTGGCAGCGCCGGCCGTCGCGCAGGAAACGTTCCGCTGGCGGATGGCAAACCTCTATCCGCGCGGCGTGTCCTTCGGGATCGCGTACGAGGCCTTCACCAAGAAGGTCGAGGCTATGACCGGCGGCCGCCTGGTGATTGAAAACGTCTATGACGGCGAAGGGGTCGGCGCCACCGAAGTCTTTTCGGCGGTCAAGAGCGGACTGGTCGAGATGGGCTCGCCCTATATGGCGCTTCATGCCGGCGAACTGCCGGCCGGCGTGGTGGAACTCGGCCTGCCAGGCGGCCCCGAGCGCTTCGACCAGATCTACACGATGATCTCCAAGGGAGGTTGGGGCGAAATCCTCAAAGAAACCTATGGCAGCCAGGGCATGGTCCACATCGGCGACATCATGCAGCCGGGGGTGTACCTGCTGACCAAGAAGCCGATCAATTCTCTCGCCGATCTCGCCGGGATGAAGCTGCGGGCACCCGGTGCCTATGGCAGTCACATGCGTGAGCTGGGCGTGGCGCCGGTCACCATGGCCTTCGCGGAGGTATACACCAGCCTCGCCACCGGCGTGATCGACGGCTGCGCCAGTTCCAACCTCGTCGATTACCGTGACGGCAAATGGTACGAGCAGGCAAAGTACCTCTACCCGCTGCCTCTCTCGGGCGCCCAGACCAGCCCCATCATCGTCAACAAGGCGGCTTGGGATACGCTGCCGGCCGACCTCCAGGCAGCTCTGCTGACGGCGCAGGTCGACCATTGCTGGGAACATGTCGGCCTTTCCATCATGACGGTAGGCGAGGCGGTCGAGGAGATGAAGGCGGGTGGGGCCGAATTCACGGCGGCGCCGTCGGAGGAGGACCGTCAGAAATGGCGGGAGGCCGCCGAGAAGGTTTGGCAGGAATATGCCGCTGCAGATCCCGCGTCGAAGCGGCTCGTCGAGGCGCAGGGAAGCTTCCTGGCCAAGATCGGTGCCTGACGATCCATGGAGCGCCTGCGCAACATCGCGGCGGTCATCGATCAGCTGAGCGAGCGGACCGGCCGCGCGCTCAGCTGGCTGATGCCTGCGATGGTGCTGGTGATCGCATTAGAGGTTGTGGCACGCTACCTCTTCGCCGCGCCCACGATCTGGGCGTATGACAGCGCTCTCATGCTGTACGCCTGGCTCGGACTTCTTGGCGGCGCATTCGCCATGAAGCGCGGGGCTCACATCCGGGTGGACCTGTTCAGGGATCGACTGTCCCCGCGCGGCCAGGCAATCCTCGAACTGATCGGAGCGCCGCTCGTCGCGTTCTTCCTCTGCCTGGTGGTCTGGCAGGTGGGCAACGCTGCACTCGACGCTTGGCAAACCGGGAGCCGCCGCCCCACCGAATGGGCGCCCCCGCTCGTTTTGTTTCTGGCTGCCGCGCCTCTCGGGGCTGCCTTCCTGCTCCTGCAACTCGTGTCCCAAGTCATCAAGGCGCTGGACGTTCTGATGCATGGTGGCGCTTCCCGATGAGCGTCGAACTCCTCACCCTCGTGCTCTTCGGTGCCGTTCTCCTGGTCTTCGCGCTGGGGATCCCGGTAAGCTTCGGCCTCGGAGCGGTCTCGATGGCGATCGCCACCTTTTCCTGGGGCCCCCAGGCCTACAAGGTGATCCCGACCACGGCACTCAACTCGGTAACGAGTTTCATCCTGCTGGCGATTCCGCTGTTCCTCTTCATGGGGCAGATGCTGGTCCGCTCGGGCTTGGGGGAGGCAATGTTCCAGGCCGCCTACGTGCTCGCAGGCCGTTTGCGCGGCGGGCTCGCGCTGGGCGTCATTGGCGTCTGCAGCCTGATCGGAGCCATGGTCGGCATCATCGGTGCCGGCATCATGACCGCCGGCTCGGTCGCCCTGCCGCCGATGCTGGCGCGCGGCTACGACCGGCGGCTGGCGCTCGGTGTGGTCATGGCCGCGGGAAGCCTCGGCATCCTGATACCCCCGAGCGTGCCGATGATCATCTTCGGTGCGGCTACGAGCACCTCGATCGGCAAGCTGTTTGCCGCGGCCCTGCTGCCGGCCCTGCTGCTCGTGCTGTTCTTCGCCATCTACGTGGTTACGCTGTGCTGGCTGAAGCCCGGAGCCGGCCCGGCCATCGAATTCCGGCCGACGCGACGCGACAAGGCCCTTGCGGCGCGCGACGGCGGCGTGGCCTTTCTGCTGATCCTCGCCGTGCTCGGCACCATCCTCGGCGGCCTCGCAACGCCGACCGAGGCCGGTGCATTGGGTGCGGTCGGCGCGACGCTCGTCGCGGTCCTCTATGGACGATTCAATCTCGGTGTCCTGCGCAGTGCCAGCATCGAAGCGGGCCAGCTCGCATCGGTCGTGGCATGGATCGTGCTCGGTGCCGCCGTCTTCTCCAACTTCCACCTCCTGATGGGCGCGGGGCGCCTGCTCAACCGCTTCTCTGCCGATTCCGGTCTGCCGCCTATCGCCATCATCCTGATGATGCAGCTTTCGATGATCCTGCTGGGCATGATCATCGACGAGATGATCATCGTCATCGTGTGTGCGCCGCTCTACACCCCGATCGCGGTTGCGCTCGGCTACGATCCGATCTGGTTCGGTATCCTCATGATCATCAACATGAGCATCGCGGTACAAACGCCGCCCTACGGCTTTGCGCTGTTCTACCTGAAGGCGGTGGCGCCACCGGACGTGTCCATGGCCGACATCTATCGATCAGTCGCTCCCTTCGTGGCGCTGAAGGTGTTGCTCCTGCTCATCGTCATGCTGTTCCCGCCGATCGCGACATGGCTGCCGAGCATGCTGTTCGACTAGCCCGCGGGTTGTGCGCGATGCGCGGAACTGGATGGGCGAAATCCGGGTGTGATACGAATTCGATCCTGCTGGCACGCATATCGCTCCGTGAGATACCGGTACGAGATTTCTCGGATCCAGTTGCCTCTGCAACCATACGAGGCGCGCTCTGACACGGGACACTGACGATCGATACTCTGTGAAGCAAATGGTGATGTGATGGCGCGAACACGACGATCCGGAGTACTCGGAAAGGTCAGCTCCCAGGCGGCGATCACCAGGCATGACGACGAGCTAGAGCATGACTGCAACGCTTCACTGCTCATTGGGACGCGGAAGTCGGGCGCGGCGTCCCTTCGACCTTTCATCGACTCGCCGGGGCGGTCCAAAATTCGCCGTCGAGCTGATCCTCGTGGAAAAAGCGCGGCGGCACGGAGCGAGCACCAGTAAGGATCAAGAGGCGCAGTGCCGGATGAGTCACGGTCTCATCATATAGACTTTGATAGAACGCGGGCGAGTCCAGTCAGGGCGAGAATTTTTTCGCTCGCTTGTGTCGCGGCTTGTTCAGCTTCATCGTGATAGTAGGCGCTCGACTCCGCTGCCTGCGGGTCGGAACACCGGCATCCGGTTGGCGGTGTCGCCGATCCAGGTGGTGTTGGAAATCATGTATCCAGCGAATATGAAGGCCGCAACGGCAGGAGCATGTCGACGACCAGCATTCGCTACGATCTCGTGGACCTTCGCCTCTTCATCAGCATCGCAGAGGCAGGGAATCTGACGCGGGGAGCCGAGCGGGCGCATCTGTCGGTCGGCGCGGCTTCCATGCGGATCAAGAATCTGGAAGAGGCTCTGGGCACTCCGCTGTTCATGCGCCGCAGCAAGGGCGTCACTCTCACGCCGGCGGGGGACTCGCTGCTGACGCATGCTCGACGGGTGTTTCGAGACCTGGAACGGCTGCACGGCGATCTGCAGTCCTTTTCCCGTGGTCTCAAAGGGCGGATCCGGGTCTTTGCGAACACCACCGCGATCACGGAGATCCTCCCCAGAGCACTCGGCTCCTACCTGATATCCCATCCTTACGTCGACGTGGAACTGGAGGAGCGGCTCAGTCCCGAGATCGCGCGCGCGGTCGCGGACGGGTCGGCCGACATCGGCATCCTGGCCGGAAACATCCGGACGGACGAACTCCAGGTTCTCCCCTACCAGAAGGACAGCCTCGTCCTCGCCGTCCCCAGCGGGCATCCGCTCGCGGCGCAGGGGGAGATCGATTTCGCCGAGGCATCGGCACTCAGCTTCGTTTCGCTGCAAAGGGGAAGTGCGATCCACGGCTTCATGGAGAACATCGCCGCGGAGATGGGAATGGAGCAGGACATCCGCATCAAAGTGGCCGGGTTCGGGTCGTTGTGCCGGATGGTCGAGGCCGGTGTCGGCGTCGGGATCCTGCCCGGCTCCGTCGCGCACCGGCTGAAGGAAAGCCACGACATCGCCGTGGTGGCGCTTTCCAATCCCTGGGCGGTGCGTGAGTTGAAAATCTGCGTACAGTCGCTCGACGACCTGCCGTCCTTCGCCCGCGAGCTCGTCGACCACCTGATCGCGCAGTCTTCGCCCGGCAATGCCTGACCGCGGTTCGTTCAGGCGCGCCGCAGGCAAGCTTCCGCGAATCCGAACGTCGCCATCCGCGGGATGGGCTAGGCTGTCCTTCTCAGCAACCCGACAGGTGAGGACGACATGCAACGCAGGAAAGACGGAACCGCCGTCATCAGACAGATGATGGGAGACGAGATGGCCGAGCGGCTCATCGCCTCGGCCGAATCGAAGACGTTCGGCGCCGATGTCGCGGGCTATGCGATCGACCAGGCCTTCGGCGAGATCTGGACGCGCGAGGGCCTCGATCGGAAGCAGCGCAGCCTCGTCTCGATGGCGGTGATGATCGCACTGAAGCAGCCGAACGAGTTCGGCATTCACATGAACATCGCGCTCAACAACGGCCTGACACTCGCCGAGATCGAGGAAGTCATCGTCCAGACCTTGCCCTATGTCGGGTTTCCGGCCGTGGCGACGGCGCTGGCTTCGGCCAACGCAGTAATCAAGGCGCGCGGCCTCGACGAAAGCCCGGATTACGAGGGGCATCGCGGGCTTCTCTAGCTGCCCGTTCGCGCGGGCCGCATCCTCCATTCAGCAACGACGAACGCAGGGAAGGCGCCATCGCTTTGACTCTGATCACTTGATCAGATAGCGTTTCTGATCATTGGATCAGCACATACTGATCACTGGATCAGGGTGGAGAAGCTTAGGTGCAGAGGGCGATCAACGCGCAGGTTCAGGATACGACGCGGGTCAGCGAGACCCGCGAGCGCATTATCCGCGCAGCGATAGCGGTGTTCCGGCGTAAGGGCTTCCATGGCGCGACAACGCGCTGCATGGCCGAGGAAGCGGGCGTTACCCAGAGCAACATCTACAACTACGTGCGCTCCAAGGACGACATCCTCTATCTGGTCTGCGAGCATCTGGTGGGGCTTTATTCGGCGAGCGTCGACCGCGTCATGCGCGACCACGCGGACCCATACGACCGCCTGATCAATGCGCTGAGAGGCATCATGGCGGTGATGTTCGAACACCGCGACGAGCTGGTGCTCCTCTACAACGAGGTCCACGCGCTCCAGAAACCCGACCGCAAGCTCGTCCTGAAGGCGGTGGCCCGCTTCATACGGCAGTTCCAGCAATTGCTCGACGACTATGTGGCCGATGGCGGCCGGTTGAGGTTCGCCAACACGCGCATATCGGCCAACCTTCTCTCGTTCGTCCCGGCCATCGTCGCCCTGCGCTGGTGGGACCTGTCGCTTCACAGCGATCGGCAGGAGGCGGAGCAGGCGATTTTCGACTTCATCCTGGCCGGACTGGGAATTCCCGGTCCAGAGACCGGGAGATGAGCGGCGCCGGTCCCTGTGGAGCTCGGGACCGGCGTTTGCTCACGACGAAAACGACAAACACGAAAGCGGAGGAAACACAGATGACTGGACGATTGCACGCGGCGGCAGCCGCAATGAAGATCCTTGTCGCGGCCGGCGTTCTCGCGCTCGGCGTGGGTTCGGCGATGACGCAGGACGGGATCGAGGAACGCAGCTTGCGTTTCGCGATGTCCGTGGGGGTTAACTCTCCGTGGACCCAGGCCGCCCAGCGCTTCGCGGACAATGTCGAGGAGGCGAGCGGCGGCAAGATCGAGATCACCGTCTATCCCGACGGCCAGCTTTCGAACGGCAACCAGGTCGCCGAATTCGAGCTGCTGCAGAACGGCACCGTCGACTTCACCTTCCACTCCAGCATCATCCTGAGCATCGTGGATCCGCGCTTCAGCCTCTTCTCGATGCCGTGGATCGCACCCTCCGGAGAGGAGCTGTTCGCGCTCATCGACGGTCCTGGACAAGAGGTTTGGGACGGATTGTCGGAAAAGGGTGTGAAGCCGCTCGGCGGGTTCTCGACCAGCGGCTTCCGCCAGCTCACTAACAACGAGCGCCCCGTCACCAAGCCTGAGGACCTCGATGGGCTGACGCTACGTGTCCCCGGTCTCAAGCTCTACCAGGACGTCTTCAAGGCCATGGGGGTCAATCCCGTGCCGACGAGTTTCGGCGAGCTCTACGGCGCTCTCCAGCAGGGTGTCGTCGACGGCCAGGAGAATCCGATCAGCCTGATCTACGTGTCCAATTTCCACGAGGTCCAGGACTACATGACGATCTGGAACTATTCGGCGGACGCGATCGGCATCCTGACGAACCAGGCGCTGTGGGACGACCTGAGCCCTCAGGAGCAGGAGATCTTCACGATCGCGGCGAAGGATGCCGCCTCCTGGCATCGCGCTGAGCAGTCGGCGGCCGACACGAAGCTTCTCGAGGAAATCGGGACGTCGCTGGAGGTCGTCACGCTGACACCCGAACAGATCGCCGCCTTCCGCGAGAAGATGGCGCCGATCTATGCGGAGTGGGAGCCGGTCATCGGCGCGGATCTCCTGAAATCGGCGATGGGAAACTAGGGCGGAACCGGCGCGGCTCCGGCCGCGCCATACCTCCCGCGAGATCGTCATGGCAGAGCAACAACAGCCGCGCGTCCCGATCGCAGTGGTCTTCGAGCACAGGGTGCTCGAAGCCGCGCTGCTGGTCCTGCTCGCCCTCAACACGATCAGCATCGCCGCACGCTATGTCTTCAATCACGCCATCGGCGAACTCTTCGAACTCATGATCCTGGGAAGCGTCGCCTTCTACTGGCTCGGCATCGCGACCGCCGAACGCGCCAAGGCGCATCTCGGCGTGTCGGTCTTCGTACCGCTGCTGCCGTCCAGCCTGCGCAGCGCCTGCGAGCTGTTGCGGCTCATCGTCATCGCGGGCTTCCTACTCGGTGTCGTCTACAGCGGCTGCCTTCTCGTTGCGGGCCAGCTGCGGTTGGGATTGACCTCGGGGCTGCTCGACATGCCGCTGTGGCTGTTCTCCGTCTTCATGCCGGCGGGAGCCGCGCTCATGCTCTGGCGCGTCCTGCGCGGCCATTTCGCAGGCGGGCGGCAATGAACGACACGGTCTTGCTCATCGTCCTGCTGGCTGCCTTCATCGCCATCAACGTTCCCGTCGCCATCGCGCTCGGCGCCTCGGCGCTGGTGGTCGGCTTCCTGATCCAGGGAAACCTGGGCTTCGTCGCCTCGATCCTGTTCTCGTCGCTGCAGAAGATCGAACTGCTCGCCATTCCCTTCTTCATCCTCGCCGGCAACGTCTTCGACCGGTCCGGCATCATGCGGCGCCTTTTCGGTCTGGTCGATTCGCTGGTCGGCCGGGTACGCGGCAAGACCGCGATCGTGACCAGCGGCGTCTCGGTGCTTCTCGGCGGGCTGTCGGGGAGCGGACCGGCGGACACCGCCGCGCTCGGCGCGACGCTTGGGCCGATCATGCGGGAGCGTGGCTACTCGAGGGGTTTTGCTGCGTCCGTCATCTCGGCCGGCGGAGCGCTTGGCCTGGTGGTACCGCCGAGCATCGCCTTCATCCTCTATGGGGTCGCCGTTCCAGGCGTCTCGATCGGCCGCATGTTCGTGGCCGGCATCCTGCCGGGTATGCTTATGGGCGTGCTGATCGCGATCTGCGCCTGGGTCATCTGCGTGCGCCGCTCTTATGATCCGCCGCGCGACCGCTTCTCGTTCTCGGCCGTGAAGGGCGCGTTCGCGCAGAGCGTATTCGGCCTCCTGGCGCCGCTGGTCATCATCGGCGGGATCTATCTGGGCATATTCACGCCGACCGAGGCGGCGGGTGTCGCTGTCGTCTACGGTCTGCTGGTCGGCATCTTCATCTACCGCGAGATCGGTTTCCGGCACCTGCCCGAGATCGCCCGCGTGACGATGATCGACACTGCCGTGGTGCTTTTCATTGTCGCCTGCGCCTCGCTCTTCTCCTGGGTCATCACGATCGATGGAACCGTGGTGCGCTGGGTGGCGGATTTCTCCTCGTCGGTGAGTGCCGAATGGCAGGTCTTCCTGCTCGCCGCGATCGTGCTCCTCATCGCCGGGCTCTTCATCGACGGCGCCTCGATCTACCTGATCCTCGTGCCGCTCCTGATCCCGGCGGTGCGCGCGCAGGGGATCGACCTGACATGGTTCGGCGTCTTCGTCGCGGTCGCAGTGGCGATCGGGCAGTTCACGCCGCCGGTCGGGGTGAACCTCTTCGTGGCCGCGCGCGTGCTGGACGTCCGGGTCGAAGAGATTCTCCGCGAGATCCTGCCCTTCGTGGCAGTGTCGATGTTTGCCCTCGTGCTCCTCTATCTCTTTCCGGCGATCACGCTTTGGTTGCCGTCCACCATGCCGAAATGACCAGACTGGGAGACCGACCAATGAGAGATCAATGGTACGTCGATGCCCTCACGACCTGGGCCGATGTGCTCGATCGCCAGGTCGAGCGCCACGGCGAGAAGACGCTGTTCGTCTTCGAAGACCGGACGATGACCTATGCCGAGTTCGGCGCCGCGGTGGACCGCTTCGCCAAGGGGCTGATGGCGCTGGGCGTGCGCAAGGACGACGTGGCTGCGATCTGGATGACCAACAGCATCGACTGGGTCGTCTGCCAGTTCGCCATCTACAAGGTCGGTGCGACGCTCCTGCCGCTCTACAGCTACTACCGCAAGTCGGAACTGGAATACGCGCTCGACCAGGCGCACGTTTCGACGCTGATCATGGCCGACAGGTTCCTCGGCAAGATCGACGCGCTGGCAATCGCGGAGGAGACCATCCCCGAATTGCGAACCGCCGACCGCGGCGCCTTCGCCAGCGCCAAATTTCCTGCGTTGAAGCGGGTGATCCTGTCCGGTGAGGGCGAGGACCTGCCGGGCCGCCACAGCTTCGACGATGTCTCCGCCCGTGGCGACAGCGAGGTCTCGGACTACGAGCTTCTCAAGCGGCAGAACTCCGTCTCGCCCTTCGACGTGATGAACATCATGTACACCTCGGGAACCACCGGCTTTCCCAAGGGCGGCATGTCGATGCACGTCACGAACCTCACCACCATCGGCCAGTGGTCGCAGATGGCTGAACTCGGCCCCGACGACGTCATCCTCTGCCACGTGCCGCTGTTCACCAATTTCGGCGGCCTCTATGGCGCAGCACTCGGTATCCGCAACGGCGCCAAGGTGGTGATCACCGAGCAGTTCGACGCGGCGCAGTCGTTGCGGCTGATCGAGGAGCAGAAGGTCACCTACATCCCCGGCACGCCGAGCATGTTCCGCATGATGCTCGACCACCCGGACGTCACGCAGCGCGACCTCTCCTCCGTGCGTGGCGGCCACGTCGCCGGCGCACCGCTGACCGATACCACCATGCGCGAGATCCTCGAGGTCCTCGGCGCCGAAAACATCATGCAAGCCTGGGGCCTGAGCGAGTGCGGGGGCCTCTCGACAGTCTCCACCCGCCACCATCCGCGCGACAAGCGCCTGAAATCCGTGGGGAAGCCGCTGAAGAGTGCCGTGGTGCGGGTGGTGAACTCCGACACGTTCGAGGACATGCCCGCGGGCGCGCAGGGCGAGATCATCCTGGGCGATCTCTATCCCGGCTCCTGCGTCGGTCGCGGCTACTACGGGATGCCCGACAAGACGGCGGCGGCCATCACCGAGGACGGCTGGTTCCGCACCGGCGACGTCGGCTTCTTCGACAAGGAGGGGTTCCTCTACATCACCGGCCGGGTGGACGACATGTTCACCGTCGGCGGCTTCAACATCTATCCCGCCGAGATCGAGAACAAGCTCGAGCAGCTGCCGGGCGTGAAGGAGGCCTTCATCGTCCCGGTGGCCGACCGGCGCCTCGGCAACGTTCCGGCGGCCTGGATCGCCCGCGCGGAGGGCACCAGGATCGATCCGGGCGAGATCGTGGAGTTCTGCCGGCGGACCATGACCTCGCAGAAGGCGCCGCGCCGGGTGTTCTTCTACAAGCCTGGCGACCTGCCGATGACGCCGGCCGGAAAACTGAAGAAGAAGGACCTGACCGCCCGCACCGCCGCCCTCGTGGAGGCCGACGCCGGCGCCGGGCTCGTCCTGCAACCGGAGACGCAGCAATGACGGACTGGCCCCAGCACGTAATGGTCGAGGGTCCGCGCGGCAGGATCGTCGCGATGGATTCGGTCGGCCACGTGGACGAACGCAATGACGTCAGCGACGTCCTGATCTGTGGCTCGCACGGCGCCCCATGCGCCACCCAGCTGATGGTCTGGTGCCGACCGCGCGGCGTCTTCGTGCACGACGCCGGCGTCGGCCTAGGGGAAGGCGGCATGAGCGGCCTCAAACTTCTCGATGCCTACCTTATTCCCGGCGCCACGGTGGACGGCAACTCCGCCCGCATTTCCGATGGCAGAGACATGTACGAGAACGGCACGGTCTCGCGCGCCAACCAGGCCGCCATGTTGATGGGGATTTCCGAAGGCATGCCGGTGCGCGAGGCTGCGCAGATGCTGCTCGACCGCAACCCCGCCTTCCGGGCGCCTGCTCGACGGCAGATCAGGGTGCACGCGGACGAATTGGGAAGCGTCTATGCTCTCGATACCGTGAAGTACGCGGATTCCCGCATAGCCGGCGGGGTCCTGTGCATGGGCTCCCACGCCGCCCGCGCCATGGCCGATTATGTCGAGGACATGGACTACCGGCTGGCCGGCGTCATCACCAACGATGCTGGACCGTCGAAGGACCAGTCCGGGATCGCCGGACTGGCGCGACTAGACGGGATCGGCATGCCCGCGGCGGCGGTCGGCTGCGCCACGGCGCGCGTCGGCGACGCCCGCAGCACCTATTTCCAGGGCCGAATCTCGGCTCTCAACGAAACGGCGGCCTCGATCGGCATCGAAAAGGACCAGCCGGCGACGGAGGCCGCGCGGCTGATGCTTCGGCACGCGTCGGGCAAGAACGGTTAGGGAGGTTTTCGAATGTACGAACGCAAGCACAACTGGCGCGAGGTCATCAAGACGATCGACCCCGAACTCGAAACGCGAATCAGCGGCTACACCGGCTATGCGCTCGGGACGGAGTCGGAAATCCCGCGCAAGTACAAGGAGTTGATCCTGATGGCCTGCTCGGCGGCCATTCGCTACGGCTCCTCCACCCGTACGCATGGCAGCGAGGCGATGTACCACGGCGCCACCGACAAGGAGGTCGTGGAGGCGCTCGCGCTCGCATCGCTCACCGCCGGCTTCACCGCCTTCATCGACGGCATCGAAGCGCTCGGGGACCAGCTCACCGTGGACGAGAAGAAGTGACCGGCGTCGTGCCGAACCGAACGAAGACAGGACGCCGAGACCGCATCGCATGACCCAGCCAATGGCCATCGACTACTGGACCAACATCTTCACGCCCGACGGGCTGCGCAAGATGTACACGGAGAACGAGGAACTCGCCCCCGTCGTCAAGTGGTGGAGCATGGACGAACGCATCAAGGGTTACGAACCCGACGCATTCGTCCGGCTGCTCGACGAGTGCCGGATCGAGAAGGTCTACGTTCCGAGCTTCAAGATGCAGAGCTACAAGCGTCGCGCGCCGATCCTGTCGGTCGAGGCGGACGACGTCCGCGCGTTGATGGCGGCCTGCCCGGGTCGAGTCGGGGGGCTCTTCGGCATCGACATTTCGCTCGGGATGGGGGCCGTGCGGCAACTCGAGATCGCCGTGCGCGAATGGGGCTTCGAAGGCGCCCACATCCACTGCAACGGGTGGGGCATCCCGCTGAACCATCGCGAGCTTTATCCGATCTACGCCAAGTGCGTGGAACTCGACATTCCCGTCATCGTACAGAGCGGCCACTCGGCCGAGAAAATGCCCTCGGAGATGACTCGGCCGATCCACCTCGACGATGTAGCGCTCTACTTCGAGGACCTGCGCATCGTCGCCTCGCACACCGGCTGGCCCTGGGTGGAGGAACTGATCGCGATGGCCTGGAAGCACCCCAATCTTTACATAGGCTGCGGCGCACACGCGCCCAAATACTGGGATCCGAAGCTCGTCCGCTTCCTCGACAGCCGGGGCAAGGGAAAGGTCCTGTGGGGTACCGATTTCCCCGTCGTGCGTCACAAGGACAGCATGGAGCAGGTCGCCGCGATCGACCTGAAGCCGGAAAGCCGCGCGCTGCTGATGCGCGGCGCGGCGGAGAAGGTCTTCAAGTCCCTCAAGCCGGGGGCCGCGAAATGAGCGCCCGCCCCATGGATCGCGAGGCGCTGAGGGCGATGTTCGCCGAGCCGGCGGACGGCCATTTCGGCCGCTCCAAGGTCATGCCGCTCGACGACGCCATCCGAGCGCATGTCGAGCCCGGCATGATGCTGCATTTCGCCTATTCGGAAGGCCGGCCGATGGCGGCCAGCAACGCGTTGGTCCGCGTCTTCGCGGGGCGCGATCCCGGCTTTACGATCGTCAGCGCCGGCCTCGTCGCCAACCAGGCCTCGCTGGTCACGGAGCGGATCGCCAAGCGCCTGATCGTGTCCTTCGTCGGCGAGAACTATCCCACGCCGGGTCCGAACCGCCTGTTCCAGAAGGCGATCGACAGCGGCGACGTCGAGGTCGAGAACCACTCACTGCTGGTCCTGTCGCAACGGCTCGCCGCCGGCGCCTATGGCTTTCCCTTCGCCCCCACCCGCTCGTGGGGCGGAAGCTCTCTGGCCGAAAACGACTGCTATGCCGAGATCGACGATCCTTTCGGCACGGGCCAGAAGATCGGCGTCGTCAAGCCACTCATCCCCGACGTCACCTTCGTCCACGGGCTGGCAGCCGATACCGATGGCAACATCATCCTGTCGCCGCCTTTCGGCGAGGGCGACATCTCCGCATTCGCGGCAAGCAAGGGCGTGGTGGCGACCGTGGAGCGGATCGTGTCGACGGATGTCGTGCGGCGCCACGCGCACCTGGTGAAGATCCCTGCCTACCGCGTGCTCAGCGTCTCCGAGGCGCCGTTCGGCTGTCACCCCTTTGCGATCTACTCGCCCGCTGGGCTGGGCGTGCCGGCCTATGTCGAGGATTTCCAGGCGTTCGCCGAAATCCGCGCGGCCTCAAAGAAACCCGAGCTCTTCGACCAGTGGGTGAGGGAGTGGATACTCGGCGTCGACAGCCACGAGGACTACGTCGCCAAGCTCGGCGTAGACCGTCTCGACGCTCTGCGGGGCAGGGCGTCAGCAGATGCCTGGATGGACGACGTCTCGCCCGCGACCCTGAAGCGCCTGACCGAAATCGAGGGCCATGACAGCCGCGAACTGATGGTCGTGGAGGCGGCGCGCGCTGTCGAGGCGAAGGTTCGCGACGAAGGACGCACGATCGTGGAGGCGGGCGTCGGGCTCGCCAATCTCGCCGCCTGGCTAGCGGTCACCAAGCTCCAGCACGAAGACGGCATACCGGCCGAACTCGTGGCCGAGATCGGTCTCTACGGGTATATGCCGAAGGCCGGCGAGCCCTTCATCTTCTCGAACCGAAACCTGCCCACGTGCAAGAGCATGACCGGTGTGGAGGCCGTGCTCGGGCTCTATATCGCCGGCCGCCACAACAACTGCATCGCCATCATCGGCGCCGGGCAGATCGACAATGCCGGCAACATCAACTCGACCCAGACGGGCGACGGGCGCTTCCTCCTCGGTTCGGGCGGCGCCAACGACATCACCTCCGGCGCGGCCGACACGATCGCGGTCACGCAGCAGTCGCGCCACCGGCTGGTCGACAAGCTCCCTTATGTCACCAGTCCCGGAAAGAACGTCTCCACGCTCGTCACCGACCTCGGCGTTTACGAGAAGGAAGCGGGTCGCTTCGCGCTCACCCGCTACATCCCCGTCGCTGGCCAGACGAAGGACGAGACGATCGAACACATCCGTTCGGAATGCGGCTGGGATCTGGTGGTCAGCGACCGCCTGACGGCGGCCGAGCCGCCGCGGAGGGAGGACCTTCTGAAGCTTCGTCTCTTCGACATCCGCAACGATTTTCTCGACTACAGCGCCGAGCGCGCGGAAGGAGCCACCCGATGAGCCCCAGGCCGCAGCCCCGCATCGAAACCAGCATGGGCACTCTGACGGTCGACACGATCACCGTCCGGGGTCGAAACCTGGTCGACGACCTGATGGGCAATATCGACGCCGCGTCGCTGTTCTTCCTCGAAGTCACCGGTCGTCTCCCGGAAGAGGCCGAGAACAAGCTGCTCAACGCCATGATCGTCGCCATCGCCGAGCACGGCATGATGCCCAGCGTCATCGCCGCCCGGCTGACGATCTTCGGCGCGCCGGAATCCTTTCAGGGCGCGGTCGCGAGCGGGCTTCTGGGCGCCGGGGACGTCTTCGTCGGGCCGACCAGCAACGTCGCCCGTATCCTTCAGGTCGAAGCCGCGGAGTTCGAAGGCAGCCCCGCCGAAAAGGCCGAAAAGATCGTCGACAAGTACCAGCAACAGGGCAGGCGTATCCCGGGGCTGGGGCATCCGCACCATCCCGTCGACCCGCGTTCGGAGAAGCTGCTCGCCATGCAGCGCGAACTCGGCGCGCCGCGCGCTCATACCGACCTGATGCTCGCCATCCACAAGGCCGCTTGCGACCGGCGCGGCAAGCACCTGACCTTCAACGCGGTCGCCGCGGTGGGGGCCATCGCGTCCGACATCGGCATCGACTGGCGCGCGGTGCGCGGCATCGGGCTGGTCGCCCGCACCATCGGCCTGATCGGCCATGTCTTCGAGGAACTGAACCGACCGTCCGCACAGGCGATCTGGAACCTCGTCGAGGAGAATTCGGACTATTCCGATCCACAGGGCGCGTGATGCTACGCAGCGCCGTCAACGAAGAAAGGGAGGATATGATGACCAAAATGAAGATGTTGTTCGCCGGCCTGCTTGCCGGAACCGCGGCGACGATGACGTTTGCCGCTCCAGCTCTGGCGGCGGAATACGATCTCCAGTTCGCGAGCTACATCGGCAAGGGTGCGGCGCAGAGCCGTGCACAGGAATGGTGGGCGCAGGAGGTCGAAAAGCGCACAGACGGCCGTGTCCACGTCGAGTTCTTCTACCAAGGCTCCCTGCTGCCGGCGACCGACATCCTGCAGGGGGTCGCCGACGGCCGCGCCAGCCTCGGCTACGTCGCCAACGCCTACCACCCCGCCGAACTGCCGCTCTCGAGCGTCGTCGGCGTGCCGTTCATGACGTCGAACGCCGAAGCCCAGATGCTGACGTTCACCGAACTCTACGAGCGCAACGAGGCATTCCGCGACGAGTGGGAGAGCAAGGGCGTCCACGTGATGTTCTTCAATCCGCTGTCGGAGAACATCGTCGGCATGCGCGAGAACGATACCACGCTGGAAGGCATGAAGGGCAAGTCGATCCGCGGCCTCGGCTACGTCAACCAGGTTCTCCAGGCGATCGGCGCCAACCCGGTGGCGATCGCCGCGCCCGAGATCTACGAGGCGCTGCTGCGCGGCACGCTGGACGGCTATTCCGGCTTCGCCTTCGAGGTCGTTCCGGCCCTGAAACTGCACGAGGTGGCGCCGTACACGTTCGCCACCGGGACCGGCAACTACGTCTTCGCGGCGACGCCAATCACCAAGTCGCTCTGGGACGGGATGCCGGACGACCTGAAATCGATCATCAACGAAGTGAACGCGGAATACACCTCCAAGGTGATCGAGATCCTGACGCAGACCGAGGACGAGGTGTGCCGGACGATCAAGGAGTCGGGCGGGTCCGTCTCCGTGCTCTCGCCGGAAGAAACCGAAACCATTCGTGAGGCGGTCGGCGACAGCATCGAGAAGAAGTGGATCGAGGAGGCGTCCGCGCGCGGCGCGCCCGCGGCCGAATTCCTCGAAGACTACAAGGCCACGCTGGCCAAGCACGAAGCCGAGGCGACCTACGTCTCGGGCGTGAAACGCTGCGCCGACGCGAACTAGATGTAGCAAAGCAGGAACGGGAGGCGGGGCCGCCGCGGCCCCGTTTCTCACTGGATGCCGATGAGGAAACCGATCGAAATGATCTCCGCCGCGTTCGCCGTGCTGGCGTCCGCCTGCGTCATGTCCATGATGGTGCTGACGTGCCTGGATTCGGGGATGCGCTGGTTCACCGGACGCTCGGTCGCGGGCGTGCAGGAGATTGTCGAGCAGCTGATGGTGGCGATCGTGTTCCTGGGGATGGCCTATGCGCTGCGGCGGGGGGAGCATGTCTCGGTGAAGATCTTCACCTCCGCCCTTCCCGTCCGCGCGGCGGCGGTCCTGCGCCTGATCGGTATCGCCATCATGATCGGCATCGTCGCCTGGATGACCTGGCGCACGGGCCAGACTGCGTGGCGTTCCTTCCTCACCGGCGAGGTCCGTTTCGGGCTGCTGCAGGTCCCGGTCTGGCCCGCGCGGTTCGCGATCCCGCTCGGTCTGGCGGCACTGATCCTGCAGGCTCTGCCCAGTGCCGCCGACCAGTTCCGGCAGGTACGCACCGGCGAGGACGGTCCCGCCGTGCCGGCTGAAAACCAGGCTTTCTGAGCGGGCAGACCATGGATGTATCCCTCATAGTCCTGCTGGTCTTCGTCGCGCTGATCGTGCTCCTCCTCATCGAGGTGCCGGTGGCGTTTTCGCTGGCGGCCAGCGGTGCCTTCGGTCTCATCCTGCTGCGCGGGACCTCGGTGGCCGGCGCGACGCTCGGAAGCGTTCCCTTCCAATCCTCGTCCTCCTTCACCCTGATCGTCGTGCCGATGTTCATCCTGATGGGCATTTTCGCCATGCACGGAAACATCGCCGACGATCTGTTCCGTCTCACCAACCGCCTGATGCGCGGGGTTCGCGGCGGTGTGGCGGTGGCGACCGTGGTCACCTGCGCCGGCTTCGCGGCCGTCTGCGGATCGAGCGTCGCGACCGCAGCTACTGTCGGCCGCCTGACCATCGGCGAGATGATCCGTTACGGCTTCAACCCCGCCTTCGCCGCCGCCATCGTCGCGTCCGCCGGTACGCTGGGCGTGCTGATTCCGCCGAGCATCGCGCTAGTGCTCTTCGGCGTGATCACCAACGAGTCCATCGGCCGGCTGCTGATCGCCGGCATCGTGCCGGGCATCCTCTCGGCGATCGTGATGGGCGTCGGCATCCTCGTCTGCGCGCGCCTCGGCATCGGCTTCGACCGCAAGACGGCCGTTCCCGTCGAAGAGACCGACACCGGGCATGGCAGTCGGCACGGCGGCGTGTTCAAGCTCCTGCTGCTCTTCGTGATCATCGTGGGAGGCATCTACTCGGGCCTCATCACGGCTACGGAAGCCGCGGCGATCGGCGCCTTCGCGGCGTTCCTCATCATGCTCGTCTCGGCGATGTGGAGCGGCACCGGCGTGGTGTCGCGATTGTTCGCCTCGCTGCGGGACAGCGCCTCGATCACGAGTATGGTCTTCGCCATCATCGTCGGGGCCAGCATCTTTTCGTACTTCATCGTCTCGGCCGGCGTACCGAACGCCTTCGCCGAGTGGATCCTCGGCATCGACCTGCCGCCGCGGCTTCTCGTGCTGCTGCTGCTCCTGTCGCTCATTCCGCTCGGGATGTTCCTGGACGGCGTGTCGATCCTCCTCATCACCGTGCCGCTCTACTATCCGGTGGTGGTGACGGGGCTCGGCTATGACGGGCTGTGGTACGCGGTGCTGACGGTCAAGATGATCGAACTGGGGTTGATCACGCCGCCGGTAGGGGTGAACGTCTTCATCGTTGCGAACATGGCGAAGGGCGCGGAACTGGAGAAGGTCTTTCGCAGCATCACCACCTTCATCGTGCTCGACCTGATCATCTTCGCGATTCTTTTCGCCTTTCCCGTGCTGGTCACCTGGCTCCCGGCCAGCGTGCGCTGACAACTCCAAGGACCACTCCATGACAGAAGTACCCGAAGTACCCTCCACGCAGGAGATCGTGGAACAGACGCCGGATGGGCGCATCATCGTCATGGATTCCATCACCTTCGCCGATGCGCGCAACAATTCTGGCGACGTCCTGATCGGCGCTTCGTTCTGCGGGATGCTTTCGATCCGCTGGCCGCTGCGCGTGAATCCGAAAGGCGTCATCTGCCACGCGGCGGGACCCGGCAAGGACGCGGCCGGCGTGAACGGGCTTTATGCGCTGGAGGCGCTGGAGATACCCGGTGCGGCGGCCGCCACGATGTCCTGCCGCATCGCGGACGGACGGGACATGTACGACAATGGTGTCGTCGGCTATCTGAACGACAGCGCGGCAAAGCTCGGCATCGAGAAAGGCATGACGATCCGCGAAGCGGCGCGCCGCATGCTGGAGCGCAGGCGCGACATCGGCGACGTTCATCGGCCCGTCGAAGTGGCCTGGCAGGGCGACATCGGCCGCGTCATGGCCATGGGATCGGTGACGTTCATTACCACCGCCAACGCGGGTGACGTGGTGTGCGCCGGCTCGCATTTCGGCCGGACCTCGGCGGCGTACTCCTCGCGCTTCGATCTCGCCGGCGTGATGTGCAGCGATGCCGGTGGCTGCAAGGAGGGCTCCGGCATCTCCGGCCTCGCGGTTCTCGATGCGAAGGACATACCCGGAGCGGCAGTCTCCACCGACAGCGCCATGATCGGCGACGGGATGAGCACCTACCGGGACGGCATCCTTTCAGCCGTCAATTCAAAGGCGAGCTCAATCGGCATTGAAGTCGGGATGATGGCAAAGGATGCGGCGATACTAATGCTCAGATACCGCAATGGCCGGACAGGGGACGTAACCGGATAATCAGCGACCGGGGGGCGTGTCTCCCACATTTGGTGAGAGCAGCATTTCCTGTTCGCACATGGGTGCAAGCGCTCGCTGCCACATCCGGCAGACCAAGAGTCGTCCCCAAATCCGCCCTATGCGTCGACCTTTGCCTCGACGCGCGCGCCGGGAGGAATGGTCGGGGGGGCGGCGTTGAGTTTTTCGATCGCGAAGCCGGCGGCGGATTTGTAGCCGGCCATGAAGGCGGCGCGTTCCTCGGCCGGGATGACGTCGTCGATACTCTCGAATTTGCCGCCGCAGCGCTCGTCCACCATGTTGAGGAGGCCGAAGGGGCCTGCGCCGCGGTTGCGCAGCACGATCTGCGAGACCGGGCCGCAATGGCGCTCGTCATAGGCGCGCAGTGCCTGCGGCGTGAGACCGTGCTCCACGAAGGAAGCGCCCAGGAGCCGCGCATCCATGATGGCCTGGCTCGCGCCGTTGGAGCCGGTTGGATACATCGGATGGGCGGCGTCGCCGATCAGGATGACGCGGCCGTCCTGCCATGTGGGGATCGGGTCGCGGTCGATCATCGGGTTCTCGTATGCCATCTCGGCGCCGCGCAGCAGCGCCGGCACGTCCAGCCAGTCGTAGGTCCAGCCCTCGAAATGGTGGACGAAATCGTCGATCTCGACGGGCTTGAACCAGCCGGTCTCTTTCCATCCGTCGGAATTGTCGACCGTCACCTCGGCGATCCAGTTGATGGTGGCGAGGCCGGTCCGCGCGTCGGGCGGGGAGATCGGGTAGAAGACCAGCCGGTGGCGGTGGGTGCCGAGGCCGACGAAGGAAGCGCCGGAGCGGATGGGTACGCCTGGGCTGGTGCCGCGCCACATCACCGCGCCGCCCCAGCGTATCGGGGGCTGGCCGGGATGCATCTGTGCCCGCACCGCCGAATGCAGGCCGTCGGCGCCGACAACCAGAGCGCACTTCTGCTCTTCGACGCCACCGCCGGACGTCTCGATCAGGGCCGTCACCGTCCCGTCGGGCTCGTTGCGGTAGCCGGTCACGCGGCTCCCGAGCCGCACCGCGCCGGGCCCGAGGCGCTCGATCACCTTGTCGTAGAGCATCATCTGAAGAAGGCCGCGATGCACGGCGTATTGCGGCCAGCCGTAGCCTGCGAGCAGCCCGCGCGGTTCGGAATAGATGTCGTTGCCGTTCAGGCCGACGAGTGCCCATTCGCGCGCCGGCAGGCCGATCCGGTCGAGGTCGCCCTCGCCGATGCCGAGATCCTGGAATTCGCGCACAGCATTCGGCTGGAGGTTGATGCCGACGCCGAGCGGGCGAAGTTCGCGGACGGATTCGAACACGACGCACGGCACGCCGATCTGGTGCAGCGTCAGCGCCATGGCGAGACCGCCGATGCCGCCGCCGGCGATCAGGACAGGTAGTTCGGACATACTTCTTTTCTTCCTCCCGGGAGCAGGGGTTCTTATCAGACCGGGCCGAATTCTCAATGCCGGCGGAAGGAGTGGAGATCACGCGCTTGGAGCGCGCGGCGATCTGCGAGAGGACGGGAGGGGTTTCGCCCGGCGACGCTCAGGACTCGCCGGGGGAAAAAGTCGTCAGCGGAAGCCGGTCACGCGGATGACTTCGGCGGGCGAGGTCAGACCGGTCTGCGCCTTGGCGGCGGCGTCCTGTGACATGGTGGTCATGCCGGCGGCGATTGCCGCGGCCTCGATTTCCAGGTTGTCGGCGCCATTGGAGGCGAGACGGCTGATCTCATCGGAGAGCGTCAGCACCTCGAAGACGGCGATGCGCCCCCTGTAGCCGGCGCCGGCGCAGCGCGAGCAGCCGACCGCATTGTGGACGCGGTCGCCGGGCTTGAAGCCGACGGCCGCGTAGCGGGGTTCGGCGACGATCTCCTCTTCCGACATGATTGCTTCCTGCTTGCAGTGGTCGCAGAGCTTGCGCACCAGTCGCTGGGAAAGCACGCCACGCATGGCGCCGACGAGGAGATAGGTTTCGACGCCGAGATCGCGCAGTCGCGTGAAGGCGGCGGTCGCGGTGTTGGCGTGCACGGTCGTCAGCACGAGGTGGCCGGTCAAAGCCGCCTGCACGGCGACCCGCGCGGTGTCGCGGTCGCGGATTTCGCCGACAAGGATGACGTCGGGATCCTGGCGCACGAAGGAGCGGATCGCGGCTTCGAAGGTGACGCCGATGGCGGGCTGGATCTGTGCCTGGACAACGCCGGGGATCTGGTACTCGACCGGGTCCTCGATGGTGACGATCTTGCGGCCGGGATCGTTGAGCTTCGACAGGGCCGCGGCGAGCGTGGTCGTCTTGCCGCTGCCGGTAGGACCGGCGACCGCGATCATGCCGTGCGTGTGATCGAGCAGCCGTTCGAGCGCGCGGCGGTCGCGGGTGCCGAGGCCGACGCTGCCGAGATCGAGCAGTGCGCTCTCGCGCTGCAGGATGCGGAGCGCGACCGTCTCGCCGTGAATCGAGGCTAGCGTCGCCACGCGGAACTCGATGTCGCGTTCGCCCACCCTGATGCGCATGCCTCCGTCCTGCGGCTTGCGCCGCTCGGCAATGTCCATCCCGGCGAGCACTTTTATGCGGGACACCATCGCCTCCGCCATCTCCGGGGGAGGCGAGGGCATGATGCGCAGGACGCCGTCGATGCGGAAGCGCAGGATCAGTCGGCCGCGCATCGGCTCGAGGTGGATGTCGGTGGCGCGCAGGTCGAGGGCGCGCCTGAACATGTCGTCTACCGCCACGACCACGGGCGCGCCGCTCGCCAGGTCGCGAAGGCCGGCAATCGCGTCGTCGGAGGGCGTCACGTCGGTCGAGGCGGACGCGCCGCTCTCGCTGCCGGTGAGCCGGAGCAGGCCGGATTCGAGGTCGGGCGCCGACATCACCCACAGTTCGGCGGGTTCTCCGAACGCTGCCAGCAACGCGTCGATCGGTTCGCTGTCGCCCGGGAAGAAGACCCCGATCCGCAGGCGTCCGTCGGAAGTTCTGTGCGGAAGAAGCCAGTTGTCGATCAGGAACCTGTGCGAAAGATGCTGGGCAATCGGCTCGATCTGTGCGAGTTCCTCGCGTTCTGCCAGGGGGAGCTCGTAATATGTCGCAAGAAAAGCCGCGAGCGCGTCCGGATCGACGAGCTGGCCTTCCACGAGCCTGTAGATGTCAGCGGTGCCCGGCTCGACGAGTTCGCCGAACAGATTATGCAACTCTGCGCGGCCGATCATTCCCGTTCCGGCCAGTGCTTCCAGCAGGCCTTCGCCCCCGGTCACAGGATGGTGAATGTTCATGTGCAGCTTGGTCCAGCCGCCGACCGTATGATGACTTTGAACATGTCTTTACTTCCGGTTGCGGTGGCGGTTTAGCAACTCTGTTCAGCTTAAGGCCAAGTGACGAAGAGAAAACAGGCCTTGCCAGTTGTCAAGGCGGAGCCGGGTGGGTACGGTTCGTCCCAGCGCCGTCGCTTGAATGTTGGGGGTAGGTCGGTGAGTTTTTCCAGGTCCGGACGGCGGAATCCGGCCACAGCGCGTTTCCTGGGCTGGGGGTTGGCTGTCCTCCTTGCGTTCTCCACATCCGGGTGCACGACCGGTCCGTTTCTTCAGGATGCCGCCGACGACGTCTCTGGCCGTCCCGATCCCCTGAGCACCGTCACGCACGCAAATCTCGGAGCGAGGGCCCCGAAAGGCGGAGGTTTCCTTTCGGGCTTCAGGCGGGCCAGGAACGACAACCGCCAGGGAGCCATCTACTACGGCACCGACGGGAGGCTGACCAGCTCCGAACGCAGGTCGGTCGAGCGGCTCGGCGATGAAGAGTTCAATATCAGTCTCGAGAACGCCGACATCGCGGTGGCCGCGCGCACGGTTCTCGGAGACATGCTCGGGATCACCTATTCGCTCGACGAGCGGGTGACCGGGAACGTATCCATCGTGACGTCGCGCCCGCTGCCGGCCCGCGAGATCCTAACCGCCTTCGAATCCGCCTTGCGCAGCAATGGTGTGGCGATGGTGCGGGAGGGAGACAGGCTGCGGCTGCTGCCGGCATCCGACGCCATCGGCATCGCGGAACTCGACCCGGGCGTGACTGTGCAGCCCGGATACGGCGTCACCGCCTATCCCCTGCGCCATGTCTCGGCGAGCACGATATTGCCGCTGCTCGAGAACTTCGTTTCCCGCCAGGGCATGGTGCGGGTCGACCCCAACGGCAATGCGCTCCTGTTCCAGGGAACCGCGGCCGAACGGCGCGCCGGCATCGACGCCGCCATGTCGTTCGACCAGGACTGGCTGGCGAACGAATCTGTCGGCATCTTTCCGATCCAGAACGGAACGGCGAAGAGCATGCTCCCCGAACTCACCAAGGTGCTCGACCTCGGTGAGGGCGGGCGCGGCAGCAACACCATCCGTATCCAGCCGATCGAGCGGAACAACTCGCTTCTGGTCGTTGCTCGATCACGGAAGATGCTGCAGCGCGCGGCAGCGTGGATCGAGAGGCTCGACAAGCTCGAAGCCTCGGCTTCGTACCTCCAGGTCTATCGCGTCCAGCATCTCGAAGCGACGCGGCTGGCTTCGATGGTCAACCAGATCTTCAACGGCGCCTCCGCCGTAACGGAGGATCCTGCGGCGCAGTTTCCGCCGGATTCGCAGACTGTCGATCGCTCGGGCAGAAGCGGTTCCGGCGATCCGGCCGCTCCGGCGACACCTTCCGACCGGATGGCCGACGCGCTTCCGCTGGAGAACGATACGTCGACGGGCATCGAATCGGGCGGCGGCGACCAGGGCGGCGGCTACTCCGGCGGGATACGCGTCACGGCCAATCCCGAGAACAACTCGCTGCTGATCCTGGCGAGGCCGGACCAGCAGCGCCTCATCGAGGAGGCGATCCTGGCACTGGACCGCCCGGCGGCGCAGGTGGCGATCGAGGCCACGATCGCCGAGGTCACCCTGAGCAACGACCTGAGATACGGCGTCCAGTTCTTCCTGCAGGGCAACGACGGGTCTGTCGGGCTGTTCAAGGACGTCGCCGACGCGGCGATCTCGAGGGTTCTTCCGGGCTTCAACCTTTTGCTTGGGCCGGAGTCCGATCCTCGTGTGGTCATCGACGCCCTAAGGGGAGTGACAGAGGTCAAGGTCCTTTCGTCGCCCAACGTGGTCGTTCTCGACAACAAGCCGGCGGTTCTCCAGGTCGGCGACGAGATTCCAATCGTGACGCGCACCGCGCAGTCGGTGACCGACCCCGAGGCGCCGATCGTCAACAACGTTGAGTTCCGCGAAACGGGCGTGATCCTCAAGGTCCTGCCGCGCATCACGGCGAACGGCACGATCAACCTGTCGATCGAGCAGGAGATATCGTCGGTCGCGCGGGGTTCGTCGCAATCTTTGACGCCGACGATTTCGCAGCGCAAGATTCAGTCGTCCGTCTCGGTGACCAGCGGCCAGACCGTGCTTCTTGGCGGACTCATATCGGAACAGCAGCAGCGCGGGCGCGACGGCGTTCCGGTCCTCGGGGACCTGCCGGTCATCGGCGAGGCGTTCCGTTCCAACCAGAACAACGCGACCCGCACCGAACTGATCATCCTCATCCGCCCGCAGGTCATCAAGGACAGCCTCGACGCGCAGATGGTAGCGGAGCAGATGCGTTCGCAGTTGCGGATCATGCAGGAGCCGAGCCGCAACGTTCCGCTCCCCCGTCCGGTCAAGACCGTAATCGAATGACCCCGAGTGCCGCGCGCCGCCGCGGCGCGCTGATCGGTGCCGGGTTGCTCGCGATCGCCGTCCTGCCGCGGCTGGCCGCGCAATCCTGGTGGGTCCTGATCGCCGGGCTCGTCCTCTGCCTTGTCGCCGCCGCGATTGCGGTCGAAGATCTGACAAGGATGATCATTCCGGATCGATACACGATCATGATCGCTGTCGTCGCACTCCTGCTCCGCCTTGAAGCCACCGCCGACCCATGGGCGGTCGGCGGCAGCTTTGCGGAAGGCCTGGCGGTTGGAATGGCGATGGCGGCGATATCGTTCGCATATGTCCAGCTTCGCGGCCGCTCCGGCATCGGGTTCGGCGACGTCAAGCTTCTCGGGGCCTCGGCGATGCTGGTGGGCGTGTGGGGTACCGGCCTGCAACTCCTGCTTGCCTCGACGGCAGCCGTGCTCTTCGTGATCATCCGGTCATGGCGGAAACGCCGGCCGTTGCGCGCGGTGTCTCGGGTTCCCTTCGGCACTTTCTTGGCACCCTCCGCCGTGCTCGTCTGGGCGTGGTTTCCCGTCCATGGATAGGCAGCTGCGCACGGAGGAACGGCACAGGGCTTGGTTGCCACGCTCGCGTTCTGCGTCGCGGCGGGGCGCGATCCTCGTCGGCGTGCTGTGGGTGATGGTCTTCGTCGCGTTCCTCGCGGTGGTGCTGCGGCTTCACATGAGCAGCGTCGTCATCAACGTGCGCGTCACCGAAGACAAGGCGGCCGCGCGCATGCTGGCTGATGCGGGGCTTGCCCTGGCGGCCGGGCTGGTCCGGGCAGGGGCGTCGGACGAAAACACGACCATGCCCGACACGCTCACAGGATCCCTGGAGACGCGTTCGGGGTCGGTGTCCCTGATCCTCAAGAACGAAGCCATGCGGGTGGACCTGAACACCGCGCAGAAGCCGCTCATCACCGGCGTGTTGCGGGCGGCGGGCGCGAGCAACGGACTTTCGGACAAGCTCTCGGACGAGATACTGGAGCGCCGCCCGGACGACACGGACCCGAAAGAAGGCGAGAACCCGAGCCCAACCGCGCCGCGACAGCCGAAGGAAGCGCATCCGTTCCGCTCGGTGCATGAAATCGCTCTCGTGCGCGACATGCCCGAAGATGTGGCGGTGGGCATGGACCGCTTCGTGACCGTTTCCTCGGGGCTGGAAGGAATGCGCATCGAGAATGCCGACCCCGCACTGCTGGAAAAGATACCCGGCCTGCCGCGATCGGTCGTGCAGGCGATCGCGCGGTATCGCGAAGGTCGCATCGACGGGACCGAACTCCGGCAATTCCTCTCCGACATCGAGTACAACACCGCGGACCTGGCGCCGAGCTGGCGGGTGGATCTCTCGGTCGAGCTGCCTTCGGGGCATCGCGAAGCATACGAGGCGACGATCATGGTGGCGACGGAGGACGAGTTACCCTACCGGGTCCTCGACTGGCGCCGGCTGGCGGATGACGCTAAATGAAGCAGCCATCTTGATGACCGGGAGGCACCGAGGCTGACATGCAGATGACGTTGGGTGGCGTTGTCAGGGCGTTCGACGACTGGCTGGATGGTCCCGCCTCGCTGATCAGCGATTCAATGGGATCGGGGATGCGCGGCAAACGTACGCGCGTCGAGATCGCACCCGACGGCAAGACCCTGACGGTGCACGGAGCCACCGCGCGCAGCGCGGCCGTTGCCGTGCAGCTCGGCGAAGCCGGCGGTGCCGACACCCTCGCCAACGCCGTCAAGGGCCGCAACGTCGTGCTTGGCGTTCCGGAACAATGGCTGATCCGGCGCAGGATCGAACTGCCGCTCGAAGCCGCGGATCACATGGACGGGATCGTCGCCTCGCGGATGAGTTCGCTGTCTCCGCTGCCGCCGGCCGAAGCCTATTCAGGACACCGGATCGCCGAAATCGATCGCGTGGCGAAGCGGCTGGTCGCCTCGATCGCCATCGTTGGGCGGTCGCGTCTGGCACCGGTGCTGGAACAGATCGAACGCGCACAGCCGCGGGGCATCACCGTCGAAGCGCCCGCGGCGGGATCGGGAGGCGCCATCCAGCTCACTGGGCGCGCCGGCGTCGGGAACGCGCGGCGCGTGGTCAGGCGGTCGCTGGCCGCGATCCTCGTCCTGGCGGCGGTCGTGGCGGGTGGTTCCTTGCTGTGGCGCAACCTGACCGCCGGTGAGAACGCCGAGCGCCGGGCAAATCTGGAGGCGCGCATGGAGAAAGCCCGCGACGCCATCGTCAAGGCCAGCAATCCCGAAGAAGTCGCCACTGCGCCGGAACAGGCCGCTCTCGACATCAAGAACCAGGCAGTGAGCGTCGTCGGCGCGCTCGACGACCTGGCGGCGGCGCTGCCGATCCATGCCTATGCGACGGAGATCACCTTCGTCGACGGGACCGTGCGCCTGTCCGGCAAGACCAGCAACGTGCCCGACGTGCTCACCGCTTTGGAATCGTCCGGGCGGTTCGTGCAGAGCCGGCTCGTCGGCCCCGCGACCCGCTCGGAGGATGGGACGACGTCGGATTTCGTGCTCGAGACGCTACCACTCATCCGCACCGGCGGGGGGCTGGATTGAGCGCCGCTCGCAGATCCTGGTTCGACGGGCGACTGTCCTCGCTGTTCGTCGTCATCGCTCTCGTGGCGGGGGCGGGCATCCTCGCGGGCGATGCCTGGATGTCGTGGCAGGCCGAACAGGAGGCGCTCGCGGTTCTAGAACGGCGGCTCGCCCAGATGGAGGAGCGTGCCGCGTCGATGGCCGGTACCGGCGATGCGGCGGACGGGAACAGCCTGGACGGCATCCAGCTTCTCATGGGCGGGCGAACGCAGGGGCTCGCCTCGGCGCAGTTCCAGCGCGAGGTGTCCGACCTCGCCGCCGGCACGGGCGCGGTAGTGCGAGCCGTCGACGCGCCTCAGGTCGAGGCGGTCGGGGACGTCACGGACGAGACCGGCAAGCCGCTGGTGCGGGTGCGCCTCAATGCAGACGTGGAGGTGATGGAACAGTCGCTGCCGGAATTCCTGCACGCGATCGAGGTTTCGCTTCCGGTGATTGTCATCGACTCCATCGTGCTGCGTCCGCAGCGCAGCATCGGCGACGTCAGCAGCGGGGCGTCAACGGGCGATCGCCCGCTGTCCCTGCGCATGACGCTGTCGGCCTTCCGAATCGGGGAGGAAAGCTGATGGACCGTTTCCAGTCCCGGTTGCTCCTCTGGGGTATCCTCGGCGCGGCCGCGCTCGGCGGATCGGCGGTAGCGCAGTTGCCGACGCCGCTCGCGGTGAGCGAACGCACGCCGGCGGACTATCTCTCTCTTCGCGAGCTTCCGCTGTTCGCCCCGGACCGGCGCGCGCCAAAGAAATTCGAGCCCGTGGAGATTCCGGCGCCGGTCGTGGTGGAACCGCCCGCCGAGATCGAAATCGCCGCCGAACCCGAAGTCGAGTTCACGCCGCCGGAATGGGAACTGGTCGGGGTCGTGCGATCCACCCGGCTCGTCATCGCGACGTTCCGGGCGGAGGGAGCGGAGGGCGCATTCAGCCTGCGCCAGGGCGAGAGCAGGGACGGCTGGACGCTCGCCGACGTCAGGGGATCGGAAGTCGTTCTCGACGGCGAGGGCGGCCAGGCGCTGATCCGCTTCCGATCGCTCCAGTAGCCCGACCGGCTCCGCGCCCGAAATCAGTTAGGCTTGGCGAGCGAATCCATTTGAACCATCACGCCGGGCAGGGCGCGCAGGCGTTCCATGCCCTTTGCGTTCACCTCCAGCACGATGGCCGGCGTGACCTCGAACGTGGAGGCCACTTTGTGGGGCAGTCCGTCGAGCGCGTCGAGGATGCGGCGGATCTCGGATCCACGATCCTTCGAAGGATCGAACTGGACGATCACGCGCTCCATGGGGCTCGCCTGTATCTGATGCCGAAGCTTGAAGCCGGGTCCCTGCTTGCCCGGTGCGCGCACGAACGGCGAAGGGCCGGAGTGGCCCCGGCTGAAATCGAACGCGGCAGCTTCCATCGTAGACGCCGGAACGACCGCGAGGAAGACACCCAATGCCATGAAGGGCGCCGCGAGCCGCACGGCGAGTGGGGACCGCCCGAGGGAGCGGGAAGCTCCGTTCGCAGATGCCGATGCCGGCTTGTGCGGGTCGTGACCGAAGTGCAGATGCGCCATTTGCTCGCTCCTTCTGTGTTTCGTGCAGTGCCATCAAGGGCCCTGACGTTGCGAGCATCCTTTCATGGGGCGGCTGAACCCACAATGAACGCAAAGACATGACCGGCGGCCTGGGCTAGCACGGCGGGTGTCCCGATGTGGGTCTTTGGCCTCCGTTGCGGAAGATAGCGGCTTGGTATACTAATCCAGCCGCCGGCTTTGGAGAACTCGTCGCGCCAGACGAGCCGCGAGCAGGGTGGGAAATAGCGCGACCGAGGATCGATCGATCGGCGCGAGTCGGAGCAGGGTAAAGTACAGCCGGTTCGCCATGACCGCTTTCGCCTACAAGGCTCTCAATGCGCAGGGCAGTCTGGAGCAGGGCCGTATCGAGGCCGGCGACGCAGACGATGCCGCGCGCCTCCTCGACCGGCGCGGGCTGATCCCCGTCAGCGTCCAGGAGCAGCGTGTCGGCGCGACCGCGTCGTCATCGTCAGGCGGGAAGATACCCACTCAGCAGGTGACGCGTTTCCTGTCGGACCTGTCGATCATGCTCAACGCCGGGATCCGGATCGACGAAGCGCTCGCCATCATGGGCAAGGAATTCGACAATGGCCGTCTGAAACCGGTCGTCGCCGGGCTCCACACCGCCCTTTCGGGCGGGCGCTCGTTCTCACAGGCGCTGGAAGACTGGCCGCAACTCTTTCCGCCCTTCCAGATCGCGATGATCAAGGTCGCCGAATCGACCGGCATGCTGCCGAGCCTGCTCGCGCGGACGGCCGACGAACGCCAGCGCTTCGAAGCGCTCGCCGCGCGCGTTTCGGAGGCGTTGCGCTATCCGGCGGTGCTGATGCTGGGCACGATCGCGGTGCTGGTCTTCTTCATGATCGGCGTCCTGCCGCAATTCGAGCCGATGCTTGCCCAGACGCGGGAACCGGATGCGCTCCTAAACACCATGCTCGTTGTGTCCCGCTTCCTGCGCGAGCAGGGCGAGTGGCTGCTCGCGCTCCTGGCGGCCGTGCTCCTCGGACTGTTCATCGCGGCTCGGCGCGGTACGCTGCGGACGGTTCTTTGGAGCATCGGCGGGAAGCTTCCGATCCTGTCCGACATCGCCCACAGCTACCGGACCGCGCGCTTCACCCGCATGCTCGGCATGATGAGCGAGACCGGCGTTGCCGCCCCGACCGCCATCAAGCTGATCAGCGAGACGGTGGATCACGGGGAGGTCGCGCGGGAGAGGGCGCAGAGAGCCTCGGACGCAGTACGCCAGGGCCAGCGGCTCAGCCAGGCGATCGAGATCCTCGACCTGCCGCCGCTCGCCATGCGTATGCTGCGCATCGGGGAACAGAGCGGCGAGATGGCGTCTCTCGCCTACAAGGTCGCCGACTTCTACGAGGCGCGACTGGAGCGCTCACTGGCGCGCACGGTCGGGTTCGTGGGACCTGCGGCCGTGGCCACGATAAGTGTCTTGATCGGCGGCATGATAGTATCGATCATGTCGACGCTAATGTCTTTCAACGATCTGGTTCGTTAGCGGAGCTTGAACCCATGTTTGAACGATTGATGAGGAATCACCCGTTCCGGACCCGCCCTTCGCGCCGGCGCAGGCGGCAGGCGGGTTTCACGCTCATCGAGATGCTGGTCGTCTTGGCCATCATCGGGCTCATTTCGGCACTGGTCGGGCCGCGCGTTCTGGCGCAGCTCTCCGATTCGCGCGAACGCGCGGCCAAGCTGCAGATCGAGGCGTTCTCCAGCGCGCTCGACATCTTCTTCATCGACGTCGGCCGGTATCCCAGCCAGTCGGAAGGTCTGAGCGCCCTGGTCAAGCAGCCATCCAGCCTGCAGACGTGGAACGGGCCGTACATACGCGGCGACAACCTTCCGACTGATCCCTGGGGCCGGGACTACATCTACTCCAGCGACGGCCATACCTTCCGCATCGCGACGGCGGGTCCGGACGGAAACGGAGCCAGCGCGCTCCCGCCGCGATAGGATGCGCGCCCGCCGCAAAGCGTCCAGACGCGGCATCGTGCTGCTCGACATCGTGCTGGCGATCGCCGTCATGTCGCTTGCCGCGCTGGTCCTGATGCCGCGACCGCGGGCGGGCGTATCGGCCGCCGATCTGGAGGCGGAGGCCGTAAAGGTGGCCGCGTCGTTCCGGGAAGGCCGTTCGCTGGCCGTCCGGCAGCAGGGCGCGGTGGACATCGAGGTGGACGCGCAGCGCGGACGCATCAGCGTCGCCGGAGGCGAGCCGCTCACCATCCGCAACGGCATCGGCCTGCGATGGGTCACCTCGAACCTTTGCCCCCTCATCGCGGGGCAGCGGGCGTTGCGCTACCTCTCAGACGGCCGCTCGTGTGGCGGTGTGCTGACGCTTACAGGTGGCGGACGATCCATGGAACTGCGCGTCGACTGGCTGACCGGACGCGTGGAGATGGCCTCCATATGACGCTCCGTCCGAAGCGCGGCTTCATGCTGATCGAGGTGCTGGCCGCCTTCGTCATAGCGCTGCTGATGATGGGACCGGTTACAGCGATCATCGGGGGCGTCGCCGGATCGTTCGGGGGGTTGGAACGCTCGGCAGAACGGCGCCAGGAGCAGCAGGACGCCGCCACAGTGGCTATGGGGCTGGAACCGCTGCGCGAAGGGGAACGCACGGTCGGCGACTTCCTGGTTCGCGTCGAACCGTACGACTGGGGCCGCGAAGACGATCTTGATGTCGCGGGATGGCGACTGTACCTGGTTTCGGTTCTCACCGCGAACAGCGGCTTGGGCCTGGGTTCCGAGCCACTGTTCGAGACGGTGCGGATCGGGCGGCCATGAGGAGGCGCCTGCGCCGCTCGCGCAGCGGGTTCTCGCTGCTGGAGGCCATCGTGGCGCTGCTGCTGGCAAGCATCCTGTTCGGCGGCATTTCCCTCTACACGGGAAGCTGGCTGCAGCGCTGGCAGGATCTCATCGCGTCGGGAAGCCGTACGGACATGGCCGCCATCATCCTCGATCGGCTGGTCGAGGATCTCGAAGCCGCGCAACCCTTCGCCAAGGACGACAAGAGTACCGCGGTGCTCTTCGAAGGCGGAGCGAACACGATCACCTTCCTGCGTCCGGCGCTGGGCTTCAACGCGCGGGCAGGCATCGACCGCGTCACCTATCTGCGCACAAACGTCGGCGGAGATCAGGCGATCGTGCGGTCGCGGCGCGACCATGGCGACCAGCGCTCCGGCGGCGAGGACCTGCCGCTGATCCGCGGCCCGATCAAGCTTGCCTTCACCTATACCGCCGCGAACGGCGAGACCTATGGGGAATGGCACAACCGCTCGACCCTGCCGGGACTCATCAATGTCGAGATTTCGGGTACGGAGCCGCGACCGTGGAAGGAATTCGCCGTCGCACGCCTCAGGGTCGACATGCCGGCCAATTGCGGAACGACTGAAGCGTTCCAGGCGTGCATGGAACGCTTCGCAGAACCGCGCTGACCCTTTGAGACGCGGCTACTTGGTGGCTGCCTGATAGGGTACCGCCGGAGATGCCGCGTAGCGGCCCAACAGGCTCGACATCGTCTCGAATGCCATGTCGCCCGTGAACACGCCCTGACCGGAGGATGCAGCGGTCGCCTCGCTGACCCATCTGTCCCTCACGACCGGACCTTCTGCGACAGGCGCTTCCGCCTCTACCGGCAATCCGCTGAGTCCATCCTCCGGTTCGAAGGGTAATCCGCTGATCTCATCCTTCGGCTCCACGGGCAGGCCGCTGAGTTCGTCGCTTTCCTCGAAGGGCAGACCGCTCAACTGATCCTCGGGTTCGACCGGCAGACCGCCGACATCCTCGGGACCAAGTCCGGCAGTGGGGACGGACCAGGTCGCGGTGACGGTCGGCGAGGTACCTTCGGACCCGCCGTCGTCGTTCGCCGCCTGATTCGACTGCGCACCCATGGCGTCGGAGAAAGCGTTCGGGTCCGCCATTTCTCTCCTGGCTTGAGACGTCGCGCTGCCCACGGGCCTCGGCTGTGAAATCACCGTCGTCAAGGTCATCAGTGCCTCCTTCGCGAGAATTCGTCGTGAAAGAGTATATCGAGGGGCTTCGGAATTCAATCTTGGGCAAAGTGTCGGCGCAAGCTTCGCGCAAGCTTCAAAACGTTCTAATATGTAAGAAGTGATCAAATATCATAAACTATAATATAAGAACACCCACAATAATTACTTCAAGATGACTGACGTTCGATCCTTCGTCGGAGAAGCCCGCTCGAAGCAGTGGAATGCCGCTTGCAAGTTCTCCCGGACTGGGCAATAAGCCGCCGCCCGGAATATCCGGGTTCCCGGACCGATCTTTCATGACATCGATGCAGCTTTCCTCGGGCGACCTCGTCGCGGACCGGCGTGCGGACTACGCCGAGATGCTTTTCGCAAGCGGCGAACAAGCGGCGGCAGCCGATCTACTGGCTGAGACGCTGCAGCTGGTACCCGGCTGGGCCGCGGGTTGGTACCGCCTCGGCGAGATGCGGGAGACGGCTGGTGACTTGGCCGGTGCGGCCGATGCCTGGACCGAGGCCCTGCGCCAGGACCCGAACGACCGGCTCGGCGCCAGCATGAAACTCGGTCTTATCGGCGCCGCGCATCAGATCGACGCGCCGCCGAGCGCCTTCGTGGCAGCGCTGTTCGATCAGTATGCCGAGCGCTTCGACCAGTCGCTGGTCGAGAAGCTGGCATACCGTGTGCCCGAATTGATCGCACAGGCGCTCGTGCAGGCCGGTGCCGGCAGCTTTGCGCACGTGGTCGATCTTGGCTGCGGCACCGGACTTATGGGCGAGCGCCTGCGTCATGTCGCGAGCTTCATCGAGGGCTACGACCTCTCCGCGCAGATGCTGAAGAGGGCGCAGGCCAAGGGCGTCTACGACAGGCTGACCCTTCAGGATCTCCAGACGTTCGCGCCGGGGGAACTGCGCGCCGACCTAGTGGTGGCTGCGGACGTGTTCCTCTATGTCGGCGCACTGGAGCGCCTGCTTGCCGCGACGGCGGTGGTCTGCACCCAAGGGGGCTTTCTCGCTTTCTCCGTCGAACACCACGCCGGGCCCGAGCCCCTCGTGTTGCGTGCGTCCCGACGCTACGCGCATTCGGAACGCTATCTGCGCGATCTCCTGGCCGCGAGCGGATACCAGGTCGTCTCTATAGAACCAGCGGCGATCCGCATGGATCGCGGCGAGCCGATCGAGGGGCTGATCGTGATCGCGCGGCGCGGGCAGGATGTCCGGGAAGGCGCGGTGGAGACCACGACCGTGCCGCTTCCCGTCGTACTCGAAGCGCTCAACTGAGTCTGGTCGGCGGCCCGCAGATCGGCGGCAGTCGCTCGGGACGCGACTACCGGCTTGGCGCGTTCGTTGTTCTGGTTTAGTTCTAACTTCGTGACCGATCAGCCCGACCTCGGAACAGAGATCTCATCCGCCCGTCTGCCGCAGCCCTTCATCCGGTGGTTCGCGGAAAAGGGATGGTCGCCACGCGCGCACCAGATCGATCTTCTGGCCAAGGCCCAGAATGGCAGATCGGCGCTGCTGATCGCGCCGACCGGCGCCGGCAAGACGCTGGCCGGCTTCCTGCCGAGCCTGGTCGATCTGGCGGAACGGCCGAAGCGCAAGCCTGGCGAAGCGTTCCGGGGCGTGCATACGCTCTACATTTCGCCGCTCAAGGCCTTGGCGGTCGACATCGAGCGCAACCTCGCCAAGCCTGTGGCGGAAATCGGCCTGCCGGTAACGATGGAGACGCGAACCGGCGACACGCCCTCGCACAAGCGGCAGCGGCAGAAGGTATCGCCGCCCGACATCCTGCTCACCACGCCCGAGCAGCTTGCGCTCCTGATCGCCTCGAAGGACGCGGCGCGGTTCTTCTCCGGGCTGCGCTACGTCGTGCTCGACGAATTGCATTCGCTGGTGATCTCCAAGCGCGGACATCTGCTGGCCCTGGGGCTGGCGCGGCTGCGCGCGCTCGTGCCGGGATTTCAGGCGATCGGGCTCTCGGCGACCGTCGCGGAGCCGGAGGAATTGCGCCGATGGCTCGTCTCACAGGAGACGCGCGGTGACATGGCCGATGTGGTCACCGTCGGTGGGGGCGCCAAGCCTCAGATCACCATCCTCGAATCGCGCGAGCGCGTGCCGTGGTCGGGGCACTCGGCCCGCTATGCCATTCCGGAGGTCTACGAGGAGATCCGACGGCACCGTACGACGCTTCTGTTCGTCAACACCCGCAGCCAGGCCGAGATGCTGTTCCAGGAACTGTGGCGGGTGAACGAGGACGTTCTGCCGATCGCGCTGCACCACGGTTCGCTCGACGTGGGGCAGCGGCGCAAGGTCGAGAAGGCGATGGAGACGAACGCCCTGCGCGCCATCGTCGCCACGTCCACGCTCGACCTCGGCATCGACTGGGGCGACGTCGATCTCGTGGTGCATGTCGGGGCGCCAAAGGGCGCGAGCCGGCTCGCCCAGCGCATCGGACGCTCGAACCACCGCATGGACGAGCCGTCAAAGGCGATCCTGGTGCCGGCCAACCGCTTCGAGGTGATGGAATGCCGCGCCGCGATCGAGGCGAACTATCTCGGCGCGCAGGATACGCCGCCGCTGGTGATCGGCGCGCTCGACGTGCTGGCCCAGCACGTGATGGGCTGTGCCTGCGCCGAACCCTTCTCAGCCGACGAACTCTTCGCTGAGGTGAGGTCGGCCGCACCCTATGCGGACCTCGACCGCCGGACGTTCGACCGGATCGTCGACTTCGTGGCGACCGGCGGATACGCGCTTCGCACCTACGAGCGATATGCGCGGATCAGGCAGACGAAGGAGGGACTGTGGCGGGTCAGCCATCCCCGCCTCGCGCAGCAGTATCGATTGAACGTCGGCACGATCATCGAGGCGCCGATGCTCAACGTGCGCTACGTCCGCGGCGGGCGCGGCACCGCCTCGCGCGGCGGCCCGTTGCTTGGCAAGGTCGAGGAGTACTTTCTCGAATCGCTCGCGCCCGGCGACACGTTCATGTTCTCCGGCAAGGTGCTCCGCTTCGAAGGCATCCGCGAGAACGAGGCCTTCGTCTCCAACGCCGCCGGAAACGATGCGATGGTGCCCTCATACGCCGGCGGCAAGTTTCCGCTTTCCACTTATCTCGCCGACCAGGTGCGCGGCATGCTTGCCGATCCCGACCGGTGGCAGGCCCTGCCGGACCAGGTCGCCGACTGGCTGCGTATCCAGCGCGACAAGTCCGTGTTGCCGAAGCACGGGGACCTGCTCATCGAGACGTTTCCGCGCGGCAGGCGCTTCTACATGATCGCCTATCCCTTCGAGGGGCGGCTAGCGCACCAGACGCTCGGCATGCTCCTGACGCGCCGGCTGGAACGCGCCGGGGCGCAGCCGCTCGGTTTCGTCGCCACGGACTACGCGCTGGCCATCTGGGGACTACGAGACCTGGGCGCGATGTTCAAGACGCCGGGACTGTCGCTCGGGCAGCTGTTCGACGAGGACATGCTGGGCGACGATCTCGAGGCATGGCTCGCCGAGAGCTGGCTGCTCAAGCGCACCTTCCGCAATTGCGCCGTCATTGCCGGGTTGATCGAGCGGCGCCATCCGGGGCAGGAGAAGACCGGCCGCCAGGTCACCGTCTCGTCCGACCTGATCTACGACGTTCTGCGCGAGCACGAGCCCGACCACATCCTCCTGCAGGCGACGCGGGCCGATGCGGCGACCGGTCTGCTGGACGTCGCCCGGCTCGGCGAAATGCTGTCGCGGATCAAGGGGCGAATCGTGCATAAGAACCTGGAGCGGATTTCGCCGCTCGCGGTCCCGATCATGCTGGAGATCGGGAAGGAATCGGTAAATGGCGACGCCAGCGACGCGTTGCTCGGCGAAGCGGCGGACGAACTGATCGAGGAGGCCATGGGCCTCGACTGAGCACCGGGAAGACATGCAGGCAGCAGACATCGCCACCGAAGGCGCCGAAACGATATCGATAGCCGGGGAGCATGCCGTCTGCGACCGCAGCGGGGCGTTGTTCTTCCCCGCGCTCGGCCTGCTCGTCGTGTCAGACCTGCACCTGGAGAAGGGTTCGGCGTTCGCGCGGCGCGGCGCCATGATGCCGCCCTACGACACCGCCGCGACGCTGTCGAAGCTGGCGGCGTCCATCTGCACCTTCCGTCCCTCGATCGTGGTCAGCCTCGGCGACAGTTTTCACGATGGCTGGGGCGCGGAGCGCATGCCCGACATCTTCCGCGACGAACTGCTGGCCATGATGACGGGCCGCGACTGGTTCTGGGTGGCTGGCAATCATGATCCCGAACCTCCTGCCGGGCTGCCGGGCGAGACGGTGCGCGAACTGGCGGTCGGCGGCATCGTGATGCGCCACGAGCCGACGGGAGCCGCGTGCGACGGCGAGATCGCCGGACACCTCCACCCCGGCGCAAGGATCGTGCGGCGCGGCAGGTCCGTCCGCCGGCCCTGTTTCGCCACCGACGGGCGGCGCCTCGTGATGCCCGCCTTCGGAGCTTATACCGGAGCGCTCAACGTACGCGACCGGGCCTTTTCGAAACTCTTCGACTGGGGCCTGTTCAGGGCGCTGATGCTCGGGCGCACGCGGGTCTATCCCATCGCCGGCTCGATGCTCCATCCGGGCTGAGAGCTTCAGGCGGTCGCGGCGAAGGACAGGATCATCGCCGACACGACGAGCACCGTCAGCAATATGCGTGTCGATCCGAACCAGCGCGGCGCAACGTCGTGGTGGACGGCGAAGGCGTCCCAGGCTCCCTGCGCGGCGAAGGCGACCGCGAACAGGGCGAAGGCAAAGGGAACAGGGACGAAGAACCCGGCCCAGCCTGCGAGCGCAGGCGCGCAGCTCGCCACGAGATCGCGGCGGCCGTCGCGGGGCTCCGTCTTCATGCCCAAGCCCCACCGGATTCCACCCAGGAACGACAGGATCACGACCGAGTAGGACTTCAGGAGAAGGATCGTCACCGGGCGCCAGGGATGGTCCTGCGCGATGCCGAACAACCAGAGCGACAGAGCGGCGAAGGGGATGAATCCGAGTAGTGCCAGAAGACGCGCGGTGCGGCTTATCGCGCCCGTGCCGGTCTCGTGCGCCGGAGAGTGCAAGGTTTCAGTCCCGCCGGAAGATGACACGGCCCAGCCAACCCGTCACCATCGCCAGCAGGACGGCAAGCAGACCGTAGAAAAAGCCGTTGTCATTGGCGAACCGGAAGATCGACTGTTCGAAGCCGGCCTTGAGGATCGCCAGGTTGGCGGAGTTCTCCTTGATGAAGACGCCGTTACGGAACAGGAAGGCGCGCGCCTTGTGGGTGCCGACCGGGACATTGGGCGCCAGTCGCACGGTTGCGCGGAAAAGGCTCTGCGTCAGGAACTGCACGCCGCCGATGTTCTCGGTGTAGAGCCCCCTCAGCTTCTTCAGCCCGCGCAGCGCGGTCTCGAAGTCCTTGATCGTCACGGGATCCTCGGTGCGGTCGAGCGGCTGCATGTAGATGTTTTCACTGCCCAGCGCGAGCTGACGGAAATTCACCTGGTCGGTGATGTCCTGCATCGCCCGCGTGGTGGCGACCGAGTAGGAGGCCGGGACGTTCACGAAGGTCTGCGAATGGATGTTGATCCATACGCCCAGTATCCGGTCCTTCTTGCGCACGACCACGGGGCGTGCAGGCCCCTCGAGGACGACGATCACGTCGTAGCGGCCTTGGCGGTTGATGAGCGGATCGGCATTGTCGAGGGCGCCGAAGATCGTCAGGTCCGCGCCCGAGAAATCCGACGTGATCGAGATACGATCGGTCGACAGCCCGATCTGGATGCTTTCCGTGATTGGCGCGGGCAACTGCAGGGGCTGCGCCTCCTGCTGGCCGCCAGGCGCCGCATCCTGCGCTGTCGCGATCGAACCCGTGGCCAGGAGCGCGGCTGCGGTCGCGAGATGGAGGAGCTGGCGCCGCATGGCGGTCAGAACACCTCGAGCGGTGAAAGCGAATAGAGATTGGCCGGCCGCACGAAGAGGTCGAAGGCCAGCCTGATCGCCACCGCGAGTACCAGGACGGCAAGCAGCGCGCGCAGCTGTTCGCCGCGCAGCTTCTGCCCCGCCTTCGCTCCGTACTGGGCTCCCGCGACGCCGCCCACCATCAGCGCCAGCGCCAGGACGATGTCCACGGTCTTGTTGGTCGTGGCATGAACGATGGTGGTGTAGGCGGACACGAAGATGATCTGGAATAGCGAGGTGCCGATGACGACGTTGGTCGGGACCTTCAGCAGGTAGATCATGGCGGGGACCATGATGAAACCGCCGCCGACGCCCATGATCGAGGCCAGGAAGCCGATCGCCGCGCCCAGACCCAGAACCGGAATGACGCTGACGAAGAGTTTCGATGCCCGGAAGCGCATCTTGAGGGGAAGCTTGTGGATCCAGTTGTGCTGACCGGGGCGGCGCAGGCTCGCCGAGCCGCCGCCGCGCGCGGCGCGCAGCGAGTTCACGCTCTCGATGAGCATCAGCGCACCGACGGTGCCGAGCAGGCCCACGTAGAGCAGCGAGACGAAGAGATCGAGCTGGCCGATCTGGCGCAGCAGCTTGAAGACGTAAATGCCGATCGAAGAGCCGAAGACGCCGCCGACCAGCAGCACGCTGCCGAGCTTGAAGTCGATCGTACCACGCTTGAAGTGGGCCAGAGCGCCGGAAAAGGAGGACGCTATGACCTGGTTGGCGCCCGTCGCGACGGCAATGGCCGGCGGGATGTTGTAGAAGATCAGGAGCGGCGTGATAAGGAAACCACCGCCCACCCCGAAGAGGCCCGACAGAAATCCGACCGCCGCGCCCATTGCGAGCAGAACGAACAGATTGACAGACATCTCAGCGATGGGGAGATAAATACCCACGCGACCAACCAGACCATCTTGCCTGAGACAAACACCCCGTCCCGCGATGTATGTAACACACGGGTGCTTAAGGGGTTCTTGCGCCGACATTGCGGCGGAGTCAAAGTCCTATGACGCCGCCGCCGGTCGCAATTGCGACATGAGTGTTCCGTGTCCGGGGCCGAAGAAAGCCGGGGTCACTTCCGGCTCAGAAGAACCTTCACCAGTTCGTCGCTGACCTCGCCATCGGCCGGCAATCCGTTGTCCTTCTGGAAGGCCATGATGGCGTTGCGGGTGTTCTGGCCCATGATTCCGTCCGGGGAGCCCGCGTTGTAGCCGTTCTTGTTCAGGATCAGCTGGATGTTCTGGACGGCCTTCTTCATGTCGATGCTGGCCGTCGTTCCTTCGCTCTCCTGCCAGGACTCCGGGATCTCGACGACGTTGGCTTCTTCCACGACCGGCTTCGGCTTCCACAGTTCGGTGGTCGCGCGGGCCTTGGCGAGCTGTTCAGGCCGCAGCGAGTTGGCGACCTCATCGCGCTTGGCGGCGGCATCCTTGTCGCCCGTCTTGGCCACCAGCGCGAACCACTTGTAGGACTCTTCCAGGCTCTGCGGGACGCCGAGGCCCTTCGCCGCCAGGATGCCCAGATTGTACTGGCTGTCCTTCACGCCGAGTTCGGCCGCCTTCTGGAACCAGCGCGCGGCGGAGTCATTGTCGACCGCGCCGTCGCTGCCCATGGCGAAGAGCACCGCCAGATTGTGCATGGCGCTGGCATTCCCCTGGTTGGCGGCCAGCTGGTACCAGGTCTTGGCGCGGGCGATGTCTCGCTCGACGCCGATGCCCTTCTCGTAGAAGCTGCCGATCCGGTACTGCGCGGGCGCAAAGCCCTGTTCCGCGGCGCGTTCGTACCACTTCGCGGCGACCGCGCGGTCGGAGTCCACGCCGCGGCCGGTGTCGTAGCGGTTGCCGATCTCGAACATGGCCTTCGGATCGCCGGCTTCGGCCGCTTCGCGCAGGGCGATCGGCCCGGCCTCGACGGGCGGCGCCTCGAAGGTGGTTTCGGACGTGGTTCCGCCGCCGTCGATTTCCGGCAGCGCGGCGACTTCCGTTGCTTCGTCCGGTCCGATCTCGTCCTCGGGCAGTGCCGCCAGTCCGTCATCGCCAACATCCGCTTCGTCCGCGGCGGGAAGGACGTCGACCTCCTGCGCGGGCTCCATGCCGTCGTCAGCGGCGGCGGGGGTGCCCGCGGTTCCGTCGACCATGCGCACGGTTCCAGCGGCATCGTCCTGTCCGTCGATCGACGCGGTATCGGTGGCGCTTGCCACGAGAGCGTTCTTCGCCGGGAGCGGCTCGATCTCGGCCATCTGCGCTTCGTCGCCGAAGAATGCCTTGCCCAGTTGCAGGCTGGCGAGAGCGATCATGATCGCGGCCGCCGCCATGAGGATGGGTTTGCGCTTGGCGCGGAGGAAATCCGTCGCGCTGAGCTTCCCCTTCGGGCCAGCCGGAGATCCGCCTTGCTTGAAGGTCTGGGCCTCGGCGGCGGCGGCCTGTGCCGCGCGCCGTGCCGCCGCGATGAAGTCGGCCTTGCCCGCGGCGGGGTCCGCCACCTGGCCGGGGGTACCGCGTTCGTCACGGACGCGCTTGATGATGGCGTTCAGGTCCGGCGCACCCGAGCCGGGCTCCAGGGGCTTGTCGGCTACAGGGCCGTCCAGAGGCGCGTCGAGTTGGACCTGCTCCATGCCGGGCATGACCGGATCGGGCTGCTGGCGGACCGGGCGCGCCTGCTTCTTGCCGGAAAAGGCTCGGGCAAGGCCGCCGAGCATCGACTTGCGGACGGGCTCTTCCTCTTCCTCTATCGCGACGTCGCTCGCACCGGCGGCGACCGCGGCTTCCGCCGCGGCCTGCGCCGGTGACTTCTTGGCGGGCAGGGGGGCGCGGGGCGGCATGGCCGTCGAGGCGGACAGCGCGGCCGGGGTCACGTTTGCCGGGGGCGGCATCTGCGGCTCCGGCGAGACGGGGGCCATTGGCGGCACGTCCGCGTCGGGAATGCGGCTGCGGTAGGAAGAGGCGAAATCTCCGTTGCGCACCTCCAGGGAACCGAGGCGTTCGACGACCTTCAGCAGCGTATCGTGGATCGCTTCGAAGGTGCGGGAGTTCCGCTCGTCGGACTTCCGCGCCAGGATTTCGAGCGTCTTCAGTTCGCTTGCCAGGGCGGCGATGTCTTCGTCGTCCAGTCCGCCGTCGCGCATCGAACGCACCGCGTTCTCGGCTGCTTCCTGCGCGGCGGCGACAATGGCGTCGCGCTGGTCGACGAGCGAACGCTCGATGTTGTCCAGCCGCGGCGCTAGTTCCGCTTGCTGTTCGGTCTGGCGGGAGGGTTTCGACAGGTGCTCGGCGAGGCCCGCGATCTGCCGCTCCAGATTGGCGATGAGCTGCGGGTCCGCGTCCGCCGTGTGGCTGGTGGAATTGTCGAGCTTCTCGGCGATTTCCTGGAGACGGCGCTCGAGCGTCACGATGGATTTCGCGTCGGGCTCGGTACCGCGGCCGGATTCGATCTGCTCGGACAGGTCGGCGAACTTGCGGTCGAGCGCCTGGAGGAGCGAGGGATCGAGGTCGGCGGCGTTGCGGAAGGTCGAATCGAGACGGTCGGCCATGCTTTCCAGCCGCCGGTCGAACTCTTCGAGGAGGCGCGGATCTACGCCTTCGCGATGCCGCGAATCGATGCGTTCGGAGAGGTCGGCGAACTTCTCGTCGAGCGCCTGGAGGAGCGCCACGTCGATGCCGAGTTCGGGCTCGCGGCGGTTCTCCAGCCTTTCGGCCAGTCCGTCGATGCGCTGTTCCATGTCGCGGAACATCGCCTGACCGAGCGTGGTGGCACGGTCGTGGCGCTCCTCGAACAGCGTCGCGATCTCGGCAAATCGCCGCTCGAGGCTGTCGACGATCTGCTCGCGCTCGACCTCGCTGGAGTTGGTTTCAAGGCGTTCCGCGATCGTGGCGATTTGGCGGTGAAGCAGTTCGATGGATTCGTCGGGACGCGCCGCCATATGGGCGATGTCCTCGACACGGTGGGTGAGGTTGTTCAGCCGTTCGGACACGTCGGAGGCGGAGGCCTCTTCGGCAAGCTGGTCGAGTTGATGGGCGAGTGCCGAAATACGGGCCTCGATGCGTTCGAACGGTTCGGTCCGATAGGCCTGGGCACTGGCCGAAGACGACGCGATGGCGCGCGAGATCTCGTCGAGGCGGCTCTCCACGTTCTTGATCGAAGCGGGCGAGTTGCGGTCGTTGTTGCGAGAGAAATGATCGATCGCCGTCGCCAGCGTGCGGACCTTTTCTTCCAGCGACAGCAGCGAACGCGAATCAGGCAGATTCCCGACGGCTTCGCCGATCTGTTCGAGCCGTTCCCTCAGCGCCGCGACTTCCGGATCGGGTCCCTCGCGGCCGAAGGAGCGCTGTTCCAGCCGCTCCCAGCGGCTGTCCATCGAGCGGACCGTTTCCTCGCGGGCGAGTTCGGCCAGCGTCTGGCGCACCTGTTCCATCTCGGTTCGCAGAAGGTCGAGCCCGCGCTCGTCGCTGCGCTCTGCCATGGAATGGATGGTGTTCGAGAGCCGCTCCATCTCTGCGGCGAGTTCATGCCCGTCGGGACCGGAATTGCCGTACGCGCGCTCGATATCCTTGCGCAGCACGTCAAATTCCTTGCGCATGCCGGATGCCATCTGGGTGCGCATCTCCTCCCGCAAGGCTTTCAGTTCCCCCGAGACGTCGGACAGGGCGAGCGGCGATCCGCCGGAATGCTGGCGCGAGCGCTGCAATTCCTGGCGGAGTTCGGCCAGAGAGTGTTCGAGGTCGGACGAGCGCGCGCTTTCCCTGGGAGCGTGTGCGGCCTTATCGTGGAAGAGACCGCTCTCGTATTCGCCGGTCAGGCGGCGCGTCCGCCGGTCCTGCTCGCGCGACGCGCCCTGGCCGGGCCGGTCGCCTCCAATTCTGGATTCGAGGTCGTCAAGCGTGCGGTTCAGGTCCTCGAGCGAGGTACGCGGGCGGCGTTGCCTGCCCTGGTTCAGATTATCGAGATACGACCAGTTGCTGCTCATGGGAACGCCTGTCTGGAAAAGCTGCGCGTGCTGCGGTCAAACGTCGCGCGGAATGACCCGTGGGAAACGGATGTCGGTCCGGGGGTGATGCTCTTTGTCGCGGTGGCGGCCATTGCGCCCTTCCTCTCCTGCATGCAGACAGCCCTGAGGAACACGAGACAGGATAACCACGGGAAATCGACAGACGCACAATTCTCCAGACGTGGTAAACAAGGCGTTAACCAAGCTTACCAAATCTGGCGCGATCTCCCCTGGCGCGGCCTACGGCATCGACGTTGTCGAAGATTTGAAACAGTTTGTATTCAAACGTCAGTTGATTTCCCGAGCGCAAATCACTAGCTCCCCGTCACCCGAGCGTCACACTACGTAAGACAGAGCGTCGTGGCGCGACCCGTCTCAGAAAATCTGACGGAACGAAGTAGCCCGCTGGGCTGAGAAAGATGTGCGTGCCGCGTGGCGGCGACGCCAAGGGATACCACAACTCATGATGAAGAGAGTCTCGGCCATCGAGGTAATGGCCAATGCATCCGACGCTTTCGCAGAACCGCACGATGACTATGTGCGGATCGGCGACATGGCAAAGAATTTTGGCGTAACGCTCCGTACGCTTCGCTTTTACGAAGACAAGGGGCTCATCCAGCCGAAGCGGGAAGGGAATACGCGTCTCTATTCCCGCCGCGAGCGGGCGCGCCTTCAACTCATCCTGCTCGGACGAAACGTCGGCTTCTCGCTGCGGGAGGTCAAGCAGATGATGGATCTGTACGATCCGCACGGGACCAACACCAAGCAGCTTCGGGTTGCCTTCGAGAAATCGGAAAAACAGCTGTCGCGCCTCGAAAGGCAGCGGCAACAGCTCGACGAGGCGATCGCACAGTTGCGCGAGGCAATGAACGTGGTCCGTGACGCGCTCGAAGAGCGTCAGAAGCTGTCGGCGGCGTGATCTTGCTCGTGGAGCGCTCGAAGCTCACGTTGTAAAAATCTTCTGCGTCATCGAATTGACGTTTACGCAAACGTCAATATTTGATAGGCACGCGCCGATGAGATTTGACTGTCCCGGTGATATCGGGACAGCGTTCGATTTTCTGGAGGACTCCCATGCCGACATACCGCGCTCCCGTCAGGGACACGCTGTTCGTTCTCAATGAAGTCCTGGGCTACGAGCGATACTCCAACCTGCCCGGCTTCTCGGATGCGACCCCTGACATTCTGGAGGCGATCCTCGCCGAAGGTGCCAAGCTCGCCGAGAACGTCATCCAGCCGACGAACCGGGTGGGTGACGAAGAGGGCTGCGTACGCCATGACGATGCGTCGGTGACGACGCCCAAGGGCTTCAAGGAAGCCTACGACCAGTATCGCGAGGGCGGCTGGCTGGCGCTGCCGGTGCCGCCCGAATATGGCGGGCAGGGGCTGCCATACACCGTGCACTCGGCCGTCGGTGAGTACATGTCTTCGGCGAACATGGCGCTGATGATGTATCCCGGCCTCACTCAGGGCGCCATTGCGGCGATCCTGGCGCACGGCAGCGAGGAGCAGAAGCAGACCTACGTGCCGAAGATGGCCGAAGGCGTTTGGACGGGGACCATGAACCTGACCGAGCCGCATTGCGGCACGGATCTGGGCCTGTTGCGCACCAAGGCCGTCCCCACCGGCGACGGCGCCTACAAGATTTCCGGCCAGAAGATCTTCATCTCGGCCGGCGAGCACGACATGGCCGAAAACATCGTCCATCTGGTGCTGGCACGCATCGAGGGCGCGCCGGAAGGGGTGAAGGGCATCTCGCTGTTCATCGTGCCGAAGTTCGATCCCGAATCGGGCGAGCGCAACGGCGTCTCCTGCGGCTCCATCGAAGAGAAGATGGGCATCCACGGCAACTCGACCTGCATCATGAACTACGACGAGGCGACCGGCTATCTGATCGGCCAGGAGAACGGTGGCCTGAAGGCCATGTTCGTGATGATGAACGAGGCGCGCCTCGGCGTCGGCCTGCAGGGTCTCTCCGTGTCGGAAGTCGCCTACCAGAACGCCGCCGACTATGCCCGCGAACGCCTGCAGGGCCGTTCGCTGACCGGCGCCAAGGAAAAGGACAAGAAGGCCGACCCGATCATCGTGCACCCCGACATCCGCCGCAAGCTGATGACGATGAAGGCCTTCAACGAGGCGGGGCGCGCGCTGATCCTGTGGACGGCCATCAAGTCCGACGTCGCGCACCGGTCCGGCGACGACAAGGAGCGGGAGACGGCGGACGACCACATGGGTCTCATGACGCCGATCATCAAAGGCGTGCTTACCGACAAGGGCTTCGAGCACGCGGTGATGGCGCAGCAGGTCTATGGCGGCCACGGCTACATCGAGGAATGGGGCATGAGCCAGTTTGTGCGCGATGCCCGCATCGCCATGATCTACGAGGGCGCGAACGGCATCCAGGCTCTCGATCTCGTCGGCCGCAAGCTGGCGCTGAACAGCGGCCGCGCCGTGCAGGCCTTCTTCAAGGAAGTCGGCGAGTTCTGCGAGGAAAACCGCTCCGACGACAAGATGTCGGGCTACACAAAGGGCCTGAAGAAAGGCCTCAACGATCTCCAGGCGGCCACCATGTGGCTGATGCAGAACGGCATGAAGAACCCCGACAATGCGGGCGCGGCCTCGACCGACTACATGCACCTGTTCGGCCTTGTCGCGCTGGGCTACATGTGGGCGCAGATGGCCAAGGTGGCGCAGGCAAAGCTTGCCGAGGGCGCGAACGGCGAAGGGTCCTTCTACGAAACCAAACTGGTGACGGCGAAGTTCTTCATGGAACGGGTGATGCCCGAAACCGCCGCGCATCTCGCCCGCATCTCCGCCGGTTCGGAGACGATGATGGCGCTTCCCGCGGAGGCTTTCTGACCGGACGGGCATTGCCCCGTCTGTTCAAGCTTGAACTTTCTTGCTATAGCGGCCGACACGGAGGACCTGTTCATGTCGCACGATCCCGCATCCGTCCTGGGCCTGCCGAAGGCCCCCTGGGCCGGCGAGGACGTCGGCATGCTCTACGACATGGCGCGCAAGTTCCTCGAGACGGAGATCGAACCGCGCTACGAGGAATTCGAGAAGGCCGAGATCTTCGACCGCGAAAGCTGGCGCAAGGCGGGCGAGAACGGTTTGCTGTGCGCCTCCATGCCCGAGGAATACGGCGGCTCGGGCGGCACCTACGCGCATGAGAGCGCCATCATCGAGGCGATCAGCCATGTCGGTGTCGACGGCTTCGGGATCGCGCTGCACAACTCGATCGTGGCCCCGTACATCCTTCACTACGGCTCCGAGGAGCAGAAGAAGAAGTGGCTGCCCAAGATGGCCTCGGGCGAACTGATCGGCGCCATCGCCATGACAGAGCCGGGCGCGGGGTCCGACCTGCAAGGGGTGAAGACGCGCGCGGAGAAGGACGGCAACCACTACAAGGTCAACGGCTCCAAGACCTTCATCACCAACGGACAGCTCGCCAACCTGATCATCGTCGTCGCCAAGACCGATCCGGCGAAGGGTGCCAAGGGAACGTCGCTGATCGTAATCGAGACCGACGAGGTGGAGGGCTTCGAGCGCGGTCGCAACCTCGACAAGGTCGGGCTGAAGTCGAACGACACGTCCGAACTCTTCTTCAACGATGTGCGCGTGCCGACGTCGAACCTGCTCGGCACCGAAGAGGGCCAGGGCTTCGTGCAATTGATGCAGCAGCTTCCGCAGGAGCGGCTCCAGATCGGCGGCACGGCGATCGCTGCCATCGAGCGTGCGCTTGCGCTGACGATCGACTACGTCAAGGAGCGCAAGGCCTTCGGCAAGGCGGTGATGGAGTTCCAGAACACCCAGTTCAAGCTCGCCGAGTTGAAGACCGAGGCGACGGTCGGCCGCGTCTTTTACAACGATTGCGTGGCGCGCCACATCGATGGCGGTCTCGATCCCGTCACCGCCTCGATGGCCAAGTACTGGCTCAGCGATCTCCAGGGCAAAATCATGGACGAGTGCCTGCAGCTGCACGGCGGCTACGGCTACATGAACGAGTATCCGATCGCGCGCATGTGGCGCGATGCACGCGTGCAACGCATCTACGGCGGCACGAACGAGATCATGAAGCTCCTGATCGCCAGGAGCCTCTGAGGAGACAGGCATGTCCACGCACACCGCCGACATACGCTGGCAACAGGACGAGGACGACCATTTCACCCTCGGGCGCTATACGCGCGTGCACGAGATCGCCTTCGACGGGGGCACGACGATCCAGGCCTCGGGAGCGCCGCAGAACGTGCCGGCCCAGTTCTCGTCGGAGACCTCGGTTGATCCCGAGGAATTGTTCGTCGCCTCCTTGGCATCCTGCCACATGCTGTGGTTTCTGGATTTCGCCCGCCGGGCGGGGCTCGACGTCCGCTCATACCGCGACCAGGCGGTGGGCGAGATGGGAAAAAACGCGCAGGGGCGCACCGCCATCCTCAAGGTGACGTTACGCCCGCGCGCGGAGTGCGAGGCCGATGCGGCCGCGCTCGCGGAATTGCACCACAAGGCGCACGACGCCTGTTTCATAGCGAACTCGGTGAGCACGCAAGTGCTCGTCGAACCGCAAGTCTGAATAGAGGAGACGCCACAATGGCAGATGCATATGTCTACGACGCCGTGCGCACGCCGCGCGGTCGCGGCAAGAAGGACGGATCGCTGCACGAGGTGCCGGCCGTCCGGCTCGCGGCGAAGGCACTGGAAGCGGTGCGCGACCGCAACGGGCTCGACACCTCGACCGTCGACGACATCGTCTTCGGCTGCGTCGATCCGGTCGGCGAGGCCGGTTCGGTGATCCCGAGGGCCGCCGCCTTCGAGGCGCGCTACGCGACCGAGGCGCCCGGCATCCAGCTGTCGCGCTTCTGCGCGTCGGGCCTCGACGCCATCAATCTTGGCGCGGCCAAGATCGCGGCCGGCTCGGACGACATCGTGATCGCGGGCGGCGTGGAATCCATGTCGCGCGTCGGCATGGGCATGTCGGGCGGCGCCTGGTTCATGGATCCGTCGGTGGGCCTGCCTTCCTACTTCGTGCCGCAAGGCGTTTCGGCCGACCTGATCGCCACCAAGTATGGTTTTTCGCGCGACGACGTGGACGCCTACGCGGTGGAGAGCCAGAAGCGGGCGGCCAACGCCTGGGAGAAGGGCTGGTTCAAGAACTCCGTCATCGAGATCAAGGACCAGAACGGCCTAAAGATCCTCGACCATGACGAGCACATGCGCCCCTCGACCGACATGCAGTCGCTGGCCTCGCTCAACCCGTCCTTCGTGATGCCTGGCGAGATGGGCGGCTTCGATGCTGTCGCCGTCCAGCGCTATCCGGAGGTCGAGGCGGTCAAGCACGTGCACCACGCCGGCAATTCCTCCGGCATCGTCGACGGCGCAGCCGCGGTGCTGCTCGGCTCCAAGAAGGGCGGCAAGGCGATGGGGCTGAAGCCGCGCGCGCGCATCCGCGCCTTCACCAACATCGGCTCCGAGCCGGCGATCATGCTGACCGGCCCGGTCGACGTCACCGAGAAACTCCTGAAGCGGGCGAAGATGAAGCTGTCGGACATCGACCTGTTCGAGCTCAACGAGGCATTCGCCTCTGTGGTGCTCCGCTACATGCAGGCCTTCGACATTCCGCACGACAAGATGAACGTCAACGGCGGCGCCATCGCGATGGGCCATCCGCTGGGCGCCACCGGCGCGATGATCTTCGGCACGGTGCTCGACGAACTGGAGCGCCGGGACCTGAACACCGCGCTGGTGACGCTGTGCATCGGCGCCGGCATGGGCACGGCGACGATCATCGAGCGGGTGTGATCGTCATGGGCGACCGCTGTCGGCGCTCTTCAGGCGGCGCTCCGGAACGCGCCGCCAAAGGCGCCGCCTATACCCGGCAGCGTTTCGAAGCTGGGTCTGGCAAACAGATAGCCCTGGAAGAGCGTGATGCCCGCGCTCTTCAGCACCGTGAATTCGGCTTCGGTCTCGACGCCTTCGGCAAGAACCGTGATGTCGAGTTCACGCGCGATGTGCATGATACCCGCGATGATGACCTGACGGGCGCGACTGCCTTCGACGCCGCGGACCAGGTCCATATCCAGTTTGATGAGATCGGGCTGGAAGTCCGCCAGCAGCCCAAGCCCGGCGAAGCCGGCGCCGAAATCGTCCAGCGCGGTGGTGAAACCCTGCCGGCGATATTCGGTGATGATTGCCTGGAGGTGGCTCGTGTCGCGCACCGTTTCGTTCTCCGTGAACTCGAACATGATGGCGTCGCGCGGAAAGTCGGACTTGCGGGCCGCGGCCAGCGTCGCCCGCAAGCAGGCGGCCGGCTCGTAGACGGCATTCGGAAGAAAGTTGATCGAGAGTTTGGGCAGCTTTCCGTCGCGCGGGTAGAGCCTTGCGGCAAGTTCGATCGCCTTGACCCGGCAGGCCTGGTCGAACTTGTATTTCTGATCGGGCCGAACCCTGGACAGGATGGACGGCGCGCCCTCTCCGGAGCGGCCCCGTACCAGGGCCTCGTAGCCCCAGATGCGGTTGTCCGCCGTATCGACGATCGGCTGGAAAGCCATCGAGAATTCAAAGTCGAGCGGCTCTCCGGTCTGGCAGCCTTCACATTGTCTGGTCATCGTCGTTCCAACGGGCAAGTTGCGATTGCGGTCGAGGTCAGTTCAAGCCGCAATCCCTTGCCGAAGCGTGAACATCAGCCCGACCTTCCGTTCGGTTGAGCTAAAAAAGCGATGACTCAGCCTCAGCGCTTTCCCAATATTCTCTCTGGAGTGGTAGATCATGTCATATGTTAACTTCACCATCGCTACCGATGCCGACGGCATAGCGCTCGTCACCTGGGACATGCCCGGAAAGTCGATGAACGTCTTCACCGAAGAGGTGATGAACGAGCTCGAGAAGATCGTTGACCAGGTCGCCTCCGACGATGCGATCAAAGGCGCGGTCATCACGTCGGGCAAGGAAAGCTTCTCCGGCGGCGCCGATCTCACGATGCTGCAGCGCATGTTGAAGCTGTTCAAGGACGAGAAGGCCAAGGACGCCGACGCAGCGATCAGGATGCTGTTTGACGGCGCGGGCCGTATGAGCTGGCTGTTCCGCAAGCTCGAGACCTCGGGCAAGCCCTGGGTTTCCGCGATCAACGGCACCTGCATGGGCGGCGCTTTCGAACTCTCGCTCGCCTGCCATGCCCGCGTCGCGGCCGACAGTGACAAGGTCAAGATGGGCCTGCCGGAAGTGAAGGTCGGCCTGTTCCCGGGGGCGGGCGGCACGCAGCGCGTGCCCAGGCTGACGGACGGTCAGAGCGCGCTCCAGATGCTGACCTCCGGCCAGTCGCTGTCGCCGAAGAAAGCCAAGCAGATGGGCCTGATCACCGAGATCGCCGCGCCCGAGGCACTCGTCGAGACGGCGAAGGGGCTGATCAAGGACGGGCTGAAGGCTGTCGCCCCGTGGGACGTGAAGGGCTTCAAGCTGCCCGGCGGCCCGGTCTATTCGGCCGCGGGCGCCAATCTGTGGCCGCCGGCAATCGCCATCCTGCGCCGCGAGACCTACGGAAACTATCCGGCAGCCAGCGCGATCCTGAAGTGCGTCTATGAAGGCCTGCTGGTGCCCTTCGATACGGCGATCCGCATCGAGCAGCGCTACTTCACCGAGATCATGCAGACGACGGAAGCGGCGATGATGATCCGCTCGCTGTTCATCTCGCTGCAGGAACTCAACAAGGGCGCGCGCCGTCCCGTCGGCGTCAAGGAGACCAAGTTCAAGAAGATCGGCGTGCTGGGCGCCGGCTTCATGGGCGCGGGCATCGCCTATGTCACCGCCAAGGCGGGCATCCCCGTGGTGCTCCTCGACCGCGACATGCCCTCGGCCGAGAAGGGCAAGGCCCATTCGGAAAGTCTGGTGGACGCGGCGATGAAGAAAGGCCGCTCCACGGCGGAGGAGAAGGAGAAGCTCCTGTCGCTGATCACGCCGACGGTCGACTATTCCGATCTCGACGGCTGCGACCTCGTGATCGAAGCCGTCTTCGAGGATTCGGAAGTCAAGAAGGGCGCCACCGAGCAGACCGAGGCCGTGATCGCCAAGGACGCCATCTTCGCTTCCAACACCTCGACCATTCCGATCACCGGGCTGGCGAAGAACTCGAAGCGGCCGAAGAATTTCATCGGCATCCACTTCTTCTCGCCGGTCGACCGCATGATGCTGGTCGAAATCATCCTGGGCAAGAAGACCGGCGACGAGGCGCTGGCGGTGGCGATCGACTATGTTCGCGCCATCAAGAAGACGCCGATCGTGGTCAACGACACACGCGGCTTCTACGTCAATCGCTGCGTGCTGCGCTACATGGCCGAGGCGTTCCAGATGCTGATCGAGGGCGTTCCGCCGGCGATGATCGAGAACACGGCGAAGATGGCCGGCATGCCGGTCGGACCGCTGGCGCTGACCGACGAGACGGCGATCGACCTCGCACAGAAGATCATGAAGCAGACCATCCGCGACCTCGGCGAGAAGGCCGTCGACGCCGAGCAGTTCAAGCTGATCAACACCATGGTCGATACCCACGGACGCCACGGCCGCAAGAACGGCAAGGGGTTCTACGACTACCCGGCCAAGCCCGCCAAAAAGCACCTGTGGCCCGAACTGAAGGACCTCTACCCGCAGCAGGATCCCGACAGGATCGACGTGGAGGAACTGAAGCAGCGCTTCCTCGTCACCATCGCGCTCGAAGCCGCGCGCGTGATGGAAGAGGGCATCGTCACCGACCCGCGCGAGGCGGACGTCGGCTCGATCCTCGCCTTCGGTTTCGCGCCCTACACGGGCGGCGCGCTGTCCTACATCGAGGGCATGGGCGTTAAGGAGTTCGTGGCGCTGGCCAAGAAGCTCCAGAAGAAGTACGGCGCGCAGTACAAGGCGCCGAAGCTCTTGGTGGAGATGGCCGAGAAAGGCCAGACCTTCTACGGCCGCTTCGATCCCTACAAGGACCAGAAGAAGGCGGCCTGAGCCGCCGCTGACGTTCCTCCGCCGAGCCAGGCCGGACGACCTGGCTCGGCGCCGACCACTTCCTCCGGTTGCAGGAAGGCAGGGGGGGCGCCGCACCGCCAGTGCGGGATCAGACTTCAAAAGCGCAGCGGGGTTGGTTTTCGGGTTGGCCCTTCGGGCCGCCCCCCCAACCCCTGGCCACTCTCCACAAGTCGGAGGGAAGCGCGTCGCGCCATGCAAGGAGCAGTTCATGTATGTCTGGGCACGTCTGGCCCGCATGGTGCTGACAGCGCGCTCGCGCGGACCCTACCGCATGGGCGAGGAGAGCAGGCTGACATTCCGCTGCCTGCCGACCGACATCGATTCCAATCTCCACCTCAACAACGCGCGCTACATGATGCTGGCCGACGTCGGCCGCATCGACATCTTCCTGCGCGCCGGCCTGCTGGGGCTGGCGCGCAAGAATGGCTGGGCGCCGATGATGGGCGGGCTGCAGGCGGTGTACGTCCGCGAGGTCAGGCTCTGGAAGCGCTTCGAGGTCGTATCCACGGTGGAGACCTGGGAGGACACGCAGGTCATCGGCCGCCACCGCTTCGTGCTGGAGGACGGACAGACAGCAGCGCTGGTGATGACGACGGCCGGCGTCTACGATTTCCGCAACCGTCGCTTCGTGCCGATCCAGGAAATCGTGCATACCCTGGGGCAGGATATCCAGCCGCGCCCGCCGAGCGAGGAGGAGCGGATCTTCATGGCCTCGCATACCGGGCTGCGGAAACTGGCAAAAGTAGCCACCTGAGGCTTTGCGAGGTGGGCCCGCACCTCCTAAGGTGCGCCCGAAATCAAAGGAAACCCATCCATGCCCGTCACCATCGACTACTTTCTCACCTGCGTGTCGCCCTGGGCCTATCTCGGGCATGAGGCGGCACGCGAGATCGCGGCTCGGCGTGGGGCGACCCTCGTGCCGCGCCCCCTCAACCTCGCCGAGATGTTCAAGGTTTCGGGGCAGGTGGGACTTGCCGACCGGGCGGCGGTGCGCCAGCGCTATCGGTTCATCGAACTCCAACGCTACGCCGAGCTTCGCGGCAAGACGCTAAACCTGAAGCCGAAGCATTTTCCGACCAATCCCGCGCTGGCCGACCACACAATCTGCGCCATCCTGGCCGATGGCGGCGATCCCATGGACTACATGGGCCACGTCTTCGCGGCGGTCTGGGCGCAGGAGAAGGACATCGCCGAGGAAGAGACGCTGTCGCCGCTGCTGGCGCATTCGGGATTCGATCCAGCGGCGGTTCTGGAGCGGGCGCAGACGCCCGAGATCGCGGCGATGCGTGCCAGGAACACCGAGGACGCTATCGCCCGTGACGCCACTGGCGTGCCGTCTTTCGTCCTCAACGGCGAGCCCTTCTGGGGCCAGGACCGGCTCGACATGCTGGACCGGGCCCTGGCGAGCGGGCGGAGGCCTTTCAGTTCCGACGTCTAGCCACGGCTCGTATGGACAAGGCGGGACCGGGACGCTAGAACTCGCGAAAAGGTATTTTTTCCTGTGGAATCGAGGGAGTCGCATGCTCTCGCATGACCGCGTGTGGGCCGCGATTGACGCGCTTGCCGAGCGCTATTCCCTCTCCGCTTCGGGACTGGCGAAGCGGGCGGGGCTTGATTCGACCGCCTTCAACAAGTCGAAGCGGCTTTCGGCCGACGGACGTCCGCGCTGGCCATCGACCGAATCGCTTGCCAAGATCATGGAGGCGACCGGGGCGACGCTCGACGAGTTCATGGAACTGGTCGAACCGGCGCGGCCCAAACCGGCGAATGCCGTTCCGGATCGCCCGCTGCCCGTGCAGCGTCCGTCCGTGCCGCTGATCGGTTTCGCGCAGGCCGGCGCCGGCGGCTTCTTCGACGATGCCGGTTTTCCGGCGGGGCAGGGCTGGGACTTGGTGGAGATCCCGGAACGCTCCAGCGAGGGCGCCTATGCGCTCGGGGTGCAGGGCGATTCCATGCTGCCGCTCTATCGCGACGGCGACGTGCTGATCGTGGAGCCGGGGGCGACGATCCGCAAGGGCGATCGTGTCGTCGTCAAGACCACCGCCGGTGAGGTGACGGCCAAGATTCTCGCCAGGCAGACCAGCAAGAGCGTCGAACTTCTTTCGCTCAACCGCGAGCATCCGCGCAGGACCGTGCCGATGGGCGAGGTGGAATGGATCGCGCGCATCGTATGGGCGAGCCAGTAAACGTGCTTCAAAAACTGCTTGTGACGGCACTCCTGGCCGCGACAGCCTCTGCGGCATTGGCCGGGCAGCCTCATGATGGGGACCTGCAAGTGTTCCAGATGGCGCAGGCTGAACGCGGCGCTTCGCCCCGAGTCCGCCAGATCGCGCCGGATCTCATCGCACCGCCCGAGGTCGGCGGTGAACTGCGGCGGACCGATCCGCGCGCGCCGCTGAGCGACATCGGTCCGGCCGCACCGCCTTCGCCTGCTGCGGCGAAGAGAAGCGGCGGGGAGGCGGACGACAGGAACATGATCTTCCGCCCGGTCGCGACGGCCGCCGGCCGGGTGGAGGCGCAAGGCATGGTCATCGCGATCGCCGGCATCGAGATCGTCGAGCCGGATCACATGTGTCAGGGCAGCAACGGTGAGTGGCCTTGCGGAATGGCGGCCCGCACCGCGTTCCGTTCGTTGCTGCGCGGGCGCGCGCTCGATTGCGACATTCCCGAAGGCGAGCTTCCCGCCCGCCTTTCAGTCGCCTGCCGGCTCGGCTCGCAGGACCTCGGCGCTTGGCTGGTGGCAAATGGCTGGGCCAAGGTGTCCAGTACCGGCCCCTATGCCGCGCAGCAGAACGAGGCGCTCGCCGAGCGCCGCGGCATCTTCGGGCCGGGTCCCGAAAAGCTTCCCGGAAGCGGGCAACCGGAAGAGCCCGTCGCGGAGGGGCAGCCCTTGCCGCCCGTTGCCGCAACGGATGGAGCCGTCGACGCCGTTCCTGCCCCGTCGGCCGAAGAGCCGGCGCCGCGCCCGGCCGCGATCGAGCCGTTCCTGCGCGAGCCCAAGGGGCTCTATTAGGCAGCCACCGAAGCGAGCCGCTCGCTGATCAGGTTGCGGGTCTCGGCAATGCCGTAGAGCGCCGCGAACGAGCCGAAGCGCGGGCCGCGTTCCTGCCCGAGAAGCACCTGGTAGATCATCTGGAAGAAGGCGACCGATACGCCCGGTCCGCCAGTCGGGCTCTTCTTGGAATGATCCTGGTAGCGTTCGATCCCGCGCGCTACGTCGAGGGCGGCGTTCTGGATCGTCTCGCCGTCGGCGTCCGGCGGCAATGCCGCGAGCCTCTGCGACAACGCTTCGAGTGCCGCCGCCTCGACGCCGTCAGGGTCGCGGAAGGTCTTGGCGGGTTTGACGAAGTCCTCGAAATAGCGGATCGCATGTCCGACCAGCCGGTCGAGTTCCGGATGGGTCTGCGGCGTCACGCCCGGCACGTGTCGCGCGATGAAGCCCCATAGCACGGACTTGTCGTGCGCGTTCGACGCGCTGACGAGATTGAGCAGCAGCGCGAAGGAGACAGGCAGTTCGATCGCCGGCGGATTGCCCGAATGGATGTGCCAGACCGGGTTGCCGAGCCTTTCCTTCCAGTCCTGGCGCTGATAGGCGGCGAGGAACTGGTAGTACTCGTCGACGGCGCGCGGAATGACGTCGAAATAGAGCTTCTTGGCCTGGCGCGGCCGCTGGAACATGTAGAGCGCCAGACTCTCGGTCGGGGCGTAGGTCAGCCACTCGTCGATGGTGAGACCGTTGCCCTTCGACTTGGAAATCTTCTGGCCGTTCTCGTCGAGGAAGAGCTCGTAGACGAAATGCTCGGGGGCCTTGCCGCCCAGTGCCACGCAAATGCGGTCGTAGACGCCCATGTTGGGCCCGTGGTCCTTGCCGAACATCTCGAAATCGACACCGAGGGCGGCCCAGCGCGCGCCGAAATCAGGCTTCCACTGCAGCTTCACATTGCCGCTGGTGACCGGAAGCGTGGTCTCGGTGCCGTCCTCATCGTCGAAGGTGATGGTGCCGGCCTGCGCATCGACCTTTTTCATGGGCACGTAGAGCACGCGGCCGCTCTTCGGCGAGATCGGCAGGAAGGGCGAATAGGTGGCGCGGCGCTCTTCACCGAGCGTCGGCAGCATGATCGCCATGATGGCGTCGTAGCGCTCGGCCACGCGCTTCAGGATCGCGTCAAAGCGACCGGACCGATAGTAGTCGGTGGCGCTGGCGAACTCGTAGTCGAAGCCGAAGGCGTCGAGGAAACGGCGAAGCATGGCGTTGTTGTGGTGGCCGAAACTCTCGAAACCGCCGCCGAACGGGTCGGGCACTACGGTTAGCGGCTTGTGCAGATGGGGTTCCAGGAACGAGCGGTCGGGAACGTTGTCCGGGATCTTGCGCATGCCGTCCATGTCGTCGGAGAAGCAGAGCAGCCGCGTCGGCACCTTGTCTCCAGTCAGCACGCGGAAGGCGTGACGGACCATGGTGGTGCGCGCCACCTCGCCGAACGTGCCGATATGCGGCAGCCCGGATGGGCCGTAGCCAGTCTCGAACAGCACCGTTTCGGGGAACGCCTTGCCGTCGTAGCGGGCGACGATCTTGCGCGCTTCCTCGAAGGGCCAGGCTTTGCTTTCGGCCGCGGCCTCCAGCATGGCGGGCGAGAGGTCGAGGTGTTCGGTCGTGTCAGTCATGGCGTCAATCCGGATTGTGCCCTCGTCTATGCATGGCCGGCCGAAGCGTCAATCGCGCGGGGCGTTTTTGCTTGCGGCACGCGGGTGCGGTTCCTACGTACCCGCCACGACAGCAGACCCGAGGAGTCGATCTTGATCCAGCCGGCCAACGTTCAGGAAGCGCTCGTCCACATCATGGTGGCGGTGTCCGCGTCCGACAGCAACATGACGGACCGCGAACTGGCAAAGATGGGAACCGTGGTGCGGACCATGCCGGTGTTCGTCGACTTCGAGCCCGAAAGCCTCCTCGACGTCGCCCGCAGGAGCCACCAGGTGCTTCAGCAGGACGAGACGCTCAACGACATCGTGGCTTCGATCGTCGAGGCCATACCGGCCCGGCTTAGGGACACGGCCTATTCCGTGGCGGTGGAGATAGCCGCAGCGGATCGCCGCGTCAGGCCGGAGGAACTGCGCATCCTCCAGATCCTGCGAGGGCATCTCGGCATCGACACGCTGACCGCGGCGGCCATCGAGAGGGCGGCCGTCATCAGGCATCGGACGCTCGTCTGAAACCACGTACGGGGTTTAGCCAAGCGGTCAAAAGAACCCGAGGGGAAAATATCGCAAGTAGAGTTCCGCGAACGTGCCTTCGGCCTCGATCTCGCGCAGCGCATAGTTGATCGCCGCGAGCAGTTGCTCGTCTCCCGGATCCACGGCGACCGCCATTCCCGTTCCCAGGTACTCCGGAAGGAGATAGGGGCCGCCGGCGAAGCTGCAGCAGGTCTGCGAGCCAGTCCCGGCCAGCCAGAACGAGAGCCGCATTCCGTCGCCGAACACGGCATCGGTCTTGCCTTCGCGAAGATCGTCGAGCATCCAGTCCGACCGGCTGTATGTGACGACCCTGACGCCGGGAAAGAGGTCCCTCAGGGCCCTTTCGTGCGCTGAACCGTCGATCACGCCGACGCGCTTGCCCTCGAGCCCGGCATAGACCGGTTCCTCGGCCGCGCTGCCTTTGTGCATGACAAAGCGGGCGGGCAGTCGCAGATAGGGGCGCGAGAAGGCGAAGCGCTGGCGCGACTCCGCGCTGATGGCAAGTCCGGCGATGATGGCTTCACCGTCACCGGCCCGCAGCGCCTGGGGCAGTTCCTCCCATGGCACCGCCTGTATCTGGCAGGTGTCGGTGAGGTCTATCCTGGCGCAGATCGCGCGGGCGAGATCCACGTGGAAGCCGGTCAGCCGCCCGCTCTCGTCCAGGAAATTGAAGGGAGGGAAATCGATCGTGGTCAGGAAGCGGAGCCGCGGGAGATTCGACAGTTCCGGCTTCGGTTGCCGTTCGCGCGAATCCCAGAAATGCGGGATCGTCGGTTCGGCAGACCCGGAAGGGCCCAGAAGTGCTGCCAGGAGGGCCAGTGCCGAGACTATTCGCTTCAACTTCCATTCCTTCGCGTCAAGCTAATACTCCGTTGCCATCGGGTTCACAGAGGCGCAAGATAGAAACTAACCGCGAGATGTCATGATTTCGAGTGGTTCACGCGCGAATGCAACCTTGGGTTAATGGAACATTGGGTGCCACACCCGCTATAAATCGATTTCTATAGCGTCGGAGACATTGATGGGGCAATTCGACGACACTTTGCAGTTCATCGACGACCTGGAGCACGCCTCCACGCCGGAGGGCGTCAGCCGGCTCCTTCTCCGGCTGACCGGAAACTACGGCCTCACCGCGCTCATGGCCGGGACGGTGCCTTCCCCCGGTACGCCGAAGTCGCGGCAGCGAAGCCATGCGATGCTGTGCGAATGGCCCGAATCGTGGCTCGAGCGCTACGTTGCACGCAATTACGTCGACCAGGACCCGGTCGTCACCTACATGAAGCGCCAACCCTCGCTGGTGCGCTGGAGCGCGGCGGCCGACAGGCTGCAGGTCGGTCGCAGCGGGAAGCGCGTCATGGGCGATGCCGGCGAGTTCAAGTTGAACGACGGGCTGGCCTTTCCTCTGATCACCCTGGAGGGAACGGTCGTGATGGTGTCGCTCGGCGGGGAGATGGTCGACATCTCGCCGGAAGCGCTCGGCGTCATCGAACTCGCCGCGACCTACGCGGTTGGACGGGCTCTCCAGTTGCAGAACGCCCATGAGATATTCGCCCGGCGGCCGGACCTCACGCCGCGCGAGACGGAATGTCTCAAATGGGCGGCGGAAGGGAAATCCGAGTGGGAGATTTCCCAGATACTGGGAATTTCCGAACATACCTCGGAGAAGCATCTCCTCAACGCCAAGCGCAAGCTCGGCGCGGTGAACCGCGTGCATGCCGTCGCCGAAGCGATCCGGCTCGGCTACATCTCCTAGCCTCCGCGCTCCAAGGGCCTCCAACTCCCGATCTTCACTCGCTTCGCCCGCATTTGTCGGACGGAGTTTCTTCGTGCGTCGCGATGTTTCGCGAGCGTCCGTTTCACCGGTCCGGTGAAACCTGATTACGCGATCACGTAATACTCGGTTGCGATGCGCATCGTAGTTTTTTTGCGCCACAACCAAGGAGCGATCGCCATGATCTATGCAATGACCACGACCGAACTGACCGAACGTCCCGACCTGTGGGAGGAGGTCCACCGCCTCCGCCACCAGATCTTCGTCGAGGAAATGGGATGGGACGATCTGCGCCGGCCCGACCAGATGGAGATCGACCAGTTCGATCACGATGAGGCGGTCCATCATCTGTGCATGCGCAACGGCCGCCTTGCGGGGTACCAGCGGATGCTTCCCACGACCCAGCCGCATCTCCTGACCGACGTGCTGCAGGATCTGTGCGAAGGGACCTCGCCGAAGGGACCCAACATCTACGAACTGACGCGCTACGCGGTCGCGCCCGCCTTCCGCGACGGCCGGCGCGGCGTGTCGACCGTCGGAACGGAACTCATCGCCGGCTTCGTCGAATGGGGTCTGCGGAACGAGGTGGACCAGGTGATCATCGAGTTCGAGCCGATGTGGGTGCTGCGGGCGCTGCAACTGAGCTTCCTCGCCCGTCCGCTCGGCTACCAGCGGACCTACGGCCGCCAGCAGGTCGTGGCGACGCTGCTGACGTTCAACGACAACACGCTCGACGTCGTCCGCAACCGCCGCAACCAGCACGCTCCGGTCCTGAGCAACGGACTGCCGGACGCGTTTTCCTACAAGCAAGCTTCCTGAGTGCCTGCAGATCGACTGCCTCACGAGAAGCTGAAGATATCGGAGAAAGAATCCATGGAGATCCTGCACGAATCCGAATTCCGCAACCACACGCTGGCATTGACCCTGTCGGGCGACGGCGGCCGCCCGATCCTCGACCACAGCGCCTACGAGCGGCTTTCGCGCGAACTGGACCGCGCCGAGGCCGACGACGAAGTCCGGGTGGTCATCCTGAAAGGGCTTTCGGGGTGTTTCTGCCTGGGCGGCGACCTTTCGGAGTTCCTCGACCCGTCCAAGCACGAGACGCTCATCAAGGCCGTCTCGGGCATGTTCCGGCGCCTGGCGAGGTTCTCGAAGCCGATGCTCGGCTGCGTCGATGGCGACGCCATCGGGGTGGGGTGCACGGTGCTGTTCCACTGCGACCTCGTCTACGCCTCGCCCAAGAGCACGTTCCGCGTCCCCTTCGTGGATCTGGGGCTGGTCCCCGATGCGGCGACGAGCCTGCTTGCGCCCGAAAAGCTCGGCTATGCCTCGGCCTTCCGCTTCTTTTGCCTTGGAGAGACCCTGAAGGCGGACGCTGCGCTGAAGCTCGGTCTCATATCGGATCTGGTCGAGGACACCGATCCCGAGACGCGGGCACGCCAAACAGCGCGACGTCTTGCCAAGAAGCCTGCACGGGCGCTTTCGCAGACGAGGATGCTGCTCAAGGGCGACAGCGCAGAGTTGTGCAACCGTATAGACAGGGAGATATCCCTGTTCCACAATGCGTTGCAGGATGAGGCAACGATCCGGCGGCTGAAACGCGTATCGCGCATGGCCGCGTGAACCGTCGGCCGTATCGGTGAGTGCTGAGGGGCGCTCGCCGGTCCGGTCGGGCGTCGGAGTGCTGTTCGGGGGAACAGGATGGGGGACAGGGGTCTTCCGCCCGGCCTTGGCCGCCGGCGTGATCCGGCTGCCGGCCCGCCACCGGGGATCGGTGGCTGGTCGGAGGGCGTTCGGCTTCTTGATCGTCTGCGCCTGCTGAACGGCTGGGACGGTTTCCTGGCGAGGCTCAGGCTGACGGACGACGTCGCCATGCGGCTGGCGGAGCGCGCCCGGGTCAACCGGACGTGCCTGCATTCCGAATTGCTTTCGTCCGGCATCGTGCCGGAGGACGCGCATTTTCGGGCACTCTCCGCCGAACTCGGATTGCCGTTTCTGGACGCGATCGACCCGGCCCGCTTGCTGACGGGAGAAGCCGGTGCGCTGGCCGCGCTCAGGAGCGCGCGCGGCAGCGGCATGTCTTTGTTGGAAAACGGAGGCGCCGAAACGCTCCTTGTGATCGCGCCGGTGAAGCTCGACATCATCGCGTTCAAGGCGCTGCTGGCGCGCCGGCCGCGGCTCGCGTCGCGCCTCGTGGTCGCCAGTCCGTCCACGCTGAGGGCAGCGCTTCTCGCACGGGTGCACGCGCATCTGCTGCGGGAGGCGTGCCGCGGTCTGTTCAATGTGTGGCCTGCCATGTCGGCCCGGTTTATCACCGATTCCTGGCAGGCGTTTTTCGTCGGCGTTGCGATCGTCGCCGTGCCCGTGCTCCTTTTCCTCGCGCCGGTCGTGACCGCGCTTTCGGTCTATGCCTGCTTCTCCACATTGTTCCTGGGCTGCATCGGCCTGCGGCTGGCATCGGCCGTATCGGAAACGATCGGCGACGAGGTCCGCCTCGGCGCCCGTCCCGCGGACGCCGATCTTCCCGCCTATACGGTGCTCGTCGCGCTCCATAGCGAGGCCGAGGTGATCCCCGACCTGCTCGCAGCGCTTGCCGGGCTCGACTGGCCGCGCAGCAAGCTGGAAATCAAGCTGGTCTGCGAGGAGGACGACGAGGCGACGCTCGCGGCGATCGGGCGACAGACGCTCCGTCCCTGGGTGGAAGTCATCAAAGTGCCACCGAGCGAGCCCCGCACGAAACCGAAGGCGCTCTCCTTCGCCCTGCCGCTCGCCGGCGGAGAACTGATCGCGCTCTACGACGCGGAAGACAGGCCGCATCCCATGCAGCTTCGCGAGGCATGGGCGCGGTTCCGCGACGAAGGCGACGATCTCGCCTGCGTGCAGGCGCCGCTTTCGATCACCAACGGGCGCTACGGCATCCTGCCCTTCATGTTCCGGCTCGAATACGCGGCCCTGTTCCGGGGCATCCTCCCCTGGCTGTCGTCAAACGACCTGCTCATCCCGCTCGGCGGAACCTCCAATCATTTCCGCGGCCTTATGTATCAAGAGCACCAAACATCCGGAAGCGGAAAGGCCGTGATTCCCCTACAATCCGCGCGTGGCCTCACTGACGGCTGACAGGTCCCCTGAACTGGGGCTTTATGCCAGAACACCTGTCAGCCGAGTGCATTTGGCGACTTAACCAGTCGCACCGAGATTATTATTACATGAGACCAGCGCGCACCGATACCTTCGAACATACGATCACCGGCCTGCTCAAAAAGCGCGCCGATCTGTTCAACGAAGCGGAGCGCATTCGGGACCGCCTTGCCGAGATCAAGAACGACATCGGCGCAATGGATCGAACCTTGAACGTGCTCGGCTATACCGGCGATCTGGACGCCGCCATGCCCCGCCAGAAGCGCGAGGTGCTCTTCGGCAAGGGTGAACTGTCCAAGGCCATCTATGGCGAGCTACGGCACGCGGAAGGCCCGCTATCCAGCCGCGACATCGCCCGAGAGATCGTCGCCATACGCGGCGAGGATGCGCGGGACCGCAAGTACCTCGCCGATCTCACAAGGCGAGTGGGGAAGGCCCTACGGGCTATGCGGGAGGCTGGGGAGGTTAAGTCGGCAACTGATAAGAATGGGAATCTTCGATGGGAGCGGCGGGGTTGAGAACCATCGTCTCAGTCAGCTTCCCCCACGTTCCGAGCGAGCCGTGGCAGCTGGAGCATGAGACCTCCTCGCTTTTGAGGATTTCGCCCTGAACCGTAAGATCGTTGGACACGCCGCAATGAAGGCATCGAATAGAGATTGTGGGCATGGAAAAGCTCCTCATACCATGAGGCGGGAGCGCAAACCCGTTCTGCAAAAAGGGGGTGTCTCTCAAGCGTCAGCTTGCCTGTGCAAGTCGCCGACGATGCCGAAACTTAACACGGGTTGTCAGGGATAGCGAACCAATACGGGTCTTGGCGTTGCGGATGCGAAGGGGAACGTGATGTGGGAGCGGCGGGCCTGACCGCCCCAGGGCGGCACGTTCTGGACGTAACAATTTTCGCGCGTCATCACTCAGACCCGCCACCGCCTAGCGATAGCACATGATAATCAGAGATAGAAGGCGGCGGGCCGAAGCCCGCCGGTAGTGCTATGTCAGATCTTCGGGTTGAAGTCCGAGATGTACTTGTGGAATCGCTTTGGGACGGGCTTTCCCGTGGCCTTCACGAACTTGTTGCCCCGAAGCGCCTTTCGGAAGCCTTCCTGAAAGGCGCGCGCCGTGACTTCCTCTACATGCTCAGTCACAATGCGAAGGACTTCCTTACGTGTGTCGCTGGCCCCGCAAGAGGGGCAGGAGAACACGTTGTCGTCCTTGCCGTCACTAGGTCCTTGGAGCGGCACTTTGCAGACGCCGCAAAGGATAGTGTGAACATCACCAGCCATTAGGCAGCCCTCCTTTTTGAGGCGGCTACCTGCTCGCTCCCGGCATGTTTCCGTCCTTTCAGGACATCGTTCACCCGGCCGGGGTTCACCCGAAACGAGCCGGCGATGTGATGCTGATACTCGCCCGCCCAATGGCGGAGCCAGATATCGACGGCATCATCAAACGTCAGTTGATACGGTTGTGGATAATCTAAAGCCATGATCGGCCCTTTCGCTGAATAGGGCCGGCAGGGGATTGACTGCTCCCGCCACACGTCTAATTGTGGGGCGGTGATCACGCGGCCAGCCCCTACCGGCTGGTTACTTCCAAGGTCGATGCGACTGAACCTCGCATCGACCTTTCTATTTCAGCGATTCTGTCGCGGCTGTCGAATCCTAGAGTTGCAATCCGGCAAGTCTTTCCACACCTATTCTCACGCTGCGGAACGCTGCCAATATCCCGCCCACACGCGCGACACCGGATGATTGAGCGCACCACCGAGTAGCGCCGAGGCGTTGCCACCATTCGAGCGGCGACGATGGTCCTCCAGCCAAGCGGCGTGGTTGGCGTACTGGTACAGGTACTTGTGGCTGACGTGGTGGTGCTGGCCACCGACCATGCGGCGAAGGCGGGAGAAGTAGCTTTCAACCCAGTTGGTATGCTTGCCGTGGCCGTCGCTGTAGGAGACGCTGTGGTTGATGCGGGTGCTCTTGTAATCGATTTCCAGCGCATCCCAGTGGCTAGCCTCATCGGCGAACAGTTCGGCCTTGGCAACCATGCGAGCGCGGGCGATCTCGACGCCTTCCGCTTCCGAGTGGCGAACGAAGGACAGGGTGCGTCCGCCGCGCTGGCGAAGGGCCACCACGACGCGGCGACGGTCGGACTGGTTTTCCTTCACGCGACGGTCCTTCCGGTCTTCCTTGCGGTTCTCCGGGCGGACGTGGCCGCCGAAGTGGGCGCCATCGATCTCGACTTCGCCTGACAGGTCCATGCCGGCCGTCTCGGCGGCAAGAGCCTCGCGAAGCTTGTGCGCCAGAACGAAGGCCGTCTTGTACTGGCAGTCGATATCGCGCGAGAGCTGGAGGGCGGAAAGGCCCTTCGCGGCGTTGACGAAAATGCAGATCGCGGCCAGCAGATCGGTGAAGGCCATCTTGCGGGAAGCGAAGATCGTGCCGGACGTAACGGAGAACTGCGCACCGCAGGCAGCGCACTTGAACTTGCGGCGGGTGCTGATCTCGTAATGGTCCAGGCATCCGCACTTCGGGCAAACCGGCTCGCCCTCGGTCTCCTGCCAGCGGAGACGCTTGAACGCCTCATAAGCCTTTGCCTCGCCACCCTTGTAGATGTCCTTGAGGGAGAGGGTTCGGGCTTCGGCGGAAAGGAGGAAGTGCTGTGCCATTTGTCATCGTATCCGGTGATGTTCTTCACCTGATATGATGGTTTACGTCCCCATTGTCAATGGTGTATATCATCGAAAATGATGATATCTGGAGGTAGCGGCATGGCGACGCGCAAGGACAACCCCGTCAACGTGGAATACGAGACGCGGGCGAAGAATCTGCTCAAGGGGGAGTTGAAGCGGAAGGGCGTGACCTATGCCCAGCTAGCCGAGAAACTGGCGGCTATGGACATTCACGAAACCGAGCGTAACCTGAACAACAAGATAAGCCGGGGGGGCTTCAGTGCTGCATTCTTGCTTCAATGCCTAAACGCGATTGGTTCGGAAAACTTACATCTGCGATAGTTTTAGGCGTTGGCGCTCTGTGCGTCATCGGAATTCTCTACGGGATCGTTCTTCAACACTGGTCAGAACAGAACGAAGTTTATGAGCGCTATCAGGAACACGCTGAGCGCCAAAGACAGGCTACCCGCGACGATATAGTTCAAACGTGCGGCCTCCGACCGGGGGACGCTTTCATCGCTTGCCTCGATGAAAAGATAGCAGCCCACGACCGCGAAAACGAATCCAGCGAAGATTTGCAGGCCCAGCAGGAAATGGCCTTGTGGGGGCTGTGGATGCTCATCGCGACTGCGATGACGGTCGGGCTGACCGCTGCGGCCCTCGTTGCCATCATAGGCACTCTGCACCACACGAGGCGGGCTGCTGACTCCGCCGAGGACATGGCGATTCAAGCTGCTGCCGCCACCAAGGCTGCAGAAGACTCTGTTGAGATAACGAAAGCGGCGCTCATCGGAATAGAACGCCCTTTCATCATCATAGAGATATTGGAAGTACCGAAAGTACATGAGGACGGGAGCGAATCCCCGTTGGCATTTTGCTACGCCAACTATGGAAGGATGCCGGCCATCCTGCGGCGTGACTACCAAAAGGTGGTGGTCATAGACGAACAAAATGCGCTGCCCGCCGTCATAGAGCCGGATGACAAGCATGGTCGTCTGATACCTAATGGAGAAGTTGTACCGCCCGATGGAGGGCTGTCGGAACCTCTTACAGGCGGCCCGTTCATCAAGTACGGGAAGCGATTCGAAGGCCAAGCCGGCGAGAAAACGAAGGTCTTTCGAAACAACAAGGGTACAGCAGAGTTCATCGGTGTATTTGACGCACCACCTATTCGCTCGCCCCCGAAAGAACTGGACGGAATTTTTGTGAAGCCAACCTTCCTGATTGGCTACGTCATATATTCTGGCATCGCTGGTGGCGATTTCGTGAGGGGGTATTGCTTCAAATACGAGAACGGAAGATTTCGCATTGCCGGTTCCGTAGCTCAAAATGAGGCTTACAATTACGATCGCCAATTTAGGGGAGTTGAAGCTTAGAAGCCTACTGCATGAATTGCCCAACGCGGCCAGTGCCGCCAGCGCGCTCACGCCTCACCGCCCTTCGGCGAGGTGATCGCCGGGCTTGGTGCTCTTGATACATAAGGCCGCATTTCCGCCGCGAAGCCCTGGTCGACGTTGGCGGGTGGGATCCGCACAACGTCACCGAGGACGCCGATCTCGGCGTGCGGCTGCAACGCTTCGGGTACAGGACCGCAACCATCTCGCTGCCGACCCTGGAGGACGCACCGGAGGAAATCATGGTGTGGCTCAGGCAGCGGACCCGTTGGTACAAGGGCTGGATGCAGACGTGGCTCGTCCACATGCGTCAGCCGGTCCGGCTCTATCGCGATCTTGGCGCTGGCTCCTTCCTCATCTTCCAGATCCTGTTCGGCGGGTTGATCGCGTCGGCGCTGCTGCATCCGCTGCTGTGGGGCACGACGCTCCTCTTGTGCGGGAAGTCGGCCCTGTGGGGTGTTCTCGTGCCGAACGAGCGCTGGCTGCTCGGACTGTCGGGAATGAACATCGCCGCGGGATACGGATCGTTCCTGCTGTTGGGATGGCGCTGCTTGCCGCCGAGGGACCGCGCCGGCTACTGGAAGACGGCCCTCTCGACGGTGCCCTACTGGCTGCTGATGTCGGTCGCGGCCTACCGCGCCATCGGCCAACTCGTGTGGCGCCCCCATTATTGGGAAAAGACGCCACACCGGCGGTTTCGACGGAGCCGGGGACTGAGGAAGGCGGCAGGGGAGAAGACAGCCGCCGGGCGTGCGGCACCGGCGGGCGCGGTTTAGGTGCCGATGCCTTCTGGTCCGCTGCCGATGATCTTTTCGTCCGCCTCGCCGATGGCGTCGTCGTTGCGGCCCTCGTAGGGGAGCGATTTGAGGATGCGCCTGATCACCTCCAGCCGGGAGCGGCGCTTGTCGTTGGCGCGCAGCAGGATCCAGGGGGCGTGTTCTGTGTGGGTGCGCTTCATCATCCTGTCACGCGCCTGCGTGTACTCGTCCCACTTCGACATGCCCGCGATGTCGATCGGCGAGAACTTCCAGATCTTGAGCGGATCGTGGCGGCGGTCGTGAAAACGCTCGAGCTGCATTTCCTGCCCGATGTTGAGCCAGAACTTGAAGAAGTGGATGCCTTCGTTGACGATCATGCGCTCGAAGGTCGGCGTCTCGTCGAGGAAGCGTTCGCACTGCTCCTCGGTGCAGAAGCCATTCACCGGCTCGACGACGCCGCGGTTGTACCAGGAGCGGTCGAAGGTCACGAACTCGCCGGCCGTCGGGAAATGCTCGACATAGCGCTGGTAGTACCATTGTCCGAGCTGGCGGTCGGTCGGCTTGGGGAGGGCGACGTTGCGGGCGCTGCGCGGGTTCATGTACTGGCGCAGGACGAAGATGGTGCCGCCCTTGCCGGCCGCGTCGCGCCCCTCGAAGATCGCCATGACGCGTTCGCCCGTTGCCTGGAGCCAGAGCTGGAGCTTGACGAGTTCGATCTGCAGCCGCTCCAGCGTCTCCTCGTAGTCCTTCTTGTCCATCTTCTTCTTGTAAGGGTAGCCACCGGAGGCCATCGCGGCGTCCTTGATCCAGTCGGGGAGCTTGGGGTCGTCGATGTCGAAGACGCGTTCTGTTCCCGCCACGGTGATGCGCACCGGTTCCGTGTCCGGCAGGTTCCGCATATGGCTGTAGGTCGTCATTCCTGTTTCTCCTCGATGACTGGCCAGCCATGCTATTGAGCGTATGGAACGGCGTCCAGCCGCCGTCGGGTGACGGGGCGTGGACGAAACCCTGGTGCTTCAGAGGACCACGATGAGCGAAACGGAGGAGGCGGGAGCGGGCACGGCCGGCATCGTGCGCAGACGTCTGACCGAGGCGCGGTGGGTGCTCATGGCGGCCGCCGTGGCGATCGTGGCGCTCGGCTACGCGGGGGGGCTCTCGATTGCGTGGATCGCGCTTGCGATCGCTTTCGTGGTTCTGGTGGCGGCGCTGGCGCGCAGGAAGACGGCACGGCGCGTCAGGGCGGAGGCCGACGCCGCCGCGAGCCTCGGTTTCGAAGGGCTATCGGCGCAGGCGCTCGCCGAAGCCGTGCCGGACCCGATGATCGTCTTCGACCCACATGGCATCGTCGTGACCCGCAACGAAGCCGCGCGAACCGCCTTCGGCAAGCTGGATGCAGGGACGCTGCTCAACCTTCGCTTCCGAACCCCGGAGTTCCAGGACTTGCTCGCGGCGCTGCTGGCCGGCGGCGAGGGGCCGCTAAGCTGCGAGTATGTCGAGCGTGTGCCGATCGAGCGGTGGTTCCGCATCGCGGGCACGTCGGTCGGCGAGAGCAGCGGGCTCTTCGTGCTGGTCTTCAAGGATCAGAGCGAGATCCGCCGCATCGACCGCATGCGCGCCGACTTCATTGCCAATGCCAGTCACGAACTGCGCACGCCGCTGGCGTCCGTGGCGGGCTTCATCGACACCCTGCGGGGCCCCGCCCGCAACGATCCGAAGGCGCGCGAACAGTTTCTCCAGATCATGCAGAACCAGACGGCGCGCATGGCGCGCCTCATCGACGACCTGCTGTCGCTGTCGCGGCTGGAGATGAAGAGCTACGCGCCGGCCTCTGGAACGATCGACGTCCGGCCGCTGGTCGAGGGGGTGATCGACGCGCTGAGGCATCTCGCGGCCGACAATGGCGTGGACATCGTCAAGGACATTCCTTCCGGCCCCGTCGAGGTGCGGGGCAACGGCGACGAACTCACCCAGGTCTTCGAGAACCTGCTGGAGAATGCCATCAAGTACGGCCAGTCCGGCGGGCGGGTCGAGGTATCCGTCCTGCCCGCGGAGCCGGGAACCGGGCCGCGGGTGAGCTTCACCGACCATGGTCCGGGCATCGCGGAAGAGCACCTCCCGCGGGTCACGGAGCGCTTCTATCGCGTGGACGTCGAGACGAGCCGCTCCCAGAAGGGGACCGGCCTCGGCCTCGCCATCGTCAAGCACATCCTGACAAGACACAACGCCCGGCTGACGATCAAATCGAAGATCGGCGAAGGTGCCACCTTCACGGTCAACTTCCCCACCAACTGACCGTTTCTTAGTCGACGGAACCGGTTTTCGTCTTTCGGTCATGTGGCTGCCGTATACAATCGTGATTCGCGGGGGAGTCGGACAGATGCCCACAGTGCATATCATGAACGCCTACGACCAGGAGTTGAAGTTCCTGGCGAGCCGTATTGCCAGCATGGGGGGGCTTGCGGAGCGAATGGTGGACGAGTCCGTCAAGGCGCTCGTTCATCACGATCCCGCGCTGGCCCGCAAGGTGATCGCCGATGACGTCCTGCTGGACGAAGGCCAGCGGGAGATCGACGACAAGGCGATCGTCATCATCGCTCGACGCCAGCCGATGGCCGACGACCTGCGCGAGATCATCGGCGCCATCCGCATCTCATCCGACCTGGAACGCGTCGGGGACCTCGGCAAGAACATCGCCAAGCGCGTGCTCTCAATCCTGGAAACGCCACAGCCTGTGCGGCTGTCGCGCGGGCTGGAAGCGCTGGCGCAACTCGCCCTGGTGCAACTCAAGGAAGTGCTCGACTGCTACGCGACGAGTTCGGTGGAGCGCATCGGCACCGTCCGCGACCGCGACGACGATATCGACGCGATGTACACGTCGCTCTTTCGCGAACTGCTCACCTACATGATGGAGGACCCGCGCAACATCGCCGCCTGTACCCATCTCCTGTTCTGCGCCAAGAACATCGAGCGCATCGGCGACCACGCGACCAACATCGCCGAAACCGTCCACTACATCATCACCGGCGTCCAGATGCCGCTCGACCGGCCGAAGGAAGACAAGAGCCACCGGGTGGTCCTGTCCGGGGAGTAAGTCTTCCCTCGCGGATGCACCGGCCGCCGCGGCTCAGCGCTGCCGGCGACGCTCGGACGCGGGCTGGAAGGCGAGTCTGGCGTGGTAGGTGCAGTAGGGGCCCGTCTCCAGAGAGTCGTTGCCGCAGAAATGGAATTCCTCGGTAAGCGGGTCGCCGTTCGGCCACTTGCAGGTCTTGTCGGTCAGCTCCGCCAGCTTGAGGTGACGCGAGATCGGAACGACCACGTTCTCCGCCGGGCGCGCAGACGGGCGAACAGCGGGTTCGGCCTCGTAGTCGACCTTGAGCGCGGTGGCGCCGACGGTCTGCGGCATCGCGCGCGGCGCGGCAGCCGGCCGCTGCGCCTTCGTGCCGGCGGGCTTCGGCTTCTTCTGGCGCGTTTGCGCCGGGGCCGCGCGCCCGCGGCTGGAGAGCTTCAGCCGGTGAACCTTGCCGATGACGGCGTTGCGGCTCACGCCTCCCAGCTGTGCCGCGATCTGGCTCGCGCTCAGTCCCTCGGCCCAAAGTTTGCGGAGGAGTTCCACCCGCTCGTCTGTCCAGTTCATGCCGTATGCTCCTGGTGGTGCCACATCCGGCGGAATCCGAATCCATACCCGCCCTGGCTGCCGCCAGGAGGACGCCACAGATACTCGGGAGAATTTTTAGTCCGCCGCACGAAATCTAGTTGTTTCGTAGGCGCAAGCTACAATACCCGGTGACTCAGTGACAAGAGTCACCCTGAGTCAGCCGAATCTGTTTTTTCGGTTTTCCCCAACTTGCCGACCCGCATGCCGGCCGGGAGAAATCGCCGGAACGGAGCTTCCCGTTGACTTGCAAGCGAAAAAATCCAATATGCGTCGAAGAGGCCGCCCCGGGGGCGGCTTTTTAGTTTGCGGACCCGCGCATGCATGGGAATGGCGGGAACCTCCGCATGCACAGGCCCATCCGGAGCAACTTCGCATGAGCGGTTCGGCGCTATTCGAGACATTCGCCAGGGCGCCCCTGGCCTTCGATCGCGGCGAGGGAACGTGGCTGGTCACGACCGACGGCGAGCGATACCTGGACTTCGCGGCCGGCATCGCGGTGAACTCGCTCGGCCACGGCCATCCGCATCTCGTCGAGGCTTTGACGGAACAGGCCGGCAAGCTATGGCACGTGTCGAACCTCTACGAGATCCCGGGACAGCGGCGCCTGGGCGAGCGCCTCGTCGCCAACAGCTTCGCGGACAAGGTCTTTTTCACCAATTCCGGCGCGGAGGCGCTGGAATGCGCCATCAAGACGGCGCGGCGCTATCATCATGTGAACGGCAATCCAGAGCGCTACCGCATCATCACGTTCGAGGGCGCCTTCCACGGCCGCACCCTGGCCACGATTGCGGCCGGCGGACAGCCGAAGTATCTCGAAGGCTTCGGCCCCAAGGTCGAGGGCTTCGACCAGATTGCGCTCGGTGACGCCGAGGCGCTCAAGAAGGCGATCACGGCCGAGACCGCGGCGATCCTCGTAGAGCCGGTGCAGGGCGAGGGCGGCATCCGCGTCGTTCCGGCCGAGATGCTCAAGCTGATGCGCAAGCTCGCCGACGACAACGGACTGCTGCTGATCTACGACGAGGTCCAGTGCGGCGTCGGCCGGACCGGCAAGCTCTTCGCTTACGAGTGGTCGGGCGCCGAACCCGACATCATGGCCATCGCCAAGGGCATCGGGGGCGGCTTCCCGCTGGGTGCCTGCCTTTCGACCGACGAGGCGGCGGTCGGCATGACGGCCGGCGTTCACGGCACCACCTTCGGCGGCAACCCGCTCGCCATGGCGGTGGGCAATGCCGTGCTCGACGTGGTGCTCGAAGAGGGGTTCCTTGACGAGGTCAGCCGTAAGTCGCTGCTGTTCAAGCAAGGCCTCGCGGCGATCGCGGACGAGTATCCGTCGGTCATCGAGGAGATCCGCGGCGTCGGACTGATCCTCGGCATCAAATGCCGCATCCCCAATGCGGGGGTCAACATGGCCTTCCGTGAGGAGAAGCTCCTGACGGTTCCGGGCGGCGACAACGTCGTGCGGCTCCTTCCCCCTCTCACGGTGACGGACGAGGAGATCCGGACCGGCCTTGAGCGGATCCGTGCCGCCGCGTCGAAGCTGGCGTCCAAGGCCGGCGGGAACTAGCGGAAGAAGCATGATGACGAACGGCAAGCCGCGCCATTTCACCGATCTGTCGGCGATACCGACCGACAGCCTGCGCTCGATGCTGGAGGATGCGAAGGTCCGCAAGGCGGACACGAAGGCGGGCAAGCGCAGCAAGCCCTACGAGGGCAAGGTGCTGGCGATGATCTTTGACAAGCCGTCGACGCGCACCCGCGTGTCCTTCGACGTCGGCATGCGCCAACTTGGCGGCGAGACGATCATGCTGACGGGCACGGAGATGCAGCTCGGCCGCAGCGAAACCATCGCCGACACGGCCAAGGTGCTGTCGCGCTACGTCGACATCATCATGATCCGCACCACCTCCCACGACCGCCTGGTGGAACTATCGGAGAATGCGACCGTACCAGTGATCAACGGGCTCACCGACGAGACCCACCCTTGTCAGATCATGGCCGACGTTCTTACATACGAGGAGCATCGCGGAGACGTGGCGGGCAGGCTTTTCGCCTGGTCGGGCGACGGGAACAACGTTCTTCATTCCCTGATCGAGGCCGCGGCCCGCTTCAGTTTCGACCTGAACATCGCCGTGCCCGGCGGCAGCGAGCCCGACACGCGGTTCGTGGACTGGGCGAAAGGCGAGGGTGCCCGCATACGTTTCTTCGACGATGCCGCCGACGCCGTCAGCGGAGCCGACTGCGTGATGACGGACACCTGGATCTCCATGGGCCAGGAGCACCGCGCACGCGGCCACAATGTATTCTTACCTTACCAGGTGAACGCCGACCTCATGCGCCACGCCAAGCCGGACGCGCTCTTCATGCACTGCCTGCCCGCCCATCGTGGCGAGGAGGTCACCGACGAGGTGATCGACGGACCGCAATCCGTGGTCTTCGACGAGGCGGAAAACCGGCTGCACGCGCAAAAGGCCGTGCTCGCCTGGTGTCTTTCCGGAGCATAGACGATTGACCAATGAACCAAGGCTCGGCGAATTCGGCTTCGCCGGCGACGACGTCGTGGTGCCGTTCCAGGTGGAGCCGCTCGACATGCGCGGGCGCGCCGTCCAGCTCGGGCCGATGCTCGACCAGATGCTTGGACGCCACGCCTATCCCGAGCCCGTCGCGCGGCTGCTCGCCGAGTGCATAGTTCTGACGGCGCTGCTCGGAAGTTCCGTCAAGTTCGACGGCAAGTTCATCCTGCAGACCCAGACCGACGGGCCGGTCGACATGCTGGTGGCGGATTTTTCCACGCCGGGCTCGATGCGCGCCTATGCACGCTACGACGCCGAGCGCCTGGCCGAAGCGGAAGCCGCGCGACGTACGTCGCCCGCGGAGCTGCTGGGCGGCGGCATTCTCGCCATGACGATCGACCAGGGTGCCCATACGCAGCGCTACCAGGGCATCGTGCAGCTGGATGGCGCCTCGCTCGAAGAGGTCGCACGCATCTATTTCCGCCAGTCGGAGCAGATTCCGACCGAAGTGCGCCTGTCCGTCGCCCGGCAGATCATTCCCGGCGCCGACGGAGGCAGCGAGCACTGGCGCGCGGGCGGCGTGCTGGCGCAATTCCTGCCCGAGGCGCCTGAACGTCTGCGGCTGCCGGACCTGCCCGGCGGGGACGGCGACGAGGGCGATGTCGACGAGAGCGTCATCGACGGATCGTGGATGGAGGTGCTCGCGTTGCTCGCCACGATCGAAGCCGACGAACTGCTCGACCCCACCATCGGCGCGGAACGGCTGCTTTACCGGCTGTTCCACGAACATGGTGTCGTGGTCTACCCCGGTGTGCCGGTCGCGGACGACTGTTCCTGCTCGCGCGAGAAGATCCGGTCCGTGCTGGACGGGTTTTCGGACGAGGAGATCGCCGAAAGCATCGAGGACGGAGAGATCCGCGTCACCTGCGAGTTCTGCTCGACCGAATACACTTTCGATCCCTCAGAGTTCGCGAAGAGCCAGGAATAGCGGCCTCAGTTCACCGTGCGCATGCCGTTGGGAAGATCGAGCGAGAAGGCGGGGATCGCCACGTCGAACTGTTCGCCCTGCGTGTCCCGCATTGTGTAGCGGCCGACCATGATGCCCGACGGAGTGGAGAGGGGGCAGCCGGACGTGTACTGATAGCTGTCGCCGGGCCCGAGTTGCGGCTGCTCGCCGACGACGCCGGCGCCACGGACCTCTTCCACCCGGCCGGTGGCGTCGGTGATGTGCCAGTAGCGCGACAGCAACTGCACGTGATCATCCGAGTGATTGGCTATCGTGACTCTGTACGCCCAGACATAATGGCTATCGTCCGGGTCTGAACGGTCGTCGAGATAGAAGGGCTCGACGCTGACTTCGATATCGCGTGTTATTGCCCGATACATGAGACAAGCTCCGGGTGACTCGATGGGGGAACCTTCAACGAACCGCGCCGACCGGTCAACCGCCGAGATTTTCGCGCGATGATGGCCGAAATCCGGTCGCTTCCCGACCGTGCGATACCGGCGGGCCGCCATGCTTGACGGCTGGGCGAGGCGCAAACTCGATCCCGCGCTCGATCGCCTGGCTGCGGGGCTGGCATCCGCCGGCATATCCGCCAACGCCGTCACGCTCGCCTCCTTCGCCATCGGCATGGCTGCGGCGGCCACAATCGCGGCCGGGCATCTGGCGACCGGTCTCGTCCTGATCCTGGTGAGCCGGCTTGGAGACGGGCTTGACGGAGCGGTGGCACGGATCAGGGGCAAGACCGATCTCGGCGGCTATCTCGACATCCTGCTCGACTTCTTCTTCTACGGCGCGATACCGCTCGGCTTCGCGGTCGCAGATCCGCAGGCCAACGCGCTTCCAGCCGCCGCCCTGATCTTTTCCTTCTACGTCAACGGAGCGAGCTTCCTCGCCTTCTCCGTGCTGGCGGAGAGGCGGAAGCTCTCGACGCTCGCGCGCGGGGAGAAGTCCATCTTCTTCACGACCGGACTCGCGGAGGCGACCGAGACGCTCGCGGTCTTCGTCGCCTTCTGTCTCCTGCCGGGCTGGTTTGCCGTGATCGCCTATCCGTTCGCAGCCGTTTGCCTCTACACCGCGCTGTCGCGCATCATCCTGGCGGTGCGGCAGTTTGGGTGAGGGGACTGGGAACAGTCCGCAGGCCTCATTACAGCCGTGGCAACGGCACTTCGATCGGATCCGGCCCTTTCAGCGTCGCGCCGTTCACCAGGACCGATCCGTCGCTCTTGAGTTCGCCGATCCATTGCAGCCGGCCGTTCGGCAGCATCTTCCCAAGTCCCTTGGCTGCCAGAAGCAGAGGGAATGCCTGTTGCGCGCGAGCGTCGGAGGCTGCCGCGGTCTGCAACGCGGTAATGGCGGCGTCGAACCCCGCGACTTCGATCGTCGCGCCTATCGTCGGTTTGCCCAGCGAAAATGGCATCTCCCCTGACATGACGACTTCGATATCGGCATTGCGGATGATGCTCCGCTCCATGACGAATGTCGGCGGGTTGGCCATGAAGTCCGCCAGAATCTTTTCGCCTACCTCGTCCGGAATCGGCGGTTCACGGTCGAAGTCGAAGGCCTCGATGAACTGCCGCACGGGGTCTTCCGAATTGAGATTCCGAACGCCGAAGTTCAGGTTGATATCCGTGGGCAGAAGCGGATTGCTCCAGACCGGGGCGACGCCTTGGGGAAGAGCGATACCGGCAAGATCGACGCCATAGTCGAGCGAGCCGCTCTTGCGGATGCCGTCCATCGTGACGTCGATTCCGAAGTTTGCAAGGCGAAACAGTCCGGCCGGTGTGCCGACGGTCAGATCGGTGAAGTCGTAGCCGCCTCGGACCGTTTCCCATAGTGGCAGCGTGGCCAGGATCAGCCGCTTCAATTCGGTCCGATCAGCCGCCTCGATGTCTTTCCCAGCCTGAGCCACGCCGAATGCGAGAAGATCCAGCATCGGCTTCCACTGCATTCCCGTGGTGTTCGAGGCGACTGTGATCTTCGGCGACCTGAGGGTGATAGCGGTCGGCGGTCCATCCGGCGCAGCCGGCACGGTGACGGTTTCAACGAGATCGAGCATGGTCTGGGTCGTCTCGAGATCAAGCCCTGGCCCTTTCGACTTCCTCGCGGTCATCTCGACCGTCGACGAGCCGATAGAGTACTCGATCCGCTGACTGTCATCGTGCGACAGCACATTCACGCCGCGCAAGGTCCCAGACAACGACGAGTACATGGCAAGTTCGGGGTCGAACATTCCGGTAAACTGGCTCTCCTGTGCGCGCCATTCGACGTGCGAGCGGAGGGGCGGTGATGCCTCCGTACTCGCCAATTGGAAATTGAACGCGCCTGTTGGCATCAGGTCGCTGTCTACTAGGAAGGTCCCGTCGGGCTGCGGCTTCACGCGCAGTTCGAAAGGCGCCAAATCGAAAGACGACGCGTCGATTTGGGGGATCATCGCGGCGAACCGATCCAGATTCACGGCGATACGGTATGCGTCCCCCTCGGCTGAGACCTTGAATATGCCCGTCTCGAACGACCTTGAGCCGATGTAGCGAGACAGGCTTCTCGCGATCCCGTCGGCGCTCACCTCGTCCACCGTCTGCGCCGATACGGGCGTCACCGCCGCGAGGACTACTACGTATGGCAGGACACGACGCATGGCGGAACTCCCTGATCGTCGCAGACATAGACCAGGATCCTTCTGCAAGGAAGACGTGTTATCCTCCGGTCGATTCTCGCGCTACGAGGGGCGACTACGCCTACGCCGCCTGGTCCAGCGCCCTGTCGATGTCCTCGATCAGGTCGTCCGCGTCCTCGAGGCCCACCGAAAGCCGCACCGTTCCGGGATTGATCCCGAGTTGCGCGCGCGTCTCGTCGGTCAGATTCTTGTGGGTGGTGGTCGCGGGGTGCGTGATCAGGCTCTTGGCGTCGCCGAGGTTGTTGGAGATGCGGATGGTCTCCAGCGCGTTCTGCATGCGGAAGGCGCCCTGCTTGCCGCCCTTGACCTCGAAGCAGATCAACGTCGAGCCGCCCTTCATCTGCCGGGCGATGATGTCGGCCTGCGGATGGTCGTTCCGGCCGGGATAGATGACCTTCGCGATGCCGGAGTGGCAGGCGAGATGGCCGGCGAGCCGCGCCGCGCTCTCCGTCTGCTGGCGAACCCGCAGCGGCAGCGTCTCCAGGCCCTTCAGCAGCGTCCAGGCGTTGAACGGCGACAGGCTCGGGCCGGTGTGGCGGAAGTAGTCGTGCAGATTCTCGTCGATCCATTTCTTGTCCGACAGGACGACGCCGCCGAGGCAGCGGCCCTGACCGTCGATGTGCTTGGTGGCGGAATAGACGACGACGTGCGCGCCGAGTTCCAGCGGCTTCTGCTGCAGCGGCGTGGCGAAGACGTTGTCGACCACGAGCCGCGCGCCGATGCCGTTGGCAATGGCTGCGACGGCCGCGATGTCGATCACTTCCAGCGTCGGGTTGGTCGGGCTTTCCAGGAAGAAGAGCTTCGTGTTCGGCCGCAGCGCAGCCTCCCATTCCGCCATCTTCGTGCCGTCGACCAGCGTCGTCTCGATGCCGTAACGCGGCATCAGGGTCTCGATGACCCAGCGGCAGGAGCCGAAGAGCGCGCGTGCGGCGATCACGTGATCGCCGGCCCTGACCGAACACAGAAGGGCGGCGGAAACCGCAGCCATGCCGGACGCGGTGGCGCGGGCATCCTCGGCGCCTTCCAGCAGGCACATGCGCTTTTCGAACATGTCCACGGTCGGATTGGCATAGCGGGAATAGATGAAGCCGGGTTCCTCGCCCTTGAAGCGGGCTTCCGCGGCCTCGGCGGTCTCGTAGACGAAGCCCTGAGTCAGGTAGAGCGCTTCAGACGTCTCTCCGAAGGCCGACCGTGCCGTGCCGCCGTGCACCAGCGCCGTCGCCGGTTTCCAGTTTCGCTTCGTCTCGTTCATCGTCGTCATGCCTCACGCACAAAAAAACCGGCCGCGAAAGTCGCATGCCGGTCTTGCGTTCGGCCCTTTAGCGACTTGTTTAACGTGGCTGCAAGCCGACCGGCCAAATCACCACGGGATAAACGGTCCCATAAACCCGGGGCGGGCTTGCGTCAATCGCCTGCGTGTGAAACGTCGAATCGCCCGATGCGCCACGCGGCCGCGACAGGGCCGACCGGAGCGAAGACTTGCGTACGACAGGCATCCTTCCCGATCACGAGATAGCGGCCCTTTTCGAGGCCGGTGCCCTGTCGACGCCGCGCCCGCTTGACGCCGACCAGATCCAACCGGCGAGCCTGGACCTGAGGCTGGGGGAGACGGCCTACCGCGTGCGTGCGAGCTTCCTGCCCGGCCCGGAAAAGAAGGTCGCCGACAAGCTCGACCGGCTGAAGCTGCACGAGATCGACCTTCGGGCGGGCGCGGTGCTGGAGACCGGCTGCGTCTACATCGTGCCCTTGCTGGAAAGCCTGGCGCTACCGGACGGCGTGGCGGCCTCGGCCAATCCGAAGAGCTCCACGGGCCGGCTCGACATCTTCACCCGCGTGATGACCGACCACGGGCCGGAATTCGACAAGATCGCTCCGGGGTACAAAGGCGGCCTCTATCTCGAGGTGAGCCCTCGCACCTTTCCGATCGTCGCCCGCACCGGCTCCCGGCTGTCGCAGATCCGGTTCCGAAAAGGCAATTCGATCCTCTCCGAGCCGGAACTGGCAGCGCTGCACCGCACGGACGTGCTGGTCGCGTCGGAGCAGCCGAACGTGACGGGTGGGGGCATCGCGCTGTCGATCGACCTCGAAGGCAGTGCGCAGGGGCCGATCGGCTATCGTGGCAAGCACCATACGGCGCTGGTCGACGTCGACAGGCGCGCGGCCCACGATGTGCTCGAATTCTGGGAGCCGCTGCACGCGCATGGCAGCCGCGAACTGATCCTCGATCCGGACGAATTCTACATCCTCGTCTCGCGCGAAGCCGTTCACGTGCCGCCCGGATACGCCGCCGAGATGACGCCCTACGATCCGCTGGTGGGCGAGTTCCGGGTGCACTATGCCGGCTTCTTCGATCCCGGCTTCGGGCATTCCGGCGCCGGAGGCACCGGCAGCCGCGCCGTGCTGGAGGTGCGCAGCCACGAGGTGCCCTTCATTCTGGAGCACGGCCAGATCGTCGGCCGGCTTGTCTACGAGCACATGCTCTCCAAGCCGAAGGCGCTCTACGGGACCGATCTCGGCTCCAACTACCAGGCGCAGGGCCTGAAGCTGTCGAAACACTTTCGCTGACGGCCCTACCGCCGCTCGCTCGCCATCGCGCGCAGTTCTTCCCGCAGCGCCCTGATCTCGGCGAGAATCATCTCCTGTTCGCCCTGCAGGGCGGCGCGTTCGGCGGTGGCCTCTGCGTCGTGCTCCTCCTGCATGGCCGACACGATGATGCCAATGAACAGGTTGAGCACGGTGAAGGTCGTGCACACGATGAAGGGGATGAAGAACAGCCAGGCCAGAGGGAATACCTCCATGACCGGACGCACGATACCCATCGACCAGCTTTCCAGCGTCATGATCTGGAATAGCGAGTAGGCCGAACTGGCGATGGTGCCGAACCATTCGGGAAAGGCAGCGCCGAAGAGCTTCGTGGCCATGACCGAAAAGACGTAGAAGACGAGCGTGAGCAGGAGCATGATCGAGCCCATTCCCGGAAGGGCAGCAACAAGGCCCCCGACAACGCGGCGCAGCGACGGCACCATCGAGACGAGTCGCAGCACCCGCAGGATGCGCAGCGCGCGCAGTACCGAGAGGTTGCCGGTCGCCGGGAACAGGGCGATACCCACCACGACGAGATCGAAGATGCGCCAGGGATCGCGGAAGAAGGCGAGTCTGTACACCGCGAAGCGCGCCAAAAGTTCGACCACGAAGACGGCGAGGATCACGCGGTCGAGGAACAGCAAGACCGATCCCCATTCGGCCATCGCGGCCTGCGAGGTCTCGAGCCCGAGCGTGATGGCGTTGACGATGATGAGAACGGTGATGACGAGATCGAAACGGCGCGATTCGATGAGGCGCTTCAGGGCGGGCACGGCGGGGAGGCTCCGGATGGATCGGCGAAACTCCCGCACAAGTGGTCTCCCGTGCCGGACCCGTCAAGCGGGAGGGGCAGGGGAAGGCGCCAAGGTGGCTCGTTCGTCGCATGGAACCTTGGAAATTGCGCCGGCAGCACTGCCGTTACTGGCTGTGCAGATTGATGCTGTTCGCGGCAGCCATTCGCCTGACCCAGGCCTGTAGCCTTTCGAGTTCCGCCGGGGGGCGTTGCCGTGTCGCCCGAAACATGAAGGCAAGCCGTTCGACGTCCTTGTATGCCCGCCACACCTCGTATGAGTCCACGTTGACGTCCATATCCGTATCGTCGCGATCTCGCTCCTGGCCTCGCTCTACTCGCAGCATGAGAGTCTCTTGACCTTTCAACCTGCCCGTTAACTCACCGGTACAGTTCCCGTTCACCTGCGTCTTTCGGCATGGTGAACCATCGGTTAATCCCTCGCCGGGCGCCGCCGATGTCGCAACAAGTTCCCGTCGCGAGCACGCGGTCGGATCGGTTCGCCCGGCTTGACAGTTCGTCTCCGACGTTCGGCCGGAAAGAGGGCCGTACTCTCGCGCTCGCCGACTTTGCCGGCCAAAGATTGAGCCTGCGTCGTCTACACCCCCCATCGGGCGTGGCTCGCCGTCAGGACCGTAAGGACCAGCAACTTTCCCGTCATGCAGATCGCCACCTCCACTCGCGTGAGGTTCAATGATGGCAAGCCTAGAGTTGCGTTCAATTGCCTTGACGAACCCGATGCCCCGTCTCTTGACAGCGCGACCGCGTTGGACGATTCAATGACGGGTCGCGGGTGTAGTTCAATGGTAGAACGGCAGCTTCCCAAGCTGCATACGAGGGTTCGATTCCCTTCACCCGCTCCAGCTGTCTTTTCAATGTGTTAGAGCCATACGAGCCTCCCGTGGGAGAGGCGGTTTTACAGCCGGTTTTACAAACTACGTTCCTTATTTGCCCTTCGCGAGCTGCTCGATTGCGGCTCGAGTCGCCGCCGCTCGACCCACATAGCGGCGGATAATCCTCGAGACGCTCTGCTCTTCCCAACCCATGATCTCGGCGATAACTCGTTCCGAGAGACCGGCTTTGTAGAACTTGGTCGCGGCGGTGCCGCGGAGATCGTGGAAATGGAGATCCCGGTCAGCGAGGCCGGCACGCGCCTTGGCCTTGTTGAACGAGCTGCCGAAGCCGTCGGTGGTCCACGGCCTGTTCTTGCTCGACGTCAGCACGGTGGTCGCGCGACGAGGTATGCGCGACAGAATTTCCCGGAGATCATCATAGAGTGGGATCACTGCGTGGCGTTTGCCGCTGCTCTTGCCGGTGGGCAGCGTGATCTCGTGTTCGCCGATGTGACTCCAGGAGACCCGCAAGAGATCGCCGAGTCGAAGGCCGGTGTGTGCGGCCAGGTCGACGGCATGTCCTATTTCTTCCGAATTGCTGGCCTTCAGCGCCGTGATCTCCTCATCGGTCCAAATGATCTCCGCCCGGGAAGACGTGTAGAGCTGCTTGATCCCTTCGGCAGGATTGGCCGCGATCTTTCCCATGGGATCGACCGCATATGAGAGCACTCGTGACAGGACCTGCATGGCGTAATCTGCCGTGCGGGGTCTGTCGGCATAGGTGCTGCGCCACTTGCGGATGATGGGGCGGATCTTCTCCGCTCGGTCGAACTGCGCCGTCCGCAGTTCGCCGAAGTGTTCGTCGATACGGTCCAGCCAGCGGGACCACTGCCGTCTCGTCGATTCCGCCAGCTTCTGGAAATCCGCGCTGGCCCTGTAGGCGAGGATCACGGAGCGGAAGCGGGTGGCATCGGGCGCGCGGTGGTCGGCGACCGCCTCGTTGTATGACGCCACGAATTCGGGAGTCCCAGGCTCACCCTTGAGACGAGGTCCGCCACGCCAAGCATACCAGTAAGTCCGGCCCTTGACGCGGACTCGGTGCACTCCTTTCAGTTCAAGCGTAACCATGCCTGGCCTCGAAGGCAGCGAGTTCGGCATCGAGGTCGTCGTTGTCGGCGGTGAGTTCATGACCTCTCTTCGGCGGCGCGGGTTCGAACCAACGGTCGAAGGCCTCCTCCACCTCATGCCGGTGCCAGATCTGGCGACCATGCAGGCGGCGCGACTTCGGCGCCACCCCGTCCCTCACAAGCCTGTCGAAGAATGTCGGCGACACGCCCCAGATGTCGGCCGCCTCCCGGCGGTTGATCCCGCGGCGTTGGTCGAGGGGCAAGACATGGATGAGACTGGCTATGGGCACGAGGAAAGCTCCTTTCTGCGTGCGTTATAGCGAACGTAAGAAGGCATGCATGAAAAAAGCTCCCGGCTCGAAATTCGCCCGGTCAACCCCGTGTGCGTGATGCCTCGTCCACCCGCAGGATGAGGAACCGATAATCGTCGCTATTCCCGAATCTTGCATTCGGGTTCGGTTCCCTAGGGGATCACGGATTCTCCAAGAGGTAAGCCTTGAGTTCGTCGATCGACCCGAATGTCAAACCTACGCCTTTGCCCTTGATGATCGTGTATCCGCCAGCCGCGGTCCGTCGCCATTCACGACCTGCAGCAACAACGGTTTCATGGTCCTCGAAGGGCGGATCGGCATCTTGGACGGCCGAAGTTCTCAGGCTCGGCAGCGACTGCCTTTTCGCGAGATCAAGAAGGTCGCGCGTCATTTCTGCCGTATCCAATGTCGCACGGGACTGTTGTGCTAGGGTCACTGAAATCAGGCCGGCTACGACCATCAGCAGACCGGGGATCATCGCAATGACGCGCACCATGAAGTGGGGATCCCTCTCGCCGAATCCACGGGACATAGCTCCAAGGAAGCCGCCACTGACCACTCCAACGAAGGCGGCAAGGATTCCGAAAACAACCACTACCCAGCCGAAAAACTCGAGGACAGAACAGACGGATCGTCCGGTCCCATAGGATCGCTCATATGCAATCATCTTCTCTCCCTTCATTTACCGAAGTGGAAACGTAGCACGTCATACTGGACTTTTGAATTTGAATTTCCTGGCAGTATGGATCTTGCGGCAAGTAGATGGGAGATGGAATTGGATTTTTTCTTCGACATATCATTGATAGCCGTCGCCCTTACCGTTGGGGCCGTTCATCTGCACATCCAGTTCCATCACATGAACCGGATGTGCTGACTACCTGAACGAGCGCGCCTTCCGCCCTATGTCTTGGCCGTAATCTGCCTCTTTTCCCGCCGGTGAACGTCCCGGGGTCGTGAGTGTCGCGATCCACGGCACACTTCATCGTCACCGCGTCCCTGTGCTACCCCTCGAATCGACACTGCAACCAAGGAATGCGACGTGCTGACAGGAGATATCCGTTCAAAGGTCGACGCCGTGTGGAACGCCTTCTGGGCGGGCGGCATCGCCAATCCGCTGGAGGTGATCGAACAGATCACCTACCTCCTCTTCCTGCGCGGACTGGACGACGTCCAGAACCGAGCGGAGGCAAAGGCCGCCATGCTCGGCCGGCCGATCGAGCGGGTGATCTATCCAGCCGGCGTCTACCGGCAGGACCGCGACGGGAGGGACGTCACCTATGAGGAACTGCGCTGGTCGAAGCTGAAGAACCAGGACCCGCAGCGCATGTTTCTCCTGTTCTCGGAGTTCGTCTTCCCCTTCCTGCGCGAGATGGCCGAGGAGGGCACTGCCCATGCCGAGCACATGAAGGGCGCGCGCTTCACCATCCCGACGCCCGGCCTTCTCGCCAAGGTGGTCGACATGCTGGCGGAGATTCCGCTGGAGGACCGCGACACCAAGGGCGATCTCTACGAATACATGCTCGGCAAGATCGCGTCGGCCGGGCAGAACGGCCAGTTCCGCACGCCGCGCCACATCATCAAGCTGATGGTCGAAATGACCGCGCCAAGCCCGAGGGACGTGATCTGCGACCCGGCGAGCGGCACCTGCGGCTTCCTCGTCGCCGCCGGCGAATTCCTGCGAACGCATCACCCGAAGATGCTGATGGACAAGCAAAGCCGCGAGCATTTCCACGAGACGATGTTCCACGGCTACGACTTCGACGCGACCATGTTGCGCATCGGCTCGATGAACATGCAGCTGCACGGCGTCGAGGGCGGCGATATCCGCTACCGGGATTCCCTCGCTTCGGGCCATGCCGACGACGCCGACAAATATTCCCTCATCCTCGCCAATCCGCCCTTTGCCGGCTCGCTGGACTACGAGACCACGTCGGGCGACCTGCTGGCCATCGTCAAGACCAAGAAGACCGAGCTCCTGTTCATGGCGCTGTTCCTGAAGCTGCTGAAGCCCGGCGGCCGCGCGGCGGTGATCGTGCCGGACGGCGTCCTCTTCGGCTCCTCGACGGCCCACAAGGCGATCCGCAAAATGCTGGTCGACGACCACAGGCTCGACGCCATCGTCAAACTGCCCTCCGGCGTCTTCAAGCCCTATGCGGGCGTGTCCACGGCCATCGTCTTCTTCACCAAGACCAATTCCGGCGGCACCGGCGACGTCTGGTTCTACGCCGTCCAGGCCGACGGCATGAGCCTCGACGACAAGCGCCAGATGCTGGTGCCGGAGGAGAAGTTCGGGCCGGTGCCGAAGGCGACCCTGAGCGCGGACGAGCATGCCAGGAACAACCTGCCGGACGTCTTGGCCCGCTGGTCAAAGCGCGACGGGCCTGAGCGGGAGAACCCGCGCACCGGCCAAAGCTTTACCGTGCCGCGCGAGGAGATCGCGGCGGCCGATTACGATCTTTCGATCAACCGCTACAAGGAAGTTGTGCACGAAGCCGCCGACCACCGGCCTCCGAAGGAGATCATAGCGGAACTGCTGACGCTGGAGGACGAGATCGCCGCCGGGCTGAAAGAGCTGGAGGCGATGTTGTGAGTTTTCCTTTCGTCCGACTACTGGACGTCTGCTACCCAAGACAGTGGAAAATCGTCCCCAATAGCCAACTGACATCCACGGGGTATCCCGTTTATGGAGCAAACGGTAAAATCGGATACTATTCTGAGTATACGCACGCAGAACCAACTCTCATGATCACATGCCGTGGGGCGACCTGCGGGACTATAAATTTGTCTGAGCCATTCTCATACATCAGCGGGAATGCAATGGCGCTCGACAGGCTCGATGAGAAAAGAGTTGATCAGAAGTATCTACGACATTGCCTTGAGCACCGTGGCCTTGGTGATGCCGTCACTGGTGCAGCGCAGCCGCAAATCACTCGCCAGAATCTGGACAGGGTCGCCATCCCCCTCCCGCCCCTCGACGAGCAGAAGCGGATTGCGGCGATCCTCGATAAGGCCGATCAACTCCGGCAGAAGCGCCGCCAGGCCATCGCGCTGCTCGACAGTCTCACGCAGTCGATCTTTCTGGAGATGTTTGGGGATCCGGTGAGCAATCCCAAGGAATGGGCTAAAGAGAAGCTTGCTGACGTTGCAGATTTCCTGAGCGGCGGGACGCCATCAAAATCCTCCCCTAGCTTTTGGGTAGGTCAGATTCCTTGGGTTTCTCCGAAAGACATGAAAACGGTGATCATCCGGAACGCCATAGATCATATCAGCGAAACGGCAGTCAGACAGTCCGCTGTTAAACTTGCCCCCGCAAACGCAGTGCTGATTGTGGTGCGCGGGATGATTCTTGCCCATTCCGTGCCAGTGGGAATCCTTGCCCGGGAAGCTGCTTTCAACCAAGACATCAAATCGATCGTGTTCCACGAAGGCATTGATCCACGTTTCGGGCTCTGGAACTTGCTCTCTCAGCGATCTGCAATCTTACAAGAAGTATCGACTGCCGCACACGGCACAAAACGGTTGGATATGGACGCTCTATCCAAGATCCCTGTATTATGTCCTCCCATAGATTTACAGAAGGTATTTACAAATCATCACGATAAAATCTTGCGCTCATTGGCTATATCGAACGAGGCATTATTCGAAAGCGAGGGGCTTTTCAGGTCGCTTCAACATACTCTTTTCTCGAGAGAGGCCGACGACCAATGAATGGTGATTTCAAGCACGTATGGAAACGACTCTGGAGTGAGCTCTGGATCCCTCTCGCGGATAATCGTCCCCACCCGGAATTGCTTTTTGCGGACATCTATCGCGGCCTCAAACGTCCACCATCTCCGCCAGAAGAGCCGGAACAGCCTTCCGCTGACGCCTTCGATGCCGGCGGGAACTTGGCCGACCCAGTCGTGAAAGCAAAGTTCGATTCATACAGAAATTTGCTCGACGAATATCAGAAAGATAGGTCCGACTTTGAACTCGCATCGACTGGACAAGGATCAAGGGAAGCACTCAGAAATCTCCTGCGGAGCAAAGCCGATACGGAGCTTGATGCCGTGGTATGCCTTGCGAAGACCTATTCGACGCTCGTTGACTTAGAAGATCCCGAACTTGTCCTAAGATTTAGAAGTCTCATAATTGAGGCAATCGACACATACAGCCTTGGTTATGTATTAGTAGAACCATTTGTATTGGTGCCTACTGTTCCTGGAGTGGTTTCCAGACTTTTTCAGGAGATGAGGCGTCTTACGTATAATGATCCTCATTTGCAGCAGTTACATGGTGAATACGAAGAATCTTGCATAGACCTTAATACAGAACCCACGTCGGGGCGAATAAAGAGCTGCATACAAAAACAGTTTATTCTGGTAGAGGGCGTTGCAAAGCAGACATTTAATGTAAGCGGCACAACCCTTGGGGCGATTTGTGACCAGATAAATCTTTGGCCACATGCAACAATAAAGGAAGTAGGAAAGAAGCTTTATGGGTTTCGCTCCGATTACCCGGGCCTCGGCCATGCAGGTAATCCGAACGCGACGCTACGAGACGTCGACTTGAAAGATTTTATAGCAATTTCTTGCATGTTGGCCGGGCTGTATCCGTATTTACATGCAGGGATGGATTCGGCCGTGGTCTACCGGGGATAAACCATGTCCAACTTCGCCTTCCTCGCCGCCGAGTTTCCCGAGATCTTCGACAGCGCGAAGCGGGCGGAGGGTCATGCTGCCGGCGATCCGCGCTCGGCCGCCTTCTACGCCCGGCGCACGGTCGAGCTGGCGGTGCAGTGGGCCTACAGGAACGACGGCGGCCTGCACTTTCCCTATGACGACCGCATCTCGGCGCTGATCCACGAACCGAGCTTCGTCCAGCGCGCCGGCCAGGCCGTGTTCACCAAGGCCAGGTTGATCATCCGGATCGGCAACCGCGCGGTGCACGAGACGAAGGACACCTCGGCCAGGGACGCGGCGGATGCCGTGCGCGAACTCTTCCACCTGACCTTCTGGCTCGCCCGCACCTATGCCAAGGCGCCGCCGCCGGACGGGCTCGCCTTCGACGCTGACCTGCTCACCCGCAAGGACGATCTCGTCCGCAAGGCCTTTGCCGAGCTGACCCGGCTGAAGGCCGAGATGGAGGCGCGCGACAAGGCCTTTGCCGATCTCCTGCGCAACAAGGACGATCTCGACGCCGAGCTTGACGCCGCCCGCGCCGAGCGCGACCGGATCCGCCGCGCCAATGAGGCGCGGCCGGACCATCACGACTATTCGGAAGCACAGACCCGCGACCTCTATATAGACCTCCTGCTGAAGGAAGCCGGTTGGCCGCTGAGCGCGGCGCGGGACCGGGAATTTCCCGTCACCGGCATGCCCAACGCCGAAGGCAAGGGCTTTGCTGACTACGTGCGGTGGGGCGACGACGGCAAGCCGCTCGCCGTCATCGAGGCCAAGCGCACCAAGCGGGATGCGACCGCCGGACAGCAGCAGGCCAAACTCTATGCCGACTGCCTGGAAGCGCAGTTCGGCCAGCGGCCGGTGATCTTCTACACCAATGGCTACGAGCATTTCATCTGGGACGACGCCGCCTATCCGCCGCGCGCCGTCTCCGGCTTCTACAAGAAGGCCGAGCTGGAACTTGCGATCCAGCGGCGCACGTCGGTCAAGCCGATGGCGACGATCCCGCTGAACCGGAAGATCGCCGACCGTTATTACCAGGAGCGGGCCATCGCCCGCGTCAAGGACAGCTTCGAGGCGAAGCGCCAGCGCAAGGCGCTGCTCGTCATGGCGACCGGCTCGGGCAAGACGCGCACGGTGATCGCGCTGGTCGACATGCTGATGCGCGCCTGCCGGGTGAAACGCGTGCTCTTCCTTGCCGACCGCGTCGCGCTGGTGAACCAGGCGGCGAAAGCCTTCAAGGCGCACCTGCCGGAGACGTCGCCGGTCAATCTGGTGACGGAGAAGGGTGCCGAGGGCCGCGTCTTCCTCTCCACCTATCCGACGATGATGAACCTCATCGACGAGCGCAAGGGCGGGACCGCCCGCTTCGGGCCCGGCCATTTCGATCTCGTCATCATCGACGAGGCCCACCGCTCGGTCTACCAGCGCTACGGCGCGATCTTTTCCTATTTCGACTCGCTGCTCGTCGGCCTGACGGCAACGCCGAAGGAGGACGTCGACCACAACACCTACGGCCTGTTCGACCTCGAGGACGGCGTGCCGACCGACGCCTATTCGCTGGACAAGGCAGTGGAGGACGAATTCCTCGTGCCGCCGCGCGCGGTCTCCGTGCCGCTCAAATTCGTGCGCGAAGGCATTGCCTATGACGATCTCTCCGAGGCGGAGAAGGAAGCCTGGGACATGCTGGAATGGGACGAGGAGGACGGCGACCCGCCCGACAGTGTCGACCCCGAAGCGGTCAACAAATGGCTGTTCAACGCCGACACGGTCGACCAGGTGCTGAAGCACGTGATGATCGACGGCCTGAAGGTCGCGGGCGGCGACCGGCTGGGCAAGACGATCGTCTTCGCCAAGAACCAGGCCCATGCCGAATTCATCGAGAAGCGGTTCAACCTGGCCTATCCGCATCTCGCCGGGCATTTCGCCCGCGTCATCACGTTCAAGACCGACTACGCCCAGAGCCTGATCGACGACTTCTCGAAGAAGGACGGCGCGCCGCACATCGCCATCTCCGTCGACATGCTCGATACCGGCATCGACGTGCCGGAGGTGGTGAACCTCGTCCTGTTCAAGCTGATCCGCTCAAAGACCAAGTTCTGGCAGATCATCGGCCGCGGCACCCGGCTGTGCCCGGATCTCTTCGGCCCCGGCGAGGACAAGGAGTTCTTCCGCGTCTTCGACTACTGCCAGAACCTGGAATTCTTCCGCCAGAACCCCAAGCCCGACGAGGGCAAGAACGCCCGATCCCTCAGCGAGCGGCTGTTTGCCGCGCGCTTCGATCTGGTCCGCGCTCTTGACGAGAAGCACAGTCTCCTCGTGCAGGGCTCGTTCCAGGAAGAGGGAACCGGATACGACGCAGGCCAGGATGCGCCGCCGAGCGAGGAGACGATCCGCGCCGGGGCGCTCGATTTCCTGAAGACCTATGTCGCGACGATGAACCTCGACAACTTCATCGTGCGCGGCAAGCGCAAGCTGGTCGAGAAATATCAGGCGCCCGACGCCTGGGCGACGCTCTCCGAGGCGATGCGTGAGGAACTGGTCGACAAGATCGCGCCGCTGCCGAACCAGATGAAGAGCGAGCCGGAAGAGGCCAAGCGCTTCGACCTCCTGATGTTCAATCTTCAGATCGCGCTGATGAAGGGCTCGAAGCGCTTCGACAGGCTGAAGAGGCAGCTGGTCGAGATCGCCTCGGCGCTGGACGAGCAGACGGCCATTCCGGCGATTGCCGCCCAGCATGCGCTGATCCTCGACGTCCTCTCCGACATCTGGTGGGAGGGGATAACCGTGCCGCTGCTCGAACTGGTGCGGCTGCGCCTGCGCGGGCTCGTCCACCATATCGAGAAGCGCCGGAAGGCGATCGTCTACACCAACTTCATCGACGAACTCGGCGAAGGCACCGAACTCGACCTGCCGCAGGTGGGCGAGGTCGACTTCACCCGCTTCAAGCGCAAGGCCCGGCATTTCCTGCGCGAGCACGAAGACCACATCGCCATCGCCAAGCTCCGGCACGGCAAACCTCTCACCCCGACGGACATCGAGGAACTGCAGCAGATGCTGCTTGCCGCCGGCATCGGCGATGCCGGGCACTTCGAGAAGGCAACGCAGCTGGCCCACGGCTTTGCCGCCTTCATCCGCGCGCTCGTCGGCCTCGACCGCCATGCCGTCGTCGAGGCTTTCGGAGAGTTCCTGGGCGACAGCGCGGCGACGGCGGAGCAGATCGAGTTCATCGACATGGTGATCGAGCATCTGACCGAGAAGGGGGCGATGGACCCGGGTCTGCTCTACGAAAGCCCGTTCATCGACAAGGCTCCGGAGGGGCCGCAGCAGGTCTTCGACATCGAGAAGACGAAGCGGCTGGTCGAGGTGATCCGAGGCTTCGATCTCGCCGCCGTGCCGCCTGCGCAGGCGGGGTGAGAACACTCCACACCCGAAGGCGGAGGGACAGGCCCTCCTCGGGATCAGGGCTCCCGGACGACGAGCCTCTCGGCCGCCACGACCATGGCGAAGATGCCGATGGCCAGCAGGGATGACAGCACGATCGCGGCATACAGGCGGTCGGACTGGTAGTTGAAGGTCGCCTGGATGATCAGCGCGCCGAGCCCCTTGTCGGAGCCGATCCACTCGCCGACGATCGCGCCGATGACGGCGGTGGCCGAACTGATCCGGAGCGAGGAGAAGAGCAGCGGCATGGAGCGAGGCAGGCGCAGGCGCCAGAATACCTCCCAGCGGCTGGCCGACAGCATGCGGAACAGTTCGTGCTCGTTGGTCCCCGCCGAATCCAGGCCCCTGATCATGTTGATCAGCGTCGGGAAGAAGCAGATGACTGCTGCGATGACGATCTTGGGCGTCATGCCCAAGCCGAAGATCAGGATGATGATGGGCGAGAGCGCCAGCACCGGAATCGTGTTGAAGAACAGCACGACGGGAAAATAGGCCGCCTGCAGCACGCGGCTGTGGACGAAGACGACCGCCAGCAGGATCGCGGCGAGATTGCCGATGAGGAAGCCGGCGCCGGCTTCGATGGCGGTCGGCCAGAAGTGGCCCGACAGGAGGGCCGCGTCGCGTGCCAGCACGGCAAAGACCGCCGTCGGCGTAGGCACGATGTAGGCGGGCACGCCGGCCATCGGAAGGAGATATTGCCAGGCGACGACGAGGGAGGCGGCTCCCGCGACGGGCAGCACGGTCCGGGCAAGGGGCGGGAGCGGTGTCACAATGCCTCCGCCAGCGCGGCGCGCAGCTCCGCCATCGCGGCGACCAGGGCGGGGTCCTCGCGCTTGCAGCGGTTTTGCGCTTGCTTGATGGGCTTCAGGTCGCGGTCGAGACAGATGCGCCCGGGGTTGGCGGCGAGCACGATGACGCGCTCTCCGAGGTAGGCCGCCTCGGCGATCGAGTGCGTGACGAACAGGATCGTCGTTCCCGTCCGTCGCCAGAGGTTGAGCAGTTCGTCGTTCAGGCGGTCGCGAGTGATCTCATCGAGCGCACCGAACGGCTCGTCCATGAGGAGCAGCTTGGGCTCGCCCATCAGCGCCCGCGCGATCGCGACGCGTTGCCGCTGTCCGCCGGACAACTGGTTGGGATAGCGGTCGCCGAAGCCGGACAGACCCATCAGGTCGAGCAGGGCTTCGCTCTGGTCGGAGATCGCGCGTGTCAGGCTCGCCCGTCCGACCTGGAGTGGCAGACAGACGTTTTCCCTGACCGAGCGCCAGGGCAGCAGCGTGGAATCCTGGAAGACGAAGGCGACGTCGCGCCGGCTGCGCACGGAGGCGGCGGTTTCGCCGAGCACCTCGACGGTTCCGGAGAGCGGCGGCAGGAGGTCCGCCACCACGCGAAGCAGGGTCGACTTGCCGCATCCCGAGGGGCCGAGGATCGACAGGAAGGAACCGGCCTCGACGGTGAGGTCGAGGCCGGTGATGACGATGACGGGTGCCCTGGCCGTCGGATAGCCGACGTCGAGACCGACCGTCCGAACGGCTTGCGGCATCGGCTCAGGCGCCGGGCGCGGCGAGCTTCGGCCGGCTGTCGGCCGTCAGGTCGAGGATCGCCGTCGTGTGGACGTCCTCGGTCTTCGGCCGACCGTTCGGATACTGGCCGACCTTGTCGAGCAGCGACAGCTGGCTGTCGAGCGACTCGGGGCTGAACGTGCCCCATCCGCCGGCGGCGGTGTTCTCGTCGAAGGAGAGCTTGAGGATCAGGTCGATCGTCTTCTCCTCCCAGCCGAGATCCATTTCCGGATAGGCGCCGACCATCGTCTGGACGGCCTCCTGCGGGTTGGCGTGCACCCAGCCCCAGCCTTTCGCCACCGCGCCAATGAACTTCGCCAGCGTGTCGGCGTCGCTGTCGATCGCGCTGTCGGTGGCGAGTAGACGTTGGCGTAGGAGTCCAGACCAAGGTCGCGGACGAGGAGATCGACGCGATCCTCGCCGACCACGGAGAGCGCCTGGGTGTTGGTGATCCAGCCACCGATGGCGTCGACCTCGCCGCGCACCAGCGGCCCCTTGTCGAAACCGACGTTGATGACGTTCACGTCGGCGGGCGCTATGCCGTTCTTGGACAGGATGGCGTCCATCAGGAAACGCGCCGTCGGCTGTATGCCGATCGTCTTGCCCTTCAGGTCGGCCACGCCATTGATCGGCTTGCCTGGCTTGGAGGTCAGCGCATAGGGGCCGGTGCGGAAGCCGCAGGCGATGATGCGGACGGGCACGCCGCTCGCACGGGCGGCGAAGAGCTGCGGTGTTTCGGAGAACTGCCCGAGCTGGGCCGAGCCCGAGATCACCGGCGGCACGGTCGCCGAGTTCGGTCCGCCGGGGCTGAACGTGACCTCGAAGCCGGCTTCCTCGAAGTAGCCGTTCTTCATGGCCGCGATGTCGCCGATCTGGCCGTTCGACATCAGCCAGTCATACTGGATGACAAGCTTGGCAGCGGCCCTCGCGGATGTCGCGGAGAGGAGCTGGATGCCCGGCGCAACGGCGAGCAGGCCTGCCGCCGCGCCGGTCTTGAGGAGGATTCTGCGGTCAATGCGGTGGTAGAAATGTCCTGTCATGATCTTTCCCCTTTGTCATTGTTGCGTCCCGCCGGTCCCATGTCCGGCGGTGTGGGTCACGGCTGTTCGTCGTGATAGTCGCCGGGGCCGCCGTCGAGCCAGGCGTAGAGCTCCCAGAGTGTGCCATCGGGATCGGTGAAATAGGCGCATCGCGCGTTCCAGACGTAGTCGGCCGGCGGCCTGTAGAAGGGGACGCCTTTCGCCGACAGCTCGCCATGGATCCGGTCGATATCGGCGGGCAATGCGAGATTTACCGCCACGCACGCCTTGTGGACAGAGCGTGGAGCGCGCGCGTTGGACACGCCGGTGTGGCGGTTGATGTGGTCGATCTCCCAGGCGGCAAGCGTGACGCCGACCCCGTGGAAATCCGCGAAGCCTTCAGCCCGGCGGCGCAGCCGGAAGCCGAGCTTGTCGACATAGAAATCGACGGTGCGCTCGATATCCTCCACCAGCAGGCAGATGTCGGAAATGCGCTGCTCGGTTCCGAATGTCATGGTTGGCTGCTCCTGGTTTCCTGGCCGTTCCTGGTGTTCCCTAGGCGCACGCCAACCCGCTCGGCGGCGCTGATGATATGGCTGCGCATGGCGTCCGCGGCGGCGTCGGCCTCACCGGCAACGAGCGCCTCGTAGATCAGCACGTGCTCGCCGACATTGACATCCACGAGATCGTGCAGCGGGTTCACCGCGCGCGCATAATGGATCGAACGCCTTATCTGCTCGCAGATGAAGGAAATGAACGTATGGATGTAGCTGTTGCCGGTTGCTCGCGCGATCTCCCGATGGAAAGCGAGGTCCGCTTCGATGCTGCCGTCTTCCCATCGCTCTTCACCGCTCATGCGGTCGAGCGCGGTCTTGATGGCTACGAGATGTTCCGATGTGCGTCGCTCGGCGGCCAGCCCCGCCGCCTCCGCTTCCAGGATGCAGCGCAGCTCGAACAGCCGCTCCATGTTGTCGCCGTCCATAAGCGCATCGCGGTCGATGCGGATCGCGGCCCGCTGCTCGGGTGCGAGCACGAAGGCGCCGACGCCCTGGCGCGCCTCGATGACCCCGTCGGCGCGCAATTGCGCGACGGCTTCGCGCACGACATTGCGACTGACGCCGAATCGGTCTGCGAGTTGCTGCTCGGTAGGCAGCCGATGGCCTGGCTTGAAACCTCCGGTCTGGATCTCCTGGGACAGCAGGGAAGCAACACGCCCGGGAAGCGCCTCGAATACACCGATGCTGCTGGATCGTTCTCTCATTTCTGTTCCTCTAGAACCGGAAATAGACATCCCGGATTCATCATATCGTGAGGATCAAGGGAGTCCTTTATCGCGCGCATAGTCCGCCGCTCCACCTCGCCCAGCCCTTGCCAGAAGGCTCCTATCCGCGCTCTGCCGATGCCATGCTCCGCGCTGATCGAGCCTTTGAAGTCTTCGACGATCGCAAAAAGGCTTTTGGTGATGCGCTGGCCGTGTTCTCGTGCATCTCGGCGGTGCATCCCGAGCGGCGGCAGGAGATTGAAATGGATGTTTCCGTCGCCGGCATGGCCATAGACCTGCGGCGTCCAGTCGGGCCAATCCCGCGCGGCAAAAGCTCGTGCCGCGGCAACGAAGGCCGGCACATCGCCGAGCCTGACCGAGACGTCGCTGCGCACGTGATAGCCGCGACGCGCCTGTCCCTCAACGAGGCCCTCCCTGATGGCCCAAAAGCTGCGCGCCTGCCGGTCGCTCTGGGCCACCGCGGCATCTCCGATGAGGCCTCGCGCCATCATGTCGGCCAGAAAACCCTCCAGGAGCACGCGGCCGTCCAGGCGCTTTCCGCACGAGAGCTCGATCAGAACATGGAAAGGAAATGCGGACGAGACAGGCAAGGTCAGCCCCTCGTCGATGAGCCGCGCGAGCGGAAGGCATTCGGAGCCTACGATTTCGAAGGCGGTGACGAGTTCAGAGAGTTCGCTGCGCGCCAGAGCACTAATCGTCATGGCATCCTCGATGGAGCCGACGCCGACATACGCGGTTTCGATTTTCGCGGGCTTCGGATGGAGCTTCAGGCAGAGCCCGGTAATTAGTCCCAACGTGCCCTCGGATCCAATGAAAAGCTGCTTCATGTCGTAGCCACGATTGTCCTTTCGCAGGCCGCGCATCGAACTCCAGAGCGACCCGTCGGGAAGCACCGCTTCAAGTCCCAGGATCAGGTCGCGGACCATGCCGAAGCGTAGCACGTTGACACCACCAGCATTGGTGGCCGCGTTCCCACCAATCTGGCAACTCCCCTGCGCTCCGAGTGCGAGAGGAAACTGTAGGCCGATCGCATCCGCCGCGTCCTTCGCCTTCTGGAGTGTGCAGCCAGCGTCCAAGTCGAGCGTTGCATTTGCCGTATCGGCCCGCCGGATGGCGTTCAGCCGCGAGAGGCTGACGACCACCATGTTCTGGACGGTGGAAGGCGGAAAACCGCCTCCGACAAGCCCGGAGTTGCCGCCCTGAGGCACAATGCCGATCCCGTGACGGCGGCAGACTTTCACGCAGGCCTGAACCTCCGCCACCGAGCTGGGTCTCACCACCGCGAAGGCGTCACCCGTCCAGTCTCCAGACCAGTCGGTCAGGTAACCGGCCTTATCCTCCCGCTCGACGAGGACCGCCGCTCCGCCCACCGATCTCACCAAATCGGCGTGGAGGTTCTCAATGGGAGACGTGTCGGAGGCAGTGAGCACCATGACCCCTACTTTCTGGGATCAGATGATACTATCATCCTACAACTTGGCAAGAGGTCGCTTTCTGTGTGGGAAGCCAAATTTAGCGGCGTGGTGTGGAGGCTTCCGGCGAGCAGCGGATACCGATGCCGCGAAAGGACGTGGACAGATCGAGAAGTCCCATCATCGTCGCATCCCGGAGTGGGGACGCTGCGACTTCAGGCACCTAGCATGACGACAATTTTCGTCCACTCTCTAGCAGCCGATCGCGCAGGTTGGTGGTCTGGTCGTCGGACAGGTCGACCGGCAGAACCAAGCAGATGGTGGCCTCGACTTTGCCATCGGCACCGTAGATCGGGGCTGCGAGACACTGCGTCACCGCATCGACCAGGCCCTTGGTCAGGCAGAAACCCTCGCGCTGGGCCACTTCTATCGCGTCGATGAACTCTTCAATGTCGATGCGTCGCCCGTCGGGTAGGATCAAGTCCTCTTCTGCAATGAGTTCCTCGATTTCACAGCGACTGCTTCCGGCAAGCAATAGCCGGCCGGAAGCCGTCCAGGGGATAGGAATCTGGAGACCGACCGCCGAGCTGATCCGGAACGGCCTGTTGCCCGGCCGCATGTGCATGATCGTGTAACGTCCGTTTTGCAGCATGCAGAACTCACTGGTTTCGCCGGTTTCCTTGGCAAGCCGGTCGACCTCCATGCGTGCTCGCTTGGCGAGCGAGTTCTCGCGAATGTAGTTCAAGCCGTAGAGATACATCCGCTTACCAAAGAAGATGCGTCCGTCATCCCGCGAGATCTCCAGAAGGCCGGCTTCCGTGAGGTCGTTGACCAGGGTGTAGGTCGATGAACGCGGCGCGTTCAGCGCCTTGGCAAGCGCGCCGATGCGGATGCCCTCGCCGTGCGCATGGAGGAATTCGAGGATTTGCAGGATCCGGTCGACACTGCGCTCGCGGCGCTGCGTCGTCTCCGTCGTGGCGGGCGAAAGTGCATTCACAAAAGCTATCTCTTGCGCAATTCGGAGAGGCTGATATTCTGTCTCTAACACGAGACAAGTGTCCTGTATACTGGACATTTTCAGGAAAGCATATCGAGATGGCGCGTCGAAAGATGGCGCTGACGCTTTCGAGGCGGGTCTTCGGGAGGCGGGAAGGTTGTTGGAATGATTGAAACGGCGGTCATGAGCCACCAGCAGATCCGCGAGCGGATCGCGACCCTGCCACGGCTCGACATTGCCTTGAAGAACACTCCGCTCGAGGAGGCTCGCAACCTTTCCCGCACGCTCGGCGGGCCACGCATCTTCGTGAAGCGCGATGACCTGACGGGGGTGGCTCTCGGCGGCAACAAGCTGCGCAATCTCGAATTCCGTCTCGCTCATGCGATGAAGGACGACCCGGACACGGTGATCGTCGGACTCGACCTACAGTCGAATTCCGCCCGTCAAACCGTTGGCGCCTGCAACAAGCTCGACCTGAAGACGATCCTCGTTCTGGAGGGGCGGCGGCCCAACAACGTCCAGGGCAATCTGCTCGTCGACTATTTGCTTGGAGCGGACGTGCACTTCGCTGCCGACCAGCGAGAGCAGCGAGCGATGCTCGACAGTCTGGCCGAGGAGGTGCGCACGAGCGGCGGGCGCCCCCATATTCTTAACGACAACCCGATGTTCGATGTTGCTTCGGCCGTGGCCTATCTCGAGGTGACGCTCGAGGTTATGGAGCAACTCGAGGCCCGCGAACTCAAGCCGGACTACTTCTACATGTCTTCGAGCGGAAAGGGCTCGGCCGGCATCATGCTGGCGAAAAAGTTGCTCGGGGCCGATTTCATCATGCAGGCGATCTGCGCGACCGCCGAATTCGACCTGCCGTCCCGCACCGCCAGGATCGCCAACGAGACGATTGCTGCTCTCGGGCTCGACATCGAGGTCGCCGAGGACGAGGTGATCAACACCGAAGCCTTCGTGGGCAAGGGCTACGGCATACCGAGCGATGCCGGCGACGAGGCCGTCCGGTTGTTTGCGCGAACCGAAGGAATCATTCTCGATCCTATCTACACCGGCAAGGCGGCCGCCGGTCTGATCGCGCATATCCGCGAAGGACGCTTCGAGCCCGACGACGTTGTCGTCTTCGTGCACACCGGGGGCACGCCGGCGATCTTCAAATGGAACGAACTTTGGATCTGACGCGGCAGAGGTCTGCCGCGCCCGATAGCGCTCAACACGAAAATGGGAGAAACGACATGAAACGCAGGCACTTCCTCACGGGCGCAGCAGGCGCGGCCCTCCTCTCCACGCTGCCGGTCGGCTCGATACGCGCCTTCGCGCAGAGCGCTTCCGGTGTTATCACCTACGGACAGAGCACGGCCGTGCTGACGCTCGACCCGGCGCACGGCGCCTTTACCGGCTATCCGGGCGGCTACGAGGCGGCGCTGTTGATCTTCGACCGCTTGCTGGACTTCGATGACGACATGACGATCGTGCCGCAGCTCGCGAAGGCGTTCACGATGAGCGACGACCTCCAGTCGTGCGAGATCAAGCTTCGCAGTGGTGTCACCTTCCATGACGGCACGCCGTGCGATGCAGCCGCGATCAAGTTCAACATCGAGCGGATGATGAACAAGGAAATCAACACGACCAACCGTCCACTGTGGAACCCGATCTCCGGAGCCGAAGTGGTCGATGAGACGACGGTGGTTATCAGAACCTCCGCCCCGTTCGCGCAGCTGCCCAACACGCTCGCCCATGGTTCCGGCGCTATCGTGTCGCCGGCCGCGATCGAGAAGTTCGGCGAAGACGGCTTCGCGCAGAACCCCGTCGGCGCCGGTCCTTACATGGTCCAGGCCTTCAACCCGGGGCAGGAACTGACGCTGACGGCCTTCGACAGCTACTGGGGTGAGAAGCCCGGCGCGTCCGGCGTGGTCTTCAAATTCATCGCCGAGCCCGCGACGCGCATCAACGCCATCACCACCGGAGCTGTCGATGTCATCGACTCGGTCCCGGTCCAGCTCGTCGGCCAGCTCGAGGGCAGCGCCGATGTCGAAGTGGTGCGCAAGCCGGGCCTGCGGCCCATCGGTCTCGCTATGAACCTCACGCGGCCCGCACTTGCGGACGTCAAGGTCCGGCAGGCGCTCAATCTCGCCGTCCCGGTCGCGACCATTGCGGAAAAGGTGTTCTTCGGCTTCGCCAAGGCGCCGGATTCTCCGCTTGCCTTCGATGCGATCGGTCACAAGTCGGTCGGCGAGACCGTGTTCGACCAGGAGCAGGCCAAGGCGCTGCTGGCGGAGGCAGGCTACACAGCCGGTTCAGATGGCATGCTCGCCAAAGATGGCGCCAAGCTTACCCTCTCGCTCTTCGCGCCGGATGGCCTGTTTCCGGGCGATGTTTCGGTCGCTGAGATCGTTGCGGCTTCGCTCAAGCAGATCGGCGTCGACGCTCAGATCACCAAGGTCGAGAAGGGGGCATACTGGGATCATCTCCGGCAGGACAAGGCAAACCTGGCATGGGACATGGCGATGTTCGGCTTCAATCCCTCCAACGCGTCGGGCACCTATCACTTGGCCTCTCTGTTCAAGTCCAATGCCGATGACGAGGGCAAGCCGGACGTCTGGAACATCGGCCGCTATCGCAACGCCGCGGTTGACGAACTGCTCAACGTCGCCGACAGCGCTCCGGAGGAGTCGGCGCGCTTGGAAGCGCTCGGCAAGGCGCAAGAGCTGGTCTGGGCCGACGCACCCTACCTGTGGCTGCAGATCAACGAGAACGTCTCTGCCGTCCGCAACCAAGTGGCCGGTGTGACCGTCATGCCGATCGTCTTCACCAATCTACGCAACGCCGCCAAGGCCTGATACACGTATCGATGATCGGATTTCTGGCAAAGCGCTTCGCGACTATCCCACTGGTGGTGCTCGGCGTCGTCACGATCCTGTTCATCATCTTCAAGTCCGTTCCAGGCGACGAGGCGGCTTTCGTCGCCGGGGCCACGGCCACGCAAGCCGAGATCGAGGCCGTGCGCGTTCAGCTCGGCCTCGATCGGCCGCTTCTCGAGCAATACGCGAAACACGTCTCGGGACTGGTTGTCGGGGACTTCGGTTACTCGACAACGTTCCGCGGCAATCCGCTCCCGCATGTTCTCAACCGGCTACCGGCGACACTGGCGCTGGCTTCCGCCGCGATCCTGCTCACGATCGTCGTCGGCATTCCCGCAGGCGTCGTGGCCGCTGCCTACCGCAACAGGCTGCCGGACTACCTGATCTCGCTGTCGGTGGTGGGACTGCTGGCGATCCCAAACTTCTGGCTTGGCATGATCCTGATCGCCTGGCTGTCGGTAGGCCTGGGCCTTTTGCCGAGCTTCGGTGCCAGTGGCCCGGCTTCGCTTGTCATACCTACGATCGCGCTCGCGGCGCGGTTGATTGCCCTCCTGGCGCGAATGACGCGTGGCGTCGTGATCGAAGAACTGCGCAAGGACTACGTGCGCACCGCGCGCGCCAAGGGCCTTTCAAAAAGACTTGCGCTTCGTCGTCACGTGCTGCGCAATGTCATGATTCCCACCGTCACCGTCATCGGCCTGCAAGCCGGTTATCTGCTTGGCGGGTCGGTGGTCATCGAGCGCCTGTTCGCATGGCCGGGCATCGGTGACCTGCTGCTGACGGCGGTGTCGGTTCGCGACTACACCCTGGTGCAGGCGATCGTCCTGATCTTCGTCGTGTCATTCCTCGTCATCAACATCGCGGTCGAGGTGATCTACCGCTTCGTCAATCCGAGACTGCGCTATGCCTGAGGCCATAGTCCGCCGCAGGCGTCGTGGGGCGCGCCGGATCAATCTCTTTTTTTGGCTTGGCGCCACTTTGCTCGTGTGCTTTGCGGCTCTCGCCCTGTTGGGCGAGCGGATCGCTCCCTATGATCCCACGGCGCAGGATCTGTTTGCGATGCTGGAGGCGCCGTCGGAGGCACACCTGCTCGGCACCGACAATGTCGGCCGCGACATTCTCTCGCGCATCATCGTGGGGACGCGGTTCACACTGTCGATCGCGGTCGCTTCGGTGTTCTTCGCTGGAATCGGCGGGATAGCGCTCGGTTCGATCGCGGGCTACTTCGGCGGGCTTACGGATCGTATCGTCACCGGCATAATCGACCTGCTGCTGACGGTGCCCAACATCGTGCTGGCGATCGCGATCGCTTCCGTCGCCGGCGCGTCGGCGACCGGGCTGACCATTGCCATAACCGCAAGCTTCATCCCGCCGCTGGCGCGCCTGGTGCGGGGTCGCGTGATCGAACTGCGCGAGGAGGATTTCGTGGCAGCGGCCATCACCGTTGGCATGGGCCATACGCGCATCCTGCTGCGGCACATTCTCCCGAACGCTGCCACGGTCATCATAATCGAGCTCAGCCTCAATGCCGGGCAGGCGGTGCTGATCGGCTCGGCGCTCGGCTTCCTTGGTCTGGGGGTCCAGCCGCCGGCGCCGGAATGGGGCACGATGCTGGGTGCAAGCCGCGAATATCTGACTATCGCCCAGCATCTGGTGATCGCGCCCGGCGTGGCGATTTCGCTCCTCGTGCTCGCCTTCAACGCCTTTGGCGACGGGCTGCGCGACGTTTTCGATCCAGCTTCGAGAAACTAACGGACTATCATGGACTACGGCATCATCGACTGTCACGCCCACATCTTCCCGCCCGCGGCGACCGCTGCCGGCTTTCAGGACGTGACGACGCATCTCCTCCATCAGCAGCGCTCCATGCACGTGCACGGCAATCAGCCCTATCGCCGGATGGGTGACCGCTCCGTCGCAACGGACCGGCCCTTATGGGATCCGAACGACCCTTCTGCGGCCGGTCGCAAGGACGTGAACTTCCGGGTCGGCACGCATGGTCGCTATGAGTGGACCGTCGACGGCGAGGATCAATATGTGCAGTTCCTCGCGCCGTGGATGAGCAATCTCGAGATGCCCGCCGAGACCTTGCTCGCCTACATGAACTATGCCGGAGTGGCGACCGCGGTGCTCCAGAACGATCATATCTACGGCAATCTTGCCGAGGACTTTGCAGCCGCCTCGACGGACCATCCCGGCCGTTTCATCGGCTTGGCCCAGGTCGAAGAGGCTTTCGCCTACGCGGACACCGAACTCCAGCGCCTCCACGACGAGGTCGGCCGGCTTGGCATGGCAGGTTTCTACTTCACGACGACGGGCTTGTTCCGCAGCGGCTACAAACCGATGCACTCGGATCCGGTCTATGATCCCTACTGGTCGCTCGTGGAGCGGAGTGGATTGCCGATCTTCTGGGTTCAATCCGGCAACTCACCGGTTGGGACCTATGAAGACGAGATGCGGCACCTCGCGCGGATCGTCGAGCGCTTTCCTCGCATTCGGCACATCCTCGTCCACGGCGTCCCGACAGCTCTCTATGCCGGCGAGAACGACCGGCTGACGCTGCCGCCGATCCTCGAAATGCTGCTCACCGAGGCGCCGGTCTCGGCCGAGATCCTCTATCCCATCGCCTGGGGTGGGCGGCAGGAATATCCCTATCCGCGGGCCCACGTCCACATCCGCCAGTTGCTCGACAGGTTCGGGGCAGGACGCTTCCTGTGGGGCTCCGACGCGCCTAACGTTGACCGCTACTGCACCTACACCCAGTCGCTGACCTACTTCACAAAATACAGCGACTACCTGTCGGATGCCGACCGCCGGGCGATCCTGCGCGACAACGCCGTTGCGCTGATCCCGGCGCTCCGCCAGACTGCCGCACAGCGATGACGCCGCTTCTCTCCGTCCAGGGGCTGACCGTCGAGCTCAGCACCGCCGAACGCAGCTTCGAGGCGGTCAGCGACCTATCCTTCGACGTATCGCGCAACGAAGTGCTGGCGCTGGTCGGAGAATCCGGCTCCGGCAAGAGCATGACGGCGCTGGCTATCATGCGGCTGCTGCCTGAGCCGGTCGCCGAGATCGTCTCGGGAAAGATCCTGTTTGGTGACGTCGATCTGGCAGGCGCCAGCGAGGCACGCCTCATGCGGATCCGCGGTAACCGGATCGGCCTGATCTTTCAGGAGCCGATGACCTCGCTCAATCCTTCGATCCGTGTGGGTCCGCAGGTCGCGGAGGTGCTGCGCCTGCACAAGGGGCTCAGTGCCGCGGCGGCACGCCAGCGCGTCGAAGAACTATTCGAGCTGGTTCGCATTCCCGACCCCAGGCGGCGCTACGACGACTATCCGCACCAGATGTCGGGGGGAATGCGCCAGCGTGTGGTGATCGCCCTGGCGCTCGCCTGTGATCCCGACGTTCTAATCGCCGACGAGCCGACGACGGCGCTGGACGTGACGACGCAGGCACAGATCCTCGAGACGTTCCGCGACCTCCAGGCTGCCGTTGGGGCCGCGACGATCCTGATCACGCATGATCTGGCGGTGGTAGCCGAGACCGCCGATCGCGTGGCGGTCATGTATGCCGGCCGCATCGTCGAGGAAGCGACCACCGAGCAGTTGTTCGCCGCGCCTCGCCACCCCTACACCAACGGCTTGCTCGGCTCGATCCCGCATGTTTCGGAAGCAGCGGATGTCCATTTGCGCCAGCCGCTGCCCGAGATCCCCGGTATGGTTCCGGCGCTGTGGGCGCTGCCGCCTGGCTGCTCCTTCGCACCGCGCTGCTCTCGCGCTCGCGAGCGTTGCTCTCGCGACCGGCCGCCCCTGGCCGAAATGGCGCCGGGTCACCGCGCAGCCTGCTGGTATCCGGTGGAGGTGGCCGCGTGAGCACGCTGCTGGAGGTGAAGAACCTATCCAAGCGCTTCGCCGTCCCGCGCGGCATAAGCGGCCGACCGGCGACGGTGCATGCGGTGGACGATGTCTCGTTCGCGATCGCGCAGGGCGAGACGCTGGGCCTGGTGGGCGAGAGCGGCTGCGGCAAGTCGACCGTCGGTAAGATGATCGTCAGGCTTCTGGAGCCGGACGAGGGCAAGGTCCTGCTCGACGGCACCGACATCACCCACGCTTCGCACCGAGCCATGCGGCCGATGCGGCGCAAGGTGCAGATGATCTTCCAGGATCCGAACGGCTCGCTGGATCCGCGCCAGCGCTCCGGCGACATCGTCGAGGAGCCGCTGATCGTTCACGGTCTCGGCAGCGCCGCCGAACGCAAGGCCAAGGTGGCGGACCTGTTTGGACGCGTCGGCCTTCGGCCCGACCAGATGGGCAACGTGCCGTCCAAGTTCTCGGGCGGTCAGCGGCAGCGGCTGGCAATTGCCCGTGCGCTGGCGCTGAACCCGGCGCTGATCGTCGCCGACGAACCGGTCTCCGCGCTCGATGTCTCTATCCAGGCGCAGGTCGTCAACCTGATGTCCGACATCCAGAAGGAGTTCGGTCTCGCTTATCTGTTCGTCGCCCACGACCTCGGCATCGTCCGGCATATCAGCGATCGGGTCGCCGTCATGTATCTGGGCCGGATCGTTGAGGCCGGCGATACGGCCGCTATCTATGATCGGCCGAGCCATCCCTACACCCGCACGTTGATGGACGCGGTGCCGAGGCCCGATCCCGCGCGCCGGCACAGCCGGATCAAGGTGCCGCGGGGCGAGGTGCCGAGCCCGCTCGATCCGCCGTCCGGCTGCACCTTCCATCCGCGCTGTCCGATCGCGACCGACATCTGCCGTGCCGAGCGTCCAGGCCTGCGCCGCGTTGCCTCGGGCGCCGAGGCCGCCTGCCATCATGCCGACTGACCGTTCCCGATGCGAGCATCGGCGCCGAACGTCCTGATTGGAGCATTGCATGAGTATTGTTGATCATCAGGAGCCTCTCGAGGCTACACCGCAGGACCGGCTCGCGCGGCTCGGCATCGTGATCCCGCCGCCGCCGCCGCCGATCGCGAATTTCCTGACCCACGTTCGCGAGGGCAATCTCGTCTTCCTGTCCGGACAAGGGCCTCGGGAGGCGAATGGGTATCTGCACACTGGCAAGGTGGGCGCGAACGTCACCGTCGAGGAAGCCTACGCCCATGCGTGGCTGACCGGCATCAATCTGTTTTCGGTCATGCAAGACGTTCTCGGCGACCTCGGCCGGATCAAGCGCATCGTGAAACTTTTCGGCATGGTCAACGCCGTGCCGGAGTTTGGCGATCAGCCGGCCGTCATCAACGGCTGCTCCGATCTCTTCGTGAAAGTGTTGGGCGATCGAGGCGAGCACGCGCGATCCGCGGTCGGTGTCGGCTCCTTGCCGGGGAATATCACCGTCGAGATCGAGGCGGTGGTCGCTGTTCGCGACTGACGTTTTTTCTGATCCGGTGTGACTGAGCACCTCCCCGAAAATCGGACAGTGACGGAAGCTACGAACTGACGTCTGCTGATTTCCAAGGACGAGGAGATCAGAATATGAGGAAGCGCAGGAATCATGACGCGGGCTTCAAGGCTCGCGTAGCGCTGGAGGCCGTGAAGGGCGAGCGCACCGTGTCGGAGTTGGCCGCGGAATATGGCGTGCATCCGACGATGATCCACCAGTGGAAGAAGGCGCTGCTTGACGGGGCGGCGGACATCTTCGAGCGGGGCGGCAAGAAGACCGCTGAGGTCGACGAGGACACTGTCCGGGCGCTGCATGCGAAGATCGGAGAGCTGGCGGTCGCCAACGATTTTTTGTCACGAAAGCTCAAACCCTGGGGCGGGAAATGAGACGCGGGATGATCGAGCGGAACCATCCTGTGCTGTCGGTGGCCGCGCAGTGCCGCCTGCTGTCGATCTCGCGCTCCTCGTTCTATTACGAGCCGCAGGGCGAGACCGAAACGAACCTCGCCCTCATGCTGCTGATCGACAAGCAGTTCCTGGAGACCCCATTCTACGGCGTGCAGCAGATGACCTGGCACCTGCGCAACGAGGGTCATGCCGTGAACGTCAAGCGCGTCCGCCGACTGATGCGGCTCATGCGCCTGATGCCGATCTTCCAGAAGCCGCACACCAGCAGGCCCGCGAAGGGGCACAAGACCTATCCCTATCTGCTGGGCGGGCTGCGGGTCGAGCGGCCGAACCAGGTCTGGTGCGCCGACATCACCTACCTGCCGATGCGCAAGGGATTCCTCTATCTGGTCGCGATCATGGACTGGTCCACCCGCAAGGTGCTGGCCTGTCGCATCTCGAACACGCTGGAGGTCGACTTCTGCGTCGAGGCGCTAAACGAGGCGATCCACCGCTCCGGCCCGCCTGAGATCATGAATACCGATCAAGGCTCGCAGTTCACGTCCTTCGCGTAGACCGACCGGCTGAAGCGGGTCGGAACCCGAATCTCGATGGACGGCAAGGGACGCTGCCTCGACAACATCTTCATCGAGCGCCTGTGGCGGTCGCTGAAGTATGAATGCGTCTACCTGCACGCCTGGGAGACCGGCTCGCAGTCCAAGGCAGGCATCGGTCGCTGGATCACCTTCTACAACCACCAGCGGCCTCACGCCGCCCATGGCGGACAACCGCCCGACGTGGTCTACTTCAGCAGCATCGAAACCGATCAGCAGGCGCGGAGAGTAGCTTAAGCCACCCGGAAACCTGTCCAAGGAATGGGGAGTAGCTCACATCTCTCAGTCCGGCTCGATCCCGCAGATGCTGCCACGCTTGCTCGACGGCGCTCTTGCTGGCGGGAACAACCCGGTCATCGATCTGCTGCTGTCGAAGCCGGTCGAGCGCAGCGAGTGCACGGCGGCTCAGAGGCACATCACGAGCTTCGCCGTTCTTCGTCAAGTTCAAATGCGCGATGCGCTTTTCGAGATCGATGTCGTTCCACGTCAACGACAACATCTCGCCCTGGCGCATGGCGGTCTCGATCGCGAGGACGATCAGCGGGCGCATATAGATGTTGCGACCGGCGTCAGCAGCGTCGAGCAGGAGCTGCACTTCACCGGCTGCAAGGCGGCGATCACGACCACGAGGAGGCGCAGGACGTCGAACCATCCGAATCGGGTTCTGCACCAGATGAACACCCCACTTCTTTCTTGCGATATCTACCGCATGCGCGAGCGTGTAGAGCTCGCGTATAACACTCGACGCCGAGACCGATCTCAGACGCTCATCGCGATAGGCGGCGACGTCGCCAGAGGAAAGCATGGCGAGCGTGCGGTGTGCGATGGTGCGTCTCATCAGCGCCTTGATCCGATACGTCTCTGTCTTGGCGCTGCGCTTGTGCGGCGTGATCTCGCGCATGTAGCGCTCCAGCAGCTCTCGGATCGTCATGCGTTCGGCAAGACGAGTGTCCGGCAGGTTTCCGCAGCGGTCGAGTTCGGCCTCGAGATTGCGTGCCCACTTCTCAGCGTCGGCTTTCATCTCGAAGGACTTGGCACGCGGGGGAATTCCTTTACGACGGACCTGCGCTTGCCATTTGCCGCGCAGCCTGCGAATCGTCGCCATGAAGCACCTCCCTTGATTGTGCCTCATGACGCGTAGGACGGCCTCAAGAAGGCGCCAAGGAGCTTTCCCACGCCAGTGTGATCAAGATTGTGCCGGGAGCGTCAGAGGCGCTCTGGTGACGGTCTACGGGCTGTTGTGAGTGCTTGCAGGATCAAGGACTTCCAAACGCCAGATGCGACCGGAGAGTGCTGCCTTCGATAGGCAGCTTGGGCATCGAAGGTCTGCCGAGACCCGACTGGACTGCTCTCGTTGATATCAGCAGGCGTAGTTGGGTGAAACTCATCCAAGCTAGCCCGAATAGAAGAATCGGTTCTGGTTGACATAGACAAGGACCGGACCTGCCGGCGTGCTGCATATCCCGGAACCGCTCCATCAAAAATACACGCTAACGCGTCGGGGTGTCCGCTTAGCGTTGATGAACTACAACGACAAAAGCCTCGCCCTTAGAACGGGAACCGCGAAATCAAGAAAGACCCGCATTTTCGAGGGGAGCTTTCCACGTGCCGCATGGATTAATTGGACCGGGGCGGGCTCCATTTCGAACTCCTCCAGGACAATCCGCAGCGCGCCGTCGCGCACCTGTCCGGCGCATTGATAGTGCAGGACGCGCGTTGCGCCGACGCCCCGGACGGCGGCCTCGACGGCGGCTTCCGCCGTCGAAACCGAAAGGCGAGGCGCGATGTCCACATCGATCACCCGCCCGGTCTCGCCCAGCCGGAAGGGCCAGCTCGCGGCCGGCGACAGGAACTCGAAATTGACGCTCGGCAGGTCCGCGGCATCCTCAGGCCGCGCCGGCGTGCCATAGGCCGCGATCAGTTTCGGGCTGGCGCAGACGACGGTCCGCATCGCGCCGATAGTTGTGGCGATCATGGTGCTGTCAGGCAGCCGGCCGATCCGCGCCGCCATGTCGACATGCTCGTCGAGCAAGTGAAGGTTGCTGTCCGACAGGACGAGCCGGACATTGATATCCGGATGGGCCGCGAGGAAATCGACGACGACCGGCAGGATATGCAGCCGGCCGAACAGCACCGGCGCCGTCAGGGTCAGTTCGCCGCGCGGCGCCTGGAACTCGCCCGCGGCAATGCGTTCGGCCTCCTCGACATCCTCGAGAATGCGCCGCGCCGACCCCAGGTAGGCCGCGCCGGTATCGGTCAGCGCGACCTTGCGCGTCGTGCGGATCAGGAGCTTCGCGCCCAGATGCATTTCGAGCTCGTTGACCTTGCGGCTGACGGTCGCGAGCGGCACGCCCAGCTCGCGGCTGGCTGCCGAGAAACTGCCCTTGTCGGCGACGCTGAGCAGCAGCCGCATGGCGTCGAGCCTGTCCATTATTATTCCAATATTCGAGACACTAATTCCCGATAATAGGCGATTATCCCTCTATTTGGAATGGACTAATCCTCCTTCGAACGGAGCCCACCGGGTTCCGGCACTCGAAAGGAGAAACAGCAATGCCCCGTCTGACCATCCCGGCGCGCGACGATGTCCCCGCCGAATCCAAGCCGATCCTCGACGCCGTCCAGAGCCAGCTCGGCGTCGTGCCGAACATGTTCCGGCTGATCGCCTCCAGCCCCGCGGCCCTCAAGGGCTACACCGCCAACAACGCCGCGCTCTCCAAGGCGCTGGAAGTGAAGATGCGCGAGCGCATCGCGCTGGCCGTCGCCCAGGTGAATGGTTGCGACTACTGCCTGTCCGCGCACAGCTATCTCGGCATGAACATGGCGAAGATCTCCGGCGAGGAGATCGCGCTCAACCGCATGGGCCGGTCGGGCGACGCCAAAGCCGACGCCGCCGTCCGCTTCGCCGTGGATGTCGTTCGCGACCGCGGCCGCGTCACCGCCGCCGATATCGACGCCGTCCGCGAAGCTGGTTTCTCCGACGGCCAGATCGTCGAGATCATCGCTGTCGCCGCCGAGAATGTCTTCACGAACCTGCTTAACGTAGTCGCCGGGACCGAAATCGACTTCCCCGTCGTCCGCGCCGCCGAGGCCGCCTGACGCGAGAAGCGGGCGGGCTCCTCTGACCCGCCCGTCATCGCCCCGGAGACACCGCCATGCCCAACGGATTTCTCGACATCGCCATGACACCCAGCGTCCGCGCGGAGCAGCAGGCCGCGGGCAGCGACCGGGTCTACCGGACCTACAGGGCCGATCGCGCTTTCGACAGGTTCACGGCCAATGAAGTCGCCTTCATCGCGGCGCGCGACAGTTTCTACATGGCCACCGCCTCGGAAACCGGCTGGCCCTATGTCCAGCACCGCGGCGGCCCCCGGGGTCTCCTCAAACTCGTCGACGACAGGACGCTCGCCTTTGCCGACTATCTGGGCAACCGCCAGTATATCAGCGCCGGCAATCTCGCCGCCGACGCTCGCGCCGCCCTGATCCTGGTCGACTACCCGGCCCGCGCCCGACTGAAAATCTATGCCCATGTCGAGATGGTCCCGATCGACGGCGACCTCGCCGCGCTCGTCGCGGAGCCGGACTACAAGGCACGGCCCGAGCGCGTCTTCGTGCTGCGCCTCGCCGCGTTCGACTGGAACTGCCCCCGGCACATCACTCCCCGCTACACCGAAGCCGACATCGCCGTGGCGATGGCGCCGCTGCACGACCGCGTCGCCGCGCTCGAAGCCGAAAACGAAGAGCTGCGAGCCCGGCTCGCCAATGTAATTGGAGACTGACAATGGAACCCGAACGCCCGCCGCTGCCGCCTTTCACGCAGGTCGAGGACGCCGAAAGCAAGGTCCGGCTCGCAGAAAACGCCTGGAACAGCCGCGACCCGCAACGCGTCGCGCTCGCCTACACGCCCGACAGCCACTGGCGCAACCGGGCCGAGTTCCTGCATGGCCGCGACGCCATCGTCGCCTTCCTGACCCGCAAATGGGACCGCGAGCTCGATTACCGCCTGTCCAAGGAGCTCTGGGGCTTTCGCGAAAACCGCATCGCCGTCCGCTTCGCCTATGAATGGCGCGACGACAGCGGCAGCTGGTTCCGCTCCTACGGCAACGAATTGTGGGAGTTCGACGAGCGCGGCCTGATGCGCCGCCGCGTCGCCAGCATCAACGACGCGCCGATCGGCGAATCGGAGCGGAAGTTCCATTGGCCCCCCGGGCCGCGGCCGGAGACCCATCCGGGCCTGAGCGATCTCGGCCTCTAGGGCCGCGCAAGCACCACCTGTTTCCGCCGGCCCGATCGGGCTAGTGCGGCCGGCGAGGACCTCCTCGCGGTCTAGGGATCGATCGTGCCGTTTTCCGGCCGGTCCGATCAGTTCGGCGCCGCAATCGCCTTTCAAGGTCTTTGTTTGCGCCGGAGCCGCCGGATGTCCGGCGGTCCATGCCGACGGCATGTCGCCGGCGGCTTCACCCGGGACGCCCGCGTGGCGCAAACCGAAAGGAAGACTGACATGAAGAACCTGAACACCGTCATGGCGATTGCCTGTGTCATCGGCACGATCTCCGGCGCTTCGGCCGCATTCGCCGCCGACGAATACAACGTCTCGACCGGCACCACCGTCGACGGCCAGGGCGTTGCGCTCCGCGGCAACGATTCCGTCGCCCTGTTCTCCGGCCTGGACGTGACCCCCGGCCACGCCAAGTTCACCGTTGTGCATGACAATGTCGCCTACTACTTCTCGTCCAAGGAAACGATGAAGCGGTTCAAGGCCGATCCGGCAGCCTTCATCCCGCAATATGGCGGCTTCTGCGCCTTCGGCGTCGCCAAGGGCCTGAAGCTGGACGGCAGCCCGCGCTTCGCCGACGTCGTCGACGGCAAGCTCTACCTCTTCCTCAACGCCGATGTCTTCGAGGCCTACAAGAAGGACAAGGCCGGCACGATCGCCAAGGCCGAAGCCAACTGGCCGGGCATGGAACACCGCACCGTGGAGGATGTGAACGGCCTTTGATGCATGATGCGATCTGACAAGTTCGCATCATCCGCATCGACAGATCCTGGAAGCATTCCCCGGCGAAACCCGTCCTCTTTTTCGCCCGTTGCCTCCAGGCCTCGGCATCTCTCGCCCGGATGCCGACCCCAAGCCGCTGGTGGCGATTTCCCCCGATCGTCACCAGCGTCCTTCCTCGCTCTCTTGCAACAGAAGCGGGGTCAGAGTTCACAAGAGTGGCGGTTTCGTGCCGGAAACGTTAGTCCACGATGCATCGATTTGGGAAAACCGGGACCGCCTAGGAGGGTTTGTCGAAACCGAGATCAAGCTTGGTCACTTCGGAGGGCCGCGCTCTATCCAGCTGAGCTACGGGTGCCCGGCCGCGGCTGTTATTCCGCAGCTTGGGACGTGCCGGATGAACCGACGCGGCATAGGTGCTTCATAACCGATGCCTTGCCGCGCATCAGCTGGCGAATGCGCGGCAAGGGCAGTGCGGCCCTCCTCTGGCAGAAGTCACAGGTTCGAATCCTGTCGAGTGCGCGAGTGGCGGGTTTGTGGCGCAAAAAAGAGACTGCCCGACCTTCCGGTCGACACTCTCAAGTGGATGCGGCGAATTTGCATAGCTGCGTTGCAGCGATGTGCCTAGCGAATCGGATTGCGGGCAAACTATGTGGCATCCACAGATGATCCCGCCGATCATCTTTCTCAGTCGGGAAGCCCGCACGCGCCCGACGAACAAAGGCCTGCCGAGTCCCCCCGGCAGGCCTTCTTCTTTTCGGCCAACCCGGACCTCTGCGTCGCTCGAAGCAGGCTGATGGTTGTTGACCCAGCCATAAACGCTCAGGGAGATCGCTGGCTGACTCCGACCATCTCGCTCTGTCAGGATAATCGACAAATCACCGCGCTCGTCAGCGAGCTCCCAATCGACTTTCCAATAATCCTCGCCGTCATCTAGAATGAAGCCGGTTTTGATATGACGCCCTCCGCCACGGGGCCATTTATCTCGCGTTCGTCCCACCTCGGCCAAAGCGGTGCTCCGAAATTACGCATATGAAGATTCCCTCTCAGCAGGTCGCGCGGAACGACCGAGTGCCGCAGCGTAAGCTTCTGCTTTAACGGTCATTTTAGCTATAGGACGGATCCTGCGATTTCAACGCTTGGGGGCTACCATGTTTCCTGTCCCGCAAAACGAGACGGTGCGACTCCAACACGTTCTGGAATTGGGCATTCTCGACTCAGCGTTCGAGCCGCAGTTCGACGCGCTCGTCATGCATGCCAGTGAGATGTTCGGTGTATCCGGCAGCTTGATCAGTATCATCGATCGAAGCCGCCAATGGTTCAAGGCGGTTCACGGCCTGGATATGCGAGAAACGAGACGCGAAGACGCATTTTGTAATCATGCCATCGCGACGGGCTCGAAAGTCATTGTAGAGGATGCCACTCAAGACGAGCGCTTCTCATCCAATCCCCTCGTTCTCCAGGAAAATGGAATACGCTTCTACGCTGGTGTGCCCCTCGCGATCGAAGAGGGCATCCATGTCGGAACCCTTTGCATTCTGGATACCAAGCCGCGGCGATTCTCGCCAACGGCAATCCGAGCGCTAGAACGTCTCGGACAGGTCGCTGAGGCGCTAATCAAACAGCTCGCACAAGCTCGTCAACTCTGTAAGCTGACGGACGAGATCAGGCTTAAGAACGTTCTGCTGGCCGAAAGAAATGCAGAGTTGCTCGTAAATCAACAGCTGCTGGAGGATGCCTACCGGCTGGGGAACATGGGAGCGTGGGAAAGGGACTTGACTACCGGCAATTACAGGTGGAGCAAGTCACTCTACGCCCTTCACGGGATCGACATCGATGTCGAGATTACAGACGAGACCTTGCGGCGGTTCTACAGTGACAGCGAGTGGGCGAGGCTGAACGAAACGGTAGAGCGAGCCTACAAGGAAAATTCGCCATACGAGATCGAGGTAGAATTCCTCACCGCGGAGAACGCACCGCGGCATGCGCGAATAAGCAGCGCGGTCCAGTTCGACGAAGACGGTGTGCCGATCCGGCGTCTCGGGCTGAAGCAGGACATTACGGCCGAAAAGGAAGCACGGATCGCGCTGCGCAAGGTGGCTGAATACGACGCATTGACGGGCCTTCTCAACCGCTCCGCCTTACTGGCCAAAATGGAGGAACAGTCGTCCCAAGGAAGGCCAATATGCCTAATGATGCTGGACCTCGATGGATTTAAGGATGTGAACGATACTTCAGGCCACAACGCCGGTGACGCTTGTCTACGTGAGATTGGCCGTAGGCTGCGCGCAATGCCCTCCGAAGTATTTATCGGTCGCGTTGGCGGTGACGAATTCGCGATGTTCATGGAGGCGACCGATAAGTTGCACATGGAAGCGCTCGCGACTTGGACGCTGCTAAAGGTTTCGGAACCCCTGTCCTGGGATGAGCAAGGCTTTCAGCTCGGGGTTTCGATCGGCATAACCCATTCGCTCGACCGCCCAGCCGCCAACCCGGCATTGCTGATGACCGAAGCGGATCTCGCGCTCTATGCGGCCAAATCCAAGGGGAAAACCGACACCAATTCTTCACCGATACGCTGCGGTTGGATGCCACCCGCAAGGTGAATACAATTGCTCGCGCGCGCGAGTCCTTGAAGCAAGGCGCCTTCGAGCTCCACTACCAGCCAAAAATTCAGCTCTGCGAGCGCAAGCTTGTCGGGGTCGAGGCGCTGCTTCGCTGGCGAGACGGGGAGGTCTTGCGCGGACCGAACGAATTCCGCGCGGCGCTCGACGACACGATCCTGTCGGGCGAGTCGGGTGCATTCGTGCTTGCCGAGGGGTTAAGGCAAGCCGGCGAGTGGGTCAAGGCAGGCGTGGAGTTCGGACACATCGCGATCAACATGAGCCCGCAACAGTTCCGCAACGAGATGTTCGTCAACGACCTTCTAGACAATCTCTCCAGGCACAGTCTTGCGCCATATCATATTCAGCTGGAGATCACCGAGGAGACGGTCCTGTCCCGCTCGGCCGACGAAGTCCGCGCTGTCTGTGCACAGCTGCGCCAAGAAGGTGTAAAGATTGCCTTCGACGATTTCGGCACCGGCTTTGCATCTCTGACGCACCTGATCGAGTTTCCTGTCGACATCATCAAGATCGACCGGAACTTCATCGGGCCGCTTGCCGACGATGCGCGTGCACGATCGATCGTGGCGTCCATCGTGGGACTTGCCCGGAACCTAGACCTCGCAATCGTGGCGGAGGGGGTGGAAACCGAAGAACAGCGTGAGCTGCTCCTGGCTATGGGTTGCAACGTTGCCCAAGGCTATCTCTTTTCTCCTGCTGTATCTTCGGAAGATCTCTTCCGCCCGAGGGCGACGCGCGCCCGCAGGCTTTGAAAAGAAAAGGCGCATCGAGAAGGCTGCGAGCTTTCTTGCCGCAAGGAATCCGGCCTTTTTCGGATACTGGCTCCTCCGGTCAGGAGCGCCATCCGTTCGGCGACAGGACGACGCCAGAAGCCAGTCGCGCGATCGTCGCGTCATCTAGGGCGATCACATCACCATCGGGGACGTCGGTCCGTCCATTGTGATCGAGACGCCGGTGATGTAGCTCGCTCTACCGGACGCCAGGGACAGCACAGCGCTCGCGGTCTCAACGGGGTCGGCCATACGGCCAAGCGGAATACGCGCAATGCTTCGCTCTCGCGCCTCGCTCTCGGAGATCGATGCAAGCCGCGCATCTGCCTGCAGACCTTCCGAGACGCGTTCAGTTTCAGTGAGGCCGGGATTTACCGCCACGACAAGAGCACCTTGACCGGCTTTGGCATTGGCCAAGCCGGCGGTGACGAGCATCAGCGCCGAATTCGCTGCACCTCCGGGTATGTGGATCGCTGAGGCGATCCTGCCGCCGTTGCCAATCACGATGACGATTACGCCGCTCTTCCGAGCAGCCATTCGTTTGACCACCGGATCGATGAAGTTGACGTAGGTGAATACTTCGCGTCCATCGCAGTGCCGGCGTAAGCTCGTCTGGCGGTGTTCGCTTGGCTGCACCAGCGCTGTTGACGAGGACGTCGAGCGGCCCGATTTCCCTCTCGACTTGCTCCACTACTCCCACGGCCTCCTGCTCGTCAGCCAGATCAGCGGCAAAGCCGATGGCCCCATTCAGCTCGGCGCACGCTCTGTCGACGTTCGCCTGTGAGCGGGAGACTACCGCGACCCGCGCCCCTTCTTCGGCAAATGCACGTGCGCAGGCGAAGCCAATGCCCTTCGTGCCGCCCGTGACGAGCACGACTTTTCCAGAAAGTGCGAGATCCATGACATCCTCCTCGTCCGAAGTTGGTTGTGCACGATCGGACGTCAAAAGCTCAAGCACTGTCTGGATCTGGCAGCGGCGGGTCTCGGAGCGACTTTGCAGCGTAGTGGTCGAGAAGCCAATCGGCCATAGAAGTTCACAGGCGAGCGTGAGCGTTTATCCGCTGTCAGAGAGCATCGAGAACCTCCACGCTCACCAGCGGCGCTTTATGACACGGGAATTGCACTTCCATTCTGCTGGAGGCGCTCCCATCGCTAAAATGCTGCGTAGCGCGTTCGGACAGCATCAACCGGCATGTGGCACAATCGCCAGATGGTCCCGCGACGCAGATCTCGATCAGAATGGACGCGCGCGCGGCGTCAGCGGCGATCCACTTCGCTACCGATGATGCCGTTGCTCTTCGGCGGTGCTGCCGGCGTCGCATACACGAGCGGGACACTCTCGCTGGGCGACCTTCTGCCGCTAAAGTCGTTAGCCGCTGGCTGCAACGTTAAAGGGCAACATCAGCGCGAGCGGAGAGCGCATTTACCACATGCCAGGACAACGCTACTACTCGCGCACCTGGATTTCCTTCTGGAGGGGTGAACGCTGGTTCTGTTCGGAAGCCGAGGCACGGAGAGCCGGCTGGCGGCGATCGAAGATATAGACTTAACCGGCTTGCTCAAACGCATCCGCGTGCTGCTGCTGCTATGCTCTGGTTCGAACGAGGTTGCCCGCTGGCTGGCTCCGAGGCCGTTCGAGCGCAACAATTACGCTCGAGAGCGCTGACTTCGCGCTGGTGAGCGTCTATGTGCCGGGGAACTGATTCATGGTTTGCGAATGTCCTTCAGTGCCCAAAGCGAGCTCGTCAGCACCGAACTGACTTCATCAGCTTCCACGACCACTTACCGTTTGAACTTCCGCCGTGCCGAACTCCAAAAGAAGCAGGCGCGCTTCAAAGGCCGGTATGTCCTACAGCCGGAGATAGACCTTGGTGACTACACCTGCCGGGCGGTGATCGACTGGCTCGAGTTACGGATTGTTATCGCCGGCGTGACGCAGTGGAAATGGATCCAGGATCATCTAGAGAAGCTGACTGGCGAGCGCCTTTGGGTTCGAGAAGTTGCATCGGCGGGAGGGGCTGCAGGGCAGCAGTTCACTGTCAGATTCCAGGAGCCGCTGCTGGGCGATGTCATCGAAGCGGTAGAGGCGGTGAATTCGAGATGGACGCTCGTCGCTGAACCGGAGCTGGTAGGACTGGAAATCAGCCTAGACATAAAGCCGAAGAAGTTCTCGGAAGAGGCGCTCGCGAAGCTCTTCGGCGTTTTAGCCCGAACACACCTGCCAAGCCGGGACGTCATGAGCCAGCCGGACGATAGACCTCGCTTCGTCGCCACAGATCAGCGTGGTGAGATAAGGACAGTTCATGTTCTTGCCTCGAAGAAGGGGGTGCGAAGGCTTGATGACGAGCTGCTGATGCGCAACGACAAGGACATCCCGGCGACCATCGACTCTACCTACTACACCGGAGCGGCGGGTTCATCGTCCTCGTGGCGCTTGATGGTGAAGCGGATTGATCAGCAGAACAAGACGACCGGGGCGGTGCTTAAGCTCCCGGAGGATGAGGTTCGCGTTCGTCTCGAAGTGACAATGCTCGAGCAGGAGCTGTCAGAGCTCGGCTTACGGAAACTCAATGAATTGGAGAAGTTCCGTTTTCAAACGCTACAGGGTTCATTCTTCCAGTTCCGACTGCCCACCTTCCGGCAAGTAGACGAAACAGAGAAGCCGCACCTGCGGGCAGTCAAGGAGGATTTCGAGACGAAGAGAATGACGAAGTTTCTCCAGGCCGGTGTAGTAGGTCTCGAAGCCATGGACGCGGCTCGCAAGCGACAAGCTCGTGCCATACGCATCGCATCAAGGGTCAGCGAGAAGCCACTGCCCGCGCCGCGCCGCGTCGCCTCGAGTTTGACCATCTACGACGAGATGACCAAGAAGGTCGTGCAAGCTCTTCGTCATCTTCAAGGTCGTCAGCGTAGGTCACTCGAGAAGAAGAGACATGCTAGGCCTTAATCAAGTTATTAGATCCCGAACCGTGTCGGAAACGCCGGCCGTTGCGCCCTGCAGCTTGCGATCACGTGATAGTCGAGATTGCGCAGTCGTTTCCCGTGGAAAAAAGCTGCAGGAGATGACCTGCCACTGAACTTTCATCCAGCGGCGGTTAGAGCCTTGGCCGTTTCTGTTACGCCGTAGGGCGCGGTTCGAGCAACCGGTGGAGACGCGAAGCCCTTATCGAGCGAAGCGTCGGAGGCGGTTGCGGCGAGAGTTCCGGCGAAGGCCGCCGGGGTCTGGTATCCGAGCGAGGAATGAGGTCTCGCAGAGTTGAAGTCCTGCCGCCACTCGGCGATGGCGTTGCGGGCGTGGTCGAGGCCGAAGAACAGGCTCTCGTTCAGGAGTTCGTCGCGCATCCGGCCGTTGAAGGATTCGACGTAACCGTTTTGCATGGGCTTGCCCGGCGCGATGTAGTGCCATTCGACGCGATGATCCTTCGACCAGGCGAGGATCGCGTTCGAGGTGAACTCCGTGCCGTGGTCGGAAACGATCATGTCCGGCTTGCCGCGACGGCTGATCAGATCGGTCAGCTCACGGGCCACCCGACGACCGGAGATCGACGTGTCGGGGATGGCGCCCAGGCATTCGCGGGTCACGTCGTCGACGATGTTGAGCACGCGGAACCGCCGCCCGCAGGCAAACTGGTCGTGCACGAAGTCCAGCGACCAACGCGCGTTCGGCCTCGCCTCGACCAGGATCGGCGCCCGCGTGCCCACCGCGCGTCGCCGCGCCCGGCGCTTGCGCACTGTCAGCCCCTCCTCGCGGTAGAGCCGATAGATGCGGTTGATCCCTGATGGCTCGCCCTCGCGCCGCAGCAGGATGAACAGGCGCCGATAGCCGAAACGCCGGCGCTCGTTGGCGAGATCGCGCAGCCGGCCGCGCAGTTCGGTCTCCGGCGCCCGGCACGACTGGTAGCGGATCATCGTGCGATCGGCACCGACGATGGAACAGGCCCGACGCTCCGACAGACCCATGACGGCCTGCAGATGCGCGACGGCTTCGCGCTTGGCGGCGGGCCCTACCATTTTTTGACAGGAGCTCGCGAAGGGCCGAGGCTTCCAGCATCTGCTCGGCGAGCAGGTTCTTCAGCCTCCCGTTCTCGTCTTCCAAAGCCCTCAGGCGCTTGGCGTCGGACACGTCCATGCCGCCATACTTCGCCTTCCAGTTATACAGCGTCGCCTCAGAGACCCCGTGCTTGCGGGCCAGGTCACCTGCCTTCGCACCCGCCTCGTGCTCGCGTAGAACCCCGATGATCTGCTCTTCCGTAAATCGCTTTCGCTTCATCTGTCCGTCCTTCGATCGAGAGCCGGACTCTAACTCCAGGTGGAGGAAAAACTCAGTGGCAGGTCAGAGAGCGCCGGCTGATGCGGCAAAACCTGCAAGGGTGGGGGAAGGTCCTGCTCGCAAGCATCAACACTGTTTAGGAATTTCAATGGCCGAACTGATCGCTGCCATCGGATACGTTTTCGCCTACTGCCGTCGTCGGCCGAGGTCCGCAATCGAAGCAGCGGAACTTCCCGCAGTCGCGAGTCAAGTTCAAATGTTGAGGCGTGCCACGACGGAAGGTAGAGTTCGGCTCGAGAAGACGGCTTACGATTTGCCAACGAACCGGCAATCGGTGTTCTTCGAGCGACGAAGATTTGTCGAAGTGGTGCAGGAAGCGTCGGCAAGAGGATTGGCTGTCGCTGTCGCGGACCTCTCGTGGCTGCTAGGGACGGTGACGCACAAGAAGTTCACAGTGCTCGGCGACATGCTGCAGAACAGCGGCGCCCTCATCTGGGACGTCTCACGCAGGCGTTATTGGGATTCGCTCCCGAAGGAAGAGCAGATGACTATCATGTCAGAAGCAGCGCGAGGCAATGTCATCCGAAGTCGAAACATCAAGTCCGGATTGACAAAGAGAACGAAGAGCTCGAAGCAAGCTGCGAAGGCGAATGCGCGCAAGGGCACGAACGCCAATTCACTTCGATCCGCTAACCTCGCTTTGCAGTTGCAGAGCGTGGTGCAAGAAGTGAGGCTGCAGCAAGGCGACGCTCTATCGCCAACGGCGCTTGCCGCCGCGTTGAACGAGCGACAAATTCCTTCGCCTCGCGGCGGGCGCTGGTCTCACAATAGCGCCAAGAACCTCATTTTGAGGATAGACCGACTGCGGAAGGGTGAGCTTGCTTCTACTTGAATGGTCTTTGCGGATGATCGGCGCAGAGATGGAGGAGGTGGATCCGGAAATTTCGAACGAACGCCAGAAAGCGATGGCGACGCACGAAGAAACAACTACTTTCCGCCGATCGTATCCAGAATCGCAGAAGAGATGGTTTCTGATGAGAGACAGGTTAGTTGAGGTGGCGATAATATCGGTGAACGCCGCGTCAAATGTCAAGTTAGTGTAAAGAACGCGGAAAGTTAAGGTAGGCTGCATCGTCGATGGATGAGCTTGCGAGGCAGTCGAGTGTGTGGATCTGTAAACTTTTCGCTACGCTGACCTGCCACTGAGTTTTTCCTCCACCTGGAGTTAGAGTCCGGCTCTCGATCGAAGGACGGACAGATGAAGCGAAAGCGATTTACGGAAGAGCAGATCATCGGGGTTCTACGCGAGCACGAGGCGGGTGCGAAGGCAGGTGACCTGGCCCGCAAGCACGGGGTCTCTGAGGCGACGCTGTATAACTGGAAGGCGAAGTATGGCGGCATGGACGTGTCCGACGCCAAGCGCCTGAGGGCTTTGGAAGACGAGAACGGGAGGCTGAAGAACCTGCTCGCCGAGCAGATGCTGGAAGCCTCGGCCCTTCGCGAGCTCCTGTCAAAAAAATGGTAGGGCCCGCCGCCAAGCGCGAAGCCGTCGCGCATCTGCAGGCCGTCATGGGTCTGTCGGAGCGTCGGGCCTGTTCCATCGTCGGTGCCGATCGCACGATGATCCGCTACCAGTCGTGCCGGGCGCCGGAGACCGAACTGCGCGGCCGGCTGCGCGATCTCGCCAACGAGCGCCGGCGTTTCGGCTATCGGCGCCTGTTCATCCTGCTGCGGCGCGAGGGCGAGCCATCAGGGATCAACCGCATCTATCGGCTCTACCGCGAGGAGGGGCTGACAGTGCGCAAGCGCCGGGCGCGGCGACGCGCGGTGGGCACGCGGGCGCCGATCCTGGTCGAGGCGAGGCCGAACGCGCGTTGGTCGCTGGACTTCGTGCACGACCAGTTTGCCTGCGGGCGGCGGTTCCGCGTGCTCAACATCGTCGACGACGTGACCCGCGAATGCCTGGGCGCCATCCCCGACACGTCGATCTCCGGTCGTCGGGTGGCCCGTGAGCTGACCGATCTGATCAGCCGTCGCGGCAAGCCGGACATGATCGTTTCCGACCACGGCACGGAGTTCACCTCGAACGCGATCCTCGCCTGGTCGAAGGATCATCGCGTCGAATGGCACTACATCGCGCCGGGCAAGCCCATGCAAAACGGTTACGTCGAATCCTTCAACGGCCGGATGCGCGACGAACTCCTGAACGAGAGCCTGTTCTTCGGCCTCGACCACGCCCGCAACGCCATCGCCGAGTGGCGGCAGGACTTCAACTCTGCGAGACCTCATTCCTCGCTCGGATACCAGACCCCGGCGGCCTTCGCCGGAACTCTCGCCGCAACCGCCTCCGACGCTTCGCTCGATAAGGGCTTCGCGTCTCCACCGGTTGCTCGAACCGCGCCCTACGGCGTAACAGAAACGGCCAAGGCTCTAACCGCCGCTGGATGAAAGTTCAGTGGCAGGTCAACCGTTGGTTGACGAAACTTGACCGGCGGTTGCGCACATCCCGCTCAAACGGGTGGATTGGATGCCGGAGTCTGTCGGGCACAGGACGCATCCCCTTCAAACAACGCGCCGATCTCTAGGACTTCGAAGTCCCAGCGGGAGATGCGTCGAAGAACGCGTTCAGCGAAGAGACCGCATTGGCCGATCAGACAGGCAGTGACCCGCATGACCTTCGGCGAGACCGGAGGGCAGGCAGAGCGGGCTCCGCCGCAACACCTGGATGGCTTGGTTCCTAGATCCGAGCACTCCAGTCGATCGTCACACGAACGTCGAAGAACATACCCGAGATCTTCGGACCGGCCTCAACCCGCGTTATGCGCTACGTCGTCACCGACAGTGCGCCGCTTGGTGGCGATCCGCACGCGCCAGTGACCAACCGGGTGCTGGCTGAGATTCAGCCGCTTCTGCGCCTTCAGCAACTCGAGCAGCATCGGTTTGCCGTAGGAGCGTGGATCGAAATCCGGCGCCTGTCTGATCAGTTCCCGCTCAAGGTCGTCCACTGCGATCCAGCCGCCGACACCAGGATGAAGGCGGGTGATTGCGCGGCGGATTTCATCGCTGGCGCTTCGGACATCTAGAAGCGGTGGGTGCGCAGCGCTGGAAGAATATTCTGTGGCAGCCGGCACGAGGTTCTCGACGAAGAAGAAGCGTGTGCAGGCTTTGCGAAACCGCTCTGACGTCTTCCAAGGGCCGAAGCCATAGATTGGTAGCCCCGCTTCCCGGACACGAGCTGCGAGCCTGACGAAATCTGTGTCGCTGGAGACAATAGCGAAGCCATCAACGCTTCCTCCGTGCAGCAGGTCCATGGCCGTGATCACTATCGCGATGTCAGCCGCGTTTTTTGCTCCCATTGGCAACGCCGGATAGTGGCGTGGTTCGATTGCGCAACGAACGCACGCCTCGCGCCAAGCGGCGCTGGTCCGCTCGAAGTCGCCGAAGCCGAGACGCAGGTCGCAGCGGCCGTAACGTTCTAGTTCCGCGAGCACACCGTCGATGGTGCCCGCTCTGCCGTTGTCGATGTCGATCAACAGCGCGAGGCGCTGTGGTATCAGGTTCGTCATTGCTATCCTCGCACGCCAGAACTGCGGAGCCGTCGATCCAGTGGTCATGGTGCTTCCGCCACTCCTACGTGGAACTCAACGCCAGAAGATGGTTCGGAGCGCTTGCGTCTGTCGCAGTGTCGGTGGCGGATCGCTGTCGCGCGATGCAGACCTGATGACCTCGATCCAGTATCGCTCGTTAGCGGTAATTGGTCGGTTCACGCGCTCGGCCAAATCGGCGCGAGAGGAATTGATCGGCCCAGTCATGTTTACTTCCCGAAAATGGCGCGAAGTGCGGCACGGGCACGCTGAGTGAGCCTCGGATCGGCCCCGTCGGAGGCGTCGCGGAGTTCCTCGAGCCAGACTACCTCGTTCTCAGTGACGATGGTGCCGAAAATCTCGTCAATTGCGCTGATCGTCATACTGCCTCCAAGTTGCTCGAGGGCAAGCATGCAAAGATGCCGGGGGTCGCATTCGAGTGCCTTGGCGAGGGCCGGGACGCGATCGAGCGGCACCTTGGATGTGCCGGTCTTCAACATCGAGAGAACGTTCGGTGTCTTAAAGCCAGCCTCCATTGCAATGTGGTTCTGTGTCTTTCGTGCACTAAGCTCAAGAACGCGTCGATCAATGTATTTCGCGGCGCGCGAGTCTGCGTATGGCTTCCGATTTGTCATTTCAATGCTCTTGTTCATGATAGTCTATATATAGCAATATTTTATAGGATGTGAGTCATTTTATATCTGCGGACAACAATTCCGAAAAATGCCAAAATGTTATAAATACTATCGAGGTTGATTATTTCACAAATCACCAATTACAATTTGCGGCCGGAAGGATATAAGTTGTTTGAGGTCTATATCCAGTTTCTGATCTCCATTCGAATCCGAGTGGACCGGATTGAAGTCGTGGTGGCGCTGTGGGCCTCACAATACGTGAAATTGAAGGCACAAAGCTTCCGACGTGGGATCCATTGTAGGGAAGCGATGCCTTGGTTCCTATCCGGCGATTATGTCAGATGCCCCCCACCCACTGAGCCGGCGGTTTCGCCGCGTCTGCGAAATCTTTGTCTCCCACTACCTCGGTAGACCCTGATCAGCCGGCATTTGGTAAAGTGAGGCGGTGGTGCACGCGCATCTTGATGTATGGATTCGCGGGAGGGCCTCTATGCCCTCGTGGACGAATTCGCGGCCAATGCCGCGCTCTCGTAGATACCGCCGTGGGGGTGTGCCCGCCGGCGAGAACCTTTCGTCCTCGCCGGGAACGAGAACGACACCGCCAGCAAGAGCAGGTCACCGTCTTCGATCGTTTTACGGGAGGACTGAAAACATTGGAGAAAATTGCCCGATGTAAACCGAAGTTTTACATCTATGATGCGGATTTTACAGCGAAAGTGGCAGCTTCCCAAGCTGCATACGAGGGTTCGATTCCCTTCACCCGCTCCAGCTTTCAAATCAACGGGTTAGATACGGCGGCCTTGCTTCGCCGTGGCGGATCTGAGGCCGGCGGCCTGGCGAAGGGGCTTTGATCCTCCGCGAATGTCAGAGACGGTCACGAACGCGCATCTTGATGTGTTTGGATTCGCGGAAAGCCTCGATGCCCTCGCGGCCGAGTTCGCGGCCGATCCCGCTCATCTTCCAGCCGCCGAAGGGAGCCTGGAGCTCGCTGGTGTCGTTGACGTTCACGCCCACTGCTCCCGCTTCGATCCGCTCCGCCAGGCTCCAAGCCCGTTCGAGATCGCCGGAATAGACATAGGCGGCGAGGCCGAAGGGGAGGGCGTTGGCGACTCGCAGGGCTTCGGCGTCGTTCTCAACCGGACGGATGGCGGCGAGGGGGCCGAAGGTTTCCTCGGTGAGGGCGAGCGCATCGTCGGGCACGTCGTCGACCACGGTCGGTTCGAAGAAGAAACCCCTGTCGTAGATACCGCCGTGGGGGGTGTGCCCGCCGGCGAGAACCTTCCCTCCGCGCCGGACCGCGTCGGACAGATGGTTCCCCACCCGCGTGCGGACACTCTCGTTCAGGACCGGTCCGTAGAGGACGCCCGGCTCGACGCCGTGACCCAGCCTGATCTTGCGGGTCTCTTCCGCGAGCGCCTCCGCGAAGGCCTTGTGAATTCCGCGCGAAACCAGGATGCGGTTCACTGCGATGCAGATCTGGCCCATGTTGGAGAAGGAGCGCCGCGCTGCGGCTGCCGCTGCTTCCTCGGGATCGGCGTCGTCCAGGACGATGAAGGGGCACTGGCCGCCGAGTTCCAGCGAGAGGCGCTTCAGGTTCGACGCGGCCGCGCGCATGATGGACTGACCGGCAGGCACCGATGCCGTGGCCGTGATCATGCGGACGTCCGGATGCTCGGCGAGCGCGGCTCCGACTTCCGGCCCCGTACCGGGAATGTCGTTCAGCACGCCCGCCGGCAGGCCCGCGTCGGCGAAGCACTGGACGACCTGCCCGATCGCGAGGGGTGTCTCGTGCGGCGGCTTCACCACGAGCGTGCAACCGGCCGCCAGCACCGGTCCGACCTTCCACGCGTAGAGATCGACGGGATAGTTCCACGGGACGATGCCTCCGACGACGCCGACGGGCGCCGTTGTGACGAGGCTGCGGATGTCGGACCTCGCCGAAGGGCGAATCGTCCCACCGAGGCGGCGCCCTTCCTCCGCATAGTAGCGGATCACCTCGACGCCAAACAGGATCTCCTTCTTCGAGTCGGGGATTGGCTTGCCCTGTTCGCGCGTCAGCAGATCGGCGATGGCATCGACCTGCTCCGCAATGAGATCGGCTGCCCTGTGCAGGATGCGCGCGCGCTGGTCGGCATGGGTCTCGGCCCAGCCGGCGAGCGCCTTGCCAGCCGCGGCAACGGCGCGATCGACGTCGGCGCGATCGGCAATCGCACTCGTTCCGACCTTCTCGCCCGTTGCCGGGTCGTTGATGACGACTTGCCGGCCGTCGCCCGTGTCGACCCATGCGCCGTCGATGTAGAGTCTGCGTTCCATCTCGCTCACCGTGCCTTCAGCCGACGCCACAGTTCTTCGTAGTTCTCGTCGTTCTGGCGGTTCGCGGCTTCCTTGCCGGTCGTGTTCGGGTTGACCATCACGTAGGGCTTGACGCCGCGCTCGACGAGCTTCTCGGCGGTCAGGGAGACGATCGCGTGGGCGATCGCGATGGTGACGCTGGTCGAACTCGCTCCGACGGGATGCTCCAACCCGTCGATCTCGAGGGCCGCGTCGGCCTTGGGTATGCCGGTGTCGATCACGACGTCGGCGACTTCGAAGAGCCGCTTGCCGGACGAGTGGCGGGAGGGTGTGCTGGACGAGTGTGGAATGGACGTGACGCCGACCACCTTCAGGCCGCGTTCCCTGCATTCCAGAGCAATGTCCATGATCACGGCATTGATGCCGGAATGCGAGAACAGGATCATCGTGTCGGCGGGATCGACCTGGTGTGACCGCATGATGGCCCTGCCGTAGCCCTCCTGGGCATGGATGAAGCGATATTGCCGCGCGCCCATGTCACCCCACACGTGGTGGAACGAGATCATCGTGCTCTCGACGATCGGCCGGAAGCCGACAACGGTGCCGGTGCGCGGGAAGGTTTCCAGCGCCGGCAGTGCGCCGTGGCCTGTCCCGAAGGTGAAGACGAGCTTTCCGGAGGCGATGCTGGCGGCGCTGTGCTCGGCAGCCTGCGCGATTGCTTGGGCTTGGGTGCTGCGGACTGTCTCCAGCCGTTCGGCAAGGGATCCGAAATAGCGATCGAGGAGCGAGGACGACATTTCGCGTTCCTTCTTCTGAATATTCCTGGAGATGATCAGGCCGGCAGTGCAGCCAGCGCGTCGAGCGCGACTTCGAACAGTTCGACCTCGGCTTCGGCCATGGCGCTCTCGCCGATCTTTTCCTGCGTGTGCGCATCGACGGTGGCAACGCACAGAGTGGAGGCACGCGCGCCTAGAACCCGCGCGGCGACCAGCAAGGCGGACGTCTCCATGTCGGTGCCGATCAGCCCCATGCGCTCGATGTCCTTCTTCAGGCTGCCGATCATCTCGCGCCGCGCGCCGGAAAGCCCGAACATCTCGGTATAGAAGCCGTCATAGGTGCCGAAGATGCCGGCGTGCCAACGACGCGAGCCTTCGCCAAGCCGCTTGCGCAGCGCGGTGTTCAGGGCGAAGTCGGCTATGGCCGGATATCCGAGCGGGGCGTAGGTATCGGAGGTTCCATCCGCGCGAAGCGCGCCGTCTGCCAGCACGAACTCTCCGACCGCGGCGGGTGGAATGGCCATGGCCGTGCCGATCCTCAGGAAGGTGCGAATGCCGAGTGCGTAGAGCTCGTGCAGCACGATCGTGGCGATCGGCGCTCCCATACCGAAGGCCGTGGCCGTAACGCGCCGGCCTGCCCGCACGCCTGTCACCGTGCGCAGGCCCCGGTTCTCCGGCAGGAAGACTGGATCCTCCAGGTGATCGGCAATGCGCGCGATCCGCGCTGGATCGCCGATCAGGATGGCGGCGTCGCCCACGTCCTCGCGGCCGACGCCGATATACCAGGCGCGATCCGATGTTTCTTCTTTCGTCATGCTATGCACTTTCCATGAAGTTTGTCTGTCGCGCGCTCAACAGGGCGCCGGCCGCGCGATGGCCGGCCTCCACCGCGGCGCGCATGTCCGTTTCACCTTTGCCCAGCACGGAGATCACCCCGCCCGCAAAGGTGTCGCCCGCCCCGGTCGGGTCGGAACATTCGATGGGGAAGGTGGAAACGCTCGTCGCGTCGCCATTCCGCGTCAGGACGGCACCGCCGCGACCCTGCGTCTCGATCACGATCTGCCCGGCACGGAGGTTCGATGCCCCGGCATGCGCGGCGGCAAGAAATCCCTTCTCGGCCTGGCTGTGGAAGATCACGTCGGCACGACCGGCGAGCCGGGAGGCGAGATCCGGCGGCATCGCTCGCGGATCATTCTTTACGATCCAGGCGAGGTTCGATTCGGGCCGGAGGGCCTCCAGCACCGCTCTCGTCGCTCCGACCGGGCCGATCGTGACGCAAACCCAGCCGGCTTCCCCGATCAGCCGGGTTTGGGCGGCAGAGAGAGTCAGGTTCGCCGGCATCCCCGGTTCGTAGAGGCAGGAGCAGCCGCCATGCGGATCGTAGGCGAGAATGGCCATGGGCGTCCGGGCGCCGGGAATGGTCTCCACACCGTGGGTTGGGATCCGCCGGGATCGGAGCTGCTCGACGTAATGCTCACCAGCCTGATCGTTGCCAACCCAGCTGACGGGAACGGCATTGGCGATGCCCCCGGCCACCAGCGCGGCGGCGACATAGGCGGGGCTGCCGCCAAGCCGCGGCCATGCATCCTCGCTTCGCGAGACGATGGTCGACGTCCGGCCTGGGGTCGGCACGGAGTCCAGCATCGCCACATGATCGAGGCTCGCATACCCGGTGATGGCGACCGTCGCGTTCACGACAACAGCTCCAATGCCTCCGCGAGAGGGACGACACGGCCCATGTAGCGGTTGATGTCCTCGAGCGAGGCTTCCGCGAGGTGCGGCCGGTTGGAGTTGGTCGCCTCGCGCGGGACGACCGGTTCGAAACCGCTGGCAAAGGCGTCTTGCGCCGTAGCCCGAATGCAGACGTTGGTCTTGACGCCCGCGATGACGACGCGCGTGACATCCTGCTCGTGCAGGAAGAGCGCGAGGTCGGTTCCGAAGAAGGCGCTGAAGCGGCGCTTGTAAACCACGGTCTCGTTCTCCCCGTCAGGGGCAAAGTCGGCGAAGAACGCTGCGTCGTGAGCGCCTTCCAGATGGTGGATCGGCAGCTTGCGCCACTCGAAATCCTCGAAACCCTTCCGGTGCCGTTCCGCGGCATGAACCACGATGGCGCCTGAGCGGCGTGCGGCATTCCGCAAGGCGCGCATGGGTTCGAGCACGTCTTCCACGCCGGGATAGTGGTTGGGGTGTCCGGCCTCGAAGAAGGAGTTGATCACATCCACCAGGATGAGCGCGGTCTTGTCCGGTTTGGCCATCACGACCTTCCTCTCGCGCGCGAACGGCGCATTGTGATCCCCATCACCGTCAAGACGACGATGACCATGGCGTAAGGGAGTATCTGCACCAGTTCGGCAGGCACGCCGCGGCCCTGCATCCTGATCTGGAAGGCATCGAAGAAGCCGAACAGGAGCGCGCCCAGCGCAGTCGGCCAGGGGTGGTTGCGGCCGAAATAGAATGCGGCGAGTGCAATGAAGCCGCGGCCGGCGGTGATGCCCTCGTTGAAGATCCCGACAACACCGATCGAAAGATATACCCCGGCAAGTCCCGACATTGCGCCGGCGAAGACGGTGGAGGCATCCCGCAGGTTTAGGGGGGCCAGTCCGAGGGCGCGTGCCGCCTGAGGCGCGGCGCCGGCCGCGCGCAGGCGCAGCCCGAGCCGTACGCGGCGAAGGAACCAGGCGGTTGCAGGCACCATGATCCACGCAGCCCAGGTCAGAGGATCATGTCCCGACAGGAGGGCGCCGAGGATCGGCACGTCCGCCACACCCGGGATGACGATCTCCGGGAGGCGGGCGACGTCGGGGAGGTTGAGCGTACCCGAGGTCCCGTATGCCGATTTGAGGAAGAAACGCACGAGACCTGCGACGGCGATGTTGAAGCCCAGGCCGACGATGATCTCGTTCGCCTCCAGACGGGTCACTGCCAGGGACATCAGAAGGCCGAGCAGGGCGCCGATGGCCGCGGCACCGACGAGCGCCGCCATCCAGTTGCCGCTCTCGGACGCAACGATCAGGCCGACCAGCGCGCCCGCCAGCATCATGGAATCGAGGCCGATGTTGACGATGCCGCCGACGCGGTTGATCAGGCCGCCAAGGGCTGCGAGCAGCAATGGCGTGGTCATGACGATGGCGGCGTGAATGATGTTGTCGATCATGCCGCACGTCTCCTGCGTGCGAAGATCCAGCCGAACCGTGCCACGGCGAAGATCATCACCATGCCCTGCAGCACATTCACGATCTCGATCGGCACGTCGGAAAAGAGCTGGATCGTCGCGCCCGACGTCGCGAGTGCTCCGAACAGGATGGCGGCGAGAAGGATGCCGACCGCCGAACCGCGTCCGAGCAGGGCGACGGCAATGCCGGTGAAGCCGTATCCGGGCGAGAAGCCGGACACGAATCGGCCGACTGTGCCGAGCGCATGGATGCCGCCGGCGATGCCGCCGATGGCGCCCGAAAGAAGCATCATCTTGATGATCAGCATCGGGACATCGATGCCGGACGCGATCGCGAAGCGCGCATTCAGGCCGGCGATTCGAGTCTCGAAGCCAGAGGCTGTGCTTCGGTCCCACAGCCAGTAGAGGACGAGCAGCGCGATGGCGATCAGGAAGCCAGCGTTCAGGGTGGACGGCGGCATCAGCTTTGGAAGGCGCGCGGCCGCATCCACCATGGGCGTCGCGGAGTTGGCCGAGCCGGGCGCGAGCAGCGGCCCGTTCACCAGATAGGCCGTCAGACTGATCGCGATGAAGTTGAGCATCAGCGTCGTGACGACTTCATCGACGTCCAGCCGCGCCTTCAGCACGCCGGGAAGCAGCATCCACAGCGCCCCGATCACTACCGACGCGGCCAGAGCGAACGGGACGAGAACCGCCGCGGGCAGCCCCACGAACGTGAATCCCACATAGGCGGCGGCCAGGCCGCCGACGAAGACGCAGCCCTCCACTCCGACGTTGAAGGCGCCGGCGCGGAAAGCGACAGCCGTTGCCAGTCCGGTCAGGATAAGAGGTGTGGCGGCAGCAAGAGTGGCTGCGACGCGCTTGACCCCGCCGAAGGATTCGATCGCGAGGAGCCTGTAGACGTCGAACGGATTGTGCCCGGCGAGCGCCAGAATGACCGCGGCGACCAGGACGGCGATGAGGAGGGGCAGAAGCGCACCCGCCAGGCTGCGCGCGATCCCGCCGGATGATGCGACCGCGGGAGTGCTCATGCCGTGCTCCCCAGCATGAGGCGGCCGATCTGCTCGATCCCCGCGGAGGAGCGCGCCACCTCGCCCGAACGGCGGCCTCCATAGAGGACTACGATGCGGTCGGACAACGCGATCAGTTCCTCTAGTTCCTCCGAGATGACCAGGATGGCGCCGCCGCGATCGCGAAAGTCGAGCAGGCACTGGTGGATGAAGGCGATGCCATGGATGTCTACGCCACGTGTCGGCTGGCAGGCCAAAAGGAATTTGGGGTCGCCGTCGAGTTCGCGGGCAACCGCGACGCGCTGCTGGTTGCCGCCCGACAGGCTTCCCGCCGGCAGGTCCGACGAGCCGCGCTTGACGTTGTAGCGGTCGAGAAGGTCGTCCACATGGCGCGCGATCGCCTTGCGCTTCAGGACGCCGGAACCGCAGAACTCGGGCCAGCGATGGTGGCCGGCGATCGCGTTCTCGCGGATGGGCGCCACGAGGCAGAGCCCTTCGGCCGCCCGGTCGGGGCTCAGATAGGAAAATCCCCGCTTGCGACGCTCGGCCAGCGAGAGGCGCGTGACGTCGGAGCCGCCAAGGCTGATTGTCCCCGCGCTGACCTCTCCTAGACCGGTGATCGCGAGAGCCAGCTCGTCCTGACCATTTCCAGCAACGCCGGCAATCCCCACGATCTCCCCGGCATGCACTGCGAGATCGAGTTCGTGAAGGCGCTGGTTGCCTGCCGGATCAAGTGCCGCGAGGCCCTTGATCTCCAGGACGGCGGGCCCCGCCTTGCTGTCCCGGGCCTTCGGCGGGGCGAGAACCTCGCCGATCATCATTTCTGCCAGGATTTCCTTGCTGGCCTCCGACGACGGAAGGCTCGCAACTTTCCGCCCGTTGCGGATGACGGTGATGTCGTCGGCGACATCCATGACTTCATCCAGCTTGTGGCTTATGAAGATGATGGTGCGGCCTTCGTCACGCAGCTTGCGCAGCAGGGAAACCAGTTCCCGGACCTGGGCCGGCGCGAGGACGGCGGTCGGCTCGTCGAGGATCAGCACGTCGGCGCCGCGATAGAGCAGGCGGAGGATCTCGACGATCTGGCGCACGTGGACCGGCGCTTTGTCGACAGGAATGTTCCAGTCGAGTTCGACGCCCGCCTCGCGCTCCAGTTCGCGGGCGGCTCGCAGCGCCTTCTTGCGGTCGATGCGCCCCAGCCGGTTAGTCGGTTCGTGCGACAGGACCAGATTTTCGAGCAAGGTCAGGCCTGGAACGAGCATGAACTCCTGGTGGACCATGCCGATCCCGTGATCGAAGGCATCGGCCGGACCGGCGAACGTGACGGGCTGTCCGTCCACGACGACGCTGCCCTCATCCGGCCGGTCGAGCCCCTGAAGAATGCGCATCAACGTCGACTTGCCGGCTCCGTTGCCGCCAACGATCGCATGCACAGTCCCGCGCCTGGCATCGAAATCGATGCCGTCATTGGCAACGACCGGTCCGAACCGCCTGGTCACGCCGCGCGCGCCCAGACGGCTCGTCGATGCCGCTGCTTTCCGTTCAACAGACATTCGAACAGGTTCGACCTACTTGAGGTAGTCGGGATAGCCCTGATCGACGACGTTCCACACCTTCACCTTGCCGGAAAGGATGTCCTGCTTGGCCTGTTCGACCTTCTCCAGGATTTCGGCCGGTATGAGGTCCTTGGTGTGCTTCATCTCCGAAAGTCCAACGCCGTTCTCCTTCAGGCCGAAGGTGATGGTCTCGCCACCGGGAAATTCACCTTTGGCATAGCCTTTCACGACTTCCTCGACCGCGACGTCGGTGCGCTTGATCATGCTGGCGAGAACCGCTCCCGGAGCGATGCCGTCCTGGTCGGTGTCGACGCCAATCGCGTAGTGACCTTCCTCCTTGGCGGCCTGGATCACGCCCATGCCGGTGCCCCCGGCGACCTGGTAGACGATATCCGCACCTTCCTCGAACATGGCTTTCGCCATCTGGAGACCGATCGACGGGTCGCCGAAATTGTTGGAATAGGCGACCTTCACCTCGACGTCGGGATTGGCGGCTTTGGCGCCCTCGATGTAGCCGGCGATGAACTTGTCGATGCCGGCCGACTTCGTGCCGCCGATCACGCCGATGATAGGCTCGGGATTGATGCCCTTGATGGAGTCGTCCGTCGTTACCAGCGCGGCGAGCGTGCCCGCCAGATAGGAGCCTTCCTGTTCCTGGAAGAGAACGGAGGCGATGTTGTCGCCCTCGCGCACCTGGTTGAGGATGACAAAGTCGGTGTCAGGGTAGTCCGGGGCCACTTCGACCATCGGCTCGCCGTGGGAGTATTCGAGGTCGACGATCAGCCCGAACCCGGCGTCGGATGCCCGGCGCAGGATCTCGGCGGCCTGGGCCACCACGTCGTCGGATTCGACGGCACGACCCTCGATCCCGGTCTCCTCGATGGCGCGCTGGAAGCCGGAGTTGGCCAGATCATTGTAGGACTGGTCGCCCAGTCCGCCCTGCGCGACGATCAAAGCCGCGCGCTTGTCCTGCGCCGATGCCTCAGTTGCTCCAAGGCCCGAGGCGAGGGCCAAGGAAGCCGCGCTGATCACTGCCAGTCTGTTCATTGTGGTGCTCCTGTTTCTGGTGGTTCCCCGAATGATGCTGCCGGACGAGGCGTGCCTCGTAGGAATACCGGCGGGCGTCATAGATGGCGCTGACGGCGTCGAGCAGACGGCCATCGGCGGCGAAGGAGTGCCGGGTGACGGAAACGACGACACCGTCGTCCGGCAGCCCGAGCAGCGTTCGATCCTGTTCGTCGGCGCTGCAGGCAAACAGCCGCTCGGTGGCGCTCGCCACCGTCAGGCCCTGGCGCTCGAAATGACGGTACAGGGAAAAGGACGGCTGGCGCGCGAGGTCGAAGGACAGGCCGGTTTCGGCAACCAGATCCGCCGAGAGCCACGACCGGTGTCGCGCCACGGCGCGTCCGTCGACCAACCGAAGCCGATCAAGAAGCATGAGTTCCGTTCCGGAGGGATAGGGGAGGTTATCGTGCCTGCCCGCCGCCTCGAAGGCGAGCAGGCGATGCGACGCCAGATGGCCGGCTGCCTCGACGGCCTCGGTGAAGCTCAGGAGGTAACCTGGCGCGCGACGCAGCGGCGCTTCGGCGACGAACGAGCCGCTGCCTTGCCGGCGCGTGACCAGTCCCTCGTCGACCAGTTGCTCCACTGCCTTTGCGACGGTGAAGCGGCTGACCCCCCAATCCTTTGCCAACTGTGGTTCGCTGGGAATCCGCGCGCCCGGCCCAAGTTCGCTGATGCGGACCTTCAGGCCTTCCGCGATCCGCAGGTAGAGCGGTCCCAAGCTGGCGCGCGTGTTCGACATCCACGACCTTCCAAAGTTGTCCAGTCAACTGAGCAGATTTGTCCGGCGACCGCAAGAGGCTTCCGCCGAGGCCGCGGAAAGGCGTGACGGCTAGGGCGGTTCCTGTGGCCATCATTCGAGGAAAGCATGTCTGCCGACCCCAGGATCGACCCGTCGAATGGCCGGTCTGGGGGGCGATTGTCCGTGCGTTCAAGGCCTCAACTTCCCGCCCCACCGTCACGGCGACGGCCGCTCCGGTTCAGCCAGATCCAACGTGATCGCCGCCCGACTGTGCGAAACCTTTTATCTTTGGACCGAAAGGGAGAAACGTTTTCGTTTCCGCGACATAGATGGAAGCAATAATAACTGGACGTAAATTTAGTAATGTCATCGCGTAATAGATTATTTCATTCAATCATAAAAATTAAAGTCAAGAGGTTGCGCCATGAACGAAGTAACATTAGCAGTTTTTGATACAAACGCCATTCACGGATACAATCCGCAATATCGCGACTATGGCGGGAACGGCAGGTTCGATGCGTTCGACATGCATGATATCCATCCGCGCCCGGTGCGGTTCCACAATGAACTCGTGCCCGGAACGCAACTGCTGGATCATCAAGGCCATATCGTACCACAGGGAAACTACACCCCGAGGTTGATGACGATCGCCGCTCAGGTCGATCACGACCTTCAAAACGGCCACGGGCCATACAATCTCGCCAATGCGAATGCGCGGCTCGTGCATCACCACCCGGGGATGAATTTCCAGGTCGTGACGACCTACATCCAGAACCGGTTGATGGCGGCGGGCGGTGCGCCTGAGGCGATCTTCGTCGACGGCAACGGCGCCGACGTGGAGGAGCGGCTCGGCGGCTACTTCTCGGTCATCAACTGGAATCCCGCCAACATCTGCCGCGCCCCCGGCGACAATCATCGCAACGGCTATCCGGGCAACGGTCCCGACAATGCCGTCGCGCTGAAGCTGCTGATCGACCCGAACAATCCCGGTATCGTCCTCGATCCGAACTTCGGCGGCTTCCTGGAAGCGAATATCGCCAATCTCCTGGCAAACGTCGACGACTTCATCACCAGTTGCAATGCCTGTCTGGCTGTAACTCCGATGGGTTACTACAAGTTCGACTGGGATAATTTGCTTACGCCTGTAATATGATTAACTGATAAATGTCATCAGGGGAAATAAACACAGCAATATTAAATTAGGGAGGCTATAATGGCAGATAGTACTGACTATAACGCAGCTCTATACGAAAAACTGTATTCGAAACTCGCCGTCGCGCTTGGCGTCGGCAGCACCACGCGGGATGCGAGTTTCCGGATCGGTGAGTCGCTCCTGTCGATCTACAATCCAGGTCAATACCTGCCGGTCGGGCTGAAGCCGCAGACGTCGCCCGAGGACAATCAGGAGATCTCCCAGATCTTCGACACCTCGCCGATGTTCGATTTCACCTATGCACCGAGTTCCCTGACGGTGTCGGACGCCTACAAGAGCATCCTCGACTACAAGATGTTTCCGATTGCCGACCTTTCGTCGGCGGAGAAGACCAAGCTGGAAAATGCCCGCCAGAGCTATGCCGAGCTGGAGGAGCCGTGCAACGAGGCGATGTACGAATACTGGGACGCCTGCGACGCGCTCGACGAAGCCCAGGCGAGCTATGAGAACGGCACCGGGCCGGCGCCCTCGCGGCGGCTCAAGGGCGAGGTCGACGCCGCGATGAACAAGTGGATCGCGGCAGGCAAGGTGCAGCAGGAGACCAATCTCGCCATCATCCAGCAGCTCCAGGGCCGCGACGGCTCCGCCTTCTGGCAGGAACTCGATGCCCGATGGGCGAAGAACCAGGCCAAGCTCGGCTCCGGCATGGAGTTTCCTCCGGCGGTTCTCGCCCCTTCCTACAACAACTGGTTCAAGCAGGAAGGATGGACGAAGTTCAACTTCAATCAGAAGGACATGGACAACCAGAGTAAGTCTAGCGCTCTCGGCGTAGCCGGCGCCCTGCAGGGGACATTCGGCATCTTCACGATTTCGGGCTCCGGCGACTACAAGAAGGATCAGGAGTACATCAAGATCGACCAGACGGAGCTGACCTTCGCCTGCGAACTGATGCGGGTGACGATCACTCGCCCGTGGATGAACCCGCTCCTGTTCAACAGCCGCGCGTGGAAGTTCGATCCGTCTGCCCCGTCCGCGACCTATTCAAGCGGCGGCAGCATCGATAACGTCATCGTGCCAAAGGGCGTGTTCGTGACCCTGCCGACGACGGTGATCCTGGCGCGCAACGTCGAGATCATCGGGAACCTGACCAAGACGGAGCAGGAGATCGTCGACACCGCGATCAACGGCGAGGCCAGCCTCGGCATCGGGCCGTTCTCGATCTCGGGGCGAGTCAACTACAAGGATCGGTCGGAAAAGATCAACGGCACGATAGCCGGCAACCAGATCAAGATCGCCGATACGCAGATCATAGCCGCGATCAGCCAGATCCTGCCGCAGCTTCCTAACCCGGACCCGAACCTTCCCTGGCCGACCTGACCATCCGCCGCGACAGGCGTACGGCCATGGAGCGTGTTCAATCGCTCCATGGCCGCGCATTCCTGAAAGAAGCCGGGAGGCCTGCATGTTCAAAACGGCACCGGACCAACTGGAACAGGCGGAATTCGTCCAGCTCTATTCCAAGATGGCCCAGACGCTGGCGCTCTCCGGGGTCGTGGGGCAGAGCCCTTCCGCGTTGCTGTCGATCCAGATCCCCGGCCTCGTCGTCAAGCCCGGCCTCGATCCAAAGGATCCCGAGACGGAGTATTACGTCAGCAACTTCCTCAACCTGACGCTGGAATGCAACTACGTTGCGACGGCGAAGGCGGCGTCCGTGTCGGACGTCTACAAACTCATCCTCGACGGCAAGGAACTGCCGCTGATCAGCCTCACGGCGGCCGAGCAGAAGTTGCTGTCGGAAGCGCGCGCCTATCTCTTCGACGCGTCGGGTGATCCGACCAAGCAGTACACCGAATATCTCGACTACGGCCAGCGCTACTACTCCGCGCAGGATACGCTGGAAGCGGACCAGGCGAGCTTCGACAATGGCGGTCCGCCGGTGAGCGAGAAGGTCAGAAAGGCCTGCGCGAAGGCCAGCGAAGACTGGCAGCTCGAGGGCCATAAGGCGGAAGTGGACCGGTCGCTCGCGGTGATCGAGCAACTCGAGGGAAAAGATCCGTTCCCCTACTGGCAGTCGCTCGCGAAGAAGTTCAAGCAGCACACGTCCACGCTCGACAATGGCAGCGAGTACCAGCGCGTGACGAGCCTTCCGCCCTACGAGCAGTGGTTCGACATGGACCTGTGGACGCCATTCTCGTTCGATGCGAACGACTACGAGAAGCAGCGGCGATCCGGCGGAACGGGAATGAAGGGGGACGGGTGCTGTTGCTGCAGCGGACCGAGACCGCCGCTGGAGAGCCAGGGCAGCCATCGGCGCTTCGGGTCGGCGGCGCTGTCGAGGCCGGGCTTCGGTCCCGGTTTCGGACTGAATCGCCCTCAGCCTCCAACCGACGTACATGCGATCCTGTCTGCCAGCGGTGGGGGATCCGACGCGGTCGAAACATACTCACTGGCGTCCGGCCGCGATGGCGTCGCGGCGCCGGAAATGACGCTCGAATGCTCGTTCAAGCGCATCTACATCGTAAGGCCCTGGATGGACGCCAACGTCTTCGCAAGCCGCCTGTGGCGCTGGTCGCAGCAAAGCATCGGTTGGGGCATCACGGTATCGACGGGTGGAACCGTGGCCGGCAACCAACCGGCTACGGGCGTAATGCCGGTGCTGCCAATGGTGGCGCTGCTGGCCAAGGACATCAAGGTCACGACGGCGAGCGCGCGGGCAGCGGACTGGGTGGAGAGCAACCTTCGGGCCGGACGGACGGTGCGATACGGTCCCTTCGTGCTGGACGAGGTTGCACCCCCGCCCGAGGGCGTGAGGATGGCATCCGGCGCGCCGGCGAAGGCCCAGTTGAGCGGCGCGCCGCAGATTTTCGGTTACATCTCGACGATCTTTCCAGAAAGTCCGAATCCCGACCTCACCATCCCGTGGCCGACGTGACGTCGCGACCTGGCGACGGCGACAGAAGGGGCTCGCGGAAGGAACCGGAGGTCACGGAGCACGTTTACGGCCGGTCAAACCGGAGAACATGAAATGCGCCTCTTGCTTCTCGCCGCCGTCATCGCTCTCGCAGTGGATGCAATCAACTTCAGCGGTGCCTACTCTCAAGCGGCATGGAGTTCGGCCCGTGATAAGGTGATGGAGCTCAGCGCCGAGTTCTCCGACGAGCCGATCTTCGATCGACGCGTGGTGTCTGCGGATGACGCTGCGACCAAACCGGTGTCACCCTTGACCGAATAGCGGTCGGATCGCGCTTCGAGGCGCGATCGATTTCCACAAACGAGTTGGCGGGTGGACCGGCCCGCTGCCCCTATGGCCGCGGGTCGTTCCAGTGAACCATGGGCAGCCCCGCCACCGGGCTTCGGAACCACGGAATGCGCGTGCCGCGCAACGATCCGATATAGACGTTTTGCAAGTCGGGCCCGCCGAAGGTGACGCTCGCGAACCACGGGGCAATGGTGCCGCCGGCGGCAAGCATCAGTTCCGGTGTGGACTGCCCGCGCTCGAAGGCGTCCAGCAGCCGCTTGCTCGCTTCGGGGTTGTCGTCGTCGAGGATGATGCGCAACTCGCCTTCGGGCGTGATGGCGAAGATGCGGTCGGTCATCACGTGGGTGCCCCACAAATTGCCGTAAGAGTCGAAGGCGATGCCGTCGATGAAGGCGCCGTGATCCTCCGGCCCGAAGGTCTGGCGATCCGAGAGCGAGCCGTCGTCGGCGACCCGGAAGCGGGTGATCTTGCGGCCGGTGGTCTCGACCACGTAGAGCCATTCCTCATTGGCATCCAGCCGCACCTCGTTGGTGAAGGCGATGCCGGTGGCGACGGTGCGGACATCGTCGCCGTCGACGAGCACGATCGATCCGTCTTCGATGCGGCGGCTGGCGGCATCCATCCAGTTCCTGATCTGGGTCGACACCGTCACCCATAGCCGATCCTTCGTGTCGCGCAGGACGAAGTTGACCTTGCCGATCGGCTTGCCGTCGATCCTGTCGAGCAGAACCTTCGTCTCGCCGCCGCGCGTCATGATCTCCAGGCAGTCGGTGCCGAAATTTGAGATGTAGATCGAGCCGTCCCTGGCGAAGGCCAGACCGTTGGGCAGCGTGCCTTCCGTGAAGCGCTTGGCCTCGTCGGTGGCGCTTTCGAAGGCGCTTACATGGCTTTGCGCGATCAATTCCTGCGAGCCGTCGGGGCGGATGTGCATGACGCCGGAGCGGGCATCGGCTGCCCACAAGCTGCCGTCGCGCTCGGCGAGAATGCATTCGGGCCGCTGGAGATCATTGCCCACATACTGGATGTCATCGCGCGAAACGGTGAAACCGTCGATCGGATTTGTCATGTCAGACCTCCTTCCATCCCTCGGCCGTCTTCATGCGGTGGCGGATCGTGTTTTGCCGGCCGAGCGTCTGCTCGATGAAGCAGCCCTTCCTGGCGGTCTCGATCAGTTCGATCACCTTGTCTTCGGGGGAGGGGCTGTCGATCAGGACATCGATCTCGAAGCTCTTCGGCGCGGTCTCGTAGACGCGGCCGGCGGCCTGCCAGTTCCACTGCACCCGCGTCTCGACCTTCAGGTCGTCCAGCTTGACGCCGAGGCGTTTGGCGAAGGCGCGGATCTGCGTCATGATGCAGCCGGTCAGGCCGCCGACGAAGAGCGCCAGCGGCGGCGGCGCGGAGGCGTCTCCGCCGTGGAAGGAACCCTCGTCCGTCGCCATTTCGAACGGCCCTTCGGGGAAGGGCTGCACCATGGTGACGGAGAGGTCGTTGCGCATCTTGCCGACCGCGGTGCCGACGCAGTCGAACTGGACGATCGCCTTGTCCTGCACGGTGGCGTTCATCAGAATGCCACCCGGTCGCCGCCCTTGAGAGCGAGCATCTCGCGGGCCTCGGCGGGCGTGGCGATGCCGTGGCCGAGTTCCTCCAGGATCTTGCGGATCTTGGACACCTGCTCCGCGTTCGATTTCGCCAGCTGCCCCTTGCCGATGTTCAGCGAGTCCTCGAGCCCGACGCGCACATGCCCGCCGAGCAGGGCGGCGTGGGTAATGAAGGGCATCTGGTAGCGTCCGGCCGCCAGCACCGACCACACGTAGTCGTCGCCGAACAGGCGATCGGCGGTCTGCTTCATGAAGGAGACGTTCTCCACGTCGGCGCCGATGCCGCCGAGGATGCCGAAGATCGACTGCACCAGGAAGGGCGGCTTGATCAGCCCCTGATCGACGAAATGGGCGAGGTTGTAGAGATGGCCGACATCGTAGCACTCGTGCTCGAAGCGCGTGCCGCAGCCTTCGCCGAGATGTTTCAGGATGTAGGCTATGTCGCGGAAGGTGTTGCGGAAAATGAAGTCGTCGCTGGCTTCGAGGAAGGGCTTTTCCCAGTCGTGCTTCCATTCCTTGTATTTGTTGGCGAGCGGATGCAGCGCGAAGTTCATCGAGCCCATGTTGAGCGAGCACAGTTCGGGCTCCGCCTTGAGCGGGGCCGCCAGCCGCTGCTCCACGGTCATGCCGAGACCGCCGCCGGTGGTGATGTTCACGACGGCGTCGGTGGACTGCTTGATGCGCGGGAGGAACTGCATGAAGACGGCAGGATCGGGCGTCGGCTTGCCCGTCTCGGGATCGCGCGCGTGCAGGTGGATGATCGAAGCGCCGGCTTCCGCGGCCTCGATCGACTGCTGGGCGATCTGGTCTGGTGTGATCGGCAGCGCGTCCGACATGGTCGGCGTGTGGACGCCGCCGGTGATCGCGCAGGTGATGATGATCTTGTCGTTCTTGCGGGCCATGGTGGGTCTCCTCAGTCGTTGAAGATGGCGACGGCGCGGGTGAAGCCCGCGGACGCGCCCTTGATCTTGAAGGGGAAGCAGGCGATCTCGTACCCCGTCGCCGGCAACTGCTCGAGGTTGGACAGCTTTTCGATGTGGCTGTAGCCGATCTCCATGCCGGCGCGGTGGCCTTCCCAGATCAGCTTCGAGTCGTGGGTCTCGGAGAACTTCTGGGCGGTGTGCACGAAGGGTGCATCCCAGCTCCAGGCGTCGGTGCCCGTAACGCGAACGCCGCGCTCGAGGAGATAGAGGGTCGCTTCGCGTCCCATGCCGCATCCGCGCGATACGAAGTCCGGCTGGCCGTAGCGGGCGCCGGCCGCGGTGTTGACCACGACGATGTCGAGCGGGCGCAGTTCGTGTCCGACGCGTTTCAGTTCGGCCTCGACGTCGGCGGCGGTGGCGACGTAGCCGTCTTCGAAGTGGCGGAAGTCGAGCTTCACACCCGGATTGAAGCACCATTCGAGCGGCACCTCGTCGATGGTGATCGCCCGCTCGCCATTGTTCATGGTCGAGGCGTAGTGCCAGGGCGCGTCGAGATGCGTGCCGTTGTGGGTGGAGACCGTCAGTTGCTCCACCGCCCAGCCTTCGCCGCTAGGAAGCTGTTCCTTCGTGAGACCGGGGAAGAAGGGCAGTATCTGCCCGGCGGTCATCTGGTGGTCGAGATAGTCGATCTTTGGCAGCGTCATCGGCGGGTCGGATGCGATCCCCATCTCCAGCGGGACGGAAAGGTCGACGATACGGCGTGGCATTCAGGTCTCCTCAGCGGCCGAGCGGCAGGGTGGCAATGGATGGGAAGATCAGGACGAGCACGAGAACGAACAGCATCATCAGGGCGAAGGGCGCAGCACCCCGGAAGATCTCGCCGAGGCTGATGGTCTCGTCGTCGAGCGTCGATTTGATCACGTAGACGGAGATGCCGAAGGGCGGAGTCAAAAGGCCGATCTCGACCGCGATAACCGTGACGATGCCGAACCACACTAGGTCGACGCCCATGGGTTGGACGACGGGCAGCATCAGCGGCACCAGGATCAGCATGATGGAGGAGGAATCGAGGATCGTTCCCATCAGGATGACCAGCGCCACATAAGCGAGGATGACGCCCCAGTATCCGATGTCGGCGGTGGCGACGAAGGCGCCGAACTCGTTGGGCACGCCAGACAGCGACAGCATGCGCGAATACATTTGCGCGGCGATGATGAGAAAGCACACCGAAGCGGTGACCAGGCCGGTGTCGGTCAGAACCTGCCAGAAGTTGGACGGCGTGAGGGCTCGCCGGAACAGGCCGATGACGATGGCGCCGAGGCAGCCGACCGCACCCGCCTCGATGGGAGTGAAGGCGCCGGTGTAGATGCCGCCCAGGACCAGCACGATCAGAACCGCGATCGGCAGGCCCTTGATGATCATCTCACGCGGAGCGAGATCGTGCTCGGTATCTTCCGACAGGTTTTCGCCGATGAAGGAAGGCCAGAAGTAGGCCATCGAGATGACGCCGGCTGCGAATACGATCGCGAGCAGGATGCCGGGCAGCACGCCCGCCACGAAGAGGTCGCCGACCGACTGTTCGGTCAGCAGGCCATATAGGATGAGCAGGAGACTCGGCGGAATCAGCATGCCCAGCACCGAGGAGCCGGCGACAACGCCGACGGAAAATTTCTTGGTGTAGCCGTGGCGGACCATCTCGGGCACAGCGATGCGGGTGAAGACGGCCGCCGAGGCGATCGAGATGCCGGTGATGGCGGCGAAAATGGCGTTAGCGGCGACGGTGGAGACGCCGAGACCGCCCTTCAGGCGCCGGAAGAGCTGGTTGGCGACGTCGTAGGCGTCGCTGCCGAGCCCGGTCACGGAAACCAGGAAGCCCATCAGGACGAACAGCGGCACCACGCCGAAGAAGTAGGAGGATATGGTCTCCGAGGCTGCCAGCGCCAAGAGCTTGCCGGCGAGCAGCGGCGAGCCCTTGATCATCCAGACGCCGACATAGGAGCACAGCATGAGCGCGATGGGCACCCACAGGCCGGCATAGACCAGGACTACCATGGCGCCGAGCGTCGCCAGTCCGATCTCGAACGCGCTCATTGCCCGCCTCCGGAAACGTCTTCGGGATGGATGACACCGATGAGGGCGAGGATGCCCCCTATCGCCATCTGGATCATCAGCGCGACACTGCCGATGAGAATGACGAGCTTGACCGGCCACTCGGGCGCGGTGAAGTCGCCGACGGTTCCGACGTATGTTCCTCGCTCCCACGCTTTCTCGAAGAGCGGGTAGCTGGCGGAGAAGACGAACCAGATCAGGGCTAGCGCGGCGACGACATACAGGAGTTCGATGGCGCTACGCACGCGCGACGAACGGCGCGAAACGGCGTCGAGGAAGGCGTCGGTGCGTGTGAAGCGGCCCATGCGGAAGGCCTGCGACACCTGGAGGAAGACGATGGCGACGATCGACATCGAGACGATCTCCGGCACGCCCGAAATCGGCGACAGGAAGAGTTCCCGCCCGATCACATCGGCGTTAACGAGGATGACGAGCCCGAGGATGAGCAGGGTGCCGATGACGTTGAGCGCCGTCGACATCGTGTCGGCAACCCGGCGGACGGTCTTCATCGGGCCGGAGCCGCGGCGCGGCTCCGGCGATCTTTCGACAGACATGGGATCAGTCTTCCGAAACTATTCCTGGTCCCAGTCGCGGACCGGCTTGCCGCCAGCCGCGCGGACGGCGTCCATGTAGGCCTTCAGGATCTCGGTCCCGGCCTTTCCTTCGCTGTCGACCTGCTTGGCCCAGGTTTGGGCGACGTTGTCCATGCCGGCGGCCCACTTCTGGCGGAACGCGTCGTCCACTTCCGTGATTGTCGCGCCCTGTTCGGCCATGGCCTTCAGGCCTGCCTCCACGGCTGCGCCGAGATCGGCCAAATAGGCCGCCTTGAAGGCCTCGCCGCCCTGCTTGAGCGCCTGCTGCACGACTTCCGGCTGTTCGTCGTACCAGTCCTTGTTGGCCGCCAGCGCGCCGGCATACTGCGCCCCGAAGCCGACCTTGGTGATGTAGGGAGCAACCTCGTAGAGCTTGCCCGGCAGCGCGGCGGTCGCGAAGACGATGACGCCATCGTAAACGCCGGTCTTGATCTCGTTGTAGTAGGTGGTGAGGTTGCCGGAGACGCCGACCGCGCCGGTTCCCGCCAGCCAGTTCACCGCCGGCCCGGGCGCGCCGATCTTCTTGCCATTCAGGTCGTCGATGGAATTGACCGGGAATGTGGTCATCAGAAGATAGTCGTCGATCGCCGACGGACCGCCCAGATATTCAAGATCGTTCTCTTCCCAGGTGGCGAGCATCTTGGGATTGTCGCGATGCAGGGCGTCCACGGTGTTGGCAACGAGGACGGGATCGCTGGAGACGAAGGGCGTGTAGTAGCTCACGTTTTGCAGCGACAGCTTCGCCGGATCGAAGACCGACGAGATCACGCCGATCTGGGCGAGACCTTCCTCGGTGGCTTCGAGTTCGTCGCCGACCTTGGCGAGCGACCCGCCGTACTGCTCGTCCCAGTTGATCGTGTAGTCGGTGCCTTCCAGCGCCTTGTTCACAGCTGGGATGAAGGTCTGGCTGGCGTGCTTGACCCAGCGGAAGACAGGCGGATGACCGGCGACGACGGTGGCGTCGATCGTCTCCGCCTGGACGGCGAGGGCGGACACGGCGAGCGCCGCGGCAGCCATCGTGGATTTCAACATGATGTTCTCGAACATAAAAACCTCCCTTTGTTCGATCTGGCGTCTAGTGGACTTTCATCAGGGCGCGGACTCCCGCGCTGGTGAAGGCGACGACGGACCTTACGAGTTCCGGCGTGCCTATGTGGTCGTAGTTTCCCGACATGCGCCCGGCGCGTCCGTCGATACCGACCGACGCAATGCCCGCGCCGAGCGAGAGCAGATAGGCGCGGATGGCGTCGCTTTCGCTCATGTCCGGCTCGATGGCCCGGAAGGCGTCGACGAAACGCCGCGCGATGCCGTCGAAGTTCTCGGCAATGATGCGCTTGGCGAGATCGTCCACGGAATGGGTGAGGACGGCGAGCAGCTTCACGTACGAGTATCCGCCAAGCCGCGCATCCGTGCCGAGCTCGATCAGCGGAGCGAGGAACGCCTCCACAAGCTGCTCGACCGTCGGTTGCCCCTCGGAAAAAAGTTTGCCGAGCCGCTGCTCGCGCTGCGAGTTCACGAACGTCGAGCGGCGCAGCATGATGGCCTGCAGCAGACCTTCCTTGGAGCCGTAGTAGTAGGCGATCATGGCCTGGTTGACGCCGGCATCGCGGGCGATGGCGCGCATGGAGGCACCGTTGTAGCCGTATTCGGCGAACGCGCGCTCGCCGGCGTACAATATCGCCGTGCTGACGTCGTTGTCGGGCCGTGCCTGCGTGAGCATGGCGGCTCGTTCTCCTCCCTGTTGATTAAACGTTTGACTAATCGGCGGGCGGAGTCAAGGGGGATCAAGAGGGTCGGCTCCAAATCAGGTCCAACCGGGCAGGGCGGTAGCGCGTCGTTCGCCAAATCCCTTTGTGATTTGCCGCGCCGCTGTTACATTGCAGCCAACGCGAAGAGTATCGCGCCTGCAGCATCCACAAGGAAGCGCGGCGCCGGAAGGATGGACTATTGAAGAACCTCGAAGACGGCGGGACTCCGCCGGACGCCGAGGCTTCCCAGGGTGTCAGGGCCAAGAAGCGCCGCCGACACCGCAAGGCGGCGAACAGGCAAGCCGCACCGGTGAACGGCACGGGCGCTGCGGTCCCCGGGAAGCAGGACGGCGCATCGCAGGACCAGCGTAGCAAGAAACGGCGCAAGCGCCGCCGCGGGCGAAAGGTTTATGCACGCGACGGGGCGCCCGCGCCGAACGGCGGAGCCGCGCGGGCAGAAGCCGTCGCGCCGACAGCGCATGCCGCGCCGGCCGCTCCCGATTTGGTGCGCGCCTCGAAGACGGTCGAGAAGATGCCTGGCGGTGCCGGCATGGCGCCTTGGCGGCGGCCCGGAGGAAACGCTCCGGCCTATGCGGCGCTGGATCTCGGGACCAACAATTGCCGCCTTCTGGTGGCCGTGCCGACGCGACCGGGACAATTCCGGGTGGTCGACGCCTTTTCGCGGATCGTACGATTGGGAGAGGGACTTACGGGCAGCGGGCGGCTGGGCGAACTCGCCATGCACCGCGCCGTCGAGGCTTTGAAGAACTGTGCGGAGAAGCTCGCCAGCCGCGACATCCGCAAGGCCCGGCTGATCGCGACGGAGGCCTGCCGGTCGGCCGAGAACGGCGCCGAGTTCCTGGCGCGGGTCACGGAGAACACCGGGCTGGTGCTGGAGGTGATCGACCGCGAGACCGAGGCGCGGCTGGCGGTGTCGGGCTGCGGGTCTCTGGTGGAAGGAGACACCGAGGGCGTCGTCCTGTTCGATATCGGCGGGGGATCGTCCGAGATCGCGCTGATCGACATTTCGGCGAGACGCACCGGGCGCCTCGCCGACCACATCGTGTCCTGGACGTCCCTTCCGGTGGGCGTCGTCTCGCTGTCGGAGCGATTCGGCGGCCGCCACGTCACGCCCGAAATCTTCGCCGCGATGGTCGAGGACGTGGCTGGTATGCTCGACGCCTTCGAAGGACGCGAGAAGCTGGGCGAGATCGCAAGGAGCGAGCGCTTCCATCTCCTGGGCACGTCGGGAACGGTGACGACGCTTGCCGGCATCTTCCTGGAACTGCCGCGCTACGACCGCCGCCGCGTGGACGGGCTCTGGATGGATGCAGGCGACGTTGATCGCATGGTCTCCAACCTGGTTGGGTGGGAGTTCGACCAGCGGGTGGCGAACCCCTGCATCGGGCCCGATCGCGCCGACCTCGTGCTTGCCGGCTGCGCGATTCTGGAGGCGATCCGCAAGGTCTGGCCGTCGCAGAGGCTCAGGGTGGCGGACAGAGGGCTGCGTGAAGGCATCCTTGCCGAACTCATGGCCGAGGACGGGGCCTGGCGGCGCGGCCGCGAAAATCGGCAGCAGCGCGCATGAAGAAGCCAGCCGGAGGCGCCGGGCCGCGCGCGCTCAAGACGCGGATCAAGAAGAAGCGCGGGCTGAAGAATTCGTCGCGTCGGTGGCTGGAGCGGCATCTCAACGATCCGTACGTGCACCGCGCCAAGGCCGAGGGTTTCCGGTCGCGCGCCGCATTCAAGCTGATCGAGATCGACGAGCGGCACAAGCTGCTCAAGCCGGGTCTCAGGGTGATCGATCTCGGCGCCGCGCCGGGCGGCTGGAGCCAGGTCGCCGCCCGTATCACCGGTTCCACGGACGAGAATCCGACCATCGTGGCGATCGACTATCTCGACATGGATCCCGTGCCGGGGACCGTGTTCCTGAGGAAGGATTTCCTCGACAGCGATGCGCCCGACATGCTGATGGAGGCGCTTGGCGGCGCTCCGGATCTCGTCTTGTCGGACATGGCGGCACCGACGACCGGTCATCGCCGGACGGACCACATCCGCACCATGCATCTGTGCGAGGTCGCCGCCGACTTCGCCGTGAGAGTGCTCAAGCCGGGCGGCCACTTCCTCGCCAAGACCTTCCAGGGCGGCACGGAGAACGAGCTGCTGGACATGCTGAAGAAGAGCTTCGCCAGCGTCCATCACCTCAAGCCGCCGGCCTCGCGCGACGAATCCGTCGAGCTCTATCTCCTCGCCAAGGGCTTCAAGGGCCGTGAGGCGCGCGGGGAAGAGGAAGAGTCGTAGTAGGCCTTCGACCTATTTCGCAGGTACCACCTGCGTGCGTGAATTGACCCCGTCGACCCGATGACCGGATACGGCGCTGCCCGCGTCCGGCGGGAGCGTCAGGAACGGAAGCGCAGCCAGGGTCGTGACGAGACCGACCAGCACGAAGGCGATCGGAAACGCGCTCGCCCCGAGCGTGTCGCCGCTGAACATGGCCACCCCCTCCAGGATGCCGCCTGCCAGCGCGACGCCGAGTGCGATCGAGATCTGCTGGGTGACTGCGGCGATCGCCGTCGCCTGACCCGCCCTCTCGTCGCCGATGTCGGCGAAGACCAGCGCGTTGGCGGAGGTGAAGAAGAGCGACCGCAGGAAACCGCCCGCCACCAGCACGGCGATGATTGCCCAGGCGGGTGTCTGCGCAGTGAAGGCGGCGGCTACACCGATGAAGATACCGCCGGCGATGGCGGTCGAAATGAGCACGGTTCGGAAGCCGCCCTTGCGCAAGGTCGTGCTGGCAAAGAATTTCATGCCGATGGCGCCGAACGCTCCCGCGAAGGTCAGCATGCCGGACTGGAACGGCGTCAACCCGAAGCCGAGCTGGAACATGAGCGGCAGGAGGAAGGGCGTCGCGCCGGCTCCGATGCGAAAGAGAGAGCCACCGCTGATCGCGGCGCGGAACACGCGGTTGCGGAAGAGCGAGAGGTCGAGGATCGGCCGCGCGACGCGCCGCGCATGGCGGAAGTAGAGCAGGCCGGAGCAGATGCCGAGCGCCAGCGTCGCGACGCCGACCGCCGGCGGGAGCGCGGGCAGGCTGACGACCGAGAGGCCGAAGACGATGCCCGCGGCAGCCATTCCCGACAGCGCGAAGCCCGTAAAGTCGATGCGTCCGGCTATGCCGCGCTCCAGTTCCGGCAGGAGCAGCCAGGC